>NZ_JBIVXY010000047.1:0-1040 GCF_044769485.1 Kitasatospora sp. NPDC090308 | reverse complement strand
ACGAGTTGGTGCGTGATTGCGGCGAGTTGGACATGGCTGCCTCGGACGGCATGATCTTCGTTGTGTCGATCATGGTGAACCGTGCCGTCGTCGGGCATCGGATGCTGACCGGCGTCTCGCGTCGGCACTTGGCAGAGCTGATAGCCGAGCTGGCGTCGCCCTGGCAGGCGGTGGTGGAAGGCCGGCGGCACACGGTCCGGGGTGGAGTCCGGCGCAGGACTGCCGGTGCGGGCGCCAAGCACCGGCTGGTGTTCACCGACCGAGTGGTCGCGGCGCTGATCCATCTGCGGCACGATCTCCCGCACGCAGTCCTTGGCCTGCTGTTCGGCGTGGACCGCTCCACGATCACCCGGGCCATCGCCGAGATACGCGGCCTGCTCGCGCGCCGCGGCTTCGCGGTGCCGGACCGCCCGGGGATCCGGCTGCGAACCCTCGCGGACGTGTTCGCCTACGCGCAGGCCGAGGGCGTGCTCCTGCGGCTGGACGCCACCGAGGTTCAGGTCCGCCGCCCAGTCGGCCACCGCGGCGGACGACGGGCTTTCGTGTCCGGCAAGAAGAAGCAGAACACCATGAAGGCCACCGTCGTCGCCGACGAAGCGGGCCGCACCCTGTGGGCCGGCAACCTCCGCCCGGGACGCATGCACGATGCGACCGCGATCCGCAGCGAGGGCATCGACGACCTCTTCCGCCGGTTCCCGGATATTCAAGTCCTTCTCGATGACGGCTACTTGGGGCTACGAAGGGATCATCCTGGCCAGGCCGTCACTCCGCCGCGGAAGGCAAACAAGATCTGCCCGCCGGAAGTCCACGAGGCACGGGAGCGGGCCCGACACCAGCACTCCTCCCAGCGCATCCCGGTCGAACACGCCCTCGCCGACCACAAACGATGGAAGGGCCTGACTCGCTGGACCCACCGCCGCGACACCCTCCCGGAGACCTACCTCGCCATCGCCGGACTGGTCTCCGACCGCACCGCCACCGCCTGAACAAGGCCCCAGATCAGGCCAGCACATCTCCGCCGCAATCACGCACCAACTCGT
>NZ_JBIVXY010000046.1:0-1065 GCF_044769485.1 Kitasatospora sp. NPDC090308 | reverse complement strand
TGTTCTGTCCTGTGAGGTTGGGAACGCGGCTGGCGGGTGGTTGGCCTGCGAGTGCGGTGTGTCCGCGGTGGTGATTGTAGGTGTGGAGCCAGGCGGGGTAGGCGTCGCGGCGTTCCTGTTCGGTGCGGTAGGGCTTGGCGTAGGCCCATTCGTCGAGCAGGGTGCGGTTGAAGCGTTCGACCTTGCCGTTGCTCTGCGGCCGGTAGGGGCGGGTGCGCTTGTGCGTGATGCCTTCGGCTGCGAGGGCGTCGCGCCACAGGTGGGACTTGTAGCAGGCGCCGTTGTCGGTCATGACCCGCCGGACGGTGATGCCGGCCCGGGTGAAGAAGTCGTTGGCCCGGGTCCAGAACGCGGCGGCGGTCTCCTTGCGCTCGTCCGCGAGGATCTCGCTGTAGGCCAGGCGGGAGTGGTCGTCGACCGCGTTGTGCAGAAAGCTGTAGCCGACGCCGGAACGTGTTCTGCGTCCGGCCTGCCGCCCGAGGGTCTTGTGGCCGCCGCCGTCGGGGATGTTGCCGAGCTTCTTGACGTCGACGTGGACCAACTCGCCCGGCGCCGCGTGCTCGTAGCGCCGTATCGGCCGTCCGGTGGCACGATCGAGGTGCGAGAGGCGGGCGAGGCGGTAGCGGGTCAGGACCCGGTGCACGGTGGCCGGGTTGAGCTTCAGCAGGTAGGCGATGCGCGCCGGGCCCCAGCGGCGCAGGACGCGGACCTTGATGATCCGCCGCTCGGTACGGGTCGGGGTCCGGTTCGGGCTGCGGTGCGGCCGACTGGAACGGTCGCCCATGCCAGCCTCGCCGAACGCGCGGTAGCGGTCCGCCCAGCGCATGGCTGTGGTGGGCGAGACCTGGAAACGCTCGGCGGCCCGGCGCAGTGGCCAGCCGTCCTCGACCACGCAGCGGGCCAGGCGCAGCCGTCCGGTCTCGGTCAGCGGTGCGTTACGGTGTGGCATGAGGGCCTTTCTGGTCGCCGGTGCAGATGTCGCAATCCACACCGAGCCAGAAGGCCCTCACTCATTTCAAGATCACCAAGCCGTGAACCCCGTCACCAACCTCCGTGGTCAGAACA
>NZ_JBIVXY010000045.1:0-1181 GCF_044769485.1 Kitasatospora sp. NPDC090308 | reverse complement strand
CTGAGGACAAGCCCTCGGCCTATTAGTACCGGTCAACTCCACCCCTCACAGGGCTTCCATATCCGGCCTATCAACCCAGTCGTCTACTGGGAGCCTTACCCTCTCAAGGAGGTGGGAGTGCTCATCTCGAAGCAGGCTTCCCGCTTAGATGCTTTCAGCGGTTATCCCTCCCGAACGTAGCCAACCAGCCATGCCCTTGGCAGGACAACTGGCACACCAGAGGTTCGTCCGTCCCGGTCCTCTCGTACTAGGGACAGCCCTTCTCAACACTCCTACGCGCACAGCGGATAGGGACCGAACTGTCTCACGACGTTCTAAACCCAGCTCGCGTACCGCTTTAATGGGCGAACAGCCCAACCCTTGGGACCTACTCCAGCCCCAGGATGCGACGAGCCGACATCGAGGTGCCAAACCATCCCGTCGATATGGACTCTTGGGGAAGATCAGCCTGTTATCCCCGGGGTACCTTTTATCCGTTGAGCGACGGCGCTTCCACAAGCCACCGCCGGATCACTAGTCCCTACTTTCGTACCTGCTCGACCCGTCAGTCTCACAGTCAAGCTCCCTTGTGCACTTACACTCAACACCTGATTGCCAACCAGGCTGAGGGAACCTTTGGGCGCCTCCGTTACCCTTTAGGAGGCAACCGCCCCAGTTAAACTACCCACCAGACACTGTCCCTGATCCGGATCACGGACCCAGGTTAGACATCCAGCACGACCAGAGTGGTATTTCAACGGCGACTCCACCCGAACTGGCGTCCGAGTTTCACAGTCTCCCACCTATCCTACACAAGCCGAACCGAACACCAATATCAAGCTATAGTAAAGGTCCCGGGGTCTTTCCGTCCTGCTGCGCGAAACGAGCATCTTTACTCGTAATGCAATTTCACCGGGCCTGTGGTTGAGACAGTCGAGAAGTCGTTACGCCATTCGTGCAGGTCGGAACTTACCCGACAAGGAATTTCGCTACCTTAGGATGGTTATAGTTACCACCGCCGTTTACTGGCGCTTAAGTTCTCAGCTTCGCCACAACGAATTGTGACTAACCGGTCCCCTTAACGTTCCAGCACCGGGCAGGCGTCAGTCCGTATACATCGCCTTACGGCTTCGCACGGACCTGTGTTTTTAGTAAACAGTCGCTTCTCGCTGGTCTCTGCGGCCACCACCAGCTCAGGGAGC
>NZ_JBIVXY010000044.1:0-1434 GCF_044769485.1 Kitasatospora sp. NPDC090308 | reverse complement strand
GAAGAAGCGCCGGCTAACTACGTGCCAGCAGCCGCGGTAATACGTAGGGCGCAAGCGTTATCCGGAATTATTGGGCGTAAAGAGCTCGTAGGCGGTTTGTCGCGTCTGCTGTGAAAGACCGGGGCTCAACTCCGGTTCTGCAGTGGGTACGGGCAGACTAGAGTGCAGTAGGGGAGACTGGAATTCCTGGTGTAGCGGTGAAATGCGCAGATATCAGGAGGAACACCGATGGCGAAGGCAGGTCTCTGGGCTGTAACTGACGCTGAGGAGCGAAAGCATGGGGAGCGAACAGGATTAGATACCCTGGTAGTCCATGCCGTAAACGTTGGGCACTAGGTGTGGGGGACATTCCACGTTTTCCGCGCCGTAGCTAACGCATTAAGTGCCCCGCCTGGGGAGTACGGCCGCAAGGCTAAAACTCAAAGGAATTGACGGGGGCCCGCACAAGCGGCGGAGCATGCGGATTAATTCGATGCAACGCGAAGAACCTTACCAAGGCTTGACATGAACCGGAAAGACCTGGAGACAGGTGCCCCGCTTGCGGCCGGTTTACAGGTGGTGCATGGTTGTCGTCAGCTCGTGTCGTGAGATGTTGGGTTAAGTCCCGCAACGAGCGCAACCCTCGTTCTATGTTGCCAGCGGTTCGGCCGGGGACTCATAGGAGACTGCCGGGGTCAACTCGGAGGAAGGTGGGGACGACGTCAAATCATCATGCCCCTTATGTCTTGGGCTTCACGCATGCTACAATGGCCGGTACAAAGGGTTGCGATACTGTGAGGTGGAGCTAATCCCAAAAAGCCGGTCTCAGTTCGGATTGGGGTCTGCAACTCGACCCCATGAAGTCGGAGTCGCTAGTAATCGCAGATCAGCAACGCTGCGGTGAATACGTTCCCGGGCCTTGTACACACCGCCCGTCAAGTCACGAAAGTTGGTAACACCCGAAGCCGGTGGCCTAACCCTTGTGGGGGGAGCCGTCGAAGGTGGGACCGGCGATTGGGACTAAGTCGTAACAAGGTAGCCGTACCGGAAGGTGCGGCTGGATCACCTCCTTTCTAAGGAGCTGCTAACAACCGTTCCTGGTTTCCGTGCATGCGGGGCTGGTGGTTGTCAGTGTTGCCCATTGCGCAGGCGTCTGTTCTGCGGTGGGTGCTCATGGGTGGAATATCAACGAATCAAATGTTTTTTGGCATGGCTTCTGGGCTGGTGTCCTGGTGCGAGTACGGCGATTGCTGTCCCCCCTTTTTTGTGGTGGGTGGTGGTTGTGGGGAAAGTGTTGGGGTGTTGGTTGTGGGGGTTGTGTTTGGTGCACTGTTGGGTCCTGAGGCAACAGGACCTTCTGCAGCTTCGGGCTGGGGACACGGTTTTGGTGTTTCTTGTTTTCCTGCGGCCGTTCTCCTACCGCGTGTGTGGCCCCTTGGGGGTTGTGTGGTGGGG
>NZ_JBIVXY010000043.1:0-1478 GCF_044769485.1 Kitasatospora sp. NPDC090308 | reverse complement strand
TGAAAGAGTGCGTAATAGCTCACTGGTCAAGTGATTCCGCGCCGACAATGTAGCGGGGCTCAAGTACACCGCCGAAGTTGTGGCATTCACACATTTGCCTAAGCCTTTGTGGTTCAGGGGTGTGGATGGGTAGGGGAGCGTCGTGTGGGCGGTGAAGTCGCGGTGGAAACCAGCGGTGGAGCCTACACGAGTGAGAATGCAGGCATGAGTAGCGAAAGACGGGTGAGAAACCCGTCCGCCGAATGATCAAGGGTTCCAGGGTCAAGCTAATCTGCCCTGGGTAAGTCGGGACCTAAGGCGAGGCCGACAGGCGTAGTCGATGGACAACGGGTTGATATTCCCGTACCGGCGAAGAACCGCCAATACTGAGCGGGGGATACTAACCACCCCCCACCTGACGCAAAGCTTCTTTCGAGAAGTGAGTGTTGTGGTGGTGGCTGGGACCTGATCCCGGGAGGTAAGCGTATTAACAGGTGTGACGCAGGAAGGTAGCCGGGCCGGGCGATGGTTGTCCCGGTCTAAGGATGTAGGGTCAGGGATAGGCAAATCCGTTCCTGTGTGCTTCGAGCACGTGCCTGAGATCTGATGGGACCCCCGTATGGGGGGATCCGGTGATCCTATGCTGCCGAGAAAAGCATCGACGCGAGGTTTTAGCCGCCCGTACCCCAAACCGACACAGGTGATCAGGTAGAGAATACCAAGGCGATCGAGAGAATTATGGTTAAGGAACTCGGCAAAATGCCCCCGTAACTTCGGGAGAAGGGGGGCCTGCCCCGTGATGGAGACTGGCTCTCCGTGAGCGGGTGTGGGCCGCAGAGACCAGGGGGAAGCGACTGTTTACTAAAAACACAGGTCCGTGCGAAGTCGCAAGACGATGTATACGGACTGACTCCTGCCCGGTGCTGGAAGGTTAAGAGGACCGGTTAGCCCCTTCGGGGGCGAAGCTGAGAATTTAAGCCCCAGTAAACGGCGGTGGTAACTATAACCATCCTAAGGTAGCGAAATTCCTTGTCGGGTAAGTTCCGACCTGCACGAATGGAGTAACGACTTCCCCGCTGTCTCAACCATAAACTCGGCGAAATTGCAGTACGAGTAAAGATGCTCGTTACGCGCAGCAGGACGGAAAGACCCCGAGACCTTTACTATAGTTTGGTATTGGTGTTCGGAGTGGCTTGTGTAGGATAGGTGGGAGACGTTGAAGCCCGGACGCCAGTTCGGGTGGAGTCATCGTTGAAATACCACTCTGGTCACTTTGGACATCTAACTTCGGCCCGTGATCCGGGTCAGGGACAGTGCCTGATGGGTAGTTTAACTGGGGCGGTTGCCTCCTAAAAAGTAACGGAGGCGCCCAAAGGTTCCCTCAGCCTGGTTGGCAATCAGGTGTCGAGTGTAAGTGCACAAGGGAGCTTGACTGTGAGACTGACAGGTCGAGCAGGGACGAAAGTCGGGACTAGTGATCCGGCAGTGGCTTGTGGAAG
>NZ_JBIVXY010000042.1:0-1601 GCF_044769485.1 Kitasatospora sp. NPDC090308 | reverse complement strand
TGTGCTTGAGCCCCGCTACATTGTCGGCGCGGAATCACTTGACCAGTGAGCTATTACGCACTCTTTCAAGGGTGGCTGCTTCTAAGCCAACCTCCTGGTTGTCTCTGCGACTCCACATCCTTTCCCACTTAGCACACGCTTAGGGACCTTAGTCGGTGTTCTGGGCTGTTTCCCTCTCGACCATGGAGCTTATCCCCCACAGTCTCACTGCCGCGCTCTCACTTACCGGCATTCGGAGTTTGGCTAAGGTCAGTAACCCGGTAAGGCCCATCGCCTATCCAGTGCTCTACCTCCGGCAAGAAACACGCGACGCTGCACCTAAATGCATTTCGGGGAGAACCAGCTATCACGGAGTTTGATTGGCCTTTCACCCCTAACCACAGGTCATCCCCCAGGTTTTCAACCCTGGTGGGTTCGGTCCTCCACACGGTCTTACCCGCGCTTCAACCTGCCCATGGCTAGATCACTCCGCTTCGGGTCTTGGGCATGCAACTCAGGCGCCCTATTCGGACTCGCTTTCGCTACGGCTACCCCACACGGGTTAACCTCGCTACACACCGCAAACTCGCAGGCTCATTCTTCAAAAGGCACGCAGTCACAGCCCCAAAAGGCTGCCCCCACGGCTTGTAGGCACACGGTTTCAGGTACTATTTCACTCCGCTCCCGCGGTACTTTTCACCATTCCCTCACGGTACTATCCGCTATCGGTCACCAGGGAATATTTAGGCTTAGCGGGTGGTCCCGCCAGATTCACACGGGATTTCTCGGGCCCCGTGCTACTTGGGAGAAGCTCAAGCGAGCCGTACAGATTTCGTCTACGGGGGTCTTACCCTCTACGCCGGACCTTTCGCATGTCCTTCGACTACCCATACGGTTTCTGACTCGCCCAGCCGCCGGCAGACGACTGAAGAACTTTCCCACAACCCCGCTATGGCAACCCCTGCCGGGTCTCACACCACAACGGTTTAGCCTCATCCGGTTTCGCTCGCCACTACTCCCGGAATCACGGTTGTTTTCTCTTCCTGCGGGTACTGAGATGTTTCACTTCCCCGCGTTCCCTCCACATACCCTATGTGTTCAGGTATGGGTGACAGCCCATGACGACTGCCGGGTTTCCCCATTCGGACACCCCCGGATCAAAGCTCGGTTGACAGCTCCCCGGGGCCTATCGCGGCCTCCCACGTCCTTCATCGGTTCCTGGTGCCAAGGCATCCACCGTGCGCCCTTAAAAACTTGGCCACAGATGCTCGCGTCCACTGTGCAGTTCTCAAACAACGACCAGACACCCACACCCGACGCTCCGAAGAACGCCCCGCATGAGGCCGGCATCCATGAGGCAACTTCCGTTCCCTCAGGACCCAACAACGTGCCCGACACGATGACCTGACGATGCGTTTTCCACGCCGAAGCAGTACTACCGCTCGTCTCGTCCATCGTGCCGAATAGTCAACGTTCCACCCATGAGCAACCGTGCGAGACATGCGCTCGCAAGCGGCTATGTGCTCCTTAGAAAGGAGGTGATCCAGCCGCACCTTCCGGTACGGCTACCTTGTTACGACTTCGTCCCAATCGCTGGTCCCACCTTCGACGGCTCCTCCCCT
>NZ_JBIVXY010000041.1:0-2031 GCF_044769485.1 Kitasatospora sp. NPDC090308 | reverse complement strand
GCTTCCGTCAGGGTGCAAGCGCTCGGCCGGACCTCGCTGACCCTTGCGTTCGAGGTGTCCGGCCACCCGCTGCCGGTCTCCACGGGAACGCCCGACGCCGGAACCCCCGACACCGGAACCCCCGACACCGGAACCCCCGACGCCGGAACGCCCGACACCGGAACCCCCGATGCCGGAACCCGCGACGCCGGAACCCCCGACGGCGGCAGCCCGCCAGCCGCCGTCGTGGCCGCTTACGGGACGGTCACCACGGCGCACGTCCCGGCGGGGTCCGCGACCGCACAGCCCTGGCCACCCCACATGGCCCAAGCCCTCACCCCCGACGCTCTCTCACCAAACACCCCATAAAGCCCGACGCTCGTTACCTTTTTCGTAGCCTGTTTCCTGGTGCAGGATATGGGTGTGCTGGCCTGCCGGCTCCGGCATGATTTTGACGCTCTGTCGCTTGATGATCTTGAGAGTGTTGTCACCGGGGTTGGTAGGTGCCGGGAGACCGCTGATAGGGGCAGGACAGTTCGGGAACGTCGTGCGTAACGTGGGTGCCGGGTCCTGACACCGCTACCGGGCCAGCGCAGGAGCTGACTACGACTGGAGGTCTTAGATGATCGCGAACCACGACGCTGTCGAAGTGTTTATTGGTCTTGATGTTGGCAAGGGCGTCCATCATGCCGTTGCCGTGGACCGGTCCGGAAAGAAATTGCTGGACCGGGCGTTGCCCAATGATGAAGCCAAAATCCGGGAAATCATCACCGAACTTGAGGACGCAGGACGGGTGTTACTGGTCGTTGACCAGCCAGCGACCATCGGCGCGCTTCCTGTGGCGGTTGCCCAGGATGCCGGTGTTCTTGTCGGGTATCTGCCCGGGCTGGCGATGCGCCGGATCGCTGACCTGCATCCTGGAGAAGCGAAAACGGACGCCCGTGACGCGTTCATCATCGCCGAGGCCGCCAGGACCATGCCCCATGCCTTGCGCTCGGTTCAGTTGGTCGATGAGCAGCTCGCTGAGTTGAGCATGCTGTGTGGGTTTGATGAGGACCTGGCCAAACAGGCCACGGCGACTTCGAACCGGATCCGCGGGCTGCTCACCCAGATCCACCCAGCTCTGGAAAGGGTGCTCGGACCCTATATGGACCACCCTGCCGTGCTGGACCTGCTGCGGACCTGGCCCACACCGGCGGCGCTTCGTCACGCTGGCCGCCGCCGGATCGGGAACCGGCTGACCAAACTCGCACCCCGGATGGGCGAACGCCTGGCCGATGAAATCATCGAGGCCCTTGGCCGGCAAACAGTCACTGTCGTGGGAACGAACGCCGCGACCATCGTGCTGCCCGAACTGGCCGGAATGCTTGCCAGGCTTCATGAAAGCCGGGCCATGGTCTTCACCCAGGTCGAAGCCCTCGTGGAGGCCCACCCTCTTCACCCGGTCCTGATGTCTTTGCCGGCCGTGGGCATCAGGACCGCCGCACGAATCCTCACCGAAGTCGCCGGGAAAGACTTCCCCACAGCAGGGCACCTGGCCTCCTACGCCGGGCTGGCCCCTGTCACCTGGCGATCCGGGTCCTCCATCCGCGGCGACCACTCCTCCAGAAAAGGCAACAAAGTCCTCAAACGAACCCTGTTTATCTCCGCGTTCGCAGCGCTCCACGACCCGCCATCACGGGCCTACTACGACCGCAAACGCGCCGAAGGCAAACGCCACAACCAAGCCCTCATCGCCCTCGCACGACGCCGCTGCGACACCCTCTACGCCATGCTCCGCGACGGCACCCTCTACCAAGCCCAAACACCCAAAACCGCTTGACGAAAAACATAGGGACACTCTCACCGAACAGCCCCTTCGGACGGACGCTCTCTCACCGAACAGCCCTTTCGGACGGACGCTCTCTCACCGAACAGCCCTTTCGGACGGACGCTCTCTCACCGAACAGCCCTTTCGGACGGACGCTCTCTCACCCGTGAAGGGTCAGACGGTATCCGCGAGGTAATCGATGGCCAGTTTGTACCCCAACACGCCGGCGCCAACAATGATCG
>NZ_JBIVXY010000040.1:0-2064 GCF_044769485.1 Kitasatospora sp. NPDC090308 | reverse complement strand
CAACTCCGCCACCGACGCCGACGGCAACTCCCGCCCCGTCGAAGCCCACCCCGCCAGCAACTCCCGCTCCCCCGCCGTCAACACGTCCAGACTGCCGACCCGGCGGTGCGGGTCCTCGGCGACCTGGGCGAGCACGGCGAGCAGCCGTTCGAGCAGGGCTTCGGCGGTGCCGCGGTCGTAGAGGTCGGCGGCGTACTCGAAGGCGATGTCGATCTCCTCGGCGGAGGAGGTCTCCTCGAAGTTGAAGTCGAGTTCGAACTTGGCCGCGCCCAGCTCGCTCGGGACGATCCGGCTCTCCAGGCCGAGCAGGCGGCCGGCCTGCCCGTCGCTGTGCTGGTAGCCGAGCATCACCTGGAACAGCGGGTGCCGGCCGGGCACCCGGGGCGGGTTGACGGCCTCCACCAGGCGGTCGAACGGGAGGTCCTGGTGGGCGAACGCGGCCAGGTCGAACTCCCGGACGCGGCCCAGCAGTTCGGCGAAGGTCGGGTCGCCGGACAGGTCGGTGCGCAGCACCACGGTGTTGACGAAGAAGCCGACCAGCCGGTCCAGTCCGCTGTCCGAGCGGCCCGCGACGGGGGCGCCGAGCGGGATGTCCTCGCCCGCGCCCAGGCGGTGCAGCAGGGTGGCGACGGCGGCCTGGAGCAGCATGAAGGTGGTGGTGCCGGTGGACCGGGCGGCCTCGCGCAGGCCCCGGTAGACGGCGGGCGGGACCTGCCCGTACACGGTGTCGCCCCGGTGGGCGGCGACGGGGGTGCGCGGGTGGTCCAGCGGGAGGGCCAGCTCCTCCGGCAGCCCGGCCAGGGCCTGCCGCCAGTGGTCGAGCTGGCGCTCCAGCAGGCTGCCGGGGCCCTCGGCGAGCAGCTCCTGCTGCCAGAGCGTGTAGTCGGCGTACTGGACGGCGAGCGGCGGGAGTTCGGTGCCGGTGTAGGCGGCGGTGAGCTCCTCGACGAACGGGTTCATCGACCACTCGTCGCCCGCGATGTGGTGGAACAGCAGCACCAGCACGTGCTCCTCGGGCCCGAGTTCGAGCACGGTGACGCGCAGCGGCCGCTCGGTGGCGAGGTCGAAGCCGCGGCGGACGGCGGCCTGCACGGCGGCGTCGAGCCCGGCCGCGGTGACCGTCCGGACCTCGATCGCCTCGGCGGCGGCCGGGGCGTCCAGGACCTGCTGGAACACCGAGCCGTCGCGCTCGGTGAAGACGGTGCGCAGGCTCTCGTGCCGCTCGCTGACGGTGCGGACGGCGGTGCGCAGCGCGTCCCGGTCGAGCGGGCCGGTGACGTGGACGACCAGTGGGACGTTGTAGGTCGCGCCGTCGCCGTCGAGGTTCTGCAGGAACCACATCCGGCGCTGGGCGTGCGAGAGCGGCAGGTCGGCGGGGCGGGGGCGGCGGGTCAGGGCGGGGCGGGTGTCGGCCGCGCCGTCCAGGCGGTGGGCCAGGGCGGCGGGGGTGGGGGCCTCGAACAGGTCGCGGACGGTCAGCGCGCCGCCGAGCGTCTTGCGGACCCGGGCGATCAGGCGGGCGGCGAGCAGCGAGTGGCCGCCGAGGTCGAAGAAGTTCTCCTCGGGCCCGACCTCGGCGAGGCCCAGCGCCTCGCCGAACACGTCGCACAGGATCTCCTCGCGGGCCCCGCGCGGGGCGCGTTCGCCGCCGCCGCTCTGCGGGGCGGGCAGCGCCTGGCGGTCGAGCTTGCCGTTGACGGTCAGCGGCAGGGCGTCCAGCACCACGAGGGCCGAGGGCACCATGTACTCGGGCAGCCGGGCGGCCAGCGCGGTGCGCACCTCGTCCGGTTCGGCGGTGCCGACCAGGTAGGCGACCAGGCGCTTGACGCCCGGGGTGTCCTCGCGGACCACGACGGCGGCCTGGGCGATGCCCGGGTGGGCGGTCAGCGCGTCCTCGATTTCGCCGGGCTCGATCCGGTAGCCGCGGATCTTGACCTGGTCGTCGGCCCGGCCCAGGAAGTCCAGCAGGCCGTCGGCGCGCCAGCGGACCACGTCGCCGGTGCGGTACATCCGGGCACCCGGCGCGCCGAACGGGTCGGCGACGAAACGCTCGGCCGTCAGGCC
>NZ_JBIVXY010000039.1:0-2887 GCF_044769485.1 Kitasatospora sp. NPDC090308 | reverse complement strand
TGCAGATGTCGCAATCCACACCGAGCCAGAAGGCCCTCACTCATTTCAAGATCACCAAGCCGTGAACCCCGTCACCAACCTCCGTGGTCAGAACACCTAGCCCGAGAAGGCCCCGAGGGGCCGCCACCGCCCCCCACGGCGGCAGCGACCCCTCGGGAGTCCGCGACCCCTACTCCCCGGACAGCACCCGCTGCGCCGCCTCCCGCGCCTCCGCCGCACCGTCCGCCGCCCGCGCCGCCTCGGCCGCCCGCTGGCACTGCGCCAACGACGCCTGCGCCAACCCCGCCCGCACGTACGGGATCGCCGCCGCACCCATCGACAGGCTCGTCACCCCGAGCCCCGTCAGCACGCACGCCAACAGCGGGTCCGACGCCGCCTCCCCGCACACCCCGCAGCTCTTCCCGGCCGCCTTCGCCGCCTCCGCCGCCGCCGCGATCAGGTCCAGCAGCGCCGGCTGCCACGGGTCCTGCAACCGCGCCAACGACCCCACCTGCCGGTCCGCCGCGAACGCGTACTGCGCCAGGTCGTTCGTCCCCAGCGACACGAACTCCACCTCCCGCAGGATCGCCCCCGCCCGCAGCGCCGCCGACGGGATCTCCACCATCGCCCCGTACTTGGCGTCCAACCCCACCTCCCGACACGCCGCCGCGAACGCCCGCGCGTCCACCCCGTCCGCCACCATCGGCGCCATCACCTCCAGGCGCACCGTCAACCCCTCCGCCGCCCGCGCCAGCGCCCGCAACTGCGACCGCAGCACCTCCGGGTGCTCCAGCAGCGTCCGCAACCCGCGCACCCCCAGCGCCGGGTTCGGCTCGTCCCCCGGCGTCAGGAACTCCAACGGCTTGTCCGCCCCCGCATCCAGCACCCGCACCACCACCCGGGCCCCCGGAAACGCCTCCAGCACCTTCCGGTACGCCTCGACCTGCTTGTCCTCGCTCGGCGCGTGCGCCGAATCGTCCAGGAACAGGAACTCCGTCCGGAACAGCCCGACGCCCTCCGCCCCGTTCTCCAACGCCGCCGGCACGTCCCCCGGACCACCCACGTTCGCCAGCAACGGCACCATGAACCCGTCCGACGTCCGCCCCGGCCCGCTCGACGCCGCCAGCGCCGCCCTCCGCTCCGCCGCCAGCCGACGCAACTCCTCCTGCCGCTCCGCCGCCGGCTCCACCACCACCTCGCCCGACGCCCCGTCGACCGCCACCACCACCCCCTCCGCCAACCCCGTCGCCCCCGCCAGCGCGACCACCGCCGGCACCCCCAGCGCCCGCGCCAGGATCGCGCTGTGCGAGGTCGGCCCGCCCTCCTCCGTCACGAACCCCAGCACCAGCGACGGGTCCAGCAACGCCGTGTCCGCCGGCGCCAGGTCCCGCGCCAGCAGCACGTACGGCTCGTCACTGTCCGGCACCCCCGGCATCGGCACCCCCAGCAGCCGCGCCACGATCCGGTTCCGCACGTCGTCCAGGTCCGCCACCCGCCCGGCCAGGTACTCACCCGCCGCCGCCAGCAGCTCCCGGTACGCCGCGAACGCGTCGTACACCCCGCGCTCCGCACTACTCCCCGACTCGATCCGCCGGTTCACGTCCGCCAGCAGCTCCGGGTCCTGCGCCATCAGCGCCTGCGCCTCCAGCACCGCCTGCGCCTCACCCCCCGCCAGGTTCCCGCGCGCCACCAGGTCCGCGGCCACCGCGTCCACCGCCGCCTGCGCCCGGGCCCGCTCCCGCGGCACCTCCTCGGCCGACACCTGGGTCACCGGCGGCTCCAGCACCGCCGTCCCCATGTGCCGCACCTGCCCGATGGCGACCCCGTGGCTGACCCCCACGCCCCGCAGCGTCCGCTCCATGGTCCGAAACCCCTTCGCCGTCCGTCGCCGTCAGTTCCGTCAGTTCCAGATGAACAGCTCGCCGCCGGCTGTGACGTCGCCCGACTCCGCCACCCCGCTCAACTGCTCCGCCGACGCCTCCAGCGCCACGATCGGCGAGATCGGGGACTTCCCGGCCGCCTCCACCGCCGCCGGGTTCCACTTGATCACCGGCTGCCCCCGCTTCACCCGGTCCCCCTTGTGCACCAGCAGCTCGAACCCCTCCCCATTGAGCTGCACCGTGTCGATCCCCAGGTGCGTCAGCACCCCGTGCCCGTTCTCGTCCATCACCACGAACGCGTGCGGATGCATCGACACCACCTGCCCGTCCACCGGAGCCACCGCGTCGATCGGCTCCCGCAACGGATCGATCGCCGTCCCCGGCCCGACCATGGCCCCCGCGAACACCGGGTCGGGAACGTTGGCGAGGCCGACAGCGCGACCGGCGAGCGGCGACGTGACAGTGGTCATGGTGGAGCCTCCCAGGTACGGAGTACATCGCGTGCGGCCGCGGGGCAGCGGCCCATTGATCGACTGAACCAAAATTACGTCAACTTCGGACATCTCATGACATAACGCCCGCGAGCCGCCCGGGTGAAGATCCCCTCCCGCCCCAACCGAGCCGCACACGAACCGACCGCCCCGCGCCCTCCCCGTCGACCCCGCCACCCGCAAGTGGTCTAGTCCTCTCGGCCAACCCGCCGCACTCTACGGCATCCGAGTGAGCCCCCACCTGCCACTCCCACCCGCCCCGCACAGGCCCAACCGGGTGAACTTCGCCCCGCCCCGATTAGGCGCTCGGCCACCGACCCGCTATGGTTGCTCAGGTCGCCGCGCAACGGCGGTAAACAGAGCAAGTCAGGCGAGTAAAGCTTCGGTCAACGCCGAATAAACAGTCTGGTAAGCTCGAAACACGAAAGAACGAAGCGCCCGAAGGGTCCGCAGGAATGCGGCTCGAAGGAAGCGTCCGTTCCTTGAGAACTCAACAGCGTGCCAAAAGTCAACGCCAGATATGTTGACATCCCCGGC
>NZ_JBIVXY010000038.1:0-5187 GCF_044769485.1 Kitasatospora sp. NPDC090308 | reverse complement strand
GAGATCCCCATCATCACCCTCGACGCCCGACGCCGCGACAGCGCCAAGAGCGCCCTCATCACACTCGTCGAACACGCCCTCCTCGCCCGACTCCGATGAAGGCCCGACCCGGCCGGGGGGCGCGCGCCAGGAATGGTTCGCGTCCCCCGGTAACAGTTCGGTAGGCATTTGCCGGGCCGGTCTGACCGTGCGTAGCCGTCCGAACCCGGTCCGCGCCAATGACCTTGAACTTTGCGGGATTTCAACCAGTTATGTCCGTTTTCCACCCCTGGCGCTCGGGGCGGAGGGGCCGTTTGTCCGGCCCACCGGCTCGTGTTGGAATTCCAGCTACCCCGTAGGACCCACGCGGGCCGCGGCCCGCCGGGGGGTAGCCGCCGGATAGATCCATGGCCGCCAGTCGGTCGAGAGGTTGTTGTCGAGTGAGGCGTAAGCAGCCAGTCACCCCTCAGCGGCGCTCCGAGCCCCGCCAGCAGGACCCGGGTAGCGGCCCGACCACCGGTCAGTTCTCCGCGTTCACCGCGCCCGGGGAGCGCGAGCGCGCCGAGCAGACCCGCCCCGCCGCCACCGAGCCGGCCGCGCGCCCCGGACCCGCCGAGGAGGCCCCGCGCCGCGGCGGCCGGTACGACTTCCTGTCCCCGCTGAACTGGCGCGTGCCGACCCGGCTGGTGGCCATCCTGGTCATCCCGGTCATCATCGCGCTGGTCTTCGGCGGCCTGCGCGTCAACACCTCGCTGGACGACTACAACCAGGCCGACCGGGCGGTGCGCATCGCCAACCTGGCCAGCGCCGCCACCAAGCTGGCCGACGCGCTGGAGCAGGAGCGCGACGAGACCCTGGTGCCGCTGCTCACCGGGCAGGGCGACCAGGGCGAGGTCAAGAAGCTCCGGGACAAGACCGACGAGGCCCTGAAGGGCTACAACGACGCGTTCCACGCGATCAAGGGCGATGCCACCATGGCGCGCCGCAACGACCAGTTCCAGGCGGCGGCGGCGTACCTGCCGCACCTGCGCGCCAACGCGTACAAGCCGGAGCTGTTCGCGACCGCGACCGCCAACGCCTACTCGCTGATCTTCGCGCCGCTGCTGGCGGTGGACAACTCGGTCGGCTTCGGCTCCACCAACGTCACCTCCAAGGGCCGCGCGATCTACGCGATGTCGCTGGCCAAGGCGTCCGCCTCGACCCAGCGCGCGCTGATGCTCCAGCTGCTCGTCGGCCTCGGCGTCGGCGGCGTGGACGGCCACGAGGGCGAGGACCTGATCCAGTCGCTGGTGGTCGCCTCCCGCCTGGAGCAGACCGCGCTCAGCGAGTTCAACACCGCCTCCGACGAGGCCGAGCTCAAGGTCTACTCGGACGCCCTGGTCGACCAGGCCACCGCCGACCAGCGCCTGCCGCTGCGGATGCCCGACGGCCACAGCCTGCCCACCATGGACGGCCTGCTCGCGGTCGGCATGTCCTACGCCGGCCAGCTGTCCAGCACCTCGGCCGGCGGCGACAACGCCGCCAAGATCATCGACCAGGTCGGCAAGGACGGCCTGACCCGCCCGCTGTGGGACCAGGCCACCAAGAGCCACATGAGCGCGCTGCGCTCCGCCGAGACCGACCTGCTCGGCCAGGTCGTCGGCGAGGCCCAGGGCATCAAGGACCGGGCCTTCACCGACTGGGTGCTCAACTCGCTGATCGTGGTGGCCTCGCTGGTGCTGGCCGGTCTGCTCACCGGCTACATCGCCCGCTCGATGATCCTCGGCATGCGGACCCTGAACACCGCCGCGCTCGACATCGCCAACCACCGCCTGCCGGAGCTGGTCGACAAGCTCTCCAAGACCGACCCGGAACGGGTCGACACCTCGGTCAGCCCGATCCCGCTGCACGGCCGGGACGAGATCGGCGAGGTCGCCCGCGCCTTCGACCAGGTCCACCAGCAGGCCGTCTCGCTGGCCGCCGAGCAGGCGCTGCTGCGCGGGAACGTCAACGCGATCTTCACCAACCTGTCGCGCCGCAGCCAGGGCCTGATCCAGCGCCAGCTGGCGCTGATCACCGACCTGGAGAACAACGAGGCCGACCCGGACCAGCTGGAGAACCTCTTCAAGCTGGACCACCTCGCGACCCGCATGCGCCGCAACGGCGAGAACCTCCTCGTCCTCGCGGGCGAGGAGCCCGGCCGCCGCTGGAACACCCCGGTGCCGCTGGTCGACGTGCTGCGCGCCGCGGCCTCCGAGGTGGAGCACTACGAGCGGATCGAACTGGCCGGCATCCCCGAGGCCGACGTGGTCGGCCCCGCCGTGACCGACCTCGTCCACCTGCTCGCCGAGCTGCTGGAGAACGCCACCTCGTTCTCCTCCCCGCAGACCCGGGTGCTGGTCAACGCGACCCGGCTGCCGGACGGCCGGGTGCTGGTCGAGATCCACGACAAGGGCATCGGCCTGACCGCCGAGGACTTCGCCGAGATCAACGAGAAGCTGGCCGAGCCGCCCACCGTCGACGCCACCATCTCCCGCCGGATGGGCCTGTTCGTGGTCGGCCGGCTGTCCCAGCGGCACGACATCCGGGTGCAGCTGCGCCCCTCCGGCGAGTCGGCCGGCACCACCTCGCTGGTCATGCTGCCGCAGCAGCTCACCCAGCTGGGCATGATGGCGCCGGAGCCGCAGGCCGAGGAGTTCACGGTCTCCCGGATCTTCGCCGAGCAGGAGCCGGCCGCCGAGTGGGCCTTCGAGGGCCAGGAGCGCACCGCCGCCGAACTCGGCTTCGACGACCACCTGCCCGCCCGCGGCGCCGTGCCCGGCAACGGCTTCTCCCCCGCGCTGGAGTCCATGCAGCGCTCCCAGCGCCTGGAGGAGCGCCGCCGGGCCGCCCTGGAGGCCGGCCCGAGCGCCGCCGAGGAGCCGATGGAGGCGGAGGTCCTGGAGTCGCCCTACGGCGAGCCGGGCCACCCGGAGGACGGCTACCGGGAGCAGTACCCGGAGCCGGACGCGGGCGGCTACCAGCGCCCCCAGGACGACCCGTACCGGCGCCCCGGGGCGGACGCCTACGGCCGGCCCTTCGAGCCGCAGCAGGCCCCGCAGGGCGACGCCTACGGCTACCCCGCCGACCCGTACGCGCCCGCGCAGTACGCCGACGAGCCGTACGCCCCCGGGCCGTACCCGCAGCAGGCCGGCTACGGCGACGAGCAGCAGTACGCCGAGGCGTACCAGCCGGGCTACGGCGACGGGCAGTACGACGGGCAGCAGTACGCCGACGGGCAGTACCCGCAGGCCCAGTACGCCGACGAGTACCAGCAGCAGGACTACGGCTACGAGGAGCCCGCCGGGCACCCGTACCCCGCGGAGGAGCTGCCGGCCCTGCCGCCGGCCCGTCCGGCCGCGGAGCAGCAGCCGGGCGGCGCGCTGCCGCAGCGGCGGCCGGGCCAGCAGCTGGCGGGCGGCGGCGGCGCGGGCCGGGCGGCGGACGGCGAGTCCCCGAACTGGTTCACCGGCGCGAAGGACACCTCGGCGTCGGCCGAGCCGCGCGGGCACGACGTGTCGGCGCTGGGCGGCTACGGGCCGACCGGTCCGACCGCGGCGCCCAGCGAGTGGGAGTCGCCGAACGACGACGGCTGGCAGCGCGCGGAGAAGCTCCGCGAGCCCTCCTCGGCCGGCACGACCCCCTCGGGCCTGCCGCGCCGGGTGCCGCGCCAGAACCTGGTGCCGGGCAACGCCCGGACCACCCCGCAGGAGGGGCCGCAGGTCTCCCGGGACCCGAACGAGGTCCGCGGCCGCCTGACCAACCTGCGCCGCGGCGTCGAGCAGGGCCGCCAGGCCGGCGGCGACCCCGGTACCACCGGTAGTTTCCGGATCGACCCCGACCAGGGGGCGTACGGTGATGAACCGCACAACAGCAGCACCGATCTCTTCGGCGGCTCGAACCAGCAGGAGCGTTGAGTTGACCCAGATGAGCCAGGCCGCACAGAACCTGAACTGGCTGATCACCAATTTCGTGGACAACACCCCCGGGGTGTCCCACACCGTGGTGGTCTCCGCCGACGGTC
The DNA here is from genome assembly GCF_044769485.1 of Kitasatospora sp. NPDC090308. Taxonomy (NCBI): domain Bacteria; kingdom Bacillati; phylum Actinomycetota; class Actinomycetes; order Kitasatosporales; family Streptomycetaceae; genus Kitasatospora; species Kitasatospora sp. NPDC090308. The sequence continues at coordinate 1,166 of NZ_JBIVXY010000038.1, read as the reverse complement.
TGCTGCTGTGCATGTCGGAGGGCTTCCCCCGGGACCGCGCCGACCAGCTGGCCGCCGTCGCCTCCGGACTGACCTCGCTGACCTCCGGCGCCAGCCGCATCTTCGAGGGCGGCGACGTGACCCAGACCGTGGTCGAGATGGAGCGGGGCTTCCTGTTCCTGATGGCGGTCAGCGACGGCTCCGCGCTCGCGGTCCTCGCCTCGCCGGACTCCGACATCGGTCTCGTCGGCTACGAGATGGCCCTCCTCGTGGACCGCGCCGGCGCGGTCCTGACGCCCGCGCTGCGGGCCGAACTCCAGGGCAGTCTCCTGCACTGACGGTTCGTCGGATACCGTCCTGGTATTCGAAAGACCTCATTGCCCGTCCCGAGGTCGCTTCGGCGGCCTCGGGACCGGGCGTTGTACGGCCTTCGCACCACCGGCCACGGCGCTCCCCGGCGACGCGGCCAGCAACGCACCGCCGCACCCTTTGAGGAGATGAACCGTGACACCGCCCGACCACAGTGGCCAGTACGGCGCCCCGTACGCGGGCTCCGGCCACGACGCTTTCGGGGTTCCCGGCGTCGGCCACGGTCAGCAGCCGCAGTACGCGCCGCAGTTCAACGGTGGCCAGTCGTACCTGCCCCCGCAGTCCGATCCGCGCTGGTACCAGCAGCCGGACGGATACGGCCAGGCCCACCCCGGTGCCGACTCGTTCCCCGACCCCGGCCTGCCGCACCGCTACGAGGAGCAGCAGCCCGGCCACGTCGAGGAGTACGCCGACGAGGAGGAGGACGCCGAGCCGCTGATCCGGCCCTTCGCCATGACCGGCGGACGCACCCGGCCGCGCTACGAACTCGCGCTGGAGGCCCTGGTCTCCGCCGCGGTCGACCAGGCCCGGATGGCCACCCTGCTGCCCGAGCACCAGCGGATCTGCGCGCTGTGCAGCTCCGACGTGAAGTCGGTGGCCGAGATCTCCGCGCTGCTCGGCCTCCCGCTGGGCGTGGCCCGCATCCTCGTGGCGGACCTGGCCGAGGCCGGCCTGGTCGCCATCCACCAGCCCGCAGCCGGCGGCGAATCCGGCAACCAGCCCGACGTCACGCTGCTCGAAAGGGTCCTCAGTGGACTTCGCAAGCTCTAACGCGGCCGCCGCCCCCAGCCGCGCCACCACCTCCGCCAAGATCGTCG
>NZ_JBIVXY010000037.1:0-8700 GCF_044769485.1 Kitasatospora sp. NPDC090308 | reverse complement strand
TTCTGGGCCTTCGCCTACAACACCGCCGCCCTCCCCCTCGCCGCCACCGGCCTCCTCAACCCCATGATCGCCGGAGCCGCCATGGCCTTCTCCTCCCTGTTCGTGGTCGGCAACAGCCTGCGACTGCGCAGGTTCCGGACGGACTGACGGGGCGTCAGCGGCCCAGCAGTTCGCCGCCGTTGCAGTGCAGGATCTCGCCGGTGATGAACCCGGCCTCGGCGGAGGCGAGGAAGTAGACGGCGGCGGCGACCTCCCCGGGTTCGCCGATCCGCCCGAGCAGCGTGCGCGCCGAGCGCCGGGCCACCTCGGCCTCGTCCAGTCGCGGGCCGAAGAACTCGGTGCCCGCGACGGTGCCCGGGGCGACGATGTTGGCGGTGATCCCGGACGGGCCGAGCTGGGCGGCCAGGAAGTGGTTCCAGGCGTGCAGGGAGGCCTTCGCGGCCCCGTAGGAGCCCGCGCCGCGCAGCGCGGCGATCGAGGAGACGGTGACCACCCGGCCGGAGCCGGGGGTGAGCCGGTCGCGGACGGACTCGGTGAGCAGCACCGCGGTCAGCACGTTGCGTTCGAAGTCGCCGCGCCAGCGGGCCAGCACCGCGTGCGGCCCGGCGCCGGGCACGGTCTCCCGGCTGCCGGCGTTGTTGACCAGCACGTCGATCCGGGCGGGCAGCACGTCCAGGGCGGCCTCCACCGCGTCCGGGTCGGCCAGGTCGCACACCAGCGGGGTGACGTTCGGGCCGAGCTCCCGGACGGCGTGGTCGAGGACGCCGGGCCGGCGGCCGACGATCACCACCCGCTCCCCGGCCTCGGCGAAGCGCCGGGCCAGATCCAGCCCGATGCCGGTGCCACCACCGGTGACGACGACGTTCCTGGCCATTGCGCACTCCCTCCCTGACCGTTCGCCGCGCCGCGCGCCGCAGGCGGTCCGTACCGGATTGCCACGATTCCTATCACGCTGGGTTGCGGGGCCGGTGGGGTGGGTGACGCCGCACGCCGGCCGTGCGGTGTGATATGCGCGCGGACGCCCGGGTGCGCGGACGCACACGGAGAGTGGAGAGAGCCAACTCACACCCCCCTGGCGTAACTCTGCGCCCCCTGGTACGTCTTACCTTTTGTAGAGCGGGGCTCCGGCGGGCCCCGGACGGGCTGTCGATTCGTCGATCGCCCTCGCGCACGGCACCGGGCCGGACCCGGACCCGGGGACGCTTTGAGCGGCCGTTCCCGACCGGGCCCGTCCCGGGCGCCGTGCGCCCCAGTACGGCGACACGCGAAGGGGCCCGGCCCCGCCCCCTGTACGGGAGGGCGGGACCGGGCCCCTTCGGCTCCGCGGCCGACGGCTCAGCGCGCGTCGAGCGGCACGTAGTCGCGGATCTCCACGCCGGTGTAGATCTGCCGCGGGCGGCCGATCCGGCTGGTCGGGTCCTTGATCATCTCGTGCCAGTGGGCGATCCAGCCGGGGAGCCGGCCGATCGCGAACAGCACGGTGAACATGCTGGTCGGGAAGCCCATCGCGCGGTAGATCAGGCCGGTGTAGAAGTCCACGTTCGGGTAGAGCTTGCGCGAGACGAAGAAGTCGTCCTTGAGCGCGTGCTCCTCCAGCTTGAGCGCGATCTCCAGCAGCTCGTCGGACTGGCCGAGCTGGGCCAGCACCTCGTGGGCGAGCACCTTGACCTGCGCGGCGCGCGGGTCGAACGCCTTGTAGACGCGGTGGCCGAAGCCCATCAGCTTGACGCCGTCCTCGCGGTTCTTCACCTTGCGGATGAACGCGTCGACGTCGCCGCCGTCCTTCTGGATCTGCTCCAGCATCTCCAGCACGGCCTGGTTGGCGCCGCCGTGCAGCGGGCCCCAGAGCGCCGAGATGCCCGCCGAGATCGAGGCGAACAGGTTGGCGTGCGAGGAGCCGACCAGGCGCACCGTCGAGGTGGAGCAGTTCTGCTCGTGGTCCGCGTGCAGGATGAACAGCTTGTCCAGGGCGTTGACCACGACCGGGTTCAGCTCGTAGTCCTCGGCCGGGACGGCGAAGGTCATCCGCAGGAAGTTCTCGACGTAGCCGAGGTCGTTGCGCGGGTAGACGAAGGGCTGGCCCATCGCCTTCTTGTACGCGTAGGCCGCGATGGTCGGCAGCTTCGCCAGCAGGCGGACCGTCGACAGGTTGCGCTGCGCCTCGTCGAACGGGTTGTGGCTCTCCGGGTAGAACGTGGAGAGCGCGCCGACCACCGAGGAGAGCATCGCCATCGGGTGCGCGTCCCGGGGGAAGCCCTGGTAGAAGCGCTTGACGTCCTCGTGCAGCAGGGTGTGCTGGGTGATCTCGTTGCTGAACGCCTCCAGCTCGCCGGCCTTCGGCAGCTCGCCGTTGATCAGCAGGTAAGCGGTCTCGATGAAGTTGGCCTCCGAGGCCAGCTGCTCGATCGGGTAGCCGCGGTAGCGCAGGATTCCGGCGTCACCGTCAATGAAGGTGATCGCGGACTTGTTGGCGGCGGTGTTGCCGAAACCGTTGTCCAGGGTGACCAGGCCGGTCTGCGGGAGCAGCTTCGAGATGTCGAAGCCGGAGTTGCCCGCAGTGCTCTCGACGACGGGGTACTCGTACTCGCCGTCCTGGTACCGCAGTACTACCGATTTGTCGCTCACGTCTTCCTCACCGACGAAATTGATCCTCATCCGACTGCCCTGACTGTCTCAACGATCCCCCACCCGAAGGACGGCCGCGCACCCGGGGGTGACCCCGGGAAGGACCGGGGCCTACAAACTCCGCTGCCGCCACCGGTGCGAACCGGACAAGATCGGCAGCGGCACCGGACCAGGTTCCGCCCTAAATCTCTTCACGTCAAGACAACCTCTGAACGTACCGTACCCCCTGGAACTCAGCCCGCAGCCAATCTGTGGTCCAGCGCGGAGTGCCGCCGACCGGCGCTGACCGCCCGCACGGCCTGCCCGATGGCCTTGCGCGACCCGACCAGCACCACCAGCTTCCGGGCCCGCGTCACCGCCGTGTACAACAGGTTGCGCTGGAGCATCGTCCACGCCGAGGTGGTGACGGGAATCACCACCGCCGGGTACTCGCTGCCCTGCGAACGGTGGATCGTCACCGCGTACGCGTGCGCCAGCTCGTCCAGCTCGTCGAAGTCGTACGGGATCTCCTCGTCCTCGTCGGTCATCACCGTCAGCCGCTGGTCGTCCACGCTCAGTGCCGTCACGACGCCCACTGTGCCGTTGAAGACGCCGCTGCGCCCCTTGTCGTAGTTGTTCCGGATCTGGGTGACCTTGTCGCCGACCCGGAACGTCCGCCCGCCGAAGCGGCGTTCGGGCAGGCCCTCGCGGGCCGGGGTGACGGCCGACTGGAGCAGCGTGTTCAGCGCGCCGGCCCCGGCCGGGCCGCGGTGCATCGGCGCCAGCACCTGCACGTCGCGCCGCGGGTCCAGGCCGAAGCGCTGCGGGATGCGGCGGGCCACCACGTCCACCGTCAGGCCCGCCGCACGCTCCGCGTCGTCCTCCACGAACAGGAAGAAGTCCGGCAGGCCCTCGGTCAGCGGCGGCAGGCCCTCGTTGATCCGGTGCGCGTTCACCACCACGCCGGACTGCTGGGCCTGCCGGAAGATCCTGGTCAGCCGGACCGACGGGATCGGGCTGCCGGGCGAGAGCATGTCCCGCAGCACCTCGCCCGCGCCCACCGAGGGCAGCTGGTCGACGTCCCCCACGAACAGCAGGTGCGCGCCCGGCGCCACCGCCTTGACCAGCTTGTTCGCCAGGATGAGGTCCAGCATCGAGGCCTCGTCGACCACCACCAGGTCCGCGTCCAACGGCCGGTCCCGGTCGTAGGCGGCGTCCCCGCCCGGCTTCAGCTCCAGCAGCCGGTGCACCGTCGACGCCTCCGCGCCGGTCAGCTCCGCCAGCCGCTTCGCCGCCCGCCCGGTCGGCGCCGCCAGCACCACCTTCGCCCGCTTCGCCAGCGCCAGCTGGACGATCGAGCGCACCGTGAAGGACTTGCCGCAGCCCGGGCCGCCGGTCAGCACCGCGACCTTCTCGGTCAGCGCCAGCCGCACCGACTGCTCCTGCTCCGGGGCCAGCTCCGCCCCCGTCCGCTTCGCCAACCAGCCCAGCGCGGCCGGCCAGTCCACGTCCCGGAACCACGGCATCCGGTCCCCGTCCGCCCGCAGCAGCCGCAGCAGCTGGCCCGCCATCGACAGCTCCGCCCGGTGGAACGGCACCAGGTACACCGCCGTGACCTGCTGCCCGTCCGCCCCCGGCAGCCGCTCGCGGACCACCCCCTCGGCCGCGACCAGCTCCGCCAGGCAGTCGATCACCAGCCCGACGTCCACCTGGAGCAGCTTCACGCCGTCCGCGATCAGCCGCTCCTCCGGCAGGTAGCAGTGCCCCTGGTCGGTGGACTGCGACAGCGCGTACTGCAGGCCCGCCTTCACCCGCTCCGGCGAGTCGTGCGGGATGCCCACCGCCTGCGCGATCCGGTCCGCCGTCAGGAAGCCGATGCCCCACACGTCCGACGCCAGGCGGTACGGCTGGTTCTTCACCACCCCGATCGAGGCGTCGCCGTACTGCTTGTAGATCCGCACCGCCAGCGAGGTCGACACCTGGACGCCCTGCAGGAAGACCATCACCTCCTTGATGGACTTCTGCTCCTCCCACGCCTTGGCGATCATCTTCGTGCGCTTCGGGCCCAGGCCCGGCACCTCGATCAGCCGCTGCGGCTCGTTCTCGATCACCTCCAGGGTCTCCACCCCGAAGCGCTCCACGATCCGCTCCGCGAACCGCGGCCCGATCCCCTTGATCAGCCCCGAGCCCAGGTACCGCCGGATGCCCTGGACGGTGGCCGGCAGCACCGTCGTGTAGTTCTCCACCGTGAACTGCCGCCCGTACTGCGGGTGCGAGCCCCACCGCCCGAACAGCCGCAGGCTCTCCCCCACCTGCGCCCCCAGCAGCGCCCCCACCACCGTCAGCAGGTCGTTCGCCCCGCGCCCGGTGTCCACCCGGGCGACCGTGTACCCCGTCTCCTCGTTGGCGTACGTGATCCGCTCCAGGACCCCCTCCACCTGAGCCAGCTGCACCGGACACCTCACCCGCGATCAGGAACACGCCACCGGGAAAGGTACTCCGCCCGACCGACAGACCGATCGCGCCCGGCGGGGCCGCACGCCCGCGGCGCACGACCCCGCCCGACCGCCCCGCCACCGCTCGCCCTCCCCCGGCCGGAGCACCCGCGGGACGACCCGCCGCCCCGCCACTCCCTCCAGTACCGGCAGCCCGACCGCCGCCGCCGCGACCGCCGCCCGGTCCGGGGCGAGCGTCGGCGCGCCCCGGACCGGCCGTGAAGGCCCGCAGGTGGAGGTCCGGGCCGAGCAGCCACGGCAGCGCCGACCCGAGCAGCGTGCCACCGACCACCGCCGCCACCGCCGGCAGCAACTGGACCAGCCGGACGCCCGCCGCCGCCCGCCCGCCGAGCCCCAGCGTCCGCAGGTGGGCCAGCGCCCGCCCGCGCTCCGCCGTGCCGAGCAGCAGCTCCGGCACCACCGCGACCAGCCCGAGCAGCGGCCCGAGCGCCGCCGACACCCGGAACGCCGTCTCCAGCGCGGCCACCAGACCGTTCCTCGATGTCTCCATCAACTCCCTATCAAGTAACCGGACTTCGACCGGCGCGCCGCGGCTCACCGCCCCGCCCGCCGCCCCGCCCGCCGCGGTCGCCGCCGACCCCGACCGGCCCGGATCGGCGAACACCACCGCCGCGCCGCGCTGCCCGCTATGCCGCGGCAGCCGCGCCGCCCCCGGCCCGCCGAACACCAGCAGCCCGCCCGGTCCGCCGCCGCACCCTGTGGCAGCACCCCCACGATCCGCACCCGGAACCGGCTCGTCCCGGCGTCCGCGTCGAACGATCCGTCCAGGAACCGATCCACCGTCACCAGATCGGCCAGCGCCGGGAGTTCCGCACCCGCGCCGAGCGGCTCGGCCAGCTCCGGCACCGCGGCGAGCCCCGCCTGATCGACCCCGACCAGGCCGACGCCCTTCACCGTTGCACCATCTCGTCCGAGGTCAGCGCCTCCAGCCCGCCGCGCACCTGGAGCACCCCGGCCACCCCCGGCACCCGACCCAACTCCTCCACCGGCAGCGGACGCTGCGCCGGGCTCAGGACCACCGCGTCACCGCCCGGCCCTCCCGGACGGTGTCCGACACCAGCGCGCCGGACACCGCACAGGCCAGCGCGGGCACCAGCACCAGCAGCGCCGTCGCCGTCCCCGAACGCCGCCCGGCCTGCGCCAGCCCGACCAGCGCGACCGCGCCCCGCCGACGCCGCGCCCAGCCCGTCAGCAGCCACAGCGGCACCGGGTACAGCCGCAGCACCACGACCACCGCCGCCAAGCCCGACACCACCGGCACCAGCGCCAGTCGAGGGTCCGCCTCGACCCCCGCCGGGGTCGCGCCGCGCAGCCGCAACTGCAGCACGCCCGCCCCAGCCAGCACCGCCCCCTCTGCCACCAGCCGCGCGGACAGCTCTGACACCCGCCTCGGACCCCGCCAGCGCATCGGCTCCCGACCCGTCCGGCTCGCCCGCCACCAGTAGCACCGCCGCCAGCGCCGGCCACCACGCCCCCAGCGACAGCCCGTCCGCCTACCGGACGGACACCACCCACCTCCCCAGCAGGCCCGCCAAGGCCGCCGGAGCCGCCTCCAGCAGCCGAACGGCGGCCAGCGCGAGCTCACCCACGCCCCGGGCCCGCTGGAGCGCCAGCGCCGCCTCCCCGCGCCGCGCCCCCAGCCGGGTCGCGGCCACCGCCGTGGACACCCCGATCGCCGGCAGACCCGCCGGCGCGAACGACCGCAGCACCACCGTCCGGGCCCGCTGCACCGCGAAGGCGTCCACCAGCGCCGACAGCAGCTGTCAGCTTCGGCACCCCCATCGTCCTGGTCCCGGCCGGGCAGGGGAACCGGTCCGAAACCACCCCGCCGCACACCGACACTGCCAGCGCCAGCACCGCGCCGAACTCCCGCGCCCCACAGGACAGTTCCCCCGCCCTCCGGGAATTCCCGCCGGTCCCCCAGGGCTGCTCGGCCGTCCAGAACGCCCAGGTCGCGTCCAGCGTCCGCGACCCGCGCGCCTCCATCGCCTGCCCGTACCGGACATGGATGCTCGGCTGCAGCTGCGAGTTCAGCAGCGGCAGCTCACGCCACAGATCGTCCGACCCGTCCAGCGGCTCGAACTCCCCGACCACCACTGCTTCGGTCGACCCGGCCGACCCGGACATCACCACCCGCCCGCCGACCTTCAGCCCGAACTGCTGCAACGACGCGGCAGACAGGCCCAGTTCGGCCGGCTTCCCCGGCACTCGGCCCCCGGCCGGCCACCCAGCGCATCCACTCTGCCGCGTCCTGCGCGTACACCAGCGACACGATCCCCGGATTGCCGTGCGGCTCCGGCACCCCTCGCCCCGCAGCTCCATCCCCTCGGCCTGCGCCTACCCCGACACCCGGACCAGAGCGTGCGCCAGCTCCCCGGACGAACTCTGCCGCATCTCCTCCCGACCCGGGTCAGGTCGGCGTCCAGCGTGCCGAAGCCCATCGCCCGCCGCACTCCCTTCCCGTCCACCGGCGGATTCACCGCCGAACGCGCCGACAGCAGCGGGCCCTCCGCCTGCGCCGCCGTCAACCGGCGGGCCAACTCCCGCGTCGCCAACTGGTCGAACACCGGCGGCCACAACAGCGCCGCGACCGAGCACCGCCAGCACCGGCCGCCACCCGTCCCGCCCGATCATCCGTGCTCTCCCGCCCGCAGCTCACGCGCCAGATCGACCCGCGCCAACATCCGCGACAGCACCAGCACCACCGCCCCCCCCCCAGCGGCACCACGAACCCGACTACCGCCAACTGCTCCCACCGCAGCACCAGCGCCGCCCCCACCACCGGCAATCCCCACCGCTCCAGCACCCCCAGCAGCGGCCCCCAACAGCCGGCCTCGACCCGACCCGCGCGCCAACTGCAACAGCAGCTCCGCCCACCGGAAATCCGCCAGTTGACGAGCCGGCAGCACCGTCGTCACCGCCGACAGCACCCCAGCATCGTCACCGGCACCAGCATCCCCGAACGCGCCACCAGCACCAGCTACCGCAACTCGTCCAGCACCGCCGGAATCTCACTGACCGCCCACACCGCCCCCACCGACAGGTCCGCCCCACGGAACACCGCCCAGACCGGATCGCCCGCCGCCAACCGCTCCACCCAGCTCCGCAACACCGCCACCCCATCCAACCGCAACCGCCGCGGATCCGGCAGCGCCGTCCACTGGACGTCCGCCTCCTCCCGCAACAGCGATCCGTCCGCACCAGGCCCCGCGAGGCCAGCACCACCCCGACGACGCCCTCAACCCTGACCCTTCCACCCAGGTCCGCCACAGTTGCTCCGCCCCCGGCACCTCCCGGTACAACCCCGTTCACCACCACCAGCTGGCCCGGCTTCGTCAGCGCCACCGCCCCAGCGACCCCCAGCCGACGCGCCACCGACTCCGACAGCACCACCTTCTCCGCCCCGGCCGGCCAAGCCCCCGCACCAACTCCGCGAGCTGCTGTGGATCCGCCACCACCGGCGACGTCTCCCGAGCGTCGGAGCTGGGAACGCGAAAAAGCCCCCTGACATCCCGTCAGGGGGCTTTCCCACAAAGATTGTTCGGCGGCGTCCTACTCTCCCACAGGGTCCCCCCTGCAG
>NZ_JBIVXY010000036.1:0-9888 GCF_044769485.1 Kitasatospora sp. NPDC090308 | reverse complement strand
CCTCCCGGTCGGTGGTGGCATCGTCCGCGAAGCGACGGTCACCGGTCGCGTCGGGCACGTACTTCACACAGACAACGATCCTCAAGCTCACGGCCTGCTCTCCTGTTACTGGTCCGATCCGGCGGCTGCGGCAGCTGTCCGTGCGGGCCGAGCAGTCCTCGGTCCACGCGCGGGGCCCGCGGCCCGAGCGACGTGCGCAGGTGCCCCTCCGGAACTCCCCGGCAGCATACTCGTGAGTAGCCCAGCCGTCACTACTCGCCAGTAGCTTACGCTGCCCGCAGGTCCGGCCGGGCACCGTGCCACCGCCTGGGGCCCATCCTGCCCCAGGCCGCGGCGCGCTGTCCGCCCGCCACCGGGCCGGACCCCTCTTTCGCCCCCCGCCGGGGTCCGGGGACAGGCCCTAGACCGCCTCGCCCAGCGCCGCGATCACGTCCGCCCGGCGCGGCTGCCCCGAGGCCCGCCGCACCACCCGGCCGGACGCGTCCAGCACCAGCACCGTGGGCGTGCGCAGGATCTCCAGCCGCCGCACCAGCTCCAGCCGCGACTCGGCGTCCACCTCCACGTGCGCGACGCCCTCGACCATCCCGGCCACCTCCGCCAGGGTGCGCCGGGTGGCCCGGCACGGCTGGCAGAACGAGGTGGAGAACTGCACCAGCGTCGCCCGCGCGCCCAGCGGCGCCCCGAGCTCCACCGCGGTCAACCGCACCTCGCCGTCCCCGCCCCGCACCCGCAGCCTCCCGTCCCGCGCCCTGCGCACCGTCCCGTACGCGCCGGCCACCGCCAGCACCGCCAGGCACACGATCAGTCCGGTCATCCGCCCAGTGTGACAAACCCGGCCCTGGGCCCGGAAGGCACGCCCCGGTAGCATCGCCCCCGTGACCGCCCGCACCCCGTCGTCGAACCCCCGGCTGACCAGCCGCCGGGTGATCGACCTGTGCCGGGCCGGCACCACCCGCTGTCGCTGACCGCACCGCCCCGACGTCCGACGTCCCGTCAGCGAACCCCTCCGGAGCCCCTCCGTGCCGTCCTCCCCCGTGGACCCCCACGGCCTGATCGACCCCCGCGGCCCCCGCTTCGCCGCGGTCCTCACCAGCCTCGTCCTGGCCGCCGCCCTGATCACCGGCAGCACCCCGCTGCTGGCCGCCCAGACCCTGGTCTTCGCCGCCGGCGCGATCGGCGGCCACCGCTACGCCCCCTACGGCCGGCTCTACCGCGCCCTGGTCCGCCCCCGCCTCCGGCCGCCCGCCGAGCTGGAGGACCCCCGCCCGCCGCGCTTCGCCCAGGCCGTCGGCCTCGGCTTCACCCTGCTCGCCACCCTGGCCGCCGTGGCCTCGCTCGACTGGCTCGCCCTCGCCCTGACCGCCCTGGCCCTCGCCGCCGCCTTCCTGAACGCCGCCTTCGACTACTGCCTCGGCTGCGAGTTCTACCTGCTGCTGCACCGCCGCTCCCCGGCCCACTGACCGGCCCACTGACGCCCCGCCGACGCCCCTCCGACCGGGCCGCCGACCGGCCCGGGCCGGGGTCGGGCGTGACAGACCGTGCCCGTTCGGGGGATCATCGGGGAGTAACACCCGTGGCAGCCGCGGCGTGCCGCGACCTCTCGGCGCGGCCCCCGCGCCCCCGGGTCCACCGGACCGGGCAGATGGCCCGTGGGAAGTAGGGCTGACCGTGGCTGAGTTCGTGTACCCGCCGGTGATCCGCGCCGCGCTGACCGCCTTCAAGGCGCTGGACCTGCGGATCTCCATCGTCGGCGCCGAGCACGTCCCCGCCACCGGCGGCGCCGTCCTGGTCAGCAACCACATCAGCTACCTGGACTTCATCTTCGCCGGCTTCGGCGCGTACCGGGTGGGCCGCCGCAAGACCCGCTTCATGGCCAAGGACGACGTGTTCCGGCACAAGGTCTCCGGCCCGCTGATGCGCGGCATGAAGCACATCCCGGTGGACCGCGCCGACGGCCAGCCCGCCTACGAGGCCGCGGTGAAGGCGCTGCGCGAGGGCGAGGTGGTCGGGGTCTTCCCGGAGGCGACGATCAGCCGCTCGTTCACCCTGAAGAAGTTCAAGACCGGCGCGGCCCGGATGGCGGCCGACTCCGGCACGCCGCTGCTGCCGGTGATCCTGTGGGGCACCCAGCAGCTGTGGACCAAGGGCCGCCCCAAGACGCTCACCAAGCGCCACGTCCCGGTGACCATCATGATCGGCGAGCCGATCCATCTGGCCCCCACCGACAAGCCCGTCATGGTGACCCGCCGCCTGCGCGCCGCGATGACCGAGATGCTGGACCGCGCCCAGCGCGACTACCCCGCGCAGCCGACCGGGCCGGAGGACTCCTGGTGGCTGCCCGCCCACCTGGGCGGGACCGCGCCGACCCTGGAGCAGGCCGAGGCCGAGGACGAGGCGGAGGCCCAGCGCCGCGCCGCCCGCTGACGCCCCCTCGACCAGCCGCCGCACCCGCGTCCGCCCTGGGCCGCCCGGGGCCGCCCGGGGATCAGCTCCCCGCCAGGCGGTGGGCGGCCAGGTCGTGCAGCAGCCCCAGCAGCGGCCGGAGCCTGCGCTCGGCCCGACCGGCGAGCGCCGCCAGCACCGGCAGGTCGTCGGGCCCGACGGCGGCGGCGGGCCGGGCGAGCCAGGCCAGCGGGTGGTGCAGGTCGTACAGCAGCGTGCGGGCCTCCCGGCTCCGCTCGGACGCCGGGGGCCGGCCGCCGTGGACGACGTACCTGCCGTCGGCGGACGCCCTCCACGCCGTGGTGAAGTCCTGGAAGGGGGCGGTCGCCGGCGGCTCGGGGACGGGCTCCAGCGTCTCGGAGTCGTGGAAGTGCGGCCGGCCGAGCGCCCAGCCGCCCACCACCCGCCAGGCCGGGACGGCGAACAGCGGGTGCAGGACCGGGGTGTCCACCGCGCCCGCCGGCCGCAGGCCCCCGCCGCGCCGCTCCCACCGGCGCAGGCCGCCGCCCGCCCCGGCGGTGACCAGCAGGTCCGGGCCGAGGAAGACGGCCTCCGCCGCGCCCGCGGTCTCGGCCGCGGCGATCGGCCGCCCCTCGGGCAGCCCGACGAGCACCGTCCGGGAGCCGTCGGCGAGCGCGATCCGGGTGCCCGTCGCGTCGACGGCCAGCCGGTCGCAGCGCCGCAGCCCCGTACCGCCCAGGTCGACGGGGACCGGGAAGTCGCCGCCCGTCCCGACCAGGACGGCGCGCATCGGCGCCAGGCCCACCACGTAGCCGTCCGCGGTGGCCGCCACCCGGGCGCCGCGCAGGGCGTCGCCCTCGGCGAGCTGCCGCGCGGAGCCGCCGTCGAACAGGACGAGCCGCTGGTGCGGCGGCTCCGGCAGCTCCAGGACGGCGACGGCCCGGCGCGGGCCGAGGCAGGCGGCCGACTCCCACGGGTACGGGCCGTCGCCGCGGTGCAGCACCTTCGACCGGCCGCTGCCCGGGTCGAGCCCGCGGATCGCCCAACTTCCGTCCGCCTGCATGCCGTTGAGCGCGAGCGCGGGCCGGCCGTGGGCGAAGCCGACGCCGTCCGCGTTGCCGCCGAGGACCGGCAGCGCCCGGTGCGGCGGCTCCGGGCCCCGACGGGCCGGGCGCGCGAGCACCGACGGGTCGGCCGCCGCGAGGCGTCCGGCCAGGGCCCGCGCGGCGCCCTCCGGCGGCTGCCACCGCCCGGCGAGCTCCCGGGCGAGCCGGACGCCGTCCGCGACCGGGACGGACAGCGCGAGCGCCCACAGCCCGGCGTCGTCCCCGGCCGCGGTGAGCCGCCGCGCCTCGCCGTCGATCTCCCCGGCCGTCCCCCAGGGGATCCGCGGGGCCAGGCGGCGGCGCCGGTGCTCCTGCCCGGCGGCGGCGATCCGGTCCGCCAGCCGCTCCTGCTCGGCGGCGGTCCGCTCGGCCTCCCCGGCCAGCCCGGCACCGAGCTGGAGGGAGCGGATCACGCCGAACGCCCGCAGCAGGCCGGGCCCGTACGCCGACGGGTCGGCGTCCACCAGGTCCTGCCACAGCGGGACGAGCGCCTCCCGGTCGGGCAGGCCCGTGCGGTCGTACGGCGCGACGGCGACGACGTGCTCCAGGGCCTCGGCCAGCCCCGGCCGGTGGGCCTGCGGGTCGACGCTGACGAGGTACGCGTGGAGGGTGACCCCGGCCCGCCCGGCCGCCACGGCCTCCCGGTGGTGGTCGGCCGGCTCCGACGGCGGGTCCTCGTGGTCGGAGCCGGGATCGTGGTCGGAGCCGGGATCGTCGTCGGAGCCGGGATCGGGCCCGCCGTCGGAGCCGGGGTCGGAGTCGGGGTCCGCGCGGCGCGCCCGCAGCTCGGTGCTCTCCGCGAGGGCGGCACCGGCCTCCGCCGTCCGCCCGGCGGCGGCCAGGGCGAGGTGCAGGACCTTGAGCGCGTCGGCCAGTTGGGGCTCCATGACGGCGGGGTTGCCCGGCACCAGGCGCCGGTCGAGGTCCACCGCCTCCCGGGCGAGGTCCACCGCGCGCTGCCGCCAGTCCGCGGCGACGGGCCGGTGCAGGCCGGGGCGGTCGGGCGCGGCCCCGGCGATCGCCTCGGCGGTCCCGTAGTGGCTGACCAGCCGTCCGGCCAGGAGGGTCAGGGCGTAGCCGAGCGCGGCCTCGTGCCGGGCCGGGTCGCCCGCCGCGAGTCCGCGCTCCAGGACCACCGCCTGTTCGAGCGCCGCCAGCGCGGCCCGGCCGCCGAGGTAGCCGGGCGGCAGCAGCATCGCGAGGTTGACCAGGCAGGCGGGCAGGTGGGCCCGCCCCTCCGCCTCGGACGCCTTGATCCAGGACATCGCCCAGAAGATCCCGAACGCCTCGTGCTCGGCCTCCAGCGCCTCCGCCGTCCGCCCGGCCAGGCGCAGCCGGCTGGCCAGGTTGACCAGCAGCGCGCCGCCGCCCGTCCCGGTGGCGGCCGGGCCCATCAGGCCGATCCGCCGCCCGATGTCGACGGCCTCCCGGGCGAAGGACAGCGAGGTGCGCCGCTCGCCGTAGCGGCCCAGCCGGTTGGCGAGGTTGGACAGCACGAAGGCCAGCGGCCGCTCGAACGTCCGCGGGTCGGCCTGCGCCAGCGGCCGGTAGAGCTCGACCGCCTCGACCAGGGCGTCCAGGTTCTCCCGGTACCGGCCGGCCGCAGCGAGGGCGTTGGCGAGCCGGGCGTGGATCGCCGCCCGCTGCGCGGGGTCGCCGGTCCGGGCCAGCCGCCGCCGGGCCAGCACGCAGGCCAGGTCGGCCGCGCCCGGCGCCAGGTCGCTGTGGTCGTGCGCGGGCAGGTGGGACTCGACGGCCTCCAGCAGGTCCAGCGGGGCGGCGGGCAGCGCAGCCAGGGCGCTCAGCGCGGGGCTGCCCGCCGCGACGGCGAGGTCGGGCCGCCCGCGCAGCAGCGGGAAGAGGTGCTCCTCGGCCACGTGCGGCCAGCGGTCGGCGGCGGCGGCCAGCAGCAGGACGGTGCGCCGGGTCCAGCCGGGGTGCGGCCGGCCGCCGGCGAGCGCCCGGACGGTGCCCGGCGCCCAGGGCCGGGCCGGGTAGTCCGCCGGGTGGCCCGGCAGGGTCAGGGCGGCGAAGTCCTCCGCGAGGCGGTCGGGTTGGAGCGGTTCGAGGACGGTGGCCCGGGCCGGGTCGGCGGGCGGGTAGCAGCTCGCGTGGTCGGCCAGCAGGCGCTCCACCGGCAGCGCGAGGTCCAGCCGGCCGAGCGCCCGCGCACCGGCCGGCGGTGCCAGCGGGCCGGTGAGCGCGGCCGTGAACACCACCCGGTGCATCACCTCCGGCGGGGTGACCCACGGCGGTTCGCGGGAGCCGTCGCCGCCGAGCCGGTCGGTGCCGTCGCCGTCGAGCCGGTGGGTGCCGTCGCCGCCGAGCCGGTCGGTGCCGTCACCGTCGCCGTGCCGGTCGGTGCCGTCGCCGTGCCGGTGGGTACCGCCGCCGAGTCGGTCGGTGCGGCCGCCGTCGAGCCGGTGGGTGCCGTCGCCGTGCCGGCGCGCCCAGTGCAGGTGCTCGCGGTCCAGCAGGTAGACGGTCAGCCCGGCCGGGTCCGTCGGCGTCCGCCGCCCGGCCAGGTGGGCGTCGACGGAGACCAGGGCCGCCATGTGGACGGCCAGGGTCAGCCCGAACTCCGGCCCGTCCAGCCACGGCGGCGGGGACATCCAGCCGGGGACCGGCGCCCCGTACCGCGCGGCGAAGCCGTCCCGGGCCGCGGTGAACATCCGCGCCCGGTGGCCCTCCGGGTCGTCGCCGTCGCCGAGGGCGGCCAGCTCCTGTGCGGAGGTGCCGGCCCGGTGGTCGGCCAGGACGGCCCGGACGGCGGGCCAGGGGCCGGTGTCCCGGGCGATCATCAGCACCCGCGCCGGGACGGCGGGGTCGTGCAGCAGGGCGTTGCTGAGCAGCCAGGTCAGGTGGGAGAGCGGCCAGCGGTCGGCGTAGTCGACGAGCAGCAGCAGGCCCGGCGCACCGTCCGGGCGCAGGTCCTGGCTGCCCGGCGGCGGGACCACCGAACCCGGCCCCTCGGTGGCGGTGACGACCTTCCACCCCTCCGCGGCCAGCTCCCGGGCCAGCCGGGCGGCCAGCCGGGTCTTGCCCTGCCCGCCCGGCCCGTGCAGCCAGCGGACGGCCAGCCGGGGGCCGCTCCCGCACCAGGCGCGGAGCGCGGCCAGTTCCGCCGCCCGGCCGGTGAACCCGACCACCTCCCAGCGGGCGTTGAGCATCCGGCTCGGCAACTCGCCCAGCCAGGCGTCCTCGACGGCCTCCCCGGGACGCCAGTTCTCCAGCACGTAGACGGGCGTGCCGTCCCCGAACACGTGGATGTCCGCGCCGATCGCGCCGTAGGCGAACCCGGCCTCCGCGACGACCCGCTGCTCCATCCGCCCCGGCCACCCGCCCCGGTCGGACCGGCCGCCGGGCTCGTCCCGGCCGCCGCGCTCGTCCCGCTCCCGCAGCCCGCTCCCGTCGTCGGACGGACCCGGCGGCTTCACCGCGGTCCCTCGGCCGCCTCCCCGCGCCGATCCGGGGCGGGCCCCCGGGGCGGGTCGGGCTGCGCCGCCTCGTGCACCACCACGTTCCCGCCGAGCGCCCCGTAGGCCCGGCCGTGGTCCCGGGCGGTCACGTTCAGGGTCCAGTGCTGCTCGGCCCGGGGCAGGGCGGCCACCGTGCGCTCCACGAACTCCCGCAGCTCCTCGGCCAGTTCGGGGTGCTCGGTCAGCAGCGCCTCCAGCTCGATCTGCCAGCCCGGCGCGAGCCCCTGGCGCACCCGCCCGGGCTCCGGGGCCCGCGCCACCAGCTCGGCGTCGTGCTCCAACCGGGCCTCGATCGCGCCCTGCCGCCCCGCCTCGCCCCGCCCGAACAGCCTGGCCGCACCGGTCCTGACGCCCTGCCAGGCGTCGGTGGCCATCGCCCCCACCAGAGCCGTCCCGCCCGCACCGGCGAGCGCGACCAACGATTCGGCGAGCATCCGTTCCCCCTGGATCACTTGTCCCGTGCCGTCACCGTGCGACGACCGTCTCATGGTGCCACCCGGCACGGCCGCCGGGATATCACCGGATCGCGTTCTCCCACGTACGGCCGGTCGACACCGCGCCGACGACACCGCACCGACCGCCCCCGCGCTCCCCGGGACGCGAATCCGCCCACCCCGGCGGCGCGCTCAGCCGCCGAACCAGCCCGCCGCGTCCAGCCGGAACCCGGACGGGCCGGTCAACCGCGCGATGCCGTCCTCCAGTTCACGCAGGCGCTGCTCCCCGAGCGCGCCCGCCCAGCGCCCCCGGATCTCCTCGAACCCCGCCGCCGACCTGGCCAGCATGTCCAGCCCGTACGGCGTCAGCCGGACGACCTTGCGCCGCGCGTCCCGCGGATCGTCCACCCGCTCCGCGTACCCGAGCGCCTCCAGCCGGTCGACGGTCTTCCCGGCGGCCTGCTTGGACACCCCCAGCCGGCGGCCGACCTCGCTCGCGGTGGCCCCGTCGATCCCGATCGCCTGCATGGCGAAGCCGTACGCGGGCCGCGCGTCCGGGTGCCCCTCGCGGGCCAGCCGTTCGTGCAACTCGTCGATGATCGTGCGGAATCCGGCGAACAGCAGCAGCGGCAGCTCGAAGCCGTCGCGGGCCCGGTCCGGGGGATTCCCGTTGCGCGAATCGACAACCTGGTTTACGTTTTGGTCAACCACATTGTCCATTCTAGGACGCGCAGCCGGGGCCCGCCCTCCGGCCACCCCGGCACGCCTCCGCGCCCGCACCCCGAAAGGCCCACCCATGTCCACCACCACCCCCACCCCTTCCACCCCCACCACCGGGGCCTACTTCCCCACCCTCACCCCCGACACCGCCCCGCCGGCCGCCCGCAGCCGACTCGACCAGGTCACCCGCCACCTCGGCTACCTGCCCGCCGCCGCGGCCCGCCTCGCCCACGCGCCGCAACTCCTGGACGGCTTCCTCAAGTTGACCGCCCTCTTCGACGCCACCGAACTCGACCCGGCGGTCCGCGAAACCGTCGTCCTCACCATCGCCACCCGCAACGGCTGCCACCTCTGCGTCGCCATGCACACCGCCGCCCTCACCCGACTCGACACCGACCCCGAACTGATCGCCGCCCTGCGCGCCCAACAGCCCCTGCCCGACGCCCGGCTGGAGGCCGTCCGGCTCTTCGTCCACCGCGTCCTCGACCACACCGGCGCCGTCCCCGAACCCGACCTCGCCGCCTTCCTCGCCCACGGCTTCACCCCGCGCAACGCCCTCGAAATCGTCCTCGGCATCGGCGCCTACACCCTCTCCACCTTCGCCAACCGCCTCACCGACGCCCCCGTCGACCCCCAACTCGCCCCCTACGCCTGACCGCCCGCCCCCGGCCGGTACGCTCCCCCGGTGACCGACCGCGGCCCCGTCCTCCCCGCGCTGCGCCACCAGCTGGTGGCCGCGGTCCTCACCCTGGCCGCCCCCGGCCTCCAGGACGACGCCTTCGACCCCGCGCCGCTCCTCACCACCCTGTTCACCGAGACCTGCGACGCCGACGACCCGCTCCCCTGGATCGGCCACACCCTGCGCACCGGCGAAGAGGCCGCCCTCACCGCCGACCTCGGCACCGCCCTCCGCGCCCTCCTCGCCACCCTCCCGCCCGACCCCCGCCCCACCGACCACCTGCTCTCCCCCGCCTGGCCCGCCGTCACCACCGCGGCCGCCCGCCTCGCCCGCACCCTGGTCGCCAACGACCACCACGCCACCCGCTGAACCCCACCCACCACACGGCGGGGCCCCGACCACCACGGCCGGGGCCCCGCCCACCCACACCCTCAGCGACCCGGCCCCTCCTCCGCGCCCGCCGGCTCCCCCTCCGCCAACACGAAGTGCGGGTTCTCGATCAGCCCGACCACCGTCCCCGACGGCTCGACCACCGTCCCGACCCGGATACCGCCCCCCACCTCCTGCACCTGCTCCCGCACCGTCGCCCCCGCCGCCACGAACCGCCCCACCGCCACCTCGACGTCCCGCACCCCCCAGTACGACACCGGCCCCACCGCCGGATCCGCGTTCGGGTCGAGCCCCAACTCGTACCCCCCGACGTTGAACCCCACGTAGAACGGCTCGTCGAAGTAGGGCTCCACCCCCAGCACCGAACTCCACCACGCCTTCGCCGCACCGAGGTCCTGCGCGGGATGAATGACCGTCCGAAGACCGAGAAGCACGCCATGTCCTTTCCGAGGAGCCGAGCCGGCAAGAAGCCGAGCCAGAGGATTGTCCCCCATCCACCGACCGTCACCGAACGGGGGCTCGCAGCTCCCGGGCGCACCGGTCGAACCGGACACCATCGTCCCGCTCCCGCCCCGGAACGCGAGAAAGCCCCCTGACATCCCGTCAGGGGGCTTTCCCACAAAGATTGTTCGGCGGCGTCCTACTCTCCCACAGGGTCCCCCCTGCAGTACCATCGG
>NZ_JBIVXY010000035.1:0-12021 GCF_044769485.1 Kitasatospora sp. NPDC090308 | reverse complement strand
CCACCCAGCAGACCACCCGCGGCCACCCCCCGGTCCCGCCCGCCCCTAACGCCGGGCCCGGCCCACCCCCGGCCCGACCCGATCGCACGGCTGGGGCCGGGGGGGGCGCGCCCGGGCGCGCCCGCCCGGGCCCCTGCCGGTTCCACCCACGGCACACCGCCGCACCGCCCCCCCCGGCCCCGCGGCACGGCTCCCCCCGGGTTTCCCCACTGAGCCCTCAGCGCGACGAAGCGCCCGACGACCAGCAGGAGATCGCCATCACCCCCTCCGACTCCGTCCCGACGGACGGCACCCCCCGCGCGGGAACGGCGACACCTGCCGTCGAACTGCGCGGCATCACCAAGCGCTTCCCCGGTGTGGTGGCCAACCACGACATCGACATCACCGTGCGGCGGGGCACCGTCCACGCGCTGATGGGCGAGAACGGCGCGGGCAAGTCCACCCTGATGAAGATCCTCTACGGGATGCAGAAGCCGGACGAGGGCACCATCGCCATCGACGGCGAGCAGGTGGAGTTCGCCACCCCCGCGGACGCCATCGCGCGCGGCATCGGGATGGTCCACCAGCACTTCATGCTGGCCGACAACTTCACCGTCTGGGAGAACATCGTCCTGGGCGGCGAGAGCCTGTACGGCATCGGCGCCAAGGCCAGGGCCCGCATCCGCGAGCTGTCCGACCAGTACGGCCTGGGCGTCCGGCCGGACGCGCTGGTCGAGGACCTGGGCGTGGCCGACCGGCAGCGGGTGGAGATCCTCAAGGTGCTCTACCGCGGCGCCCGGATCCTGATCCTGGACGAGCCGACCGCGGTGCTCGTGCCGCAGGAGGTCGACGCGCTCTTCGACAACCTGCGCGAGCTCAAGGCCGAGGGCGTCACCGTCATCTTCATCTCGCACAAGCTGCACGAGGTGCTCTCGGTGGCCGACGCGATCAGCGTGATCCGCCGCGGCACCACCGTCGGCGACGCCGACCCGCGCCGGGTGACCGCCCGCCAGCTCGCCGAGCTGATGGTCGGCGCCGAACTGCCCTCCCCGGAGAGCCGCGAGTCCACCGTCACCGACACCGAGATGCTCCGGGTCGAGGGCCTGCGGATCGCCAAGCCGGACGCCGAGGGCGTCGAGCGCGTCGTCCTGGACGACGTGTCGCTGCGCATCCGCAAGGGCGAGATCCTCGGCATCGCCGGCGTCGAGGGCAACGGCCAGGCCGAACTGGTCGAGGCCGTCATGGGCATGCTGCCGCTGGACGCCGGCACCGTCACGCTGGACGGCGCCGACCTGACCGGCACCCTGACCCGGGCCCGCCGCGAGGCCGGCATCGGCTACATCCCCGAGGACCGGCACCGGCACGGCCTGCTGCTGGAAGCCCCGCTGTGGGAGAACCGCATCCTCGGCCACGTCACCGAGCGGCCCAACTCCAAGGGCGTGCTGCTCGACCCGGCCGGCGCCCGGGCCGACACCCAGCGGATCGTCGAGGAGTACGACGTCCGCACCCCCGGCATCGAGGTCACCGCGGCCTCGCTGTCCGGCGGCAACCAGCAGAAGCTGATCATCGGCCGGGAGATGAGCCACTCCCCGAAGCTGCTGATCGCCGCCCACCCGACCCGCGGCGTGGACGTCGGCGCGCAGGCCCAGATCTGGGAGCAGATCCGCACCGCCCAGCGCGACGGCCTGGCGGTGCTGCTGATCTCCGCCGACCTGGACGAGCTGATCGGCCTGTCCGACACCATCCGGGTGATCTACCGCGGCCGCCTGGTCGCCGACGCCGACCCGGCCACCGTCACCGCCGAGGACCTGGGCAGCGCGATGACCGGCGCCGCCAGCGGCCACATCGAGTCCGCCCCGGGCGCCGACGCCGCCGCGCCCACCGACACCCCGTCCACCGACACCGCCGACGACGAGCAGGCGGGGGAGTAGCCACATGACCAGTCCCAACCCCCCGGCCGCACCCGCGGCCAAGCGGTCGCTGCGCGAGCGCGTCGACCTGGAGCGGATCGGGCTCGCCCTGGCCGCCCCCGTGCTGGCGGTGCTGCTGTCGCTGATCATCGCCGGCGCCCTGCTGGCGGTCTCCGGCCGCGACCCGTTCGACGCCTTCTCCATCATGTGGAACTACGGCACCGCGTCCGACGGGCAGGTCGCCGTCCTGAACAAGGCCACCGTGTACTACCTGGCCGCGGCCGCCGCCGCGTTCGGGTTCCGGATGAACCTGTTCAACATCGGCATCGAGGGCCAGTACAAGCTGGCCATGATGTTCGCCGCGTTCGTCGGCAGCCAGGTCGACCTGCCGGCCTTCCTGCAGATCCCGCTGCTGCTGCTCGTCGCGATGTGCGTCGGCGGCCTGTGGGCGTCGATCGCCGGTCTGCTGAAGGTCTACCGGGGCGTCAGCGAGGTCATCTCGACCATCATGCTGAACGCCATCGCCACCGCCGTGATCGGCGTGCTGCTGGTGCCCGGCATCTTCGCGCCGAAGACCAGCGGCACCACCAACTCGATCCAGACCGGCAAGATCTCCGAGTCCAGCCACTTCTTCTCGATCGAGACCCAGGGCGGCACCCTGTGGGGCTTCCTCGTGATCGCGGTGCTGGTCGGCGTGGTCTTCCAGTTCACCCTGAACCGCACCCGGTTCGGCTTCGACCTGCGCGCCACCGGCCGCTCGGAGACCGCCGCGAGCGCCTCCGGCGTCAACGTCAAGCGCATGGTGATCACCTCGATCGTGGTCTCCGGCGCGCTGGCCGGCCTGGTCGGCCTGCCCGAACTCATGCAGAACACCCCGTACTTCGGGCAGAACGTGCAGACCGGCCTCGGCTTCATCGGCATCTCGGTGGCGCTGCTCGGCCGCAACACCCCGATCGGCATCGCGTTCTCCGCGCTGCTGTTCGCCTTCCTGGACGCCTCCGGCGCCCAGCTGCCCACCCGGGGCGACTACCCGTCCGAGATCATCCCGGTGATCCAGGGCACCATCGTCATCTGTGTCGTCGTGGCCTACGAGCTGGTGCGCCGCTACGGCCTCAAGCGCCAGCAGCAGAAGGTCGGCGCCGAGCTCGCCGCGCAGGCTGCCGCGGCCGCCCAGAAGGAGGTCGCGGCATGAGCACCGCAGTCGCCGGCAAGCCCAAGACGCCGGTCGCGTCCGCGAAGCGGACCAAGCTCACCTGGCCGGTGGTGCTGCTGCTGATCGCGCTCGCCCTGGTGCTGTTCGCCGCGGTCGGCGCGGCCACCGGCAACCACGGCCTGACCTCCTCCGGCCAGATCGCCGCCGCGCTCTCCTCGGCCGTGCCGATCGCGATGGCCGGTCTCGGCGGCCTCTGGTCGGAGCGCGCGGGCGTGGTCAACATCGGCCTCGAGGGCATGATGGTGGCCGGCACCTTCTGCGGAGCCTGGGGCGGCTTCCTGGTCAACCCGTGGGTCGGCCTGCTGGCCGGCATGGCGGGCGGCGCGCTCGGCGGCCTGCTGCACGCGCTGGTCACCGTCACCTTCGGCGTCGACCACATCGTCTCCGGCGTCGGCATCAACCTGCTGATCCCCGGCATCTGCGCCTACGTCAACCGGATCTACTACAAGGACTACGTGGCCGACGGCGCCGGCGCCAACCAGTCGCCGCCCTCCGACTCGCTGCCCACCTTCACCTTCCCCGGCCTGTCCGGCTGGCTGGACGGCGTCGAGAAGCACCACTGGTTCCTGGTCTCCGACGTGGCCGGCATCGTCCGCGGCCTGGTCACCGAGCTGTCGGTGGTCACCCTGATCGCCGCCGTGTTCCTGGTCGCCAGCTACTTCCTGCTCTGGCGCACCGTGTTCGGCCTGCGGCTGCGCTCCTGCGGCGAGAACCCGTCCGCCGCCGAGTCGCTGGGCGTCAACGTCTACAAGTACAAGTACCTCGCGGTGACCGCCTCCGGCGCCTTCGCGGGCCTCGGCGGCGCGTACCTCTCGCTGGTCGCCGCGCACTTCTACCGGGACGGGCAGACCCAGGGCCGCGGCTTCATCGGCCTGGCCGCGATGATCTTCGGCAACTGGATGCCGGGCGGCCTGGCCGCCGGCGCGGGCCTGTTCGGCTTCACCGACAGCCTCCAGCTGCGCGACGCCGACTCGGTGCACGTGCTGCTGCTGGTGGTCGCCGTCGCGATGGCGCTGCTCGCGCTCTGGCAGTTCTACCGCCGCAAGTTCACCGCCGGTGCGATCAGCATCGTCGTCGCGGGCGGCGTCGCCGCGTGGTACGCCTGCACCGACGAGGTGCAGCGCCCGCTGATCGTGGCCACCCCGTACGTGATCACCCTGGTGGTGCTCGCGCTGGCCTCGCAGCGGCTGCGGATGCCCAAGGCGGACGGCCTGGTCTACCGCAAGGGGCAGGCCAAGTGACGGCGGCACCGGAGGTCGACTGGGCGGCGCTGCGCGAGGCCGCCCGGGCGGCGATGCGGCACGCGTACGCGCCCTACAGCAAGTACCCGGTCGGGGCCGCGGCCCTGGTCGAGGACGGCCGCACGGTGGTCGGCTGCAACGTGGAGAACGCCTCGTACGGACTCGGCCTGTGCGCCGAGTGCGGGCTGGTCTCCGCGCTGCACGCCTCCGGCGGCGGCCGGCTGGTGGCCTTCACCTGCGTGGACGGCGGCGGCGAGCTGCTGATGCCGTGCGGGCGCTGCCGCCAGCTGCTGTACGAGCACGGCGGGCCCGAACTGCTGGTCGAACTGCCCTCCGGCATCCGCCCGATGAGCGAGGTGCTGCCGGACGCGTTCGGACCGGAGCGGCTGTAGCCGCCCGCCTTGTTACGCGCGTAGAGTGTCGCGGGAGGACATCCCGCGGCACTCTTCGCATTTCACCTCTTCTGGATCTTCTGGAGCACCTGCATGGACGCCATCTCCGTCATCCGGGCCAAGCGCGACCGGGGCGAGCTGACCGACCCCCAGATCGACTGGGTCATCGACGCCTACACCCGCGGCGAGGTCGCCGACGAGCAGATGTCCGCCCTGGCCATGGCCATCCTGCTGAACGGCATGACGGCCCGCGAGATCAGCCGCTGGACCGACGCGATGATCCGCTCCGGCGAGCGGATGGACTTCTCCTCGCTCGGCGTCCCCACCGCCGACAAGCACTCCACCGGCGGCGTCGGCGACAAGATCACCCTCCCGCTCGCCCCGCTGGTCGCCGCCTGCGGCGCCGCCGTCCCGCAGCTCTCCGGTCGCGGCCTCGGCCACACCGGCGGCACCCTCGACAAGCTGGAGTCCGTCCCCGGCTGGCGGGCCCTGCTCTCCAACGAGGAGATGCTCGACGTGCTGCGCGGCTGCGGCGCCGTGATCTGCGCCGCCGGCGACGGGCTGGCCCCCGCCGACAAGAAGCTCTACGCCCTGCGCGACGTCACCGGCACCGTCGAGGCGATCCCGCTGATCGCCTCCTCGATCATGTCCAAGAAGATCGCCGAAGGCACCGGCGCCCTCGTCCTGGACGTCAAGGTCGGCTCCGGCGCGTTCATGAAGAACCTCGACGACGCCCGCGAGCTCGCCCGCACCATGGTCGGCCTCGGCCGCTCGGCCGGCGTCGCCACCGTCGCCCTGCTCACCGACATGTCCACCCCGCTCGGCCTCACCGCGGGCAACGCGCTCGAAGTCCGCGAGTCCGTCGAGGTGCTGGCCGGCGGCGGCCCCGCCGACGTCGTCGAACTCACCCTCGCCCTGGCCCGCGAGATGCTCGCCGCCGCCGGCGTCCACGGCAAGGACCCGGCCGACGCCCTGCGCGACGGCTCCGCCATGGACCACTGGCGCCGCATGATCACCGCCCAGGGCGGCGACCCCGACGCCGCCCTCCCGGTGGCCCGCGAGACCCACGTCGTCCCCGCCCCCGCCACCGGCGTCCTCACCGCCCTCGACGCCTACGCCGTCGGCGTCGCCGCCTGGCGCCTCGGCGCCGGCCGCGCCCGCAAGGAGGACCCGGTCCAGGCCGGCGCCGGCGTCGAACTCCACGCCAAGCCCGGCGACCCCGTCACCGCCGGACAGCCCCTGCTCACCCTGCACACCGACACCCCCGAGCGCTTCCCCTACGCCCTAGAGGCCCTGGCCGACGCCGTCACCGTCGCCCCGGCCGGCACCGCGTTCACCCCGGCCCCGATCGTCCTGGACCGGATCGGCTGACCGCCGCGGCCGGGGCCGGCGGGACCGGACCCGCGTTCACCGGCCGCTCAGCCGCCGGTGAACGCGAGGCCGATCCCGCCGGCCGGGACCTCCGCGCCGATCCGGTACTGGACGACCTCGAACGGCGCGAACGTCCCGGCCGCCACCGCCCCGGCCGGCTCGACCGTGACCTCCAGCCGCCGCCGCTCCCCGCCGTCCAGGACGAGGGCGCAGGACAACTCGCCCTCGTCGCGCGCCAGTTCCTGCCCGTCCGGGCCGGTGAGCACGATCGGCCCGGCCTCGGCCCCCACCGGCTCCGGGCCCCCGTCCAGCCGGAAGCCCGGCCACCGCAGCGGCGGGACGGGACCCACGCTGATCAGGTACTCGGCCTCCTCCGCCAGCGGGTTGGACGCCAGGAACGGGAGGGTCCCGGCACCGCCGGACGGCAGCACGACGAGGTTGTGCTGCGCCCAGTGCCGGTCGTTGACCGGGTCGGCCACGTTCGTGCCCGGCGGGTCGAGCGGGTGCCGGACCTGGGCCAGCAGGCAGACGTGGTCGCCGGCGTCCGCGGGGATGCGCCCGGTCAGCGGGTCGGAGACCACCTGCCCGCCGTGCGGCGGCACCACCACGGTGGTGAGGCCGAGGAACTTGTCGGCGTCCGGGACGAGCGGGCCGCTGACCGGGGGCGACCACCACAGCCCCAGGTAGGCGATCGACTCGCTGTTGCCGCCCTGCCAGTTCCCGACCGTCACCTGCACGGTCAGGTCCTCCCCGGGCTGGAAGGCGGTGAGCGGCTGGATGCCGGAGCACAGGTACCAGCAGACCTCCGGCGGCACCGGCCGCACGCCGTTGTCGACCGGGAAGGACCCGGCCGGCAGGACCGGCGGCGGGTAGCTGTGGACGAACAGGTACGGCCGGTCGTCGGTGGTCCCCTCCGGGTCGCGGCCGTCGTTGCGCGCGGGCATGGCCGGCCTCCTCACGTCTCGTCGTAGTCGAGGACCCGGACGTCCACCGGGTCGTCGTCGATCGACCCGCCGGCCGCCCAGCAGTCGTAGCGGCGGAACCGGTCGGCGTCCAGGTCCGGGTTGGCCTCGCCGGAGGCGCCCTCGGCGATCCCGGTCCACAGCGCGGTCACCGCGGCGGTGGACTCCCGCAGCAGCCAGCCGGGGTCGGTGCCGACCGGCAACCCGCCGCCGCCGTCGGACGGCTCCTCCAGCGGGGTCAGCGGGTAGCGGTAGAACACCGCCACCGGATCGGCCTCGGGGCGGCGCGGGGTGATGTTGTCACCGCTCGACGGCACCGCGAGGAACTGCCGGTACAGCGGGTAGCGCAGCCGCCCGTCCGGCGCCGCCACCCCGCACCCGGCCAGGTAGCCGCCCGCCTTCCGCAGGCCCTCCCACAGCCGGGCCTGGAAGTCGAACAACAGGCCCACCAGCTGGGTGAGCTGGGGCAGGTCGGCGCCCCGGGCGAACTCCTCCGAGGTGAGCGGCTGGTACTGCGAGGCGAGGGCGGCCTGCTCCTCCGGGCTGAGGCTGGTCTCGAACGCGTGCCGGAAGTTGTCCGACACGTGCTTGTCCCAGAAGGTGCACGAGGTGCCGTTCCCCCACTGCTCCCAGCACACGCCGCCCAGCGTCCCGACGAAGGCGATGAACCCCAGCACGCCCAGCCAGAAGCTGCCGCACTGGTTGTCGCTGTCCCGGGTGCTGTCCGTCGCGGACGGCGGGCGCTGGTACGGGGGCACCGCCGGCCCCGAGTACGTGGCCGGGCCGAGCCCGGAGTCGGCGACGGCGGGCGGGGTGGCCGTCTCGGTCGTCACCACCGGGACCGGCGGGTTCGCCGGGTCGGCCCACAGCCGCCGGACGAACACCGGGGCGGGGAGCTTCGGCCGGGGCGGCTGCCGGAACGTGCCGAGCAGCTCCAACTGCCGCACCAGGCGCCGGTACCCGAGCCCGAGGTCCGGCGGCGGCGCCGTCGCGCCGAGGTCGTAGGTCCGTTCGAGCACCTCGGTCAGGAACGCCGCCGCCTCGTCCGGGAGCCGGGCCCCGGGGGACGCGTCGTACCGGAGGGTGGCCGCGAGCCGGCGGAAGTCCCCGGCCTCCGGCCGCAGTTGGGCCAGGTAGCAGCCGACGGTGTGGCGGGCGATCCGGTCCCGGAACCGGTGGCTGCGCCGGGGCCCGCCGACGACCTTGCCCAGGTAGGCCGAGCCGGCGGCGTTCGCCGCGTGGCCGGACAGGACGCCGAAGGCCGTCGCCCGGGTGGCGGGGGTGTCCGCCGCCGCGAAGGCCGCGCGGACGAAGGCGTCGGTGCGCCGGGCCAGGAAGACGTCGCCCCAGCCCCAGGCGTCCAGCGGGAGGTCGCCCTGCCGCGGGTGCTCCGGCACGTGCCGCATCTCGGCGAGCCGCCGGCCCAGGTCCTGGATCTCCAGGTGCTTGCCGTGCACCCGCTCGCCCAGCTTCCGCAGGCGCACCGTGGCCCCGCAGTACTTCGCCGCCGCGTCCGGGTGCGCCGGGTCGGCGAGGGCGGCCTCGATGTCGGCGCGCACCGCGCCGGTCTCCGTGTAGAGGTCCACCCCCTCGGTCCACATCGCGGCGGCCTCGGCAAGCAGGTCGAGTTCCATGCCGTCCGACTGGGCGTGCTGGAGCAGGTGGTCCAGCAGGCTGCCCAGGGCGGCGTCCGCGGGGTGGTCGGCCACCTCGGCGAGCAGCTCGTCCAGGGCCGGGCGCAGCGCGGGGTCGACCTGCGCGGCGGCCAGGCCCTCCCGGTGCTCGGCCAGCGCGGCGGCATGGGTTCTGGCATCGATCATGGGGGTCACCCACATCCCACTGTCGGGCGGGCGTCCTGCGGCCGACCGGCGGCGCGGCACGCGGACCCGCGGCCGACCGGACGCGCGCGAATCTTCAGACCGCCTCCAGCGTCACGCCGCCCGCCGCCCCCGGCAACCCCCCGCGTCCACCGGCCCGGCCCGGCTACCCGGCGTACGTGCGCAGGACGCCGGTGTCGAGCGTCCAGGGGCCGACGGTGATCACGTCGCCGAAGGCGAAGTCGGTGCGGCGGGTGTAGTTCGGTTCGGAGTGGACGATCCCGGTGCCCAGGCGGGGGTCGACCAGGAGGTAGAGCGGAATGCCCATGGCGGCGTAGTCGGCGACCTTGGCGTGATAACCGGTCTCGGAGTTGGATTTCGAGACGATCTCGACGACGAGCAGGATCTCGTGGGGCAGGAACGCCGGAGCCTCGTCGTCCAGCGCCGCCTCCGGGAAGACCATGAGGTCGGGGTTGCGGAGGCGCCCGTGGGCGGGGTCGGCCAAGTCGGCGCCACCGTGGGCGATGTAACCGGGGTGGGTCTGCGGAAGCTGCCCGTTGAGCTGCTGAGCGATGCGGATCACCGCGAGTTCGTGCCGCTTCACCGGCGACATCATCACCACGACCGTGCCGTCCGCGATCTCGATCTTCCCCATCCCCGGAGTCTGCGGCAACTGGTCGGCGATCTCACGGAGCATGGCGAACACGGCGGGGTCGATGCTCATGCCCGAAGTGTAGTGACGGCTCCCGCCCGGCGGGCCGCGTGGGCGCGGCGGGTGGCGTAGAGGGTGACGCCGGCCGCGCAGGCCATCGCGGTGAGGGCGACGGCCGCGGTGCCGGACCAGCCGGTGGAGTGGTAGGCGTCGGCGCCCAGGGTGCCGCCGAGGCTGTTGCCCAGGTAGTAGGCGATCAGGTAGAGCGCGGAGGCCTGGGCGCGGCCGGTGGTGGCGGTGCGGCCGACGGCGGAGGAGGCGGTGGCGTGGCCGGCGAAGAAGCCGGCGGTGATCAGGACCAGGCCGAGGACCGCGCAGGGCAGCGAGTCCGCGAGCGAGAGCAGCAGGCCCGCCGTGGTGGTGGAGATCGCCAGGTAGAGGGTGCCGCGGCGGCCGCAGCGGGCGGTCAGGCGGCCGGCCGAGGCGGAGGACGCGGTGCCGACCAGGTAGACCACGAAGATCGAGGCGGCCACCGACTGCGGGAGGTGGAAGGGCGCGGCGGTGAGCCGGTACCCGACCGTGTTGTAGACCGCGCCGAAGACGGCCATGAACAGCATGCCGAGCGCGTACAGCCGCAGCAGCAGCGGGTCGCGCAGGTGCCCGGCGACGGTCGCGGCCAGCGCCCGGGCGTCCACCGGCGCCCGGCGGAAGTGCCGGGCCCGCGGGATCAGCGCGCGGAAGGCCAGCACCGCGAGCAGCGCCAGGACGGCCGAGACGGCCAGCCCCCAGCGCCAGCCCCAGGCGGCCGCGGCCCAGCCGGAGACCAGCCGGCCGCCCATCCCGCCGATCGAGTTGCCCGCCACGTACAGCCCCATCGCGGAGGCCAGCGCCGCCGGGTGCACCTCCTCCGCGAGATAGGCCATCGCGGTGGCGGGCAGCCCGGCCAGCGCCGCGCCCTGGACGGCGCGCAGCACCACCAGCGTGGTGAGGTCCGGGGCGAACGGCAGGGCCACCGCGAGCAGCGCGGCGGCCAGGGTGGAGGCCGTCATCACCGCGGTGCGCCCGTACCGGTCGGACAGCGCGCTGGCCGGGAGCAGGGCGAGGGCGAGTCCGAGGGTGGAGGCGGAGGCCGTCCAGCTGGCCTGGCCGGGGGTCAGGCCGAGGTCGGCGGAGAGGATCGGCAGCAGGCCCTGGGTGGAGTACAGCAGGACGAAGGTGGCCACGCCCGCCGCGAACAGGGCGAGGTTGGCGCGGCGGAAGTCCCGGCTGCCGGGGCGCAGGCGCAGATCGGCGGGGGTGCTGGTGGGGGTGCCGGCGGGGGTGCTGGTGGGGGCGGGCGCGGACGCCTCGGTACTGGCGGGCTGCATGGCGTCGACGCTAGGACCGGGCCGGTTGATGCGTCCAATGCATCAATGCGCGATGATCCATGCCATGGCGCATCAGAGCAGCTCCGGGCCGGTCCGTCCCGCCGAACTCGGCCCCGACGCCGATGTGACGCTGCTCGCACCGCAGTTGGCGGAGTTCGCGGCGGTCGCCCGGCTGGAGCACGTCACCCGGGCCGCCCAGCTGCTCGGCATGCCGCAGCCCACCCTGTCGCGGGCCGTCGCCCGGCTGGAGGCCGACCTCGGCGTCGACCTGTTCGCCCGGCAGGGCCGCGCCGTCCGGCTCACCCGCTCCGGCCGGATCCTGCTGGACGCCGTCGAACGGGCCCTCGCCGAGGTCGAGCGCGGCGTCGAGGCGGCCCGCGCGGAGGCCGACCCGGCGGCCGGACGGGTCGCCTTCGGCTTCCTGCACACCATGGGGACGGACGCCGTCCCCGCCCTGCTGCGCGGCTTCCGGGCCGGACACCCGCGGGTGCGCTTCCAGCTGGTGCAGGACTACGTCGCCGCGATGCTGGAGCGCCTGCGGGCGGGCGAGCTCGACCTCTGCCTGGTCTCCCCGCTCCCGGACGACCCCGACCTGGTGGCCCGCCCGCTGGACGAGCAGCGGCTGTTCCTGACCGTCCCGGCCGACCACCGCCTCGCGGCCCGCCGCCGGATCCGGCTGGCCGAGGTCGCGGACGAGCCCTGGGTGACGGTCGAGGAGGGGTACGGGCTGCGCCACATCATGGAGGGCTTCTGCGCCGAGGCCGGGTTCGCCCCGCGGATCGCCTTCGAGGGCGAGGAGGTGGAGACCCTGCGCGGCCTGGTCGCCGCGGGCCTCGGCGTCGCCCTGCTGCCGCCCGCGCTGGTCCCCCGCCCCGGCGTCGTCGAACTGGAGGTCACCGCCCCCCGCACCCGCCGCGCCATCGGCCTGGCCTGGCTCGCGGCCCGCCCGCTCACGCCGCCGGCCGCGGCCTTCCGCGACTTCGTGCTCTCGCGCCGGGGGAGCATCCTGGCGCACGACTAGGTGTTCTGTCCTGTGAGGTTGGGAACGCGGCTGGCGGGTGGTTGGCCTGCGAGTGCGGTGTGTCCGCGGTGGTGATTGTAGGTGTGGAGCCAGGCG
>NZ_JBIVXY010000034.1:0-15300 GCF_044769485.1 Kitasatospora sp. NPDC090308 | reverse complement strand
CGAACAGCGCGGGCTGCACCACCTCCACCCGCTCCAACGACCCACCACCGGTCAGCACCTCCACCAACGACCAGCCCGTGAACGGCTCCAGAGCAATGGCGCACGCATCGATCGCCGCGCGGAACACCGGCTCCGAGGCGTACAACTCCCCACCCATCCCCACCCACTGCGCACCCTGCCCCGGGAACACGAACACCGACCGACCCACCACACCAGCCACGCCGGTCACCAGACCCGGCACCGACCGACCCTCCGCCAGCGCCTCCAACGCCCCGGCACCGCCCACCACCACCGCCCGGTGCTCGAACACCGTCCGGGCAGCCAGCGCGCCCCCGACCGCCGCCGGACCCACCTCGGGGTGCGCGGCGACGAACGCGCCCAACCGGCGCGCCTGTTCCCGCAACGCCGGCTCCGACTTCGCCGACAGCACCCACGGCACCACCCCGCCCGCAGACCCCGCCGAAACCCCGACCGGCTCCTCGGCCACCGCCTCGATCACCACGTGCGCGTTCGTACCGCTGATGCCGAACGCCGACACACCGGCACGGCGGGGACGCCCGGTCTCCGGCCACGGCCGGGCCTCGGTGAGCAGCCGGATGTTCCCGGACTCCCAGTCGACGTGGGAGGTCGGCGCGTCGACGTGCAGGGTTCGCGGCAGTTCGGCGTGCCGCATCGCCATCACCATCTTGATCACACCGGCCGCACCCGCCGCCGCCTGGGTGTGGCCGATGTTGGACTTCACCGACCCCAACCACAACGGCTCGGTGCGCCCCTGACCGTACGTCGCCAGCAGCGCCTGCGCCTCGATCGGGTCGCCCAGCGTCGTCCCCGTACCGTGCGCCTCCACCGCGTCCACGTCCGCCGGGGACAGTCCGGCGTTCGCCAGCGCCTGGAGGATCACCCGCTCCTGCGACGGGCCGTTCGGCGCGCCGAGGCCGTTGGAGGTGCCGTCCTGGTTGACCGCCGAACCCCGCACCACCGCCAGCACCCGGTGACCGTTGCGGCGGGCGTCGGACAACCGCTCCAGCAGCACCAGCCCCGAACCCTCGCCCCACGCCGTGCCGTCCGCCGCCTCGGCGAACGCCTTCACCCGGCCGTCGGCAGCCAGGCCGCGCTGCCGCGAGAACTCGGTGAACCCCAGCGGGGTCGCCATCACGGTCACCCCACCGGCCAGGGCCAGCGAGCACTCCCCCGAGCGGAGCGCCTGCGCCGCCAGGTGGAGCGCCACCAGCGAGGACGAGCAGGCGGTGTCCAGCGAGACCGCCGCGCCCTCCAGCCCCAGCAGGTAGGCGATCCGGCCGGAGGTCACACTGGTCGCGGCGCCCGTACCGAGGTAGCCCTCGGCGTCGGCGGGTGCCCGGTCGCCGTAGCCGGAGGACCAGATGCCGGTGAACACGCCCGTCCGGCTGCCCCGCAGCGACGTCGGATCGATGCCCGCGTCCTCGAACGTCTCCCACGCGGTCTCCAGCAGCACCCGCTGCTGCGGGTCCATCGCCAACGCCTCACGCGGCGAGATCCCGAAGAACTCCGCGTCGAAGCCCGCCGCATCCGCGAGGAACCCGCCCGACCGCGTGTACGACGTCCCCGGATGATCCGCGTCCGGATGGAACAACCCCTCGACGTCCCACCCGCGATCCGACGGGAACCCGCCGATCGCATCCACCCCACCCGACACCACACCCCACAACTCCTCCGGCGACCCCACCCCGCCCGGCAGCCGGCACCCCATCCCCACGATCACCACCGGATCGACCCCGGCGTCCACCGACGCCACCGGATCAACGCCCTTGGGCGCACCGAGGACCCGGCTCAGCAGGTGCTCGGCGAGTTGCCGCGGGGTGGGGTGGTCGAAGGTGACGGTGGCGGGCAGGCGCAGGCCGGTGGCGCTGTTGAGCCGGTTGCGCAGTTCGACGGAGGTCAGGGAGTCGAAGCCGAGGTCCTTGAACGGCTGCCCGTCCCGTACGGCCCCCGGTTCGCGGTGACCGAGCACGGCGGCGGTGTGGGCGGTGACCAGGTCGAGCGCGGCGCGCAGCCGTTCGGCCTCCGGCAGTGACCGCAGGCGGTCGGCGATCGCGCCGTGCCGCGCCGGGCGCCGGGCCGCCTTGCGGGAGACGAGGCCCTTGAGGGCCGCCGGGGCCGCGGGGGCGCTCGCCACCACGGACAGGTCGAGGCGGACCGGCACCAGCGCGGCCCGGTCCGCGGCCAGGGCCGCGTCGAACAGCGACAGGGCGTGGTCGGTGGCCAGCGGCACGACCCCGGCCCGCAGCAGCCGGTCCTGGTCGGCACCGGTCAGCCGCCCGGTCATGCCGCTCGGCTCGGCCCAGTAGCCCCAGGCGAGCGAGGTCGCCGGCAGGCCCTGGGCGCGCCGGTGGGCGGCGAGGGCGTCGAGGAAGGTGTTGGCCGCGGCGTAGTTGGCCTGTCCGGGGCTGCCGAGCGTGCCGGCCGCGGAGGAGAAGAGGACGAACGCCGTCAGGTCCCTTTCCCGGGTGAGCTCGTGGAGGTGCCAGGCGGCCCGGGCCTTGGGCTCCCAGACCGCGGCGAGACGGTCGGGGGTCAGGGACTCGACGACGCCGTCGTCGAGCACGCCCGCCGCGTGCACGACCGCCGTCAGCGGGTGCGCGGCCGGGATCGCGTCCAGCACCGCCGCCAGCGCGTCCCGGTCCGCCGCATCGCACGCGGCCACCGTCACCTGCGCGCCCAGCCCCGCCAGTTCCGCGCACAGCGCCGCCCCGCCACCACGGCGGCTCACCAGCACCAGGTGCCGCACACCCCACTCGGTCACCAGGTGCCGGGCCACCAGGCCGCCCAGCGTCCCCGTACCGCCGGTGACCAGCACCGTACCGGCCGCGTCGAAACCCACCGGAACAGTCAGGACGATCTTCCCGACGTGACCGGCCCGGCTCATGAACCGGAACACGTCGACCGCGTCCCGGACGTGGCGTACGTCCAGCGGCAGCGGTGCGAACCCGCCGTCCGCGAAGGCCCGCAGGGCGGCGTCCAGGAGCTCGCCGAGCCGGTCCGGCCCCGCGTCGGCGATGTCGAACGCCCGGTAGACGATGTCGGGGTGGTCGGCCGCGTCGCGGATGTCGGTCTTGCCCATCTCCACGAACCGCCCGCCGGGCGCGAGCAGGCGCAGGGAGGCGTCCAGGAACTCACCGGACAGCGAGTTCAGCACCACGTCCATCGGGGGGAACTTCCGCTCGAACTCCAGGGTCCGCGACGAGGCGATGTGCTCCTCGTCCAGCCCGAGGCCACGCAGCACGTGCCACTTGCCCGGGCTCGCCGTGGCGAACACCTCGGCCCCGAGCCGCCGGGCCAGTTGGATCGCCGCCATGCCGACACCGCCCGTACCGGCATGGATCAGCACCCGGTCACCGGCCGCCGTCCGGCCCAGATCGCCCAGGCCGTACCACGCGGTCAGGAACACCACGGGCACCGACGCGGCCCTGGCGAACGTCCAGTCGTGGGGCATCCGCACCAGCAGCCGCTGGTCGGCCACGGCGACCGGGCCGAAGGCGCCGGGGACCAGGCCCATGACGCGGTCGCCGGGCCGGAACGGGCTGTCCGGGCCGGTTTCGAGGACGACGCCCGCGCCCTCGCCGCCCATCAGGGCCGCGCCGGGGTAGACGCCGAGGGCGATCAGCACGTCCCGGAAGTTGAGTCCGGCCGCCCGCACGGCGATCCGGACCTGCCCGGGCCGCAGCGGTTCCATGAGCTCCGGGCGGGGCACCAGCGCCAGGTCGTCGATGCTGCCGGTGCCCGTGTCCTCCAGCCGCCACGCCCCGGGCGGCGGGGTCAGGGCCGTGCCGACGCGGACCAGGCGGGGGACGCGCAGCGCCCCCTGACGTACCGCCAGTTCCGGCTCGTCCGTGCCGGCGATCAGCGCGGGGTCCCAGCTCGGGTCGGCGTCGACCAGCACGAACCGGTCGGGGTGCTCGGCGGCGGCGCTGCGGACCAGGCCCCGGACCATCGAGTGGTGGAGGCCGACCACGTCACCGGGCGCGGCGGCGACGGCGTTGCGGGTGACGACCGCCAGCCGCGTCCGCCCGCCCGCCAAGTGGTCCCGGATCACGGCGAGCACGCTCCGCGCGCTCTCGTACGCCGCCTCGACGGGGTCCGCCCCGGGCGCCGCCCCGGGCACCTCGTGGACGACCAGGTCCGCGAGGTCAGCGCCGGTCGGGGCCGGTTCGACGGGTACCCAGTCGAGTGCGTACAGGCTGTCCGGCACGGCGGCGGCGTCGCGGACGGTCAGCGACGTGATGACGGCGACCGGGGTGCCGTCCGGCTCGGCCACGGCCACGGTGTACGTGTCCGGCCCGGTGGCGGACAGGCGCACCCGCAGCGGCCCGCGGCCGGCGGGCCGGACCGCCACTCCGGTGAACGCGAACGGCAGACCGGTGCGGTCGGTGAGGAACGCCATGGGGTGCAGGGCGGCGTCGAGCAGCGCGGGGTGCAGGGCGAACGGTTCCTCGGCGGGGAGCTCCACCTCGGCGTAGACGGTGTCGCCGACCCGCCGGGCCGCCGTGACGCCCTGGAACGCCGGCCCGTACTCGTAGCCGAGTGCCGCCAGCGAGTCGTAGAGCCCGTCGACGTCGAGCGGCTCACCGGCCGACGGCCAGTCCCAGGCGTTCAGCACCGGCTCCTCGCCCAGGGTCCCGGTGGCGTGCCGCACCCACTCGTCGCCGTCGCGCGAGTACACCGTGAGCGGGTGGCGGCCGTCGTCCTCGGGCCCCACGACGACCTGGAGGTGCACCGGGGCGTCGTCGAGGACGAGCGGCGTTTCGAGCACCAGTTCCTCGACCGCCCGGCCGAGCCGACCGGCCGCGTGGGCGGCCAGCTCCGCGAACGCGGTGCCGGGCAGGAGGACGGCGCCCCGCACGGCGTGGTCGGCCAGCCACGGATGGGTGGTGAGCGAGATCCGCCCGCTGAGCACCGCGCCGTCGCGCAGCTCCACGAACGTGCCGAGCAGGGGGTGGTCGCCCGACGCCGCCGGGACGGGCCGCAGCCAGTACGGCTCGCGCTGGAAGGCGTACGTCGGCAGGCTGACGGGCTCGGTGGTGTCCGGGAACCGCCAGTCGACCGGGACACCGTGGACGTGCAGGCGG
Organism: Kitasatospora sp. NPDC090308; assembly: GCF_044769485.1. NCBI lineage: Bacteria > Bacillati > Actinomycetota > Actinomycetes > Kitasatosporales > Streptomycetaceae > Kitasatospora > Kitasatospora sp. NPDC090308. The sequence goes on along the minus strand of NZ_JBIVXY010000034.1, from coordinate 10,195 downwards.
CCGAGCGAGGCGAGGAAGTCGTCCTGGTCGCGTCGGAGCGTGCCGGTGACCAGGAGGTCGGAGCCGTGCCGGTGGCCGGTCTCCTCCACGGCGGCGACCAGCACCGGGTGCGGGCTGACCTCGACGAAGACGGTGTGGCCGTGGTCGAGCAGCAGCCGGGTGGCGAGGTCGAAGCGTACGGGTTCGCGGAGGTTGCGGTACCAGTAGGCGGCGTCGAGGGTGGCGGTGTCGATCGGCTGGCCGGTGACGGTGGAGTGGAAGGGAATTGTCGCCGGGTGGGGTGTGATGTCGGCCAGGTCGGTGAGGAGTTGCTCGCGGACCGCCTCGACCTGCGCGGAGTGCGCCGCGTAGTTGACGGGCAGGCGGCGGGCGCGGATGCCGTCGGCCTCACAGGCCGTCAGCAGTTCGTCCAGCGCGTCCAGGTCACCCGACACGACGACCGAACCAGGGGCGTTGACCACCGCCACCGTCAGCCGACCGTCCCAGCGGGCCGTGAACGCGACGGCCTGCTCGTGCCCGAGACCGACCGAGACCATCCCGCCCTGGTCCGCCAACACCGCGAGCGCCCTGCTGCGCAGCGCCACCACCTTGGCCGCGTCCTCCAGGGACAGCGCACCGGCCACGTACGCCGCCGCGATCTCCCCCTGCGAATGCCCGACCACGGCGTCCGGCTCCACCCCGTGCGCGCGCCACAGTTCGGCCAATCCCACCATCACCGCGAACAACGCAGGCTGCACCACCTCCACCCGCTCCAACGAACCACCACCGGCCAGCACCTCCACCAACGACCAGCCCGTGAACGGCTCCAGAGCAGCCGCACACGCATCGATCGCCGCACGGAACACCGGCTCCAAGGCGTACAACTCCGCACCCATCCCCACCCACTGCGCGCCCTGCCCCGGGAACACGAATACCGACCGGCCCAGCGGACGGACGGCCCCGGTCACCAGACCCGGCGCTGTGCGGCCCTCGGCCAAGGCGTCCAACGCCTCCGCACCGCGCACCACCGCACGGTGCTCGAAACGCGACCGCCCAGCCAACGCCCGCCCCACCGCCACCGCGCCGACTCCCGGCTGCTCGGCCAGGAAAGCGCCCAGTCGGCGCGCCTGCTCCCGCAGCGCCGGCTCCGACTTCGCCGACAGCACCCACGGCACCACCCCGCCCGCAGACCCCGCCGAAACCCCGACCGGCTCCTCGGCCACCGCCTCGATCACCACGTGCGCGTTCGTACCGCTGATGCCGAACGCCGACACACCGGCACGGCGGGGACGCCCGGTCTCCGGCCACGGCCGGGCCTCGGTCAGGAGGGCGACCCGGCCCGCCGACCAGTCGACGTGCGAAGTCGGTGCGTCCACGTGCAGGGTTCGCGGCAGCTGCCCGTGCCGCATCGCCATCACCATCTTGATCACACCGGCGACGCCCGCCGCCGCCTGGGTGTGGCCGATGTTGGACTTCACCGACCCCAACCACAGCGGCTCGGAACGGTCCTGACCGTACGTCGCCAACAACGCCTGCGCCTCGATCGGGTCGCCGAGGGTGGTCCCGGTGCCGTGGGCCTCCGCCGCGTCCACCTCGGACGGGGACAGTCCGGCGCTGGCCAACGCCTGCCGGATGACGCGTTCCTGCGACGGACCGTTCGGCGCCGCGAGCCCGTTCGACGCACCGTCCTGGTTTACCGCCGAACCCCGCACCACCGCCAGCACCCGGTGCCCGTTGCGCCGCGCATCGGACAGGCGTTCCAGCAGCAGCAGGCCGGCGCCCTCGCCCCAGGACGTCCCGTCGGCCGCCTCGGCGAACGCCTTCACCCGACCGTCGACGGCGAGCCCCCGCTGGCGGGAGAACTCGACGAACCCCGCGGGCGTCGCCATCACCGTCACCCCGCCGGCCAGCGCCAGCGAGCACTCCCCCGCCCGCAACGCCTGCGCCGCCAGGTGGATCGCCACCAGCGACGACGAGCACGCCGTGTCCACCGACACCGCCGCGCCCTCCAGCCCCAGCAGGTACGACACCCGCCCGGACGTGGCGCTGGTGGCGATGCCGGTGGCGAGGAAGCCTTCGAGGTCCGGCGGCGGCTGGTTGCCGTAGCCGGACGACCACAGGCCGGTGAAGACGGCCGTGCGGCTGCCGCCGAGTGCGGTCGGGTCGATCCCGGCGTCCTCGAAGGTCTCCCAGGCGGTCTCCAGCAGCACCCGCTGCTGCGGGTCCATCGCCAGCGCCTCGCGCGGCGAGATGCCGAAGAACCCGGCGTCGAACCCGGCGCCGTCGGCGAGGAAGCCGCCCGACCGGGTGTAGGTCGTGCCCGGCCGGTCCGGGTCGGGGTCGTGCACGACGTCCCAGCCGCGGTCCGGCGGGAACTCGCTGATCGCGTCGACACCGTCCGAGACCAGTCGCCACAGGCCGTCCGGGGACTCCACTCCGCCCGGGTAGCGGCAGCCCATGCCGATGATCGCGATCGGCTCGCGCGCGGCCTCCTCCAGGTCGGCGAGGCGCCTGCCGAGCACTCCCAGGTCGGCCGTGGCGCGCTTGAGGTAGGTGCGGAGCTTCTCTTCGTCAGACATCGCTACTCCTCAGCGTGGCGGGACTCGCCCGAGCGGATGACCTCGGTCCTGCGGTGCGCATCGTCCAGAAGGCTGAACAGTTCGTCGTCGCTGGCCTCGTCGACACCGGCCGCGGCGCCGGTGCGTCTGGCGGTCCAGGCCGCGAGCAGTGCTTCGAGGCGGGCCGCGACGGCGTCGTGGTCGGCGTCGGCGTCCGCCGCGTCCAGACTGGACCTGAGCCGGTCGAGTTCGGTGAGCAGGGGGTCGGGGCCGCCGGTGCCGTGCAGTCGCGTGTGCACGAAGGCGGCGAGGCGGGCCGGTGTCGGGTGGTCGAAGACGAGCGTGGCGGGCAGGCGCAGGCCGGTGTCCGCGTCGAGCTGGTTGCGCAGTTCCACGGCGGTGAGCGAGTCGAACCCGATGTCGGCGAACGCCTGGTCGGGGTCGACCGCCTGCGGCGACGCGTGCCCCAGGACGAGGGCGACCTGGCCCACGACGAGGTGCAGCACGTCGGCCTGCGTCCACACCCGCTCGGCGGCCGGCCTGAGCCGGGGCCGTACCAGCTCCCGCAGCAGCGCGGGCGGGTCGCCGGCCCTGCGCAGCGCCGGCAGGTCGAACCTGACGGGGGCGAGGGTCGGGGTGCCCGCGGTCAGCGCGGCGTCGAACAGGGCCAGCGCGTCCGCCGTCGGCAGCGGCCGTACCCCGGCCCTGGCCAGGCGGTGCCGGTCGGTGGCGGTCAGGCCGCCGGTCATGCCGCTGGCCTCCGCCCAGTAGCCCCAGGCGAGCGACACGGCCGGCTGCCCCTGGGCGTGCCGGTGCGCGGCGAGGCCGTCGAGGTAGGCGTTCGCCGCCGCGTAGTTCGCCTGGCCCGCGCCGCCCAGCACGCCGGACGCCGAGGAGAACAGCACGAACGCCTCCAGGTCGGCGGTCAGTTCGTGCAGGTGCTGCGCCGCGAGGGCCTTCGGCTCCCACACCCGTGCGAACTGCTCCGGGGTGAGGGACTCCACGACGGTGTCGGCCAGCGTGCCCGCGGCGTGGACCACCGAGGTGACCGGGTGGCCGGCGAGCAGTCGCGCCACCGCCGCGCGGTCGGCCACGTCGCACGCCACGACGTCGGCGGTCGCGCCCAGCGCCGCCAGCTCGGCGGTCAGCGCGGCCGCGCCGGGGGCGTCCGGGCCGCTGCGGCTGACCAGCAGCAGGTGCCGCACGCCGTGCTCCGCGGCCAGGTGGCGGGCGATCGTGGCGCCCAGGGTGCCGGTGCCGCCGGTGACCAGCACCGTGCCCTCGGGGCCGAGCAGCGAGGGCAGCGGCTCGGTCCGCGCCCGTTCGAGGCGGGGGACGTGGACGGCGCCGCCGCGGATCGCGAGCTGGGGCTCGTCGCCGGCCAGTCGGACCTCGTCGCCGTCGGCGGCGTCGACCAGCACGAACCGGCCGGGGTGCTCGGTGGCGGCCGACCGGACCAGGCCCCAGACGGCGGCGGCCTGCGGGTCGACGTCCTCGCCCGGCCGCACCGGCACGGCGTTGCGCGTGGCGACCACCATCCGCGGGGTGTCCGTGGCGAGGAAGTCCTGGACCACCCGCAGGGCCTCGACCGGCGAAGTGGCGTGGTGGACCGGGATGTCCGGCTCGCCGGTCGCCGCCTCCAGGAGCGGCCACGCCACCTGGTACGGCACGTCCTGCGTGGTGGCCGCGGCCGGCCGGCGCAGGGTCAGCGAGGCGATCTCGGCGACCGGTGCGCCCGACCGGTCGGCGAGGGCGATCGCGCAGGTGTCCTCGCCGGTCACGGTCAGCCGGACCCTGGCCTGCTCGGCGCCGCTCCGGCAGGAGATCCCGGCGAAGGCGAACGGCAGCTTCGCCCGGTCGTCGGCGACGGTCACGGTCTGGATCGCGGCGTCGAGCAGGGCGGGGTGCAGGGCGAACCGGGTGTCGCCGGCGGGTGCGGCCACCTCCGCGTAGAGGGTGTCGCCGTCGCGCCAGGCCGCGCGCAGACCCCGGAAGGCCGGGCCGTAGGCGAATCCGGCGTCGGCCAGGTCGTCGTAGAAGGCGGCGAGGTCGACGGCTTCGGCGGGCGGCGGCCACTGCCGGGCCCAGGAGTCCCGGGGTGCGACGGGCGCCGCGCCCAGGGTTCCGGTGGCGTGCCGCACCCACTCACCGTCCGTGCGCGAGTGGACCGAGACGCTGCGCCGGCCCGCCCGGTCGGGGCCGACGGTCACGGACACCTGCACGCCGTCCGCGACCACCAGCGGCGTCTCCAGCGTCAGGTCCTCGACCGCCGGGCAGTCGACGTGTTCGCCGGCCCGGAGCGCGAGGTCGACGAACGCCGCGCCGGGCAGCAGGGGCGAGCCCGCGATGACGTGCTCGGTGAGCCACGGCTGCGCGGCGGTGGCGAGCCGGCCCGTCAGCACCACGCCGTTGTCGTCCGGGAGTTCCAGGGCGTCCCGCAGCAGCGGGTGGTCGATCCGGCCGTCACCGGTCGGTGCGGGGGTGCCGGGGTGCAGCCAGTAGTGCTGGTGCTGGAAGGCGTACGAGGGCAGCCGCGCACCCGACTTCCCCACCGGCGGGGTCCAGTGCACCGCGCCGTCCGCCCACAACCGCCCCAGACCGGCGAACAGCCGCTCCACGGAATCCCCCTGACGCCGCATCAACCCGTTCGCCACCAACGACGGGTGCGGACCCACCTCCACAAAACCGGTGACGCCCTGGCCCGTCAGCCACTCCCTCGCGTCCGCGAACCGCACCGGCTCCCGCACCTGACGCACCCAGTACCCCGGCTCCCCCAGCTCCACCGGACACCCCGCCACCGTGGAGACCACCGGGATCACCGGCTCACCGAACGACAACCCCCCGGCGACCTGAGCGAGTTCACCCAGCACCGGGTCCATCCGCGCCGAATGGAACGCGTGACTGACCTCCAACCGCCGCACCCGACGCCCACGCCCCCGCCACACCCCGGCGACCGCCAGCACCGCCGCCTCATCGCCCGACACCACCACCGCGTCCGACGCGTTGACCGCCGCCACCTCCACACCCGCCACCAGCGACCCCACCACCTCCTGAACCGACGCCTGCACCGACACCATCGCCCCACCACCGGGCAACGCCTGCATCAACCGGCCCCGCGCCCCCACCAACCGCGCCGCGTCCTCCAGTCCCAACACCCCCGCCACATGGGCCGCCGCCACCTCACCCACCGAATGCCCCACCACGAAGTCCGGCCGAACCCCCAACCACTCCACCAACCGGAACAACGCCACCTCCAACGCGAACACCCCGGCCTGCGTGAACCGCGTCTCCCCCAACACCCCCTCCCCGTCCTCGAACAACACCTCCACCGGCAACCCCAACACCCCGCACACCTCGTCCAACACCCGCGCGAACACCGGGAACACCTCGTACAGACCCCGACCCATCCCCGCCCACTGACCACCCTGACCGGAGAACACGAACGCCGACCGACCCGGTGAGGCGGCAGTGCCCGTGACGGTTCCGGGCTCTCCGTCGATCAGCGCGTCCAGGCCGGCCGGGCCCGTCAGCACGGCACGGTGCGGGAACCGGGCCCGCGCGGCCAGGTCGGCGGCCACCTCGGCCGGTGTGATCTCGGGGTGCTCGGCGAGGAACGCGCGCAGCCTGCGGGCCTGTTCGCGCAGCGCCGCGTCCGACTTGGCGGACAGCAGCCACGGCACCGGTACGGCGACCCCGGGGGTGGTCGTGGCGGTGGCCTCGGCCGGTGCCTCGATCACCACGTGCGCATTGGTGCCGCTGATGCCGAACGCCGAGACGCCCGCGCGACGCGGGCGGCCGCTGTCGGGCCACGGCCGGGCCTCGGTCAGCAGGGCGACCCGGCCCGCCGACCAGTCGACGTGCGAAGTCGGTGTGTCGACGTGCAGGGTCCGTGGCAGCTGACCGTGCCGCATCGCCATCACCATCTTGATCACACCCGCCACACCCGCAGCGGCTTGCGTGTGGCCGATGTTGGACTTCACCGACCCCAACCACAGCGGCTCGGAACGGTCCTGGCCGTAGGCGGCCAGCAACGCCTGGGCCTCGATCGGGTCACCGAGCGTGGTGCCGGTGCCGTGCGCCTCCACCGCGTCCACCTCGGACGGCTGCAACCCGGCATTGGCGAGAGCCTGCCGGATCACCCGCTCCTGCGACGGACCGTTCGGCGCCGTCAACCCGTTCGACGCACCGTCCTGGTTCACCGCCGAACCCCGCACCACCGCCAACACCCGGTGCCCGTTGCGACGGGCGTCCGACAACCGTTCCAACAGCACGACACCTGCGCCCTCACCCCACGCCGTCCCGTCGGCCGCCTCGGCGAACGCCTTCACCCGACCGTCGGCGGCGAGCCCCCGCTGCCGCGAGAACTCGACGAACCCCGACGGCGTCGCCATCACCGTCACCCCACCGGCCAGCGCCAGCGAGCACTCCCCCGCCCGCAGCGCCTGCGCCGCCAGGTGGATCGCCACCAGCGAGGACGAGCACGCCGTGTCCACCGACACCGCCGGGCCCTCCAGCCCCAGCAGGTAGGACACCCGCCCGGAGGTCACACTCGTCGCCGTGCCGGTCGAGAGGTAGCCCTCCAGGTCGGGCGGCTGTGCCCCGGCGCCGTAGCCCGAGGACCAGATGCCGGTGAACACACCTGTCCGGCTGCCCCGCAAGGACGTCGGATCGATCCCTGCGTCCTCGAACGTCTCCCACACCGTCTCCAACAGCACCCGCTGCTGCGGGTCCATCGCCAACGCCTCACGCGGCGAAATACCGAAGAACCCCGCATCGAAGCCACCCGCATCCGAGAGGAAACCGCCCGACCGCGTGTACGACCTCCCTGGACCACCGGCGGGATCGTAGAGACGGCCCACGTCCCACCCACGGTCCGACGGGAACCCACCCACCGCGTCCGTCCCGCCCGCGACCAGATCCCACAACTCCTGCGCGGAGCCCACCCCACCCGGATACCGCGCCCCCAACCCGACCACCACCACCGGATCACCCGCCACCGCGACCCCGACCGGGACGGGCACGGCCGTCCGGCGCTCCTTGCCGAGAACCACCGCACGCAGGTGACCGGCCAGTGCGTCGGGGGTCGGGTGGTCGAAGACCATCGTCGCGGGCAGCCGCACCCCGACCGCCGTGGACAGCCGGTTGCGCAGTTCCACCGCGGTGAGCGAGTCGAAGCCCAGGTCCTTGAAGGCCAGGTCGGCGCTGACGGCCGAGGTGTCGGTGTGGCCGAGGACGGCGGCCGTCTGGCCGGTGACCAGGGCCAGGACGCGGCTGTGCTGCTCGGTCTCCGGCAGGGCCGCGAGTTCCCGGCCCAGGCCCGGCCGGTCCGTGCGCCGGGCGGGCCGGGTCCGGGTGAGGCGGCTGAGCAGGGGGCGGGTGGAGGCCGCCGACAGGTCGAGGTGTGCGGGGACCAGCGCGGGTTCGGCGGCCCCCAGCGCCAGGTCGAACAGGGCCAGCGCCCGGTCCGTGGGCATCGGCAGCACACCGGCGCGAGCGAGGCGCTTGCGGTCGGTGTCGGTGAGGTTCCCGGTCAGCCCGCTGTCCTCGGCCCACTGCCCCCAGGCCAGCGACACTCCGGGCAGGCCCAGGGCGCGCCGGTGCACGGCGAGGGCGTCCAGGAAGGCGTTCGCGGCGGAGTAGTTCGCCTGGCCCGGGCCGCCCAGCACGCCGGCGGCGGACGAGAAGAGCACGAACGCGCTCAGGCCGAGGTCCTTCGTCAGCTCGTGCAGGTGCCAGGCGGCGTCGGCCTTGGGCCGCAGCACCCGATCGATCCGGGCGGGCGTGAGGGATTCGACGACGCCGTCGTCGAGCACCCCGGCCGCGTGCACGACCGCCGTCAGCGGGTGCGCGGCCGGGATCGCGTCCAGCACCGCCGCCAGCGCGTCCCGGTCGGCCACGTCGCAGGCCACCACCTCGGCGTCGAAGTCCACCTCCGCCGCGCTCCTGCCGAGCAGGAGCAGGTGCCGGATGCCGTGCCGCTCGCGCAGGTGCCGGGCGACGAGACGGCCCAGGGTGCCGGTGCCGCCGGTGATCAGCACGGTGCCGTTCGGGTCGAGCGGGCCGGGTGCCGGGGCCGCCTCGGCCCGGACCAGGCGGGCGGCGCGGACGGCGCCGTCGCGGACGACGAGCTGCGGTTCGTCCCCCGCGACGAGGACGCGGTCGTCGGTGTCGACGAGCACGAACCGGTCGGGGTGTTCGGCCTGGGCCGCGCGGACCAGGCCCCAGACGACGCTGGCCGGCAGGTCGACGGGGTCCGGCCCGGCCGCCCCCCGGGTCACGACGGCCAGGCGGCCGTCCCCGTCGCGCAGGAAGTCCTGGAGCACGCCCAGCGTCTCGGCGGCGACGGTGTGCGCGGCCGCCACGGGGTCTCCCGCCGGGGGCGTGACGTGGTGGACGGCCGGGGCTTCGCCGGTGCTCTCGACGGGCACCCAGTCGAGGCGGAAGAGCTGGTCGGTCCCGGCGACCGGCAGGCCCGGCGCCCGGTGGCGCACGGTCAGCGCGTCGATCACCGCCAGCGGCCCGGATTCGTCGGCGAGCGCGACCCGGAAGGTGTCGGGGCCGGTGGGTGTGAGGCGGACCCGGGCCGTGGAGCCGGCTTTCCGCATCGACACCCCGGCGAAGGAGAACGGCAGGCGGCCGGCCGCCAGCAGGGTCAGCGGCTGGAGCGCGGCGTCGAGCAGCGCGGGGTGGAGATCGAAGCGGTCGCGGGTGCCCGCGGGCAGCACCACCTCGGCGTAGAGCTCGTCGCCCTGCCGCCGGATCTCGCGCACGCCCGCGAACACCGGCCCGTACTCGTAGCCCCGGGCGGCGAGGTCGTCGTAGAAGTCGGTCAGGTCGACGGGCTCACCGGCCGGCTGCCAGGGCTCGCCGGTGTCGTACGGGTGGGGGCGGTCGGCGGTCGCCAGCACGCCGGTGGCGTGCCGCAGCCAGCTGTCGCCCGTCCGGGAGTGCACGGTGACGGGGCGTCGGCCCGTCCCGTCCGGTGCGCCGACGACGACCTGGATCGGCACGGAACCGTCCTCCGGCAGGACCATGGGGGCTGCCAGCACCAGCTCGTCCAGGACGTCGCAGCCGGCCTGCCGTCCGGCGTGCAGGGCGAGTTCGACGAACACGGTGCCGGGCAGCAGCACGGAGCCGAGGACGACGTGGTCGGCCAGCCACGGCCGGGTGGCCGTCGAGAGCCGCCCCGTGAACAGGACGCTCTGCTCCCCGGCCAGTTCGACGGCGGCCCCGAGCAGCGGGTGCCCGGCCGGGTCCAGTCCGGCCGCCGACACGTCGGCCTTCCCGGCGGCGGGGTTCAGCCAGTACGGCCGGTGCTGGAAGGCGTACGTCGGCAGCGGGACGTGGTGGGGCTCGCCGGGGAAGACCGGCGTCCAGTCGACGGCCACGCCGTGCGTGTGCAGGCGCGCCAGGGCGAGGTGGAACTCCTGCCTGCCGCTGCCGCGGCGCAGCGTGCCGGTCGCGGCGACGTCCAGCACCGGCACCAGGACGGGGTGCGGGCTGACCTCCACGAACACGGCGTGCCGGTCCTGCGTGAGGGCTTCGACGGCGAGGTCGAAGCGTACGGGTTCGCGGAGGTTGCGGTACCAGTAGGCGGCGTCGAGGGTGGCGGTGTCGATCGGCTCGCCGGTGACGGTGGAGTGGAAGGGAATTGTCGC
>NZ_JBIVXY010000033.1:0-15465 GCF_044769485.1 Kitasatospora sp. NPDC090308 | reverse complement strand
CCTCCCGGTCGGTGGTGGCATCGTCCGCGAAGCGACGGTCACCGGTCGCGTCGGGCACGTACTTCACACAGACAACGATCCTCAAGCTCACGGCCACCTTGTCCTTTCACGCGGGAGGGAACTGAGTACCCCCACTAGACCACACTCCGTGCCATGTATCCACTCCCGTGGGGGTGTGAGGGGGGACTCAGTTCCCAGCGGGCGGCACCGGGCGGCGGACGGCGGCGGGGACGGGGGCGGGGCGGAGGTCGGCGGCCCAGCGCAGGGAGTACCAGGAGAGCGCGGCGAGCAGGGCGGCGCTGGGGAGTTCGGCGGCGTAGGCGAGGACCTCGGCGGTGCGGAACGCCTCGCCGCGGTGGGCGGACCAGAGGTCGAAGAAGGCGTCCGTGCCGAGCAGGACGGCGGTCGCGGAGGCGATCGGGCTGGTGGCGCGGTGGCGGCGGCGGACCAGGGCGGCGAGCAGCAGCAGGGCGGCGGCCTCCAGGAGGTCGAACCAGACCCAGGCGTTGGAGAGGTTGCGGGCCCCGAACCGGCCCCGGACGTTCAGGGCGAGTTCGACGATCCAGGGGAGCAGCAGGACGGCGGCGACCCGGAAGGCGATCGACAGCAGGCGCAGCAGTGCGTCCTCGTGGTCGGCCAGGGCCTTGCGGAGAGCGGGCACGCCGCGATCATAGGTCTGGCGGTGCGCCAGGTTCGTCAGGCGGCCGGACCAACCCGCCGGGCGGGTCTGCGGCGCGGATGCCCCGGGTCGGCCGCCCGGCGCGGGTGCGGCGGGGCCGCCGGGGGGGGGCGTGCGGCGGGGCCGCCGGGTGCGGTCGGGCACGCGGCGGCCCCGGGGCGGGGACGGGCGGGGGGCTCAGCCCTTGCGGCGCAGGCGGAGGGTGGAGTCGCGGTGCGGGCGGGCGTCCGGGTCGGTGACGGGGTGCCCGGGGTGGTCGTGCCGGGCGTGCTCCTCGGCGAGTTCGACGGTCCACTCGCCGGGGGCCGGCTGCAGGGCGGCGAGCATCTCCTCGGGGGTCGGGAGGTGCAGGTCCGGGTGCGGGTCGTCGTGCCGGGCGGGCGGTGCGGCGTGGCTGGTGATCAGCAGGGTGCCGCCGGGGGCGACGGCTGCGGCGGCCCGGCGCAGCACCCGGTCGCGCGGGAACTCGGCGGGGGAGTGCAGGAACTGCGCGGAGACCAGGTCGTACGCGCCGGACGGGAAGGCGTGCGCCAGGTCGACGCGCTGCCAGTCGATCCGGTCGGCGACGCCCGCGACGGCGGCCCGGGCGGCGGCCCGTTCCAGCGCGACCCGCGAGATGTCGACGGCGGTGACCTGCCAGCCCCGCTCGGCCAGCCAGATCGCGTCCCCGCCCTCGCCGCAGCCCAGGTCCAGCGCCCGGCCGGGCGCCAGGCCGGTGGCCTGCACGGTCAGCGAGGCGTTCGGGCGACCGCTCCAGATCTGCCCGCTCTCGCCGTACCGCTTCTCCCAGAACTCGACCGCGTCGACGGCCAGCCGGGTCTCCTCGGCGACCAGGTCGGCGTTGATCGCCGCGCCCGCCCGCAGCCCGTCCGCGGCGGCGATGGCGACCTGCGCGACCGGGTCGGTCAGGTTGCCCGCCGCCCAGACGCCGGGGACGCCGGTGGCACCCGTCGGGTCGGTGGTGGCCAGCCGGGTGGCGAACCGGACGCCCCCGAAGTCCAGGTCGGTGACCGCCAGGCCCAGCTCGGCCAGGAACGGCGCGGTCACGGTCAACTCGGTGCCGACGGCCAGCACCGCGCAGTCGACCACGGTGCCGTCGGCCAGCCGGACCCCGGTCAGCTCGGCGGCGCCGTCCTCGGGCAGCAGCGCGACGACCTCGCCGGGCACCACGCGCACCCCGCGGGCGGCCAGCTCGCGCCGCTGCCGCTCGTCGAACGGCTGCTCGTCGGACGGCCGCTCGTCGGACGACTGCTCGTCGGACGGCTGCTCGTCGGACGGCTGCTCGCCGGACGGCGCGGCGGTGTGCGCGAGCAGGGTGACGTCGCCGCTCCACTGCCGCCACAGCAGTGCCTGGTGGATGGCCACCGCCGGGTTGGTCGCCAGCACGGCGATCTTCCGGTCGCGGACCTCCCAGCCGTGGCAGTAGGGGCAGTGCACCACCTGGCGCCCCCAGCGCTCGGCCAGGCCGGGCAGCTCGGGCAGCAGGTCGGTGGTGCCGGTGGTCAGCAGCAGGCGGCGGGCGTGCACGGCGGTGCCGTCCGACAGCTCGGCGCGGAAGCCGCCGTCCTCCTCGCGGGCGACGGAGAGCACCTCGGCGTCGTGGAACTCGCCGCCGTACGAGGCGACTTCGGCCCGGCCGAGGGCGGTCAGCTCGGCCGGCGGCAGGCCCTCGCGGCCGAGCAGTCCGTGGATGCCCTCGGCCGGGGCGTTGCGCGGACGCCCCGCGTCGACGACCAGGACGGAACGGCGGGCCCGGGCCAGGGTGAGGGCGCCGCTGAGTCCGGCGGCACCGCCTCCGACGATCAGCACGTCGTGGTGGCGGGCGGGGCGGGGGTGCGGGTGACGGTGCGTCGTGGTCATGGCTCGATGGTGCGCCGCGTTCGCCGGATTGACAAACAATGTTGCTGAGGTGGCAAATGGAGGGGAGGAGAGGAGCACGGTGATGGGCGAGGACTTCGAGGCGGTGCTGACCGGCGTCGGCCCCCGGCTGCGGGCGATCCGGCAGCAGCACGGCACCACCCTGGCGCAACTGAGCGAGCAGACCGGTATCTCGGTCAGCACGCTGTCCCGGCTGGAGTCCGGCGGGCGGCGCCCGACCCTGGAACTGCTGCTGCCGCTGGCCCGCGCGCACGGCGTGGCCCTGGACGAACTGGTCGACGCCCCGCCCACCGGCGACCCCCGGGTGCGGCTGCGCCCGTTCGTCCGGCACGGCTGGACGTACCTGCCGCTGGCCCGCAGCCTCGGCGGCATGCAGGCGTACAAGATCATCGTCCCGGTGGGCGACAGCCGGGAGAACTGCGAGCAGCGCACCCACGAGGGCCACGAGTGGCTGTACGTGCTCTCCGGGGAGCTGCTGCTGAAACTGGGCGAGTACGAGGCGGTGCTGAAGGCGGGCGAGGCCGCGGAGTTCGACACCCGGACGCCGCACCTGTTCACCAACGCGGGGCGGGTGCCGGTGGAGTTCCTGAGCCTGTTCGGCCCGCAGGGGGAGCGGGTGCACGTGCGGGCCAGGACCGCCGAGCGGGCCGGGCGGGCGGCGGACTGACGGCGCGGTGCGGCGCGGCGCGACGGGACAGGGCGGGACGGGACGGGGCGGGACGGGGCGACGTGCGGTGGGACGCCGCGCCCGAGGGGGTGGGCGCGGCGTCCGGACCTGCGGTGGTGCGGTGTGGTGGTGCGGCCGGGTCAGTTGACGAAGACCGTGCCGCCCAGGGTGGTGTCGGTGACCGGGCCGTAGGCGGCCGAGAAGTTGATGCTGGCGAAGCAGATGCTCGGGCCGGACAGCTTGGTGAACGGCTGGTTGGTCATGGTGATCTTCGGCGGGGTGTTGGTGGCGTTGCCGTTGAGCGAGCCGCTGGTCGAGGAGTAGGTGCACAGGGCGTTGCCGGCCAGGGTCTTGAGGTTGACGGCGGCCTGGATCGTCCCGGTCAGGCTGACCGGGAGCCCGGCCGAGTCGGAGATGCTCAGGGTGTAGGGCAGGTTGCTCATGGTCAGGCTGTTCACACCGGTGACGCCGACCACGTTGGAGGTGCAGCCGGCGAAGGTCAGGGTGCCGACCGGGCCGGAGGCGGTGGCGGAGCCGGTGGCGGGCGGGTTGACGGCCACGCTGCCGCCGATGGTGGAGGTGGAGCACTTGACGCCGGTGGTGGTGCCCGGGTTGTACATGGTGGCGAAGGTGCCGCTGACCAGGTTCGCGGCCAGGGTGTCGCCGACCCCGACGGCCGTGCTGGTACCGGCGATGGTCAGCACCGGGGTGCTGCTCACCGCGCCGGCCGGGACGGCGGGGAGGAGGAGCAGGGCGCCGGCGGCGGTGAGGGCGGCGATGCCGGCGGAGAGGCGGTTGCGCATGAGGGTTCCTTCCGGTGGGTGGGGCGGAGCGGACGGAGCTGCCCCGGCGCGGTCGCCGGAGCGCGTGCGGGCCCCGCGCTGGGGACGGGACGGGCACGGGTTCGTGGGGGACGGGTGACGGAACCGATCAACTCCGTTGGGGGCGGAGTCGTGTGACGGCTCGTCAGTGCGCGGCGCTGCCGCTCAGTGCGGCGGTGAGGTCGGCGATGTCGGTGTCCAGGACGAAGGACGCGTTGGTCTGCTGGAAGCTCACCGAGTCCTTGCCGGGTGCGGCGGGCAGGCCCATCGTCCAGTTGATGATCTGGTTCAGCGAGCCGAGCAGGCCGCAGCCGTTGGCGCCGGGCACCGCGAAGGTGTTGTCGACCAGCGAGGCGTCGTTCTCCGAAATGACCAGCGCGTTGTGCCCGTTGGGGTCCGGGGTGTAGTCGAGGGTGCCCGGGTCGCCGGTCATCGGCGGGGTGGAGGCGGTCGCGCCGGTGGTGGGCTTGAGCAGCAGCGGCGCGGAGTCCGAGCCGATGTAGCAGTGCGCGCCGAACAGCGCGTTGTACAGGTGCAGTTTGATCGGCAGCTGGAACACCGGGTACGGCTCGCCGGTCGCCAGCGGCGTGAACTTGGTGACCGGGCCCGCGAGTTCCACCTGGGCGAAGACGCTGGTGATGCCCGGGAGGAAGTTCTGGATGCCCGGGATGTTGATCTGCACCATGGGCGCGCTGAGCAGCGGCGCGCCGGTGGGCGGCACCACGGTGTACTGGTTGGCGCTGCTGCCGTCCGGGAACGACACCTCCGGCGCGGACTTGTCCCAGTAGAAACCGAACTGCAGCGTGATCGGTGAGTTGAACGGCACCACGGTGCTGCCGAGGGTGAACTTCCCGGCGTTGGTCACCGACACCAGGCAGCCGACCTGGAGGTTCTCCGGGTTGTGCATGGCGGGCGCGGAGAGCGGACAGTTGCCCATGCCGGTGTACGGCGCGCCGGGCGCGGCCGCGGTGGCGGCGGAGGCCGGGGTGACACCGGCCAGCAGCGCGGCACCGGCCAGGGCGGCGGCGGACGGCAGCAGGCGGCGGCGCCGGCGGCGGGACGCGCCGGGGGCGGCGGTGGCTGTGGCCGCGGGGTCGGCGGCGGCGGGGGCGGGCGAGCTGGCGCGCATGGCGGGGACTCCTGACGGCAGGGGACAGGGCGTGGCGAGGCAGGGCGTGCCGAGGTTGAGCGTGGCGAGGCGGGGCGTGCCGGGGCGAGGGGTGCCGGGGCGAGGGTGCCGGGTGGGGCGTGACGGGATGTGCCGGGCGTGCCGGAGCGTGACGAGGCGGGACGGGCTGGGCTGGGGATCACAGGGCGCTCGACGCCACGAGCGACCGGGCCGAGGGCGCACGACTGCCACCGTTGCGCCGGAGCGGTCCGCCGTACCGGGAGCGCGGCGCCTCCGTACGGGGAGTGCGCCGGGCCCGGAGCGAGAACGACCCGGTGGGCACGGCTGTTACGCCGGGGTTACCGCCGGGTACCCGCCAAGTTCTAGGCGTCCCGTCGGGCCAACGTCAAGGAGAAAGACGGAAGTTGGAAGGAAGGTGAGTGGAGTTCGCTTGTCACTGGTCTCCAACTTCCCCATCAATCACAGGAGTTGACTGGAGTTCGGGAAATCCCGGACGGTGCGCGAAGTATTGACCCGCCATGTACCCCGGGGTAACTTCCAGTCAGCCCGCCGGTTATGAGAAAGATCGTCAACTTCACTGCCACGCACCACAGTTGGCGCATCGCACCCACCCACGCCAGGCCCTCGCCGCCGCCGGGCTGCGGATCCCCCACCCGACCCTCAGGAGCCCTCCATGGCACCCTCCGCAGAACAATCCGCCGCCACCTCGACCGGGCGCGGCCGGGTCCGACTGCGCCGCGCCGCACTGATGGCGGTACCGGCCTGCGTCACCGCGGGCCTCCTGGTGACCCTGACCGCGCAGAACGTCCTGGCCACCCAGTTCGCCATCTCCGGCATGGCTTTCGAGGTCACCGCCGACAAGCTGGACGGCACCGGGTTCGAGCAGTTCGGCACCCTCGACAACATGATCGAGAACAGCCCCAACGCCGGCGACACCGGCGGCCAGCTGTTCCTGATCCAGACCGTGGTGAAGCAGGCGTCCCTGACCAAGCTCTGCCAGAGCGTCAACCTGGGCGGCATCAACCTGCTGATCACGGCCGGCGACAAGGGCACCCCCGTCACCGCCGAGAACCTCACCACCGACTCCGATCTGATGAGCGGTGACGCCGAGTTCAAGAACCTCGAAGTCGGCCGCGACGCCAGCACCTTCGACAAGGGCGGCGTGGCCGGCCCGCCCGGCATGTTCGGCCAGCAGGGCGACACCGTGGCCGTCGACCACTTCCGGCAGCAGAACTACGCCACCACCGCCGGCACCTTCCGCCTGCCCAACATGCACCTCAGCTTCAGCGGCGATGGCTGCTGAGCCCGGACCGGCACCGGACCGGGCGGCCGACACCACGGCCGCCCGGCCCGCCGACACCGCCCCCGCCCCTGTTCCGGCCCCGGCCCATGCCCATGCCCATGCCCATGCTTCCGCCGAAGCGGCCGCCACCCACGGCGCGCCCCCCACCGAGGCCGCCGCGGTGCCACCCGCCCCGCGCGGCTTCGCGGGCTGGCGCGGACGCCGCCCGTTCTGGGGCGGCCTGCTGATCGTGCTCGCCGGTGCCGAGATCCTGTTCACCGAGAAGGCCCCGATGCGCATGGTCATCCGCATCGGCATGCTCGGTCTGGCCGGTTACGTCATCCCCACCCTCATGGTGCTCTGCGGACTGCTCCTCATCTTCCACCCCGTCCAACGGGTCTTCTACTCCGTGCTTGCCGTCCTCGCCACCCTCGGCAGTTGGATCACCTCCAACCTCGGCGGCTTCTTCATCGGCCTGCTGCTCGGCCTGATCGGCAGCAGCCTCGCCTTCGGTTGGCTCCCCGACCAGCCCCGGCGCCGCCGGGCGCTGCGCCGGGAAGCGAAACGCGAAGCCACCCCGGCCTGACCGGGGAGGCGCCCGGCGGAGGAGCGTGGCCGCCGTCGGGTGCCCCGGCCGCGGCCCCCGCACACCGAGCGGGCGGGGGCCGCGGCCGGGCCTTTCCCGCGCACCGCCCGCACCGCCCGCACCGTCCGCGCCGGGCGCACCGCGTGTTCCGGGACGGGTGCCGGGCGTCCGGAGGCGTGCCGGGTGTCCGGGTACGTGCCGACGACAGTCCGCGGCTTGGTACCTTGGGCGACTGACGGCCGGTGGACAGGCGGAACAACGCGGCGGGTACGGGCGGGCGGCGGTGGACACGACGCACCCGCGCGGCGGACGCGTACGGCGGACGGGACGGGTGCGGTGCGGGTACTGCGGTGCGGCAGCGACGCCGTCCTGGTCGAGGTCGAGGACGCCGAACAGGTCCAGCGGCTGCACGCCGCCCTGCGCGACGCCCCGCCCACCGGCGTCGGCGAACTCGTCCCCGCCGCCCGCACCGTCCTGGTCCGCTACGACCCGGCCGCGACCGACTGGCAGCGCCTGCGCGCCGCCGTCACCGCGCTGCCGCTGCGCGACGCGCCACCGGCCGGGGCCGCCGGGGCCGTGCTGGTCCCCGTCCGCTACGACGGCCCCGACCTGGCCGAAGTCGCCCGGCTGGCCGGCCTGACGGAGGAGCAGGTCGTCGAGCGCCACACCGCCGGGCAGTACCGCGTCGCGTTCTGCGGCTTCGCCCCCGGCTTCGCGTACCTCACCGGCCTCGACCCGCGGCTGCGGGTGCCCCGCCGCGCCGAGCCCCGCACCCGGGTCCCCACCGGCGCGGTCGCCGTCGCCGACGAGTACACCGGCGTCTACCCCCGCACCTCGCCCGGCGGTTGGCAACTGCTCGGCACCACCGACCTCCCGCTCTGGGACACCGCCGCCGACCCGCCCACCCGGCTGCTCCCCGGCACCTCCGTGCGCTTCGTCGCGGTCGAGGGGACCGGGAACGAAGGGAGCCGCCCGTGAACGGGGACGCCGTACCGGGACGGGACACCGTATCGGCGCAGGACGTCGGCGGCCGGGCCGGGCTGCTGGTGGTGCGGGCCGGGTACGGGGCGACCGTGCAGGACCTGGGGCGTCCCGGGTTGGCGGCGCTCGGGGTGGGGCGGTCCGGGGCCGCCGACCGGGGTGCGCTGCGGCTCGCCAACCGGCTGGTCGGCAATCCCGAGGACGCGGCCGGGCTCGAAATGCCGCTGGGCGGCGTCGAGTTGGAGTTCAACCGAACCACCACCTGCGCCCTCGCCGGCGCCGACTGCCCGGCCTGGGCGGCCGACCGGCCGGTCGCCGGGAACACGCCGTTCACGGTGCCCGCCGGAGCCCGGCTGCGGCTCGGCACGCCCGGGCGCGGCCTGCGCGTCTACCTCGCCGTCCGCGGTGGGCTGGACGTCCCCGCCGTCCTCGGTTCCCGCTCCACCGACACCCTCGCGGGCCTCGGCCCCGCCCGCCTGACGGCCGGCCGACTGCTGCCCGTCGGCACCGCCGCCACCGGCTGGCCCGCCGCCGAGCACGCCCCGCGCCGCGAACCGTCCGGCCCCGTCCTGCTGCACGTGATCCCCGGGCCGCGCGACGACTGGTTCACCGCCGCCGCGCTGCGCACCCTGTACGACGAGCCGTACACCGTGACCGGCGACAGCGACCGGGTCGGCATGCGCCTGGACGGCCCCGCGCTGGAACGGGCCCGGGACGGGGAACTGCCCTCCGAGGGCATGGTGGCCGGCGCGCTACAGGTGCCGCCGTCCGGGCGGCCGATCCTGTTCCTCGCCGACCACCCCGTCACCGGCGGGTACCCGGTCGTCGGAGTGGTCCGCCGCGCCGACCTCGACGCGGCCGGGCAGGCCCGCCCCGGCGACACGCTGCGCTTCCGCCCGGCCTGAGCCCTCGGGCCCCGAGGCCGAGCTCCGGGTTATGCGCCCTGGGCCCTGCGCACTGTGTCCTGTGCCTTGGGCTTCGCGGGGGAGCGGGCCGGGCGGGTCAGCCGAGGGTGACCACCCTCGCCCAGTGCGGCGGGGTGTCCGGGGTGTAGCCGGGGTCGTCCTCGTCGTCGGCGGTGCGGCGGGGTCGGGCGCGGGGGAACAGGCCGACGACGGTGCGGCAGGGTGGCGGGGTGCTGGGCCAGGGGGTCTGGCCGTCGGTCAGGGCGACCACCACGTCGGGCGTGGGGCGCCGGCCCAGCGCGGTGGTGAACCCGCTGCGCAGGTCGGTGCCGCCGCCGCCGATCAGGGTCCAGCCGCTGTCGGCGGCGGCCTGCCGGGCGACCCGGGCGGCGGCGTCGCAGGAGATCACCGAGACCAGGTCGCGCCGTCCGCCCAGCGTCCGCAGGATCGCCGCGGTCTCCAGCAGCGCGGAGCCCAACTCGCTGTCGCTGACCGAGCCGGAGGTGTCGACGACCACCGCGACCCGGGGCGGGCGGCGGCGCAGCGAGGGCAGCACCACCTTGGGCAGGCCGGTCGAGCGGCGGGCCGGGCGGCCGTAGCTGTAGTCCTCGCCGGCGCCCGCCGAGGCCATCGTGGAGCGGATCGCCGCGCCGAGCAACTGCCGCCACGGCTGCGGCGGGTGGAACACCTCCTCGGCCCAGCGCCGCCAGCCCGCCGGGACCTCGCCGGGGTGGGCCGTGATGCCCTGGGCGACCCGGAAGCGGACCAGGTCGCGCTCCTGCTCGCTCAGGCCGTGCGCGCCGTCCGGGCCGAGATCCCACTCCCGTTCCCGCCCGTCCGCGCCGCTGCCGCACTCCAGCCACACCAGGTGCTGGTACTGGGTGCTGACGGAGAACTGCCGCGCGTAATCCTCCATCAGCCGGCCTTCGGGCAGGCGGAGGACGTCCGGGTAGACCGCGCCGGGGATCCGGACCAGGCCGTCGCCGAACGCGTCGTCGTTGATCTCGCAGTCCGCGGCCAGGTTGATCCGCAACCGGGCGGCGGGCCCCTCGCGGTCGATCGCGCGCAGCAGCCGGTCGCCGCGCCGGGCGTGGTCGCGCAGCAGGTGCGAGACCTCGTGCACCCAGACCGAGGCCAGTTCCTCCTCCGGGGTGCGTTCGACGAAGCGCGGCGAGACGTAGCACCGCCAGTGCCGGTCCACCGCCATGGTCGGCACCCGGGTCGACTCCACCACGTGCATGGCGAACAGCGCCGTCGCCAGGTGCGGGCGGGCCCGGACGGCGTGCAGCCGGGCCGCGAACAGCTTCTCGGTGTCCAGCCGCAGGGACGCGCTCCGCGGCGTGTTGCGCGGCGTGTTGCGCGGCGTGTTCCGTGCTGTGCTCGTCGGCGCGTCCTTGGGGGTGCTCATCGGCGGCCCGTGCCGGCGGGGACCCGGGCGGCCGAGCGGTCGGCCCGGCGGGAGACCTGGAGCGCGCCCGCGAAGCGGTTGATCAACTCCGGTACCTCCCAGGCGTCCTGGCGCAGCGCGGCGAGCGTGGTCACCGGCACCACCAGCACGTCCGGCGGGCTGCTCTCCAGCGCCCGGGCCATCAACGCCCAGGCGGCGTCCCAGCGTTCACGGGTCGGTCGGGAGCGGACGGCGGCCACCACGCCGTCCAGGGCGGCCTGCCGCAGGTCGCCGCGCCGGGGCAGCACGGCGGCGTCCGGGTCGGCGAGCAGATCCTCGGGCGCGGGCAGGTCCATCCGGTCGACGGTGGCCAGGAGTTCGAGCCCGGGCCCGTCGCCGACGGTGCCGCGCACCAGCAGCGACAGCACCTCCCGGGAGGAACCGGCCGCCGAGCCGAACGCCAGCAGCCGCATGGTCATCTCCCAGCTGCGGGGCGACGGCCAGGCCCGGCCGCGCCTGGTCTCGGCGTTCGGCAGCCGGTGGGTCAGTTCGGGCCGGACGGTGAGCAGTCCGCACACCGCGCGCCGGGCGAACTCGACGGCGGCGGACAGCCGTTCGGGATCGAGCCGGGGCAGCTCGGCGCGCGGCCACACGCCGCCGAGGCCGCGCACCACCACCTCGGCGTCGTGCACCCAGTCCAGGTGGACGAAGCGGTTGGCCAGCGGAGCGCTCAGCTCCCAGCCGTCGGCGGCCGAGGCGCGCGGGTTGGCCGCCGCCACGATCCTTACCCCCGGCGGGAGTTGCAGCGCGCCGATGCGACGCTCCAGGACCAGGCGCAGCAGTGCGGCCTGCACGGCCGGCGGGGCGGTCGACAGCTCGTCGAGGAACAGCAGCCCGCGGCCCTGCCGGACCAGCCGCACCGCCCAGTCCGGCGGCGCCAGCGGCACGCCCTGCGCGGCGGGGTCGTCGCCGATCACCGGCAGGCCGGAGAAGTCGGACGGCTCGTGGACGCTGGCGATCACCGTGGTGAGCGGCAGGTCGAGTTCGGTGGCGAGCTGGGTCAGCGCGGCGGTCTTGCCGATGCCCGGCTCGCCCCACAGCAGGACCGGGAGGTCGGCGGCGACGGCGAGGGTCAGTGCCTCGACCTGGAGGTCCTGGCGGGGCTCGGTGACGGACTCCTTCAGGAGGCCCAGCAGCCTTTCGGCGAGGTCGAGTTGGGGCGAAGTGACAGTGGCGGAAGAAGGCATGGGTGATTCACCTGGGGGTCGAGGGACGGGAGAAGGGGAGCCCGGGGCGCGGAGCGGTGGCCGCGGCGTACCTGCCGGGCGTGCCGGGGTGGAGCGGACGGCCCTACCAGGGCCGCAGGGGCGGCTTCGGCGGGACGCGGGGATGCCGCCGGTGCGGACGGCCGTGCGGGCGCGGGGCGACGGGTACGGGGGCGGGGGCGGTGTCGAAGCGGCCGTGCCCGCGTTCGAACCCGGCCGCGTACAGGCTGCCCGCCAGCCGCCGGTGGACGTCGCCGTCCAGCGTCTCGGCGAGCGGGCCCTCGCGCAGGACGGCCTCCGCGCCCAGCAGTCGGCGCACGGCGGCGAGTGCCCCGGCGCGGTCGCCGTGCAGCAGCCGCTGCCGGATGCTGTCCAGGTCCTCCGGCTGCCGGTGCGCGCGGTCGATCGCCCGCAGGCAGGGCAGTGGCGGCCCGCCGAACGCCACCAGCGCCTCCTCGCGCCGCAGTTGCTCCGGGGCGTGGTCGAGCGGCACGAGCACCCCGTCGACCACCGCGATCCGGTGCGGCACGCCCCGGCACTCCACCGTCAACGTCCCGCCCTCGCGCACCGGTTCGGGCCGGTCGGGCCGGTGTCCGGGGGCGAGTGCGGCGGCCACCAGCGGGTGCAGCGCGTCCGGCCCGATCAGCCCCGCGCGGAGCAGCAGCAGGTCGGGCGGCGTCCAGGTGGCGGCGTCCGGCAGCACGGGGTGGCCGCGCGGGACGCGGAGCACCTCCGCGGGCGCGTCCGGCGGCGTGGGCGCGCCGAGCAGCAGGTACCGCCGGTGGCCGAGCCGTACCGCCACGGGTGCGCCGTCGGGCAGGCCCTCCGCCGCACGCACCAGTCCGGCCTCGAACTCCCATGCCGAATAAGCGAACTGATGTTCCGTCAGTTCTGCCGTCCGAGCCGCGAATTCGAGGGTGCGGCGGGCGTCCCAGAGGTGCCGGTGCAGGTCGAGGCGGAAGCGCGGGTCGGGGCGCGGCCGGGCCCGTGCGGCCGGGCGGGCGTCGGCGTCCCACAGCGCCAGGGTGACGCGTTGGGCCGCCGCCGCGTGGCCGGGTGCCGTCCGGGCCACCAGGTGCAGTGGCGCGGCGCCCCCGTCGCGCGG
The DNA here is from genome assembly GCF_044769485.1 of Kitasatospora sp. NPDC090308. Taxonomy (NCBI): domain Bacteria; kingdom Bacillati; phylum Actinomycetota; class Actinomycetes; order Kitasatosporales; family Streptomycetaceae; genus Kitasatospora; species Kitasatospora sp. NPDC090308. Next base: position 2,780 of record NZ_JBIVXY010000033.1, on the reverse strand, counting down.
GTAGCGGGCCAGGGTCAGCGTCAGCCCGGGCCGCAGCAGCCCGTCCGGGGCGACCCGCGGCAGGTGCCAGCGCAGCAGGTCGGGGGCCAGGTGCCGCAGATCGGCCCGGAGCCGTCCGGCCAGCTCGGACCCGTACGCCCGGGAGACGGCGCGCAGCTCGAAGCCCGGATCGCATCCGGCCGCCGCGCAGGCTCCGCCCCAATCGCCCAGCGCACGGCGGGCGGTGGCGGTCTCGATCATGGCCGGGGGAACGGCGAAACGCCGGACGCGCGACCAGAAACTGTTGCGAGTGTCCTCGTCCAGGAGGGAAGTGTCGTGCATCAGCACTCACTTCGGAAGGACGGGACCTCCAATCCATGTGTAGTCATCGCCGCCGATGGTAGCCGCGATCCGGCGGACTGTCAGCCCCGTTCTCCGCCCGTCCCACTCGTCGCACCCGCTTCCTCCCCGACCGTCCCGCCCGCGCACCACCCCGACGTAGGGTGGCGGCGAGGGGCCGGAGAGCGGCCCGGGCGGACCGGGAACGGCGGTGCGGCATGACGGACGGGCGGGTCGCGGACGGACGGGTGACAGCCGGGCGGATCGCCCCGGGCGGCGGATGGCGACGGCCGGTGGAGGCGCTGCGGCACAGGCTGCTGCGCGAGATCAACTCCACGGTGCACGGCACCGATCTGCACCTGGAACGCTACGACCGGCCGCCCGGCGACCCCGGGCTGTTCGGGCCCGACAGCGTGGTGTGGCGGGTGCACGGGCACCCGGCCGGGATGCTGGTCGGCGGGTTCGCCGCGCTGATGCTCCAGTCGCTGCACCCCGTGGCGATGCGCGCCGTCGCCGAGCACTCCGACTACCGCACCGATCCGGTCGGACGGCTGCACCGCACCGCCCGCTTCGTCTCCACCACCACGCTCGGCTCCTCCGCCGCCGCCGAAGCCGCGATCGCGGCCGTCCGCCGCGTCCACGGCTACGTCCGCGGCCGCGACGCCGAGGGCCGCCCGTACCGGGCCGACGACCCCGACCTGCTGTGCTGGGTGCACACCGCCGAGACCTCCTGCTTCCTGGCCGGGTACCAAGTCTTCGCCGGGGGAGCGAAGTTGAGCAGGCCGGAGTGCGACGACTACCTCGCCGAGGTCGCCCAGATCGGCCAACTCCTGGGCGCGGACGGCGTACCCGTCTCACGCGCCGGACTCGCCCGCTACCTGGCCGAGGTGCGCGGCGCGCTGCGGGCCACCCCGGAGGCGCTGGAGGCCGTCGCCCTGTTGCGCGCCTTCGGCCGGACCCGGCGCGAACGCCTGGCCGTCCGGGTCCTCACCAACGCGGCCGTCGGCCTGCTGCCCGCCCGGGCCCGCCGCACGCTCGGCATCCACCGCCCCTGGGTCGTCCGCCGGCTCTGGGACCGCCCGTCGGCCCGACTGCTCGGCGCGGTCATGGTCTGGGCCTGCGGACTGTCCCCGATCCGCGCCGCCGCCACGGCCCGGGCCGCCGGGACCCCCGCCGTCCGGACGGACGCGGCCCGCGGCTGACGGCGGCTGCCCGCGGCGTAGGGCGGGGGAGCGCGCAGAAGCGGCCGCCGCACCGGGGCTGGGGTTCCGGTGCGACGGCCGCTTCGGCGTCGTCAGTGGTCGGCGGCGACGGTCGGTGCGGGGCGTGAGGCGGTCAGCACTGGGGCCGACGGCCGTGGTTCGCTCCGCGCCTCGCGCGGGCCTTCTTCTTGCGGCGGCGCTTCGACGACATGGCCTCTCCTCTCGCGACGGTGCACGACATCCCCCCGTCCACCGTGCCCCGTCCCCGCCGAACCCGCCAGCCGGAACCGGCCCGGCCCGCTCCCGCACCCCGGGGCGTGTTCGACACACCGGTGCCCGCCGGGCCGGGCATCGGCGCGCCCCGGGGGCCAGGATGGAGGAACGGGGGCCGAGACGAACTCCGCGGGAGAGAGCATGACGCAGCAGCACACCCAGCACGGGAGCCACGAGGGCGCGCCGGCCGACGAGTGGCCGCCCACCGAGACTCCGGAGGCCCGGATGACCGCCGAGGGCGCGCCGCCGCCGGACGAGGCCGAGAAGACCCCCGACGACGGCCCCGAGTTCGCCGTCCCGGTCTCCACGCCGCCCGAGCCCGAAGAGGGCTGACCCCGGCCGGGCCGGGGGCGCCGACCGGGCACCGACCGGGGACGGGCCGAGAACGGGCCGGAAGTGGGCCGCACGGCCGGACGGGGCGGCGGTCGGGGAGCGGTGGTCCGGGTGCTTCTGGTCGGGGGGGGGCTTCGGTCGGCGGATCGCGGTTAGACGGACAGGACATCCGTTCATCCGTCCATCTGTCCAACCGTTGATCCGACCGTCCGACGGAAGGAGCATCCGATGACCGTGATCTCGCGCCTGCCCGGTGCCCTCGAGGAGGAGTGGGACTGGCAGCTCGCCGGGGCCTGCCGCGGCGCCGACTCCCAGCTGTTCTTCCACCCCGCCGGGGAACGCGGCCAGGCCCACGACGACCGCGACCGCGCGGCCAAGGCCGTCTGCGCCCGCTGCCCCGTCCGCGAACGCTGCCTGCTGCACGCGCTGGCCGCCCGCGAACGCTACGGCGTGTGGGGCGGACGCACCGAGGAGGAACGGCGCGGCATGCTGCGCCGCAGGCGGCGCAACCGCGCCCACGCCGGCTGAGCGTCCGGACGGGGGGGCCCCCCCCCCCCCCCCGGCCCCCCCCCCCGGGCGCCCCCCCCCCCCCCCCGGGGGGGGGCCGGCCCCCCCCGGGGCGCCCCCCGGGGGGGGGGCGCGCCGCCCCGGGGC
>NZ_JBIVXY010000032.1:0-21987 GCF_044769485.1 Kitasatospora sp. NPDC090308 | reverse complement strand
TTCTGGGCCTTCGCCTACAACACCGCCGCCCTCCCCCTCGCCGCCACCGGCCTCCTCAACCCCATGATCGCCGGAGCCGCCATGGCCTTCTCCTCGGTGTTCGTGGTCGGCAACAGCCTGCGACTGCGCAGGTTCCGGGCAGCCTGACGGGGCCGGAGCCGATCAGTTTCCGAGAAGCCCCGGCGGCCGTCCCGTCCCTACGATCGAGAGCGACGGAGAACGGGAAACGGGAGGACCGGCCATGGCGGAGAAGCACGAGGGTTTCACGGCGGACGAGCGCGCGGCGATGAAGGAGCGCGCCAAGGAGCTGAAGGCGGAGTCCAAGCGGGCGTCCGCGGCGGCGAAGGCGGCCGAGGCGGAGAAGGACCTGCTGGAGAAGATCGAGGAGATGCCGGAGGCGGACCGGGTGCTCGCCCGGCGCTTCCACCGGATCGTCACCGAGGTCGCGCCGCAGCTGGCTCCGAAGACCTGGTACGGCATGCCCGCGTACAACAACGCGGACGGCAAGCCGGTGTGCTTCTTCCAGAGCGCCGCCAAGTTCAAGTCCCGCTACGCGATGATCGGCTTCAGCGACAACGCCAAGCTGGACGACGGCGCGATGTGGCCGACCTACTTCGCGATCGCCGAGCTGGGCGAGGCGGAGGCGGCCCGGATCGGCGAGCTGGTCGAGCGCGCGGCCTCCTGACCGACCGACGGCGGCGCCGTGGCGCGGGCCCGTCCCGCTACCCCTGGTACGCGCGCAGGGTGCGCAGGGCGGCCAGGGTGACGCCCGGGCGGGCCTCGTTCTCGGTGGCGGCGGACCAGCGGGCCCAGGTGATCGGCCAGCCGCCGTCGGGGAGTTGGGCCGCGGCGAGGTGGTCGAGGCCGCGTTCGGTCTCGGCGTCGGTGAACCAGGCCCGGGCCAGGCTGTCCGGGGTGGGCGCGTAGTCGTGCGGGAGGTGGAACTCGCCGGGCGCGTAGCCGGGGGCGAGCCGGACCTGCTCGGGGCGGGCCGGGTCGAGCAGGACCAGCCGCTGCCGACGCACCGACTCGCCCAGCCGGGCGGCCTGTTCGGCGGCCCAGGCGCGGTCGGGGGCGGCGTCCAGGAAGCCGACGGCGGTGATCACCTCGTACGGGTGGGTCCGGCCGATCGCCTCGATCGCGCGGCGGCAGAAGTCCGCCGCGCCGGTCAGCCAGGGGTGGCGCAGCCCGGCCCGGAGCAGCGGGGCGGCGATCTGGCCGGTGGCGAGCAGGTCGGCGGGCGGGTCGTCGGCGACCGGCAGGAAGGGCGGGTGCGGGTAGCGGCGCAGGCTGGGCAGGACCGCCGGGACGCCGCCGTCCGGGGTGGTCGTCGTGGCGGCCCAGTCGCAGAGTTCGGTGCCGCGCGGGCCGGCCAGGGCGTCCGCCTCGGCGAGGATCCGGGCCGCGGCGCCGGCGGCCAGCGGCTGGGCGGCGGGCCCGCGGACGTCGGGTTCCAGCCCGTACGCCCAGCCGCCGCCGGGCGCGCGGTAGGCGTCCAGGGCGGCGAGGACGCCCGCCGGGTCGGGGGCGTCGCCGAACAGGTGGGCGAAGCGCCGCTGTTCGAGGACCCGGCCGGCCGTCCACAGGTAGCCGGCCGCCCGGTCGATCGTGCCGTCGTCGATGCGTGCCATGGGCCGACCGTACGGGGCGGGAGAAATTTCGGCGCGGACCGATGAGTTCCGCCGGTGCGCCCCGTCCTTTCCTGTGACGGCAGCACGCGGCGTGCGGCGCGGCGAGCGCGGCACGCGGAACGGACGGAGCGACGGGATGAGCGTCAAGGGACCGGCCAGTTACTTCCCCTCCATCGAGCAGAAGTACGGGCGTCCGATCGCCGAGTGGCAGCGGTTGATCACCGACTCGCCGCTCACCAGGCACATGGAACTGGTGGCCTGGCTGAAGACCGAGTACGGACTGGGCCACGGCCACGCCAACGCGCTGGTCGCGCACACCCTCGCCGCCGCGGCGGGTGAGCGGTGAACACCCGGCGGGGAGACGGCACGACCGCGTACGTGACCTCCGCCGACGGCACCCGGATCGCCCACCAGGCCGTGGGGGACGGCCCGGCCGTGGTCGTCGTGGACGGGGCGCTGTGCCACCGCGCGTTCGGGCCGTCGGGCGGGATCGCGGCCGAACTCGCCGTGGAGCACCGGGTGTTCAGCTACGACCGGCGCGGGCGCGGGGAGAGCGGCGCGGGCGGGCCGTACGCCGTGCGGCGGGAGGTGGAGGACCTGGCGGCGGTCGTCGCCGCGGCGGGCGGCCGGGCGACGCTGCTGGGCCTGTCCTCCGGCGCGGCGCTCGCCCTGCGGGCGGCGGGGGCGGGCATCGGGGTGGAGCGGGTGGTGGCGTACGAGCCGCCGTTCAGCACCTCGCCGGAGCAGCTCGCCCGGTTCGCGGCGTACCGGGCGGGCGTCGAGGCGGACGTCACCGCGGGCCGGCCGGGCGACGCGGTAGCCCGGTTCATGGCCCTCGTCGGCTCCCCCGGGGAGCTGGTCGAGCAGCTGCGGCGGTCACCGGCCTGGCCGGCCTTCGAGGCGGTGGCCCCGACCCTGGTCAACGACGCGGAGGTGCTGGACGGGACGGCGGGCGCGCCGGTGCCCGCCGGACTGCTGGCCGCGCTGCCGGTGCCGGTGCTGGTGGCCGACGGCGGGCTCAGCCCCGCGCCGCTGCGCGACGCCGCCGCCGCGACGGCCGCCGCCGCGGGCGCGGAGTACCGCACCCTGGCGGGGCAGACCCACGAGGTCGCGCCCGAGGCGCTGGGGCCGCTGGTGGCCGAGTTCATCGCCCGCAGCTGAGGCCGGGGGCGGGAGCGAGCCGCGAGGCGGGTCCGGGATCGGGCTGGGGCGCGGGACGCGAGTCGGCGGGGCGACCACCGGCTCCGGGAAGCCCTCGGGACCGCCCCCGCGCAGCGGGATGGGCACCGCCAGGGACGGAAGCGAGCCGGGGCCGAGGCGGGTCCGGGGCCGCGCGGGACGCGAGTCGGCGGGGCGGCCACCGCTGCCGGGACGTCCTCGGGACCGCCCCCGCGCGGCGGGGCGGGCACCGCCCGGGGCGGGTCGGAAAGGCGCTGCGACGGTTTCCCCGCCCCTGCTACGGTCGGGGCGAATCCACCCGCTCCACCCGTTCCACCCGCCGCAACCCCCGTAACCAGAGGAGAACCGACTCCGATGCATGATGCCCGCGTCCTGATCGACCTGGGGGACGAAGCCGTCCGGCTCCTGGCACGTCGCGGCTACCGGCTCGACCTGTCCGCGCTGGAGGCGCTGCAGTCCCGCCGCAACAGCGGCATCCAGGCCGGTGACGAGCTGCGGGCCCGCTCGAAGCAGGTCGCCCAGGAGGTGCAGCGCACCGCGAAGCAGGGCGGGGACGTCACCGGGCTGAAGGAGACCGCCCGCGCGCTGAAGGAGCAGGTGCAGCAGAACGAGGCGGAGCTGGAGCAGGTCCAGCAGGAGCTGACCGACCTGCTGCTGACCGTCCCCAACCTGCCCGACGACGAGGCCCCCGACGGCTTCTCCGACGAGGACGCCCGCGAGCTGCGCCGGGTCGGCGAGCCGCAGCGCTTCGACTTCGCGCCCAAGGACCACGTCGACCTCGGCGAGGCCATGGGCATCATGGACTTCGGCCGGGCCACCAAGCTGTCCGGCTCGCGCTTCAGCGTGCTGCGCGGGGCCGGTGCCGCCCTGGAGCGGGCGATCGTCGCCCTGCTGCTGGACGTGCACACCCGCCGGCACGGGTACGTCGAGCACTCGGTGCCGTACCTGGTCAACCGGCGCACCATGACCGGCACCGGGCAGCTGCCGAAGTTCGAGGAGGACCTGTTCCTGACCGGCGTCGCGGACCGGGACCTGTTCCTGATCCCGACCGCCGAGGTCCCGCTGACCAACCTGTACGCGGACGAGATCGTCCCGCCGGCCGAGCTGCCGCTGGCGCTCACCGCGCACACGCCGTGCTTCCGCTCGGAGGCCGGCTCGTACGGGCGCGACACCCGCGGGCTGATCCGGCTGCACCAGTTCTCGAAGGTGGAGATGGTGCGGATCTGCGCCGCCGAGCAGGCCCGGGAGCAGATGCTGCTGATGGTCTCGCACGCCGAGTCCTGCCTCCAGGAGCTCGAACTCTCCTACCGCGTCGTCACGCTGGCGGCCGGTGACACCGGTTTCTCCGCGCGCCTGACGTACGACCTGGAGGTGTGGCTGCCCAGCCAGGACACCTACCGGGAGATCTCCTCGGTGTCGGACTTCGGCACCTTCCAGGGCCGCCGGGCCGGCATCCGCACCCGGGACGAGAAGGGGAAGCCGACGCCGGCCGCCACCGTCAACGGCTCGGGCCTGCCGCTGGGCCGGACCATCGCGGCGGTGCTGGAGCAGCACCAGCAGGCCGACGGCTCGGTGCTGCTGCCGAAGGCGCTGCGCCCCTACCTGGGCTTCGCCCGGATCGCGGCCGACGGCACGCCCGTCGAGGAGTAGCAGCACCACGGGGAACGGGGGGCGCGCGGCGGACTGCCGCGCGCCACCCGTGCGTTCGGGCCCGACCGCGCGTTCGGGCCCACCCGTGCGGCGTCCGGCGGGTGCTGCCCAGGGATGCGGCGCGCCGGGCGGGGTAGCTGACGTGACGTTACCGTCGGTGGCATGGGAGAGGCGGCGAAGGTGGCGGGGCAGGCGAAGGCGGTGTGGCTGGCGCGGGCGGGGATCGGGTGCGGGCTGGCGGCGGTGCTGCTGCTGGCCGCCGGGGCCGGGCTGCGCGGGGCGCTGGTGGTGGCGGTCGGGGTGGTCGCGCTGGCGCTGATGGCGGTCGGGGTGTGGTGGGCGCTGTCGCGGCGCGGGCCGCTGCGCTGGCTGGGGGTGCTGCTGGCGGTGGCGGCCCCGGTGGGCGCGGTGCTGCTGGTGGTGGTGACCGTGGGCGGCGGCAGCTGGCCGTGGGTGCTGGGCGCGGTGGCGCTGTGGGCGGTGGGCCTGCTGCTGTCCCGGGCGGCGCTGCGCTCGGCCCGGCACACGAGGGAGATGCCGGAGCGGGAGGTCGAGGCGCCGCGCAGGCCCGTGCTGATCATGAACCCGAAGTCCGGCGGCGGGAAGGTGGCGGAGTTCCACCTCGCGGAGCGGGCCCGGGAGCTGGGCGCGGAGGTCGTCCTGCTGGACCCGGAGGCCCACCAGGACGTCACCGAGCTGGCCGAACGGGCCGTCGCGGACGGCGCCGACCTGCTGGGCGTGGCGGGCGGTGACGGCACCCAGGCGCTGGTCGCGCAGGTCGCGGCCCGGCACGGGCTGCCGTTCCTGGTGATCTCCGCGGGCACCCGCAACCACTTCGCGCTGGACCTCGGCCTGGACCGCGACGACCCGGCGCGCTGCCTGGACGCGCTGACCGACGGCGTGGAGCTGCGGGTCGACCTCGGCGAGGTCGCGGGCCGGGCCTTCGTCAACAACGTCTCGTTCGGCACCTACGCGGAGATCGTGCAGAACCCCGAGTACCGGGACGCGAAGGCCGCCACCGTCCTGGCGATGCTGCCGGACCTGCTGGTCGGCTACACGGGCGCGAAGCTCGCCGCCGAGGCCGGCGGACAGCGGCTGGAGCGCCCGCAGGCCGTCCTGGTCAGCAACAACCCGTACGACGCGGGCAACCTGATCGAGCCCGGGCGGCGCTCCCGGATGGACCGGGGCGCGCTGGGCGTGCTCGGCGTCAAGGTGGACGGCGCGGCCCAGGCCGCCGACCTGGCGCTGCGCGGTACGAATGCGGAGGGGGTGACGGTGCTGGTCGGCCGCGAGGTGCGGGTGACCGCGGACGTGCCGACCATCCCCGTCGCGGTGGACGGCGAGGCACTGGAACTGGAGGTGCCGGTGCGCTGCGTGATCCGCCCCGGTGCGCTGCGGGTCCGGGTGCCGCGCGACCGGCCGGGCACGGCAGTCCCGGTACCGGCCTTGAAATGGAGCCGGCTGGCGCACCTCGCGTCGGGCCGGACGGATGCGAACGGTGGTGTGCAGTGAAGGCGTTGACGCGGTGGGTGCTGGCGGGAGAGCGCGTGGTGGCGGACTTCTCGGCGGTGGACGAGGCGGTGTACGTCGCGGTGGCGGCGACCCCGACACCGACCCTGGACGAGCGGCTGCGGCAGCTGTCCACGGCGGCGAACCACTCCAAGATCTCGATCGCGGTGGCCTGCGGGATGGCCCTGGTGCCGGGGCGCCCGCGCCGGGCCGCGCTGGTCGGCCTCGGCTCGGTGGCGGCGGCCTCGGCGGCGGCGAACCTGCTCGGCAAGTCGCTGGCCCGGCGGCCGCGGCCCGACCGGGTGCGCGGGAAGGTCCCGGAGGCCCGGCACGTGCCGATGCCGGAGTCGGCGTCCTTCCCGTCCGGGCACACCGCCTCCGCGTTCGCCTTCGCCACCGGGGTCTCCTCCCAACTGCCCTGGGCGGCGGCGCCGCTCGGCCTGCTCGCCGCGACGGTCGGCTACTCCCGGGTGCACACGGGCGTCCACTACCCGGGCGACGTGATCGCGGGCGCCCTGCTGGGCACCGTCGCGGGCAGCGTGGTCGCGGGCCTCGACGGGTGGATCCCGGGGGCGTTCCGGCCGCGCGGTTAGGGCTCGCCGCTCGCCGCTCCCCCGCGCCCTGCCCACCCTCCCCGCGCCCGCTCCCGCCACCGGGTCAGCGGGCCGCGGGGAGGGTGAGCAGCACGGTGGTGCCGCCGCCCGGGGTGTCCTCCAGGTCGAGGGTGCCGCCCATCGCCTCGGTGAGGCCCCGGGAGAGGGCCAGGCCGAGGCCGGTGCCGGTGGTGTTGTCGGTGTCGCCCAGGCGCTGGAAGGGCAGGAAGACCCGGTCGCGGTCGGCCGGGGGGATGCCGGGGCCGCGGTCGACCACCCGGATCTCGACCTGGTCGGCGTGGCTGGAGGCGGCGACCAGGACGGGGACGCCCGGCGGGGTGTGGCGCAGGGCGTTGGCGATCACGTTGCCGAGGACGCGGGCGAGCAGCGGCGGGTCGGCGAGGACCGGCGGGACGCCGTCGGTGGCGGCGGTGACCGGGGCGGCGGCGGCCGGGGTGGCGGCGCCGGGTTCGGCGAGGGCGTCGAGGGCGGCGGGCAGGACCTCGTCCAGGCGGGCGGGGCGCAGGTGCGCGGTGAGGGCGCCGGCCCGGAGGCGGCTGAGGTCGAGCAGGTCGTCGACCAGGCGGGCGAGCCGGTGCAGGGACTCGTCGGCGAGGTCGAGCAGTTCGGCCCGGTCCGCCGCCGAGAAGTCGACGTCGGGGCTGCGCAGCGAGCCGACCGAGGCGAGGGCGGCGGCCAGCGGGGTGCGCAGGTCGTGGCCGACGGCGGTGAGCAGGGCGGTGCGCATCCGGTCGGCGGCGCGGATCGGTTCGAGCTCGGCGGCGGCGGTGGCCAGCCGGTCGCGTTCGAGGGCGGCGGCGAGGTGGGCGCCGAACGCGGCGAGGACGCGCTGGTCGGTGTCGGGCAGCCGGCGCCCGGTGAGGACCAGCACGGCGTCCGCGCCGACGCCGAACTCGGTGGCCTCCGCGGCGGTGTCGGGAGCTGCGGTGCCGGGAGCCGCGGCGGTGCCGGGAGCCGCGGTGTCGTCGGCCGCGGTGTCGTCGGCCGCGGTGCCGTCGGCAGCGGTGCCGTCGGCGCGGGCGAGGACCTCGCCGGTGGCGCGGTCGAGCAGGGCGGCGGAGTCCAGGCCGAACGAGGTGCGGGTGCGTTCCAGCAGGTCGGGGACGGCGTCGGTGCCGCGCAGCACGGAGCCGGCCAGGGTGGAGAGCGTCTCGGCCTCGGCGGTGGCGCGGGCCGCCCGGGCGGTCTGCCGTCCGGCGTGGTCGACCACGGTGGAGACGCAGAGCGCGACGGCGGCGAACACCGCGAGCGCGATGAGGTTGTTGGCCTCGCCGATGGTGAAGGTGTGCACCGGCGGGATGAAGTAGTAGTTCAGCAGCAGCGCGGCGGTCAGCGAGGCCAGCAGCGCGGAGAGCGCGCCGCCGAGCAGCGCGACGGCCACCACGCCGAGTTGGAGGGCCAGCGCGTCGGTGGTGAGGTTCAGCGCGGTGTGCGCCCGGGCGAGCCCGGCGGTCAGCAGCGCGGGCACGGCGAGCCCGGCGGCGTACCCGGTGAGGGTGCGGCGGCGGGAGTGGCGGCGGCCCAGCGCGGGCAGCCGGCCGCGGCCGGTGAAGGCGTGGGGGACCAGGTGGACGTCGATGTCGGCGGAGCGGGCGACGGTGGTCTCGCCGATGCCGGGGCCGGTGAGGAAGCGGGCGGTCCGGCCGCGCCGGCTGGTGCCGAGGACGAGCTGGGTGGCGTTCCGGGCCCGGGCGAAGGCCAGCAGCGCCGCGGGGATGTCGTCGCCGACCACCACGTGGTAGCTGCCGCCGAGGGACTCCACCAGCTGCCGCTGCTCGGCGAGCCGGGCCGGGGAGGCGCCGGCCAGGCCGTCGCTGCGGGTGACGTGCACGGCGAGCAGGTCGCCGCCCGCGGCCCGGTCCGCGATCCGGGCGGCGCGGCGGATCAGGGTGACGCCCTCGGGGCCGCCGGTGAGCGCGGCCACGACCCGTTCGCGGGTCTCCCAGACCCGGTCGATGCGGTGGGCGGCGCGGTAGTCGCGCAGTCCCTCGTCGACCCGGTCGGCCAGCCAGAGCAGGGCGAGTTCGCGCAGCGCGGTCAGGTTGCCGACCCGGAAGTAGTGGGCGAGCGCCGCGTCGACCTGCTCGGCCCGGTACACGTTGCCGTGGGCGAGGCGGCGGCGCAGGGCCTGCGGGGCCATGTCGACCAGTTCGATCTGGTCGGCGCGGCGCACCACCGCGTCGGGGACGGTCTCGCGCTGCGGGACGCCGGTGATCTGCTGGACGACGTCGTTGAGCGACTCCAGGTGCTGGATGTTGACGGTGGTGACCACGTCGATGCCCGCCGCGAGCAGTTCCTCGACGTCCTGCCAGCGCTTGGCGTGCCGCCCGCCGGGGACGTTGGCGTGGGCGAGCTCGTCGACCAGGGCGAGTTCGGGACGGCGCGCCAGCAGCGCGTCCAGGTCGAGTTCGGCGAACCCGGCGCCGCGGTGGCGCCGCACGGCGGGCGGGAGCCGTTCCAGGCCGTCGAGCAGGCGGGCGGTGCGCGGGCGGTCGTGGGTGTCCAGCCAGCCGACCACCACGTCGGTGCCGCGCTCCCGGCGGCGGTGCGCCTCGTCCAGCATCCGGTAGGTCTTGCCGACGCCGGGGGCGGCGCCGAGGTAGACCCGCAGCCGGCCGCGCCGGCGGCCCTCGGGGTGCGGCCCGGGGTCAGCGGTCATGGCGGCTCCTCTCGGCGGCGGGGGTCGGTGGCGGTCAGCGGGGACGCGGCGGGTCGGCCCGGACGGGGGAGCGTCCGGGCCGACCGGTACAGGAGACTGACGGGTCGTCACTTGACGGCGGCGACCGCCAGGTTGAGCCGGAGGACGTTGACGCCGGGCTGGCCGAGGAAGCCGAGCGAGCGGCCGTCGGTGCACTCGCCGATCAGCTTCCGCAGGGTGTCGGCGGGGATGCCGCGGGCGGCGGCGACCCGGTCGACCTGCTCCCGGGCGTAGGCGACCGAGATGTGCGGGTCGAGTCCGGAGCCGGAGGCGGTCAGCGCGTCCGGCGGGACGTCGGCCGGGTCGACGCCGTCGAAGGCGGCGACGGCGGCCCGGCGCTCCTCGACGGCCTTCAGCAGGTCGGCGCTGTTCGGGCCGAGGTTGGACGCGCCGGAGGCGGCCGGGTCGTAGCCGCCGGCGGACGGGCGGGGCTGGAACCACTTCGGGTCCGGCCGGGCCGGGTCGTCCTCGCCCGCCTTCGGCAGGTCGAAGGACTGGCCGAGCAGGCTGGAGCCGACCGGCCTGCCGTCGGACTCGACGATCGAGCCGTCGGCCTTGGCGGCGAAGGCGAGTCGGCCGATGCCGGTGACCAGCAGGGGGTAGGCGAGGCCGAGGATCACGGTCATCACCAGCAGCATCCGCAGTGCGGTGAGGTGGGTGCGCACGATGGTGGGCATGGGTCTGGCCTCTCTCAGCTCAGGCCGGGGATGAACCGGACGATCAGGTCGATCGCCTTGATGCCGACGAAGGGGACGATCAGGCCGCCGATCCCGTAGATCCCGATGTTCCGGGAAAGCAGCGAACTGGCACCGCTGGGGCGGTACTTGACGCCGCGCAGGGCGAGCGGGATCAGGCCGACGATGACCAGGGCGTTGAAGACGACCGCCGAGGTGATCGCGGACTGCGGGCTGTGCAGGCCCATGACGTTGAGGTGGCTCAGGCCCGGGTAGACCCCGGCGAACATCGCCGGGATGATCGCGAAGTACTTGGCCACGTCGTTGGCGATCGAGAAGGTCGTCAACGCGCCCCGGGTGATCAGCAGTTGCTTGCCGATCTCGACGATCTCGATCAGCTTGGTGGGGTTGGAGTCGAGGTCCACCATGTTGCCGGCCTCCTTGGCCGCCATGGTGCCGGTGTTCATCGCCACGCCGACGTCGGCCTGGGCGAGCGCCGGGGCGTCGTTGGTGCCGTCGCCGGTCATCGCCACCAGCTTGCCGCCCTCCTGCTCCGTGCGGATCAGGGCCAGCTTGTCCTCGGGCGTGGCCTCGGCGAGGAAGTCGTCCACGCCCGCCTCCTCGGCGATGGCCCGGGCGGTCAGCGGGTTGTCGCCGGTGATCATCACGGTCCTGATGCCCATCCGGCGGAGCTCCTCGAAGCGCTCCCGCATGCCCTCCTTGACCACGTCCTTGAGGTGGATCACGCCGAGCACCCGGGCGGGGGCGGCCCCGAGCCTGGCGGCGACGACGAGCGGGGTGCCGCCGGCCGAGGCGATCGCGTCGACCAGCGCGGAGACCTCGGTGCCGACGCCGCCGCCGTTCTCGCGCACCCAGTGGGACACCGCGCCCGCCGCGCCCTTGCGGACCTGGTGGACGCCGTCGGCCTCGGCCAGGTCGACGCCCGACATCCGGGTCCGCGCGGTGAACGGCACCCAGGTGGCGTGCGTCAACTCGCCCTGGGCGCGGGCCCGCAGGCCGTGCGCCGTCTTGGCGAGCACCACGATCGAGCGGCCCTCCGGGGTCTCGTCGGCGAGCGAGGAGAGCTGCGCGGCGTCCGCCAGCTCCTCGGCCGTCACGCCGGACGCGGGGCGGAACTCGGCGGCCTGCCGGTTGCCGAGCGTGATGGTGCCGGTCTTGTCCAGCAGCAGCGTGTTGACGTCGCCCGCGGCCTCCACGGCCCGGCCGGACATCGCCAGCACGTTGCGCTGCACCAGGCGGTCCATGCCCGCGATGCCGATCGCCGAGAGCAGCGCGCCGATGGTGGTCGGGATCAGGGCCACGATCAGCGCCACCAGCACGATGGTCGGCTGCGGGGCCCCGGCGTAGGCGGCCATCGGCTGGAGGGTGACCACGGCGATCAGGAAGACGACGGTCAGCGAGGCCAGCAGGATGTTCAGCGCGATCTCGTTCGGCGTCCTCTGCCGGGACGCGCCCTCCACCAGGGCGATCATCCGGTCGATGAAGGTCTTGCCCGGCTCGGCGGAGATCCGCACCACGATCCGGTCGGACAGCACCCGGGTGCCGCCGGTCACCGCGCTGCGGTCGCCGCCGGACTCCCGGATCACCGGCGCGGACTCGCCGGTGATCGCCGACTCGTCCACCGACGCGACGCCCTCCACCACGTCGCCGTCGCCCGGGACGACCTGCCCGGCCTCGACCACCACGTGGTCGCCCAACTTCAGCGCGGTGCCCGGGACCTCCTCCTCCGTCCGGGCGGCGGGCCAGCCGGTGAGCCGGCGCGCCACGGTGCCGGACTTGGCACGGCGCAGCGTGTCGGCCTGCGCCTTGCCGCGGCCCTCGGCGACCGCCTCCGCCAGGTTGGCGAAGACCGTGGTCAGCCAGAGCCAGCCGGTGATCGCCCAGCCGAAGACGGACGGGTCGGCGATCGCGGCGACGGTGGTGACCACCGAGCCGACCTCGACCACGAACATCACCGGGTTCTTCACCATCACCCGGGGGTCGAGCTTGCGCACCGCGTCGGGCAGCGCGGCGAGCAGCTGTTTCGGATCGAGCAGGCCGGCCGCGGCCCGGTGCGGGGCGGGTTCAACAGTGCTGGTGGACATCAGTGGAGACCTTCTGCGATCGGCCCGAGGGCCAGGGCCGGGAAGTAGGTGAGGCCGACGACGATCAGGATCACGCTCGACAGCAGGCCGACGAACAGCGGCCTGTGCGTGGGCAGCGTGCCCGCACCCGCCGGGACGGGCCGCTGCCTGGCCAGCGAGCCGGCCAGCGCGAGGACGAACACCACCGGCAGGAACCGGCCGAACACCATCGCCAGGCCCAGCGCCGTGTCGTACCAGGTGGTGTTCACCGTGATGCCGGCGAACGCCGAACCGTTGTTGTTCGCGGCCGAGGTGAACGCGTACAGCACCTCGGAGAAGCCGTGCGCGCCGTCGTTCAGCATCCCGGCCCGCTCGCCGGGCAGCGCGATCGCGGTGCCCGCGCCGATCAGCACGATCGCCGGGGTGGTGAGGATGTACAGCGAGGCGAACTTCATCTCCCGGCCGCCGAGCTTCTTGCCCAGGTACTCGGGGGTGCGGCCGACCATCAGGCCCGCCACGAACACCGCCACGATCGCCAGCACCAGCATCCCGTACAGGCCGGAGCCGGTGCCGCCGGGCGCGATCTCGCCGAGCATCATGTCGAAGACGGTCAGCCCGCCGCCGAGCGGCGTGAACGAGTCGTGGAAGGAGTTGACCGCGCCGGTCGAGGTGAGCGTGGTGGACGCCGCGAACAGGCCGGAGGCCGCGATGCCGAACCGCTGCTCCTTGCCCTCCATCGCCGCGCCGGCCGCCTGGAGCGCGCTGCCGGAGTGCTGGTGCTCGAAGAAGGTGACCAGGGCCGCCGAGGCCACCCAGAACAGCGCCATCACGGAGACGATCGCGTAGCCCTGGCGGTGGTCGCCGACCATGGTGCCGAAGGTGCGCGGCAGCGCGAAGGCGATCACCAGCAGCAGGAACACCTCGACCAGGTTGGTGAAGCCGGTCGGGTTCTCGAACGGGTGCGCCGAGTTGGCGTTGTAGAAGCCGCCGCCGTTGGTGCCCAGCAGCTTGATGACCTCCTGCGAGGCCACCGGCCCGCCGGGGATCGGCTGCGAGCCGCCGGTGAGGGTGGTCACCTCGTGGAAGCCGTGGAAGTTCTGCACCACGCCGCCGGCCACCAGCACCAGCGCGAAGAGGACCGCGAGCGGCAGCAGCAGCCGCAGCGAGATCCGGGTCAGGTCGACCCAGAAGTTGCCGACCCGGTCGGTGCGGTGACGGGTGAAGCCGCGGATCAGCGCGGCCACCACCGCGATGCCGACCGCCGCCGAGACGAAGTTCTGCACCGCCAGCCCGGCCATCTGCACCAGGTGGCCCATCGCGGCCTCGCCGCTGTACGACTGCCAGTTGGTGTTGGTGGTGAACGAGACCGCGGTGTTCCACGCCTGGTGCGCGTCCATCTCGGGCACGCCCAGGCTCAGCAGCAGGTGCGTCTGGAGCCGGATCAGCCCGTACAGGAACAGCACCGACAGCACCGAGAACGCCAGCACCGAGCGCAGGTACACCGGCCAGCGCTGGTCGGCGTCGGCGTCGACGCCGACCACCCGGTACAGCGCCTTCTCGGCTCTCAGGTGGCGGGCGGAGGTCAGCAGCCCGGCGATGTGGTCGCCGAGCGGGCGGTAGCACAGGGCCAGCGCGCCGACCAGGGCGATGGCCTGCAGCCACCCGGCAGGAGTGGGGCCCATGTCAGAACTTCTCCGGGTGGATCAGCGCGAGGACGAGGTACCCGACCAGCGCGGCGGCGACGAGGAGACCCGCTATGTGCTCGGCGCTCACAGCTTCTCCACCCCCCGGGCGATCAGGGCGATGACGGCGAACACGGCGGCCGTGACACCGACGTAGAGCAGGTCTGACATGGCATCCACCAGGGTGGCTCGGAACGGTGGCCGACGCTTTCGCCGACACCCCGAGCCAAGCAGCGGAACCGGCCGTCCCCGCCGTTCCTGACGCGCCCCATACGGCCGCCCGGGCCGCCTTGACGCCGCCTTGACGGCTCCCGGCGCCGCCCGGGCCCCGCGCCCCGGCGGCTCCCGCTACTCCGCGAAGGGCGGGGCCAGCTCGGTGAGGGCCGCGCCGAGCGGGCGGTCGATCCGGATGTCGGCGAGGTCGTCGCCGCGGGTGGTGCCGCGGGTCACGATGGCCACCGGCTTGCCGGTCCTGGCGGCGTGCCGGACGAAGCGCAGGCCGGAGAGCACCGCCAGCGAGGAGCCGAGGACCAGCAGGGCGCGACCCTCGTCGACCAGGCGGTAGCAGTGCTCGACCCGGTCCTTGGGGACGCTCTCGCCGAAGAACACCACGTCCGGCTTGAGCACGCCGCCGCAGGCGGTGCAGGGCGCGACGGTGAACGAGGCGACCAGGTCGTCCGGCAGCTCGACGTCGCCGTCCGGGTTGATCCGCGAACCGGCGTCCCGGAAGGCCGGGTTGAGCGCGGCGAGGCGCTCGTCGAGGGCGGTGCGGGCGGTGACGGCGCCGCAGTCGAGGCAGACGACGCGGTCGAGGCCGCCGTGCAGTTCGACGGCGTCGGCGGTGCCCGCGGCGCGGTGCAGGCCGTCCACGTTCTGGGTGATCACGGCCGAGACCCGGCCGGTGTCGCGCAGCCGGGCCACCGCGAGGTGCCCGGCGTTCGGGCGGGCCCGGGCGATCACCGCCCGGCCGGCGTGGCTGCGCGCCCAGTAGCGGCGCCGGGCCGGCTCCCCCGCGACGAACTCCTGGTACGTCATCGGCGCCCGGTTCCGGCGGACGCCGTCCGGCCCGCGGTAGTCCGGGATGCCGGACTCGGTGGACAGTCCGGCCCCGCTCAGCACCACCACGCCGCCGCCGGCCAGCAGCCGGGCCAGCGCGGGCAGTCCGTCCTCGTGCACGCTCATGCCGTCCATTGTGGAACGCCCGCGCCGGAACCGGCGGAGAGCGGCGGAGACCGGGGGCGGAACCCGGCGGCCCAGGCAGTACCCCCACGCACCGCCCGGGCCGCCCCGGGTGCGGACGCTCCGGCCCCCACAGCCCGAACTTCCGCTGCCTCCTTTGTACTTCGATCCACCGCCCGGGCAGAAGAAGCGCACGGATCTTTCTCGGGAGCGCTTCCACACCCCGGCCGCACGCCGGGCCCCGCCCGAGCCCCCACCGATGCCGCCCGCGCCCCGGGCCCGCGCTCCCCCGCACCCGCACCCGCCGCCGCTCGTCGTCCCGCCCGGGCGCTCACCGGGGGGGGAGGACGAGGGGGCGACGGTCAGGGCGCAGTGGCGGGAACCACGCGCGGGTGGTGGTCGGCGCGGACGGTCCGCCGGGCGGCCCGGCGGCCGCTGCGGCAGGCGGCCAGGCGCCCGCCGGGCGGGGTGGCGGTCCGTCCGGTGGTGGCGCCCGGCCCGGCGAGTGCCGCGCTGGCCGCGGCGGTCGGCGGCCCGGACGACCTGCTGCTGCTCGACGCGGACGGTCCACCGGGCGGTCCGGCCGCGCTGCGGCGGGCGGTACCGGAGGCGGCGGCCCGGGGCGCGGTGCTGGTGCCGCTGCCGACCGGACGACCGGACGACCGGACGACCGGACGACCGGACGACCGCCGAACGACGCGACGGCCCGGCGGCTGCTGGACGCAGCGCTGCGGCAAGCGGCCGGGCGCCGCCGGGCGGGGTGGCGGTCCGTCCGGCGGTGGCGCCCGGCCCGGCAGGTACTGCACCGGCGGCGGCGGTCGGCGGCCCGGACGACCGCCACCGCCACCACCGCCGCCACGGCCTGCCGCACCTGCGCGGCACCCGTACCGCGCACCACCGCCGTCCCCGCTGGCCGCGCCACCCCGGTCCGTCGCCCCGGACCCCGTCCGGCGGGCCGCCATCCGGGCAGAGTGAATCGTCAACTCGCCTGTGAAGCAAGCGAGTTGACTGGCGGCCCGGAAGCGGTTTGATTGGTGCCGGACAGAGCCCTCAGCACCACCCCGGGAGCGCCACCATGCACGTCACGCTGTTCCGCCAGGTCCGCCCGTTCGGCGGACCGGTCACCGACCTGGTCGCCGTGGACGGCGTCCTGGCGGCCGGGCCGCCCGCGGGTGCCCGTCCGGTGGTGGTGGAGGGCGGCGGCCGGATCGCGCTGCCGACCCTGGTGGACGCCCACCTGCACCCGGACAAGACCAGCTGGGGCGAGCCCTGGTACAGCCGCCGCCCGGCGCACGGCCTGCCGGAGTACGTGGCCGGTGACGTCGAGCTGGCCGCGCACCAGCGGTCCCCGGTCGGCGTGCGCGCGCACCGCCTGCTCGCCCACGCGGTGACCCGCGGCACCCGCGCCGTGCGCGCGCACGTGGACGTCGCCCCCGCGTACGGCCTGGCCGGGGCGACCGGTCTGCGCGAGGCCGCCGAGCGGCTGGCCGGGAAGCTGGACGTGCAGTCGGTGGCGTTCCCGCAGCACGGCGTGGTGCGCGCCCCGGGCACGGCGGAGCTGCTGACCGCCGCGGCCCGCGAGGGCCTGGTGGACGCGGTCGGCGGCATCGACCCGGCCGGGTTCGACGGCGGCGGCGCGGACGGCCGCGAGCAGTTCGACCTGCTGTTCGGCCTGGCCGAGCGGTACGGCGTGCTGCTGGACGTGCACCTGCACGACCTCGGGGCCACCGGCCTGGACCCGCTGCGCGCGCTCGCCGCCCGGACGGTCGCCGCCGGGCTGCGCGGCCAGGTGACGGTCAGCCACGTGTTCTGCCTGGCCGAGCTGTCCGCCGCCGAACTCGACCGCACCGCCGACCTGTTGGCGGACGCCGGGATCGCGCTGACCACGGTCGCGCCGTCCGCGCACCAGGTGCTGCCGTTCCGCGCGCTGCGCTCGCGCGGGGTGCGGGTCGGCCTCGGCTCGGACGGCGTCCGGGACTCCTGGAGCCCGTACGGCAACGCCGACATGCTGCACCGGGCGCACCTGCTGGGCTGGACCACCGACGCCCGCACC
Organism: Kitasatospora sp. NPDC090308; assembly: GCF_044769485.1. Classification (NCBI taxonomy): domain Bacteria; kingdom Bacillati; phylum Actinomycetota; class Actinomycetes; order Kitasatosporales; family Streptomycetaceae; genus Kitasatospora; species Kitasatospora sp. NPDC090308. Next base: position 5,034 of record NZ_JBIVXY010000032.1, on the reverse strand, counting down.
GACCGGGAGCTGACCGACTGCCTGGAGCTGGCCGCGCACGGCGGCGCCGAGCTGTTGGGCCTGCCCAGGGCCGACCTGGTGCCCGGCTCCCCCGCCGACTTCCTGCTGGTGGACGGCGAGTGCGTCCCGCAGGTGGTGGTCGACCTGCCGCCGCGCGAGCTGGTGGTGAAGGCCGGCCGGGTGGTCGCCGAGCACGGCGCGCTGGTCGCCTGACACCCGCCGCGACGGCGGTGGCCGCCCGCCCGGAGCCGCCATCGCCACGCCCGGAGCCACCGCCCCGCCCGGAGCCGCCGCCGGAGCCGGGGCCCCGCCCGGAGCCGCCGCCGGAGCCGGGGCCGCGCCCGGAGCCGCCGCCGGAGCACGCCGCGGCGGCGGTGACCGCCCTCGCGCCGGGGCCGCCACCGCCGTCCGCGGGCCCGCTCAGTCGCGTTCGACGTCGACCTCGGTCAGCCGGGCGAACCGCTCCGGGTCGGTGCGCCGGATCCGCCGGGCGACCAGCCAGCCGGCCGCCGCGACCACCGGCAGCGGCACCAGCAGCAGCCAGTTGACCAGCCCGGTGCGCCCGGTCAGCAGGTCGAAGTTGAACAGCGCGAGCACGCTGAGCACGGCCAGCCCGGCCGCCGCCAGCAGCGGCGCCCAGACCACCCGGAACGCGGACATCCCGCGCCGGTCGGTGCGGAAGAACGCGAACACCGCGACCGCCGCCAGCGCCTGCATCACCATGATCCCGAGCACGCCGACGCTGTTCGACCAGAGCAGCACCACCAGGTACGGGTCGACCGCGAGCACCGCGCCCAGCCCGATCACCAGCGCGTTGAACACCGACTGCACCAGCACCGCCGTCCCCGGCGAGCCGGTCCGCGGCGAGACCCGCCCGAGCGGGCGCGGCAGCAGGCCCTCGCGGCCCAGCGCGTACAGGTAGCGGGCGGCGGCGTTGTGGAAGGCCAGCGCGGAGGCGAACGCCGAGACGATGATCAGCACGTGCATGGTGTCCGACAGCCAGAGGCCGACGAAGCGCTCGGCGGCCCGGAAGGTCAGGTCGGGGCCGCCGTCGGCGCGGGCCTGGGCCACCGCCTCGTCGGTGCCGTACGCGCCCATCACGATCCAGGTGCCCAGGGCGTAGAACACCGCCAGGAAGCCGATCGCGACGAAGGTGGCGCGCGGCACGGTGCGGGCCGGGTCGCGGACCTCCTCGGCGTAGATCGCGGTCGCCTCGAAGCCGGTGAAGGCGCCGATCACCAGCACGAACATGCCCGCCACCCCGGCCTGCGTGAGCAGCGACGGGTCGAAGGAGACCGGGTCGAGCGCGGCCGTCCCCCGGTCGGCCAGCACCCCGCCCTCCATCAGCAGCAGCGACAGCACCTCCAGCACCAGTGCCACGCCCAGCACCTTCGCCGACAGCGTGACCTTCAGCCAGCCGAGCACGCCGACCACCAGCACGCACGCCCCGGACAGCAGCCACCACGGCACGTGCGCGCCGGTCCGCTGCTCGATGTGCCCGGCCGCGAAGTAGCCGAACGCGGCGGCCACGCCCGGGGTGATCAGGTTGTAGCTGACCACCGCCACGTAGGCGGTGACCACGCCGAGGGTGCGCCCCAGCCCGCGCGCCACGTACGCGTAGAACGCGCCCGCGTTGCGCACGTACCGGCTCATCGCGGTGAACCCGGCGGCGAACAGGACCAGCAGCGCGCCCGAGATCAGGTACGCGGCCGGCGCGGACGCCCCGCCCACCCCGATCGCGAACGGGGCGATCCCGGCCAGCACGGTCAGCGGCGCGGCGGCGGCGACCACGAAGAACACCAGGTCGGTGGTGCCGATCAGGCCCTTGGCCAGCCGGCCGGACGGGTCGGGCGAGCCGGGCGGTCCGGGCGGCTCGGCCGGGGCGGACGCCCGGGCGGCGGAGGAGCTGAGGGTCATGGTGGGGGTTCCTTCCGGGGTGCTGCGCAGGTGCGTGGGGGTGACTGCGGCACGGGGTGACCGCGTTACTGCGAGGGGCCGCCGAGGCGGTCCAGGACGGTGCGGCCGCGGTGCAGCACCAGCAGCCGTTCGGGGTGCGCGGCGACGGCCTCGGGCACCGAGCCCGCGGCGACGGCCACCAGGTTCGCGGGCCGCCCGACGGCGATCCCGTACTCCGCGACGCCCAGCGCCCGGGCGGCGTGGCCGGTGGCGAACTCCGCCGCCAGCGCGAGGTCCTGATCGGTCATCAGCTCGCCCTGGAGCCCGATGACCGTGGTCCGCTCCAGCATGTCGCCGGTGCCGTACGGCCACCACGCGTCGCGGACGTTGTCGGAGCCGGCGAACACCAGCACGCCCAGTTCGTGCAGCGGCTTCACCGGCGGCATGCTCCGGGCCGGGCCGTTGGTCATCACCGCCACCCCGGCCGCCGCCAGCGCCCCGGCGGTCCGGGCCAGCTCGGGCCCGGCCAGCTGCCCCAGGCAGTACGCGTGGCTGACCGCGACCTTCCCGCCCAGGCCCAGCGCCGCCGTCCGGTCGGCGATCGCCCGCAGCTGCGCCGCGCCGGCCTCGCCGCCGTCGTGCAGGTGGATGTCGACGCCCGCGCCGTGCCGCTCGGCCAGGCCGAACACCACGTCCAGCTGGCCGTCCGCGTCCCGGTCGAAGCCGAACGGGTCCAGCCCGCCGATCAGTTCGGCGCCCTCCCGCAGCGCCGCGTCCAGCAGCCGCGCCACCCCGGGCTCGGCCACCACGCCGCTCTGCGGGAACGCCACCAGCTGCACGTCGATCAGCTCCCGGACCCGCTCGCGCGCCTCCAGCACCGCGTGCAGGTGGTCCAGCCCGGTGTCCGGGTCGACGTCCACGTGCGAGCGGACGAAGCCGGTGCCGAGCGCGGCCATCCGGCGGGCCAGCGCCTCCGCCCGGTCGGCCACCGGCGTCCGCCGGGCCACCTCGCGGCGCAGCGCCCGCTCGGCGGCGATCTGCTCGCGCAGGGTGGACGTCGGGCGGTGCGGCTGCCAGGGCGCGCCGAGGAAGGTCTTGTCCAGGTGGGCGTGCCCGTCGATCAGCGCGGGCAGCAGCAGCGCCCCGTCCAGCGCGACCTCGCCGGTCCCCGGCTCGACCCGCTCGCGCCCGGCCGGGGCGGGGGTGAGCGCGGCGATCCGGCCGTCCGCGATCCGCAGGTCGGCCCGGGAGCCGTCCGGGAGGGTGGCGTCCAGCAGCAGCTGCGGCCCTGGCGGGAGGGTGGTCACGGGTGGGCTCCTGGGCTCGTCGGGGGCGGTGAGCGGCCAAGCTATCTGGTATACCGAATACCAGACAAGGGGGGAGCCGGAACCCATCTGGAATGATCTGGTCCACTGCCCGCTCCGTCCGCCCGCTTCCGCCTGGAGCCCCCCGATGACCGACACCCTCGGCGACGCCCACCAGTCGCTGGCGGACCTCGTCTACGTCCAGCTGCGCGAGCGGATCATCGAGGGCGAGTACCCCGCCGGGCAGCGCCTGGTCGAACGCGAACTCGCCGACGGCATGGGCGTTTCGCGGATACCGGTCCGCGAGGCCATGCAGCGCCTCGAACGCGAGGGCTTCCTCACCGTCCAGGCCCGCCGCGGCGCCGTCGTCGCCGACTTCGGCCCCGCCGAGGCCGAGCACTTCTTCGCCGTCCGCGAGTCCCTCGAAGCCCTCGCCGCCAGCCTCGCCGCCCGGCACGCCACCCCCGCCGGCATCCGCGGCCTCGAACGCGTCCTGGCCCGCACCCGCAAGGCCGCCACGGCCGGCCGGCTGCGCGAGACGGTCAGCCTGAACGCCGACTTCCACCGCGAGATCGTCGAACTCTCCGGCAACCCGCTGCTGCGCGACATGATGGCCCCGCTCGACGGCCGGCTGCGCCGCCTGTTCCGGCTCACCTCCGACGTCGAGACCAGCCTCCCGATGTGCACCGAGCACCAGCAGCTGCTCGACGCCATCAAGGCCCGCGACCCGGAGACCGCCGCCGCCCTCGCCCGCCACCACGTCGCCGGCACCCGCGCCTTCGCCCGCCAGGCCCTCGGCGGGTAGCCCGCCGAGGACGGGAAACGCCCACCCGAACTGCGCGAATGGCCGCGTGGGCCCCACCTCGGCACACCCCCTCCTCATATGATCGGAGCGACATGCGTCATCCTTGGTGGTGAGTAGCACTGCCCAGACACCAGCAGGAGGAAGCTCGTGGACGACGTTCTGCGGCGCGCCGCGCTGTTCGCGGCACTCGACGACGACCAGGCTGCCGAGCTCCGCGCTTCCATGACCGAGGTGACGCTCGCCCGCGGCGAGTCGCTGTTCCACGAGGGCGACCCGGGCGACCGGCTCTACGTCGTGGTCGAGGGCAAGGTCAAGCTGCACCGGGCCTCCCCCGACGGTCGCGAGAACATGCTCGCCGTGCTCGGCCCCTCCGAGATGATCGGCGAGCTCTCGCTCTTCGACCCGGGCCCGCGCACCGCCACCGCCACCGCCCTCACCGAGGTCAAGCTCCTCGGCCTCGGCCACGGCGACCTGCTCCCGCTGCTGCACGCCCGCCCCGAGGTCTCCATCGCCCTGCTGCGCGCCATCGCCCGCCGCCTGCGCCGCACCAACGACGTGATGTCCGACCTGGTCTTCTCCGACGTGCCCGGCCGGGTCGCCAAGGCCCTGCTCGACCTCTCGCGCCGCTTCGGCGTCCAGTCCGACGAGGGCATCCACGTCGCGCACGACCTCACCCAGGAGGAGCTCGCCCAGCTGGTCGGCGCCTCCCGCGAGACGGTCAACAAGGCGCTCGCCGACTTCGCCGGCCGCGGCTGGCTCAAGCTGGAGGCCCGCGCGGTCGTCCTGCTCGACGTCGAGCGGCTCTCCCGCCGCTCGCGCTAGCCGCGCGCACCCGGACGCGGAGCGAGGCCGCGACGGACGGCAGGTTCACCTGCCCCCGTCGCGGCCTCGCGGTGCGTCGGCCCCGGGTTCCGCGGCGCCCGCTGGACGCGGCGCCCGCTAGGCCCTGTCCGGTCGATCTTGTCGGATCAGCGCGCGGCGTCGGGGGCCCGGCTGGGAGTGCCGGCGGAACGCCCTCGTACTGGATGT
>NZ_JBIVXY010000031.1:0-25700 GCF_044769485.1 Kitasatospora sp. NPDC090308 | reverse complement strand
TGGCCCTCGACCAGCCAGAGCAGCTCCTCCCACGACATGTCGAAGGAGAACGACACCGTGTGGGCGATGCGAAGGCGACGGCCGCCGGCCGAGGCGACCACCGGGTCGAAGATCGCCTCGCGGTGGTTCAACTGCATGTTGGTCAGCCCGTGGTACGGCGTCACCACCCCCTTCGGGCGGCCGGTCGAGCCCGAGGTGAAGATCACGTACGCGGCGGCGTCCGGCTCGTACGGCACCCGGTACGGCTCGGCCGACAGCGCGGCCAGCTCGGCGACCACCGCCGGGTCGTCCAGCCGGACGGTGGCGGGGTGGGCGGGCAGCAGGGCGGCGGTGGCGGAGTCCGTCACCAGCACGACGGGGGCGGTGTCCTCGACCATGAACGCCAACCGGTCGGCCGGGTAGTCGAGTTCGAGCGGCAGGTACGCCGCACCGGCCCGCAGCACCGCGAACAGCGCCGCCACCATGTCCAACGACCGCGGCAACCCCAACGCCACCACCGTCTCCGGACCAGCCCCCCGCGCCGCGAACAACCGCGCCAACCGGTCCACCCGCGCATCCAACTCCGCGTACGACCACGACTCCGACCCGAACACCAGCGCCGTCTCCCCCGGCACCGACACCGCCCGCTGCGCCAACAACTCCGCCACCGACGCCGACGGCAACTCCCGCCCCGTCGAAGCCCACCCCGCCAGCAACTCCCGCTCCCCCGCCGTCAACACGTCCAGACTGCGGACGGGGCGGTCGGGGTCGGCGGTGAGCTGGTCGAGCAGGACGATCAGGCGCTGGGCGTGCTGTTCGACCTCGGTGCGGGTGAAGACGTCGGGGCGGTACTTCCACTCGAAGGTGAGCGCCTCGCCGGGGTTGGTGATGAAGATCAGCGGGAAGTGCGCGGCGTCGACGTCCTCGACCTCGCGCACGCCGAGGCGTTCGCGCAGTTCGGCCCGGGTGGCGGCGTCGGCGGGGGTGTTGCGGAGCACCTGGAGGGTGTCGAAGAGGCGGCCGAAGCCGGTGCCGCGCTGGATCGCGCCCAGGCCGGTCTGGTGGTGCGGCAGCAGCTCGGCCTGCTCGGCCTGGTGGCGGGCCAGGAACGCGGCGACGCCCTCGCCGCCGTCCAGGGTGGCGCGCACCGGGACGGTGTTGAGGAACATGCCGATGGTGCCGTCGATGCCGGGCAGTTCGGCGGGGCGGCCGGAGACGGTGGCGCCGAACACCACGTCCTGCCGGTTGGTCAGCCCGGCCAGCAGCAGCGCCCACGCGCCGGACAGCACGGTGTTCAGGGTGAGGCCGTGGGTGCGGGTGAACGCGCCGATGCGGGCGGTGAGTTCGGCGCTCAGCCGGGCGGTGACGGAGTGCGGCAGCAGCCCGGCCCGCTCGCGGGCCTGCGGGGCGAGCAGGGTCGGCTCGTCCAGGCCGGCCAGCGCCTCGCGCCAGGCCGCGGCGCCCTGCTCGGCGTCGCGGGCGGCCAGCCAGCGCAGGAACTCCCGGTAGGGCAGGCCGGGTTCGGGGGCGGGCAGGCCGGCGCAGCGGCTCAGCAGCTCCTGCAGGAACAGGCCGGAGGACCAGCCGTCCCAGAGCAGCGCGTGGTTGGTGACCAGGATGCGCTGCCCGCCGCCGGGGGCCAGCACCGAGACCAGGCGCAGCAGCGGCGGCGCGGCCGGGTCGAACCGGGTGGCGGCCTCGGTGTCCTTCAACTCCTCCAGGCGCGAGACGAACTGATCGTCCGTCAGGTCGGAGAGGTCGGTCTCGGTGAGCGGCACGTCGACGGCGCGCGGCACGAACTGGACCGGCCGGTCGGGGCCGGTCTGCAGGAAGCCGGCCCGCAGGTTGGGGTGGGCGTCCAGGACGGCGGCGACGGCGGCGCGCAGGGTCTCCGGCGGGACGCGGCGGTCGAGGGTGATGACGTCGCGGGCGGTGTAGACGTCCACGGCGCTGTCGTCGTAGTCGGCCTCGAACAGCAGACCCTCCTGGAGCGGGGAGACCGGCCAGACCTCCTCGATCTCCAGGTGCGGGGCGGCGGCCCGGACGGCGGCGAGTTCGGCCTCGGTGGCGGCGGGGAGCTCGGGCAGCGCGGGCCCGGCGGTGGCAGCCTCCCGGCTGTCGGCGAGGGCGGCCAGCGCGGCGGGGGTGCGCCGCTCGAAGACGTCGCGCGGGCTGAGGGCGAGACCCTCGGCGCGGGCGGCACCGATCAGGCGGATCGAGGAGATCGAGTCGCCACCGAGCCGGAAGAAGTCGTCCTCCGCACCGACCGCACCGACCGCACCGACCGGTTCGCCGTCGCCGTCACCGCCACCGTCACCGTCGCCATCAGCGGCGGCGGCTCCGGCGGCCACGGACAGGCCGAGCACCTCGGCGTACAGCTCGCACAGCAGCTGCTCGGTCGCGGTCTCGGCGGCGCGCGAACCGGCCGCGCCCGCGTAGTCGAGGGCGTCCTCGGGGAGCGCGGCGCGGTCGAGCTTGCCGTTGACGGTCAGCGGCAGGGCGTCCAGCACGGCGAACGCGGAGGGCACCATGTACGCGGGCAGCCGGGCGGCCAGCGCGGCCCGGACCTCGGCGGTGTCCAACTCGCCCGCGCCGGAGGGCACCAGGTAGGCGACCAGCCGGTCGACGGGGCCGCGCCGGACCAGCACCGCGCCGTGCGCGACGGCCGGGTGCTCGGCCAACGCGGCCTCGATCTCGCCGAGTTCGATCCGGTAGCCGCGGATCTTCACCTGCTCGTCGGCCCGGCCCAGGTAGTCGAGCGTGCCGTCGGGGCGGCGGCGCACCAGGTCGCCGGTGCGGTACATCCGGCTGCCCGGCTCGCCGAACGGGTCGGCGACGAACCGGCCCGCGGTCAGGCCCGGCCGGCCCAGGTAGCCGCGCGCCAACTGCACGCCCGCCAGGTACAGTTCGCCGGGCGCGCCGTCCGGCACCGGCCGCAGCAGCGCGTCCAGCACGTACGCGCTGCCGCCGGCGAGCGGGCGGCCGACGGCCGGGGTCGGGCTGTCGGCGAGGTCGGCGACCAGGGCGTCCACGGTGAACTCGGTCGGGCCGTAGTAGTTGAGCACCGTGGTGCCGGGCGCGGCGCGCAGCGCCTCGCGCAGCTGCGTCCACAGCGCCTCGGGCAGCGCCTCGCCGCCGAGCAGCAGCACCGGTGGGCGGTGCTCGCCGGTCAACAGGCCGCTGTCCAGCAGCTGTTGGGCGTAGGTGGGGGTGACGTCCAGGGCGTGGACCCGCTCGGCGCGGGTGTAGGCGACGACGGCCTCGGCGTCCCGGCGGTCGTCCTCGCCGAGCAGGTGCAGTTCGTGGCCGCCGAGCAGCCAGATCAGCTGCTCCCAGGAGGAGTCGAAGGAGAACGAGGCGGTGTGCAGGGCGCGCAGCCGCGGCTCCCCGGTGGCGGCCTCGGCGGCGGCGCGGGCGGCGGCGAACTCGCGGGTCAGGTGGTCGTGCGCGAGGTTGGCCAGGCCCGCGTGGGTGAGCACCACGCCCTTGGGGCGGCCGGTGGAGCCGGAGGTGTGGATGACGTACGCGGCCTGCGCGGGGGCGACCGGGACGGTCACCGGCGCGACGGGCGCGGCGAGCCGGGCCCGGACGTCCGGGTCGTCGAGCAGCACGACGGTGGCGGCGGGGTGCTCGGGCAGCCGGGCCAGCACGGCGCGGGTGGTGAGCAGGACGGCGGGGCGGGCGTCGTCCAGCAGCAGGGCCAGCCGCTCGTCGGGGTGGTCGAGGTCCATCGGCAGGTAGGCGCCGCCGGCCCGCAGCACGGCGAGCAGCGCGGTGACCGCCTCGGTGGAGCGCGGCAGGGCGAGGGCGCAGAGCTGTTCGGCGCGCAGGCCCCCGGCCAGCAGCAGGTGGGCCAACGCGTCGACGTCGGCGTCGAGTTCGGGGAAGGTGCGGGTGGTGCGGGTGCCGTCGAGGGCGGGGCCGACCAGGGCGCGGGCGGCGGTGCCGCTCCCGGCGGCCTCGGCGGCGCGCTCGCGCAGCAGGGCGTCGATGCCCGGCGGCGGGACGGCGGGCAGTGCGGGGCCGGCGGTGGCGGCGGGCAGCGCGGCGCGTTCGGCGGCGGTGAGCAGGTCGAGGCGGGCCAGCGGGGTGTCCGGGTCGGCGGCGAAGCGCTCGACCAGGGCGAGGAAGCGCTCGGCGACGGTGGCGACCGTCCCGGCGTCGAACACGTCGGGCCGGTACTCGAGTTCGAGCCGCAGGTCGGCGCCGGGCAGCAGGGTCAGGCCGAGCGGGTAGTGGGTGGCGTCGCGGGCGCCGAGCGCGGTGACGGTCGGGCCGCCGGTGCCGGCCAGCGCGGTCTTCAGCGCCTCGCCGCCGCCCTGGTAGTTCTCCACCACCAGCAGGGTGTCGAACAGTGCGCCGTCCGCCCCGGCGGCGCGTTGGATGGCGGCCAGGCCGAGGTGCTGGTGCTCCATCAGCTCGGCCTGCGCGTACTGCACCTCCGCGGCGGCGGCGGCCAGGGTGGCACCGGCGGCGGGGCGCACCCGGACGGGGACGGTGTTGATGAACAGGCCGACCATGCCCTCCGCGCCCGGCAGGTCGGCGGGGCGGCCGGAGACGGTGGTGCCGAACACGGTGTCGGTGCTGCCGGTGAGCGCCCCGACCAGCACGCCCCACAGCGTGTACGCGACGTTGCCCAGGGTCAGCCCCCGGGCGCGGACGGCGGCGGCGAACCGGGCGGTCAGCTCGGTCCCGGCCTGCCGGACGATCAGCCCGGGTTCCACCGCGCCCGCCCCGGCGATCGCCGGGGCGACCGGGTGCGGGGTGTCGAACCCGGCGAGGGCCGCCGCCCAGGCCCGCTCGGCGGCGGCGGTGTCCCGGGTGGCCAGCAGCGCGAGGTGGTCCCGGTAGGGGCGCACCGGCGGCAGCTGCTCGCCCCGGTAGAGCGCGAGCAGCTCGCGCACCACGATCGGCATCGACCAGCCGTCCAGCAGCAGGTGGTGGCAGGTCAGCACCAGCCGGTGCCGGTCGGCGCCCAGCCGCAGCAGGGCGAAGCGCAGCAGCGGCGGCGCGTCCAGCTCGAACGGGCGCCGCCAGTCGGCGTCCATCTCCCGCTGCACGGCGTCCGGCCCGCGCTCGGCCAGGTCGGCGACCCGCAGCGGGGTCTCCACGGTGCGCTGGACGAACTGCAGGACGTCCTGCGGGTCCTCGTACCAGAACCCGACCCGCAGGTTGGCGTGCCGCTCCAGCAGCGCGTCCACGGCGGCGGCCAGCCGGGGCACCTCGACCGGCCCGGCCAGGTCGAGGTGCGACTGCACCACGTACACGTCCCGCGCGGCGTCGTCGTACAGCGCGTGGAACAGCAGGCCCTCCTGGAGCGAGGACAGCGGGTACACGTCCTCCAGGTCCGACGGGGCCGCACCGGTCGCACCGGTCGAGCCGGACGCCTGCGGGTCGTCGTGCGGGGTGGTGGAGTCGTTCATCGCGGGGTTCTCAGTCCTGGGCTCGGAGGAGTGGTGGGTGGGGGGCGCGGGGGTGGTCATCGGCGGCGGCGCCCGCGCAGCTTGGACTCCAGCCGGTCGAGCTGGGCCTGCTTGAGGGTGACCAGCGGCGGGTTCGCCGCGGCCGGGACGGCGGCGCTGCCGCCGGTGCCGGTGCCGGTGCCGCTGTCGGTGCCGATCCGGCGGTCGGCGGTGGCGAGGGCACCGAGGGCGCCGAGGGCGTCCAGCGCGGCGAGCCAGGCGTCGGCGATCCCGGCCGCCTCCGCCTCGGTCAACAGGGCCTGCGGCCAGGACAGTTCGACCGCCAGCTCGGGCCGGCCGTCCCGGTCGGCGACGACCACGGCGTCGATCTCCAGCGGGTACCCGACCGGGGCCGCCGGGTCGGGTCCGGCCCCGGCGGCGACCGCCGCGCGTTCGGGGGCCGGGGCGAGCGGCCAGCCGCCGGCCGACGGGGCGGCCTGGTCGGTGCGGCCCCGGTAGTTGAACAGCACCGGGGAGGCCGGGGCGGCGGCCAGCAGCGGGGCGGTCTGCGGGTTGAGGTGGCGCAGCAGGCCGTGGCCGAGCCCCTTGTCGGGGGCGGCGCGCAGCTGCTCCCGGACCCGGTCCAGCGCGTCCGCGGTGGCGGCGGGGTCGAGTCCGGCCAGGTCGAGGCGGACGGGGTGGACGGTGGTGAACCAGCCGACGGTGCCGGACAGGTCGGGGGTGTGGCCGTCGTGGCCGCCGCGGCCGTGGCCCTCCAGGTCGAGCTGGAGCGCGGGGGCCGCGTCGGGCCGGGTGCGGGCCAGGCCGAGGACGAGGGCGGCGAGCAGCAGTTCGTCGGTGCCGGTGCCGGGGACGGCGAGCAGCGGGGCGGTGCGGTCGGCGGGCAGGGTGCGGCGCAGGGTGCGCAGGGTGGCCGCGGTGTCGCGGGCCGGGTCGGCGGTCAGGTGGGCGAGCGGCCCGGGCGGGCCGGTGAGCGCGGTGCGCCAGTGGGCGGTCTCGGCGAGGCGGGTGCGCTGCTGGGCGTGGGTGTGCAGGTGGGCGGCCCAGTCGCGGAGGGCGACGGGTTCGGGGGCGAGGGCGGGGCGGCGGCCGGCGGCGGCCTCGCGGTGGGCGGCGGCCAGGCGCGGGAGCAGGATGCGCCAGGAGACGCCGTCCACGGCGAGGTGGTGGACGGTCAGCAGCAGCCGGCCCTCGGCCTGTTCGCCCGCGTCGAACCAGACGGCGCGCAGCATCCGCCCGGTGGCCGGGTCGAGGGCGTCGGCGGCCCGGTCGGCCTCGGCGGTGAGCCGTTCGGCGCTGGGGCCGCCGGGGGCGGGGACGCGGCGCAGCAGGGCGGGGTCGGCGGTGGGCGGGAGGATCTGCTGGGTCCACAGGCCGTCGGTGTCGTCCAGCGCGGTGCGCAGCGCGGGATGGGCCTCGACCAGGGCGGCGAGCGCGGTGCGCAGCGCCTGCTCGCCGAGTCCGCCGGGGACGGCGAGCAGCACGGACTGGTTGAACCGCCGGACCGGGCCGCCGCGTTCGCGCAGCCAGTGCACGACGGGCAGCAGCGGCACCGGGCCCTCGACCGGGACGGCGGCGGGGGCGGCCGGGGCGGCGGACGCGGTGGGCTCGGTGGGCGCGGCGGGTGCGGCGCCGCCGAACGCGGCGGTCAGCGCGGCGGGCGTCGGGTGCTGGAAGACGTCCTTGGTGGTGATCGCGTACCCGGCGTTCCTGGCCCGGCTGACCACCTGGAGCGAGACGATGCTGTCGCCGCCGAGCGCGAAGAAGTTCTCCTCCTCGCCGACCTCGGCCAGACCCAGCACCTCCGCGAACACCCGGGCGAAGGCGGAGGGCCCGCGCCGGGCCGGAGCCTGGGCGGCGGCGGCCTGGACGGCGGTCGGGGCGGTGGCCGGGCCGGCGGGCTGCCGTCCGGGGTCGGGCAGCGCCTTGCGGTCGAGCTTGCCGTTGACGGACAGCGGCAGGGCGGCGAGTTCCACCACCACGGCGGGCACCAGGTGCTCGGGCAGGGTCGCGGCCAGCGCGGCCCGCGCGCCGTGGCCGGTGGCGCCGGAGCCGGCGGCGGGCACCACGTACCCGACCAGTTGCCGGGTGCCGCCGGCGAGCTGCCGGACCGCGACCGCCGCCTGGGCGATGCCGGGGACGGCGGCGAGGGCGGCCTCGACCTCGCCGAGTTCGATCCGGAAGCCGCGGATCTTGACCTGGTCGTCGGTGCGGCCCAGGTACTCGACGCTGCCGTCGATCCGGTAGCGCACCAGGTCGCCGGTGCGGTACATCCGCTCGCCGGGCCCGCCGTAGGGGTCGGCGACGAAGCGGGACGCGGTCAGGCCGGGGCGGCCCAGGTAGCCGCGGGCCAGCTGGACGCCCGCGAGGTAGAGCTCGCCGGGGACGCCGACCGGGCAGGGGCGCAGCGCGGCGTCCAGCACGTGCAGGCGGGTGTTCCAGGCGGGTCGGCCGATCGGGACGGTGCCCGCGCCGGCCCAGGCCCGGTGGTGGGTGACGTCGACGGCGGCCTCGGTGGGGCCGTACAGGTTGTGCAGTTCGATCTGCGGCCAGAGCGCCAGGAAGCGGTCGACGGCGGCGGCGGGCAGCGCCTCGCCGGAGCAGAACACCCGTCGCACGGTGGCGAACCGGCGGCGCAGGGCCGGGTCGCTCTCGGCGGCGGCGGTGAACGCGGCGAGCATGGACGGCACGAAGTGGCAGGTGGTGACGGCGGCGCGGGCGGTCAGGTCGGCCAGCTGGGCGGGGTCGCGGTGGCTGCCGGGGCGGGCCAGCACGACGCGGGCGCCGACGGTCAGCGGGAGGAAGAACTCCCAGACCGAGACGTCGAACCCGGCCGGGGTCTTCTGCAGGACGCGGTCGGCGGCGCCGATCGCGTACAGCTCCCGCATCCACTCCAGGCGGTTGACGATGGCCCGGTGGGTGACGACCACGCCCTTGGGGCGGCCGGTGGAGCCGGAGGTGAAGATGACGTAGGCGGCGTGTTCGGGGCCGGGCTCGGTGAGGACGGCGTCCCGCGGGCCGGTGGCGTCGACCGGCAGGACGGGGACGCCGTCCACCGCCGGGACGGCGTCGGTGGCGCCGGGCAGGGTGAGCACGCAGACCGGGCGGGCGTCCTCGATCATGCCCGCGAGGCGTTCGGCCGGGTACTCGGTGTCCAGCGGCAGGTAGGCGGCGCCGGCCCGCTCCACGCCCAGCAGGGCGACCATCAGGTCGGCGGAGCGCGGCACGGCGACGCCGACCACGGCGTCCGGCCCGGCGCCGCGGGCGGTCAGCGCGCCCGCCAAAATTCCTGCCTTCTCCCACAGTTGACGGTAGGTCAGCTGCTCGCCCTCGAAGTCGACGGCGACCGCGTCGGGCGCGGCGGCGACCTGTTCGGCGATCCGGCTGACCAGGGTGCCCGCGCGGACCGGGATGGCGGTGGCGTTCCACTCCCCCGCCAGGCCGCGCAGCTCCTCGGCGGAGGTGGGTTCGATCCGGGCGACCGGCTGGCGGGGGTCGGCCAGGGCCTGGTCCAGGACGCGCAGCAGGCGGGTGCCGAACAGGCGGGCGGTGGCCCGGTCGAACAGGTCCTCGGCGTGGATGACGGTCAGGTCGGTGCGGGTGCCGTCGGCGGACTCCACGAAGGTGAACGCCAGGTCGAAGCGGGCGGCGTGCACCGGGTCGGGCAGCAGGGCGGTGCGGGCGCCGAGCAGGCGGTCCAGGCCGCCGGCCTCCTTGCGGTACTGCACCATCACCTGGAACAGCGGGTGGCGGCCCAGGCTCCGTTCGGGGTTGACCAGTTCGACCAGGCGGTCGAAGGGCAGCTCCTGGTGGGCGAGCGCGCCGAGCACGGTCTCCCTGGCGCGCTCCACCAGTTCGGTGAAGGCCGGGTCGCCGCTCAGGTCGTGGCGCAGCACCAGGGTGTTGACGAAGAAGCCGACCAGCTGCTCCAGCGCCTCGTCGCCGCGTCCGGCCACCGGCGCGCCGAGCGCGACGTCGGCGGTGCCGGACAGCCGGCCCAGCAGCAGGGCGGCGGCGGCCTGCACCACCATGAACGGCGTCGCGCCGCTGGCGCGGCTGAACTCGCCCAGCCGGGACTGGAGTTCGGCGGGCAGGGCGAGCCGGACGGCGCCGCCGCGCCCGCTGGCCTCGGCGGGGCGGGGGCGGTCGGCGGGCAGCGCGAGTTCGGCGGGCAGCCCGGCCAGCCGCTCGGCCCAGTACGCGGACTGCTCCTGCATCGGCCGTTCGGCCTGCCACAGCGTGTGGTCGGCGAACTGGAGCGGCAGCGGCGGGAGTTCGGGGGCGCGCCCGGCCCGGCGGGCGGCGTACGCGGCGTCCAGGTCGCGCAGCAGCACACCCTCGGACCACTCGTCGCCCGCGATGTGGTGCAGGGCCACGCTCAGCACGTGGCGGTGCGGTCCGGCGCTGAGCAGCACGGCGCGCACCGGGATCTCCCCGGCCAGGTCGAAGACGTACGCGCCGGCGGCGGCGGTCTCGGCGTCCAGCCGGTGCCCGGCCACCTGGCGGACCTCGAACGGCACCCCGGCCTGCTCGGCGGTCAGGACGCGCTGGTGGGGGCGGCCGTCCTGCTCGGCGCAGACGGTGCGCAGCGCCTCGTGCCGGGCCAGCACGTCGCCGAACGCGGCCTTCAGGGCGTCGGCGTCGAGTTCGCCGTCGATCCGCAGGGCGCACGGGATGGTGTAGGCGGTGGACGGGCCCTGGAGGCGGTCCAGGAACCAGAGCCTGGCCTGCGCGGGGGCGAGCGGGACCAGCTCGGGGCGCGGGCGGGCGGTGAGGGCGGCGTAACCGGTGGCGGCGTCCTCCAGCCGGGCGGCGAACGCGGCGGGGGTGCGGGCCTCGAACAGGGCGCGGATGGCGACCTCGGCGCCGAGCGCGGCGCGCAGTCGGCCGACCACCCGGGTGGCGAGCAGCGAGTGGCCGCCGAGGGCGAAGAAGTCCTCGTCGACGCCGACCGCGGGCAGGCCGAGCACCTCGGCGTACGCCTCGCACACCAGCCGTTCGCGCTCGGTGCGCGGGGCCCGGCCGGCCGGGGCGGCGTAGGCGTCGGCGCCGGGCTCGGGCAGCGCCTGGCGGTCGAGCTTGCCGTTGACGTTCAGCGGCAGCGCGTCCAGCACGACCAGCGCGGCGGGCACCAGGTACTCGGGCAGCGCCTCGCCGAGCGCCTTGCGCAGCGCGGCGGGGTCGGCGTCGGTGCCGGGGGTGGGCACGACGTAGCCGATCAGGCGCTTGGCGCCGCCGGGGGCGGGGCGGACCACGACGGCGGCCTGGGCGACGCCGGGCAGCGCGGCGAGCGCGGCCTCGGCCTCGCCGGGTTCGACCCGGAAGCCGCGGATCTTGACCTGGTCGTCCTCGCGGCCCAGGTAGTCCAGGCTGCCGTCGGGGCGGTGCCGGACCAGGTCGCCGGTGCGGTACATCCGCTCGCCGGGCCCGCCGTACGGGTCGGCGACGAAGCGGGACGCGGTCAGCGCGGGCCGGTTGCCGTAGCCGCGGGCCAGGCCGGGCCCGGCGACGTACAGCTCGCCGGGGGTGCCGGGCGGGACGGGGCGCAGCCGGGCGTCCAGCACGTAGGTGCGGGTGTTGCCGATCGGCCGTCCGACGAAGGGGGTCGGGCTGGCGGCGAGGTCGGCGCCGAGGGTGTCGACGGTGTACTCGGTGGGGCCGTAGAAGTTGTGGCCGAGCACGCCGGGGGTGGCCCGGATGCGCCGCCACAGGGTGTCGCCGACGGCCTCGCCGCCGACCAGGAACAGCAGCGGGCGGTGCGCGGGGTCGTCCAGCAGGCCCCACTCGACGAGCTGGGCGCCGAAGGACGGGGTGACGTCCAGGGTGTCGATCCGGTCGACCGTCAGGCGGGCCGCGAGGGCCTGCGGGTCGCGGCGCAACTCCTCGCCGTAGACGTGCAGTTCGTGGCCGAGCAGCAGCCACAGCAGCTGCTCCCAGGAGGAGTCGAAGGAGAACGAGGCGGTGTGCGCGGCGCGCAGCACGCGCCCGCCGGCGGCGGCGACGGCCCGGGCGAAGACGGTGCCGCCGTGGTGCTCCAGCAGGTTGGCCAGGCCGCGGTGCGGGACCTGCACGCCCTTGGGGCGGCCGGTGGAGCCGGAGGTGTGGATGACGTAGGCGAGGTGGCCGGGCTCGGGGCGGACGGGTTCGGCGTCCAGGGTGCCGAGTTCGGCGAGCGGGACGGCGCCGAGTTCGGCGTCGGCCAGCGCGGGGCGTTCGGCGGCGAGTTCGGCGGTGGTGAGGGTGAGCAGCGGGGCGGCGTCGGCGAGCATCAGGGCGATCCGCTCGTCCGGGTGGTCGAGGTCGACCGGCAGGTAGGCGGCGCCGGCGGCGAGCACCCCGAGCAGGGCGGCGACCAGGTCGGCGGAGCGCGGCAGGGCGAGGGCGACCACGGTGTCCGGGCGGGCGCCGAGCGCGGCCAGGTGGCGGGCGTAGGTGTCGACCCGGTCGGCCAGTTGACGGAACGTCAGCCTCTCGGCGCCGTGCACGACGGCGGTCCGGTCGGGGTGGGCGGCGGCGGTGGCCCGGAAGGCGTCGACCACGGTGCCGGGGGGCACCGGGCGGCCGGTGGCGTTCCAGGCGTCCAGCGCGGTGTGCCGCTCCTCGGCGGTCAGCACCTCCAGCGCGCCGACGGGGGTGCCGGGTTCGGCGGCGATGGCGGCGAGCAGGCGCAGCAGGCGGGCGGCGATGGCGGCGGCCCGGTCAGGGGCGAAGGTGTCGGGGCGGTACTCGACGGTGAGCTGCGGGTGCTCGCCGGGCAGCACCAGGACGGTCAGCGGGTAGTGGGTGGCGCCCCGGTTGCCGATGCCCGCGACGCGCACCGCTCCGGCGGCCAGTTCGCCGGGCCGCATCGGGTAGTTCTCGAACACCAGCAGGGTGTCGAACAGGGTGCCGTGCCCGGCGGCGGCCTGGATCTGCGCCAGGCCCAGGTACTGGTGGTCGAGCAGCGCGGCCTGCGCCTGCTGGAGGCGGGCCAGCGCGTCGGCGACCGGCTCGTCCTCGTCGAGCGTGCAGCGCACCGGGAGGGTGTTGCTGAACAGGCCCACCGCGGCCTCCACGCCCGGGAGTTCGCCGGGTCGGCCGGAGACGGTGGTGCCGAACACCACGTCGGTACGGCCGGTGAGGCGGCCCAGCAGGATCGCCCAGGCGCCCTGCACCAGGGTGTTGAGGGTCAGGCCGTGGCGGCGGGCGGTGGCGGTGAGCGCGGCGGCCAGCTCGGCCGGGATCGGCAGCTCCAGTTCGCGGGCGGCCCCGGCGCCCTCCCCGGGGGCGGTCGCGCCCAGGGCGTCGGCGAGCAGGGTGGGGCCCTCCAGGCCGGCCAGGGCGCGGTGCCAGGCGGCGGTGTCGGCGTCCGCGTCGCGTCCGGCCAGCCAGGCCAGGTGGTCGGCCCAGCGCGGGGCGGCGGGCAGCTCCTCGCCCCGGTAGGCGGTCAGCACCTCGCGCAGCAGCACGGGCGTGGACCAGCCGTCCATCACGATGTGGTGGCGGGTCAGCAGCAGCCGGTGCCGCTCGGGGCCGAGCGCGAGCAGCGCGCAGCGCACCAGCGGGGGCCGGGCCAGGTCGAAGCGGCGGGCGGCCTGCTCGTCGGCGATCCGGGCGGCCTCGGCGGCCTGCCGGTCGGCGTCGAGCCCGGACAGGTCGTGCTCGGTCCACGGGACGGGGGCCGGGGCGGCGAGGGCCTGCACGGGCTCGCCGGCGGCGGTGAGCGCGAAGGCGGCGCGCAGCGCGCCGTGCCGGGCCACGGCGGTGTCCACGGCCCGCACCAGGGCGGCGCGGTCCAGCGGGCCGTCCAGGTCGAGCGAGGTGAGCGAGGTGTAGGTGGCGTCGTCGCCGGCGGGCAGCATCCGGTCGTGGAAGAGCAGGCCCTCCTGGAGCGGGGAGAGCGGCAGCACGTCCTCCAGGCCCGGGTAGCGGGCGGCGAGGGCGTCCAGGTCGGCCTGGGCGACGGGGGCGAGCGGCACGTCGGAGGGGGTGGGCGCGGCGGCGTCCGGGCGGGCCGCCCAGCGGGCGAGGGCGTCCAGCCGGTCGAACCACTCCTCGGCCAGCGCCCGGACCTCGGCCTCGCCGAACAGCGCCTCGGGCCAGGTGAGTTGGACGGTCAGCTCGGGGCCGTCGGCCCGCTCGTGGACGAACGCGCCGATCTCCAGGGCGTGTCCGCAGGGCCGGTCGGGGTCGGTGGTGGCGGTGATCGCGTCCCCGGCCTCGGGGGCGGGCGTCCAGGGCTCGCCGCTCGCGCCGAACCGGCCCAGGTAGTTGAAGAGCAGCCGCGGCTCGGGGGCGTCGGCGAGGGCGAGCGCCCCGGCGGCGTCCAGGTGGCGCAGCAGGCCCCAGCCGGTGCCCGCGTTGGGCAGGGCGCGCAGCCGCTCCTTGACCTCGGCGAGCGCAGCGCCGGGCTCCTGGCGGCCGGCCAGGTCGAGGTGCAGCGGGAACTCGCTGGTCAGCCAGCCGACGGTGCGCGAGGTGTCGGCGCCGGGGACGAGCTGGTCCTCGCGGCCGTGGCCCTCCAGGCGCAGCAGCAGGGTGGTGGCGGCGGCGTCCCCGTGCAGGGCGCGGCGGCGTTCCTGCACGGCCAGGGCGAGGCCGGTCAGCAGGACGTGGTCGACGCCGGCCCGGCGGGCGGCGGGGACGGTGGTGAGCAGCGGCGCGGTGCGCCCGGCGGGCAGGGTGAGCCGCAGCCGGCGGGTGCGGGCGGCGGTGTCGCGGCGCGGGTCGAGCGGCGCCTCGGCCAGCAGCGGGGCCTGTGGGTGCGCCGACTGCTGCTTCCAGTACGGGAGTTCGGCCTGCACGGCGGGGCTCGCGGCGGCGTCGGCCAGGCCGTGCGCCCAGGCCCGTGGCGAGGTCGGTACGGGGGCGAGCGGGCGTCCCTGGTAGGCGTCCCGCAGGTCGGGCAGCAGGATGCGCCAGGAGACGCCGTCGACGGCGAGGTGGTGCACCACCAGCACCAGCAGCCCGGACCGCTCGGGCCCGGCGTCCAGGTGCACGGCCTGGAGCAGCACGCCGAGGCCGGGGTCGAGCCGGCCGGCGGCGGCCTCCCGTTCGACCTCGGCGGCGGAGGTCAGCTCGGCGGCCTCGACCCGCAGCTGGCGCAGCAGTTCGGCCCCGGGCAGGGCCGCGGCGGGCCGGACCTCCAGCGTCCAGTCCGGCGCGGTCCCGGCGGTGGCGGCGGGGGTGGTGTGCAGGCGCAGCCGCAGGGCGTCGTGGTGGGAGGTGAGGGTGTCGAGGGCGGCGGCGAGGCGGTCCGGGTTGAGTCCGGCGGGGACGGTGAGTGTGACGGCCTGGCCGAACCGGCCGATCGGGCCGCCCTGGTGGCGCAGCCACTCGCCGATGGGGGTGGCGGGCAGCGGGCCCTCGCGGTCGACGGCGGGGGCGGCCGGGGCGGCGGGCGCCGGGGCGTCGAGCGGGGTGAGTGCGGTGGCGATCCGGGCGACGGTGCGCCGGTCGAAGACGGTGCGCGGGGTGAGGGCGAGCCCGGCGTGCCGGGCCCGGCCGGCCAGCTGGATGGCGGAGATGCTGTCGCCGCCGAGCGAGAAGAAGTTGTCGTCGGCGCCGACCTGGTCCACCGGCAGGCCGAGGACCTCGGCGACCAGCGCGGCCAGGATGCGCTCGGTCGCGGTGCGCGGCGCGGTCGGTCCGGCCGGGTCGGCGGACGGCGCGGGCAGCGCCTTGCGGTCGAGCTTGCCGTTGACGGACAGCGGCAGGGCGTCCAGGCCGACCAGCACGGCGGGGACGAAGTACTCGGGCAGGGTGAGCGCCAGCCGGTCGCGCAGCGCCTGCGGGTCGGCGGCGGGGGGCACCACGTAGCCGACCAGCTGCCGTGCGCCGCCGGGGAGTTGGCGCACCGTGACGGCGGCCTGGTCGACACCGGGCAGGGCGGCGAGGGCGGCCTCGACCTCGCCGAGTTCGATCCGGAAGCCGCGGATCTTGACCTGGTCGTCGGTGCGGCCCAGGTACTCCACCGCGCCGTCGGGGCGGTGGCGGACCAGGTCGCCGGTGCGGTACATCCGCTCGCCGGGCCCGCCGTACGGGTCGGCGACGAAGCGGGACGCGGTCAGGCCGGGGCGGCCCAGGTAGCCGCGGGCCAGCTGCACACCGGCCAGGTACAGCTCGCCGGGGACGCCGACCGGGCAGGGGCGCAGCGCGGCGTCCAGCACGTACAGGCGGGTGTTCCAGACCGGGCGGCCGATCGGGACGGTGCCCGCGCCGGGGGCGGTGCGGTGGTGGGTGACGTCGACGGCGGCCTCGGTGGGGCCGTACAGGTTGTGCAGCGGGACGTCGGGGAGGGCGGCGTACCAGCGCTCGACGGTGTCGGCGGGCAGCGCCTCGCCGGAGCAGAAGGCGCGGCGCAGGGTGGCGCAGCGGTCGGCGAGGCCGGGCTCCTCCAGGAAGGCCCGCAGCATGGAGGGGACGAAGTGCAGGGTGGTGACGGCCCGTTCGGCGATCAGGTCGGCGAGGTAGCCGGGCTCCTTGTGGCCGTCGGGGCGGGCCAGCACGACGGTGGCGCCCTCGCACAGCGCCCAGAAGAACTCCCAGACCGAGACGTCGAACCCGGCCGGGGTCTTCTGCAGGACGCGGTCGTCGGCGGTGAGCCGGTACGCGTGCTGCATCCACTCCAGGCGGTTGACGATGGCCCGGTGGGTGACGACGACGCCCTTGGGGCGGCCGGTGGAGCCGGAGGTGTAGATGACGTAGGCGGCGTGGTCGGGCCCGGCGGGCACCGGTGCGGCCCGGGGCGCGTCGGGCTCGCGGGCGTCGAGCAGCAGGGCGCGGGAGCGGGCCCCGGCCGGGAGCCGGTCCAGGACGGCGCCGACGGTGAGGACGCGGACCGGGTCGGCGTCCTCGACCATGCCGGCCAGCCGCTCGGCGGGGTGGTCGGTGTCCAGCGGCAGGTAGGCGGCGCCGGCCCGCTCCACGCCCAGCAGGGCGACCATCAGGTCGGTGGAACGCGGCACGGCGACCGCGACCACGGTGTCCGGCCCGGCCCCGTGCGCCGCCAGCTCCTCGGCCAGGTCGCCCGCACGGAGCCAGAGTTGACGGTACGTCAGCTCACCGTCGGGGGCGGTCACGGCCGGGGCGTCCGGGGTCCGTTCGACCCGGGCGGCGATCCGCCCGGCCAGGGTGCCGGGCGGCACCTCCCGCGCGGTGGCGTTCCAGCGCTCCAGGACGTCCGCGCGCTCCTCGTCGGCGAGCAGTTCCAGGGTGCCGAGCGGGCGCTGCGGCTCGGCCGCCAGGCGCTCCAGCAGGGCGGTGAACCGGCTGGCGTGCAGGGCGAGTTCGGCCTCGGTGTAGAGCAGCGGGTTGGCGTCGAACTCCAGCCGGAGCCGGTGGTCGGGGGTCTTGGCGACGGAGAGCGAGAGGTCGTCGACCGGGCCGGCCGCGAGGTTGACGGTGTGGCCGGGGCTGCCCGCGAAGTCCAGGTCGAGGTCGAAGGGCTTGATGTTGAGCAGCGGCCCGTACAGCCGCCCGTCGGTACCGACCAGGCCGAGCGCGCGGCGCAACTCCTCGCCCCGGTACAGCTGGTGGCGCCGGACGTCCTTCAGCTCGGCGGCCGAGCGGCGCAGCAGGGCGTCGAAGCCGTCGGCCGGGTCGACGGCCAGCCGCAGCGGCAGGATGTTGACGGCCATGCCGACCACCCGCGGGGTGCCGGGCGCGGTGCGGGCCATCAGGTGCAGGCCGAGGACGGGGTCGGCGGTGCCGGTCATCCGGTGCAGGTAGGCGGCGAGGGCGGCGTGCGCGGCCTCGGCCCAGGTCGCCCGGGCGGCCTTGGCGGCGGCCAGCACGGGGGCGGTGCGCCCGGCGTCCAGGGTGATCCGGTGGCGGAGCGCGGCGGGCGCGGCGGCGGCCTGCTGCTCGGTGAGGGCGCGGACCTCCGGGCGGTCGGCGTGGCGGGCCAGCCACCAGTCGCGGTCGGCCGCCGCGGACTCGCCCCCGGCGTAGGCCCGTTCGGCCTCGCGCAGGACGGCGGCGGGCCGCAGCGGGCTGTCCGGGACGGCGTCCCCGGCGACCAGTGCGGTGTACACCTCGGCGACCCGGCGGGTGAACAGGGCCACGCCGTAGCCGTCGATCACCAGGTGGTGGAACCACTGGAACCACAGGTGCCGCTGCTCGCCGGTGCGCACCAGCAGCGCGCCGTGCAGCGCCTCGCGCTCCAGGTCGGCGGGGCGGGCGAGCTGGCGGCGGACCAGGTCGACGGCGGCCTGCTCGGGGTCGGTGGCGGCACTGGTGTCGAGCCGGGCGAGCGTCCAGGCGTCGGGGTCGAAGCGGCGCCGGCGGGCCCGGTCGGTGCCCTCGGCGACGGCCAGGTGCAGTCCGTCGGACTCGGCGAGGGTGCGGGCGAGGGCGGCTTCGAGCAGGTCGGGCTGGAGCGGGCCGTCGATCCGGACGTACTGGCCGACGTTGTGGGCCGGGCTGCCGGGGTCGATCCGTTGCGCGGAGAGGACGCCGGCCTGGGCGGCCGTCAGCTCCTCCCGGTCGCCGTGCTCGGCCTGCGTGGTCGTGGTGCCAGCCATGGTCCGGCCCTTCCCGGTGTCGGCGGCCGCCGGGCCCGGTGTGGGCGCGGGCCGGGGCCGCGGCGTGGTGCTCGTGCGTCGTGCTCGTGCGTGGTGCTCGTGCGAGGGGTGCCCGCGCGGGGGCTGCCCGTACGGGGTGCTCGCGCGAGGGGTGGTGGTGCGGGGAACGCGTCGGGCGGGCCGCTGCCGCAAGCGGCCCGCCCGACTGCGCGGGGGCTACTGGCCCTTGAGGATGGTCTCGATCTGGTCGAGGACGTCGATCGAGGTGCCGTAGCGGTCGGTGGTGGCGTACGTCAGCGGGACGACCTTGCCGGCCTTGACCGCCTTGAGGTTCTGCCAGGACGGCTGCTTGTCCAGGTCCTTGGTGTCCTGCGGGACCTCGCCGGTGGCGGCCGTCCTCGGGATCAGGATGATGTCGGCGTCGGCGAGCACGTCGAGCTTCTCCACCGAGTAGGTGACCTCGTGGTCGGTGGTGTCGGCGGACGCCTGGGAGAACGTGGCGCCCGCGTCGGCCAGCACCCGGCCGACCCAGGAGCTGGCGGTGTCGACCAGGAACTCGCCGCCGCCGTAGGAGGAGGCGATGGTCCACTTGGTCGAGTTGAGCTTGTCCGCGTAGTCGGTCTTGATCTTCGCGGCCTTGGTGTCGTAGTCGGACTTCAGCTTCTTGAACTCCGCCTCCTTGCCGACCGCGGTGGCGATCTTCTCCTGCGCGTTCAGCAGGTCGACCGGCTTGTCGATGCCGAAGTACAGGGTGGGGGCGATGCCTTCGAGCTTGCTGACGCCCCAGTCGAACGCGGTGGCGCCCTCGACGACGATCAGGTCCGGGCGCAGCGAGGCGACCTTCTCGATGTTGATCTCGATGCCGGAGCCGATCGGCTCGATCTTCTTGGCGGCCTCGGTCTGCGAGGGCAGCAGCTCCATCGGGTTGTTCTCGTCGATGGTGCTGGTGCCGACCGGCTGCACGCCCAGGTCGAGCAGCGCGCCGGTGGCGTACGAGATGCTGACGATCCGCTTGACGCCCGCCGGGACGGTGATCTTGCCGTTGGTGGCCTCGACGGTGACCGGGCCGGCGCTGTTGACGGCGCCGCCGCTCGGGGCGGCGTCCTTGCCGCCGCCGTCGCCGCTGGAGCCGCAGGCCGTGGCGGCGAGCGCGACGGCGGCGGCCGCGGCGAGCGCTCTGGCGGTGCGGGAGGTCAGGGCGCGGGTGTTCATGGTTCTCCTAGCGGGGGTGGTACGGGCGGCGGGTCGTGCGCTGCGGGCGGTGGACGGTGCGCGGGCGCGGGTCAGGTACGGGTCAGGTACGCGGACCAGGCCAGCAGGGTGGGCGCGGTGCCGAGGTCGGCCAGGTCGGCGAACTCGACCCGGGCGCCGCGGGCGCGCCAGGTCTCGACCAGGTGCATCACCCGCATCGAGTCCAGGCCGAGGTCGCGCAGGTCGTCCTCGTCGTGGATGTCCTCGGGGCGCTCGCCGAGCAGGTCGGCGATCTCGGCGCGCAGCGTGTCGGGGTCGAAGCCGGCGGGGGCGGTCATGTCGTGGGGTCCGTTCCGGAGGTGACGCGGGGTCGGGGTGGGCCAGCTGGGGCGGCGCGCGGTGCGGGCCCCGGCGGCGCGCGGGCGCAACCGGGCTCAGGCCGTGGCGGCGGCGGTCGCGGCGGCGGTCGCGGCGCCGCGGGCCCGCAGGTCGCGGCCGGCCCGGCGCAGCAGCATCGAGTCGCGGATCTCGCCGGAGCGCACGGCCAGCGTGGAGAGCAGCGAGGAGGTGATGCCGTGGGTGTGCTCGGTGCCGCCCTGGAGGTAGATGCCGACGTCGAGGCGGTCGTCGGTGAGCACCCGGTGGTCGCGGTCGACCCGCAGCCGGCCCTGTTCGTCGGTGCGGCAGGCGGCGGCGAGCTGCTCGCCGAGCAGTTCGCGCGGGTCGACGTGGGTGTACCCGGTGGCGAGCACCACCGCGTCGCACTCCAGGACCTGCTCGCGGCCGGTGGTCAGCGAGCGGACGTGCGCCCGGGCGCCGTCGGGGCCCTCCTCGGCGGCGGTCAGCCGGGTGGCGTTCAGGATCCGCAGGCGCTCGTGCCCGGCGACCTTCTCCTGGTACGCGGTGCGGTACAGCGCCTCGATCAGCTCGCCGTCCACCACCGAGTAGTTGGTGTTGGCGTGCTGGGCCAGCAGGGTCCGCTTGGCGGTCTCGGGCGCGGCGTAGAACTCGTCCACGGCCGACGGGTCGAAGATCCGGTTGGCGAACGGGCTGTCGTCGGCGGGGCTGTAGCCGTACCGGGTGAGGACGGCGCAGACCTCCGCCTCGGGGAAGGTGCGGTGCAGGAACTCGACGGCCTCGGCGGCGGACTGCCCGGCGCCGACCACGGCGATCCGCCGGTGCTTGAGCGGGCGCTGCGCCAACTCCGGTGCGCGCAGCAGCAGGTCGCGGGTGTGCCAGAGGTGCGCGCCGGTGCGGACGCCCTCGGGCAGCCGGGGGGTGAGGCCGGTGCCGACCGCGATGTTGCGGGCGGGCCGCACCCGGCGGTCGCCGCCGCCGAGGGCCTCGGAGACCACCTCGACCTGCTCGGTGCGGCCGTCGGGCCCGGTGACCGGGCGGATGCCGGTGACGGTGCGGGCGTAGCCGACCCGGTCGGCGAACTCGGCGGCGCACCACTCGAAGTAGTCGTGGAACTCCAGCCGGGTCGGGTAGAAGGTCTTCAGGTTGATGAAGTCGGCGAGCCGGCCGCGCTCCTGGAGGTAGGACAGGAAGGTGAAGCGGCTGCGCGGGTCGCGCTGGGTGACCAGGTCCTTGAGGAAGGAGACCTGCATGGTCGCGCCGTCCAGCAGCATGCCCCGGTGCCAGCCGAAGCCCTCCTGGCGCTCCAGGAAGCTGGCCCGCAGCGGGGGTTCGCCGGCGGACCGGTTGTGGTCGTCGACCGCGATCGCGAGGGCGAGGTTGGCGGGGCCGAAGCCTATGCCGACCAGGTCGTCGACATCCCCGTCCGTGCGGACCGCCTCGTTCTCCAGCGACATGCGCGTCCTTCCCTCTTCCCGGTACCGGTGCGGTGGGGGCGGGTGGACCCGCACCCCCTTTTTACTTTGGTAAGGCTTGCCTAACTTCTCTTACCGCGGGCGGCTGAGTCAAGTTCAGTCCGCGCCGCGGCCAGCGCCTTTGCCCGCGGGCTACCGGCCGGCGAGCACCGCGCCCGCGTCCGAACCCGCGCCGGCGACCGCCCCCGCGCCCGCCTCCGGGCCGCGGACCACCCGGGTGCCGGGCGCGGCCGGGCCGAACGCCCGCAGCACCGCGTCGGGCTCCCGCCCGTCCAGCACCCGCACCTCGCCGACCCCGGCGCGCAGCGCCGCCAGACAGGCCGTCATCTTGGGCACCATGCCACCCGCCAGCCCGGGCAGCATCCGGGCCAGCTCACCGGCCGTCAGCTGCCCGATCGGGCCGCCCTGCGGGGGCCAACTCCGGTACAGGCCGGGCACGTCGGTGAGCATCAGCAGCGCCCGCGCGCCGAGCGCCCCGGCCACCGCCGCGGCGGCCGTGTCGGCGTTCACGTTGTAGACGGCGCCGTCGGAGCGGTCGGCGGCGGGGGCGATCGAGGAGAGCACCGGGATCCGGCCGTCCGCGAGCAGGGCGTCCAGCAGCCCGGTGCGCACCTCGGCGACCTCGCCGACCCGGCCCAGGTCGACCCGCCGCCCGTCCGCCCGGCCCCAGCGGCGGACCGCCGCCAGGGTGCCGGCGTCCTCGCCGGTCAGGCCGACGGCGAACGGGCCCTGCGCGTTGAGCAGGCCGACCAGTTCGCGCTGCACCCGTCCGGCCAGCACCATCCGGACCTCGTCCATCACCTCGGGCGTGGTGACCCGCAGGCCGCCCGCGAACGGCGCGCTCACGCCGATCCGGCTCAGGTGCGCGTCGATCTGCGGGCCGCCGCCGTGCACCACCACCGGGCGCAGTCCGGCGTACCGCAGCAGCACCACGGAGCGGGCGAAGGACGCCTTCAACTCCCGGTCCACCATGGCGTTCCCGCCGAACTTCAGCACCACGGTCGCGCCCCGGTGGGCCCGCAGGCCGGCCAGGCAGGACAGCAGGTCGGGGCCCGGCTCCGGACCCCGTCCGGGCCTCGGTCCCGAGTCCTTCCCCGAGTCCGACGACTCCGCGCACAGTCCGGCCACCGCTCGCCTCCCACGCTCCTAGCGCCACCCCGGTCAGTTAGGCAAGGGTTACCTTACATGTCGTCCGGACCGCTGCCCAGCACGCCTCGGCGAGGCACCCGCCACCCCCGAGAGAGCGCTCTCACGAGTCTCTGTCCGGCCAACCGGCGTCAGCCTCCAAGTCCTGAACGCCAGTTACCGCCGGAGCTCGGGAAAATCGGCCGTTCTTTGACGTTGCCATGCCGATATCCCGTCCGTACGATTCAGGCCAACCGGCGGAGGCGCCCCGCCGCAGAGAGCGCTCTCAGACAAAGGATTCCTCCATGGCTGCTGCCACCCGCACGCGCCGTTGGTCCCTCGGCGGATTCGTGCTCCTCGTCGCCACCACCCTGGTGGCCGCCGCACCGTTCGGCACCTCCCCCACCGGTGCCGCCCGGGCCGCCGCCGTCGCCCCGGCCGCCGCCCCGGTGGCCGCCGGCAGCTGGGGCGACGACTTCGACGGACCGGCCGGCTCGGCCGTCGACCCCGCCAAGTGGACGCTGGAGACCGGTGGTTCGGGCAACGGCAACCACGAGTTGCAGTACTACACGGCGGGCGCCGCGAACGCCGCGCTGGACGGCCAGGGCCACCTGGTGATCACCGCCAAGCGCAACTCCGACCCGGGCCTGTCCTGTTGGTACGGCACCTGCCAGTACACCTCGGCCCGGCTGAACACCGCCCGCACCTTCACCCAGGCGTACGGGCACTTCGAGTCCCGGATCAAGATCCCGCGCGGGCAGGGCATCTGGCCCGCCTTCTGGATGCTCGGCAACGACCTCTCCACCGCGGGCTGGCCCACCAGCGGCGAGCTCGACGTCATGGAGAACATCGGCCGCGAACCGGGCACCGTGCACGGCACCATCCACGGCCCCGGCTACTCCGGCGCGGGCGGCATCGGCGCCCCGTACAGCCTGCCCGGCGGGCAGTCCTTCGCCGACGCCTTCCACACCTTCGCCGTCGACTGGAGCCCCACCGCCATCACCTGGTCCGTGGACGGCACCGCCTACCAGACCCGCACCCCCGCCGACCTCGGCGGCAACCGCTGGGTCTTCGACCACCCGTTCTTCGTGATCCTCAACCTCGCGGTCGGCGGCGACTGGCCCGGCAACCCCGACGGCTCCTCCACCTACCCGCAGACCATGACCGTCGACTACGTGCACACCACCACCTGGGGCGGCAGCACCGGTGGTACCTACACCGGCCGGATCACCGGCCCCGGCGGCATGTGCGCGGACGTGGCGGGCGGCTCCAGCGCCGACAGCACCCCCGTCCAACTGCACAACTGCACCGGCGCCGCCGCCCAGCAGTGGACCGTCGGCAGCGACGGCACCGTCCGCGCCCTCGGCAAGTGCCTGGACGTCGCCGCCGCCTCCCACAACGACGGCGCGGCGATCCAGCTCTACACCTGCAACGGCACCAGCGCCCAGCAGTGGACGCACCGCTCCGGCAACGACTTCCTCAACCCCGGCTCCGGCAAGTGCCTGGACTCCCCGAACGGCTCCGCCGCCGACGGCACCCGGCTCCAGCTGTGGACCTGCAACGGCTCCGCCGCGCAGAAGTGGACGCTCGGCTGACGCCCGGTCAGCCCTGACCCGGTCCGCTCGCCGGCGCCCCGGCACCCGACCACGGGCCGTCCCCCACCGGCCCCTTCCCCGCGCGGCCGGCCGCGTCCGGCACCTACCGCCGGCCGGCCGCGCCCCTCACCGCACCTCCGCACCGCACCACCCGCGCGTCCCTTCCTCCCCTCCCCCCGCCCGAGAGGACTCCCCCACGCCATGACGCACCGCCCCCCGGCGAAGCTCTCCCGCCGCACCCTGCTGGCCGCCGCCACCCTCGCCCTGCCCGCCGGCTACCTGGCGTTCGGCGGCGGCGAGGCCCAGGCGCAGACCCCGGCGACCCTGGCGCTCGACCTCGCCAACACCACCGGCAACAACACCGTCTACGCCTACGTGGTCGGCCGCGACCCGGCGGCCGGCGGCGGCTGGGCCTTCCTCCAGTCCAACGGCTCCAGCCTGTACCACCCGCCGAACCCGGCCAACGACCAGACCCCGCTGGGCGTGGACTGCGCGATCGCGCTGAACGCCTCGGGGGCCGCGCCGCGCCGGGTGACGCTGCCGCACCTGGACAGCGGACGGATCTACTTCTCGGTCGGCGCCAAGCTGACCTTCCTGATGAACCGCGGCGGCGGCCTGGCCCTGCCCTCGGTGGTCAACCCGAGCGACCCGAACATCGACGTCCGGCACGACTTCTGCGAATTCACCTTCAACAACGACCAGTTGTTCGGCAACATCACCTTCGTCGACATGGTCTGCCTGCCGATCGCCTTCCAGCTGGAGGTCTCCGGCGGCGCCACCCAGACGGTGCGCGGCCTGCCCTCCGACGGCCTGGCCCGGGTCGCGTCCGCGCTGCGCGCCCAGTCCTCCGCCGACGGCTCGGACTGGAGCAAGCTGGTCGTCAACCGCGGCGGCGGCGACCTGCGGGTGCTCGCCCCGAACCTGGCGATCCGCGGCAACAGCGCCCTGTTCAGCGGGTACTTCGAGCCCTACGTCGACCAGGTGTGGAGCAAGTACGCGAGCACCGACCTGCGGATCGACACCCAGTACACCTGGGGCGCGTTCACCGGCCGGGTCAGCGGCAACACGCTCACCTTCCCCGGTGCCGGGTCCTTCGCCAAGCCGTCCACGCTGGCGATCTTCTCCTGCAGCGACGCGCCGTTCACCACCGGCAACGACCTGATGGGCAACCTGAGCGCCCGGCTGGCCGCCGCGTTCAACCGCACCACGCTGCTCAGCAACCCCAACCAGCCCACCGGCGAGAATCCGGCCGCGTTCTACACCCAGGCCCGCACCAACCACTACGCCCGGATCCTGCACTCCACCACGCCCGACGGCCTCGGCTACGCCTTCCCGTACGACGACGTCCACCCGGCGGGCGTCGACTTCGAGGGCAAGGTGCAGTCCGGCAGCCCCACCCGCTGGGTGATCACCGTCGGCGGCCTGGCGGGCGGCGGTGGCGGCAGCACCACCCCGCCGCCGAGCGGGGGCGGCAGCGCGTTCGCCACCGTGCAGGCCGAGTCGTACACCGCGCAGTCCGGCGCCCAGACCGAGACGTGCTCCGACACCGGCGGCGGCACGGACGTCGGCTGGCTGTCCAACGGCGACTGGCTGCGCTACTCGCTGGACTTCGGCTCCGCCGGCGCCACCCGGATCGACGCCCGGGTCGCCTCCGGCGCGGCGGCCGGCGTCAGCGGCCTGGTCCAGGTCCGCCTGGGCAGCCCCACCGCGACCCCGGTCGGCAGCTTCGCCGTCGGCAACACCGGCGGCTGGCAGACCTGGACGACCGTCCCGGCCGACCTGAGCCGGATCACCGGGTCCCAGACGGTCTACCTGACCTTCAGCAGCGGCCAGCCCGCCGACTTCGTCAACCTCAACTGGTTCAAGTTCTCCTGACGCCCGGAGCAGCGGGGGGGGGGGGGGGGGGGGGCGGGGGGGGGGGGGCCCCCCCCCCCCCCCCCCCCCCCCCCCCCCCCCCCGCCCCTGCTCTCCGCGCGGTGCGCCCGCGCGTCAGATCCGGGCCAGGTCGGCCGCGCCGGCGATGCCCGCGGCCGAACCCATCGACGCCAGCAC
>NZ_JBIVXY010000030.1:0-27123 GCF_044769485.1 Kitasatospora sp. NPDC090308 | reverse complement strand
CCCGACGACGGCACGGTTCACCATGATCGACACAACGAAGATCATGCCGTCCGAGGCAGCCATGTCCAACTCGCCGCAATCACGCACCAACTCGTTAGAAGTCATCTCATTTGGACTTGTGGGCTGCTTGCGTCACGATCGTGGAGCGCCTGGTTGCCGGATGAGTTGTGGGGGTTGTTCCAGCGGGTGGTGCTGGCGGCACCGACCCGGCCGCAGGGCGGCGGCCGACGCCGCCACGGGGACCGGGAGGTGCTGGCTGCGATCGTGTTCGTGGCCACGTCCGGGTGTACATGGGCCCAGCTGCCGCCGTGTTTCGGACCGTCCGGGCCGACCGCGCACCGCCGGTTCGCGGAGTGGACCGCGGCCCGGGTGTGGGCCAAGCTCTACCGCCTGGTCCTGGACGAACTCGGTTCGCGGGGCGAGTTGGACTGGTCTCGGTGTGCGGTCGACTCGGTGAACATGCGGGCCCTGAAAAAGGGGATCTGACGGGTCCGAATCCTGTCGATCGGGGCAAGTTCGGGTCGAAGGTCCACCTGCTCACCGAACGCACCGGTCTGCCCATCCCGCTTGCGATCTCCGGCGCGAACCTGCACGACAGTCAGGCCCTGATCCCGCTCGTCGAGGCCATCCCGCCGATCCGCTCGCGCCGCGGGCCGCGTCGGCGCCGGCCCGGCAAGCTCCACGGCGACAAAGCCTACGACCACCGTTTCATCCGCTCCTACCTGCGGCGACGGCAGATCGCCCCCCGCATCGCCCGCCGCGGCATCGAGTCCTCCGCCCGCCTGGGCCGGCACCGCTGGGTGATCGAGCGGACCGTCACGTGGCTCGGCGGCTTCCGCCGACTCCACCGCCGCTACGAACGCAAAGCCGACCACTTCGCGGCCTTCGCCACCATCGCCGCCACCCTCATCTGCCACCGCAGACTGGCCAAATGAGATAACTTCTTACTCAGGTTGAACTCGCGATGTCGGTGATCAGCCTGGCTGCGAGCTGATCACCGACATCGCGAGTTCAACCTGAGTAGTCCACAGCCGCGGGACTGCTCGGTGCTCGTCGGGCATCGGACGCTGGGTTCAGCCTCACGGTTTCAGCGGGCGATCTCCTGTGCCCAGTCCGCCAGTTGGGCGAAGTGCTCGGGTCGCAGCCCGTACCGACGGTCGATCTTCAGGGTGAGCGCGCGGCCCGGGTGGTTGGCGGCGATCCACTCGGTGTCCTGGGGGCCGATCTCGTCGTCCACCCAGGCGAAGGGCTGCTGGTCGGCCCAGTAGACCAGCTGCCGGGTCTTCCAGTGCAGCCCGTCCGGGTCCTTGTGGTTCATCGACTCCCAATTCACGTAAGGGAGTTTGGGCAGGCCGAGGAGCGGCGCCAGGTGCTCGTCCGCCTCGTGCCGCCAGGCGGTCGCCCACACCAGGTCGTACGGCAGGGCGAGTAGGGACGTCCCGTGGGCGGGGTTCAGCCAGACCCGCAGCGGCTTCGGGTCGGGCACGCCCTTTTCGAGCTGCCGCTGCCTCCACGTCTGCGAGGGCACCCGGTGGGTCCGGTAGCCTCGGGGGCGGAGGATGCGGTCGAACGGGGCTATCGGCCCGTCGACGTCCAGCATCAGCAGCGGACGGTGTGCCATGAACATCCTCCAGTCGGTCGCTGCTGGATTCTCTCCCACTCCCGGCCCGCGCGGCCACCGCCTCGCACTCGGAACGGGCGGACGGAGGACCGTGCCGATTCAGCGTTCCGCACACCCAGTCGATCACGAGGCCATCGAGATCGTCCACCCGGCTGCGGAACCACACCGGCAGCGTGAACGCTCCCGGCCGGTTCAGCGTCCTTGAGACTGTGGCACGGCCGGTTGGTGGTCGTTGCGGTGCGTGGATGGGTGGGTGTGCTGCTTGTGGTCGGCTGCGGTGACTGCTGTTCCGCTTTGGCCGCGGGGTGTTGTGTTCCTGTGGTGTTGTTCTGGGGTGTTGGTGTGGGCTCGGCCTGTTTGCCGTGTTGGTGGGTTTCGCGTGTGCAAGTGGGTGGGTGTGTTCCGGACGTTGTGCCCGAGGCGGTTGGGGCGGCGGTGCGGGATGGGGTGGGGCGAGCGTGACGGATTGCCGCTGCTCATGACCCTGGCATGTGCCAGCCATGGCTGTTTGAGTTGCGGGAGTGGGGGATTGAGGGTGTTTCGGGCATCGTGCGGGGTTGGCTGGTTCTGGGTGTCTGGGGGGAAGGTTCGTGGGTAGACGGGGGCCTCTTTCGGGGGTGGTGTGTGTGGGAACGTTCGTGCGGCCCGCCGACCATCGGGGTCGGTGGATGTCTTCCTTGGGGGGAAGATGCGTTCTTCACGTGCCCGGAGCACGTCGCTTCGGCATGCCCGCTCCAGCGCGGTGACGGTGGTCTTGGCGGTGGCCGGGGCGCTGGTGCCCGCTGTTTCCTGGGCGGCGCCGGCGGTGCCGTCGGGGTGGGGGTCGGGTGCGGCGCTGACCGTTCCGGCCGTCCCGGTGGGGGTGACCAAGGCACCGGCCTCACAGCCCTCGAATCCCGCCGGCGCTCCCGCGCCCGCTGCGAAGCGGCAGGCGAAATCCTCAGCCTCGTCGGCGTCGGCGTCGGCGTCGGCGTCGGCGTCGGCTTCGGGGGAGGGGGTGGTCTCGCCGCGGGTGATGATCTCCTCCGGCCAGGGCGAGGTGCCGTGGAACACCTACACCACGGTGCGGCTGGACGACGCGCTGGTGGCGAAGGTCAACCTCGGCACCGGCAACCTGCTGCTGGACGCCACCGACCTGGATCTGGCGGCGGTGGGGCAGCGCCTGCAGCTGACCCGCAGCTTCAACTCGCTCTCCGGCCCGTACGGGCCGCTGGACCACAACTGGTTCACCGGCTTCGACCGCTACCTGCTCCCGTTCTCCAACAGCGTGGTCGCCTACGGCGCCTCGGGCGAGACGGTCAGCTTCTACGCGAACGCGGACGGCACCTACCAGGACGTCACGGGCTACGACGAGTCGCTGACCGCGAACGCGGACGGCACCTGGACCCTGCTGCACCGCAAGGACGGCACGAAGGAGACCTACAACACCTCCGGCAACCTCGCCTCGATCACCGACCGCAACGGCAACACCGTCAACGTCGTCCAGCACGAGGACGCCAACGGCTCCACCACCGGGTTCAAGGCCACCGACGCCCGCTCCGGGCGCTGGATCGACCTCACCAGTACCGGCACTGGTACCTGGAAGGCCACCGACAGCACCGGCCGGACCGTCTCCTACGCCTTCACCGGCCCGGACGACGCGCAGGTGCTGACCGTCACCGACACCGAGAACCACCCCACCGTCTACGCCTACGACGCCGACCACCGGGTCGTGAAGGCCACCACCCCGGAGGGCCGGGCCACCGCCTTCACCTACGACGGCTACGACCGCGTCACCTCCGTCACCCGCATCACCACCCCGGGCGGCAGTACCGGCCTGACGACCCTGTACGCGTACTCCTCCGGCTCGGGCGCCGGAACGACGACGGTCACCGACCCGGCTGGCCACAACTCCGTCTACACCCACGACGGCGACGGCCAGACCACCTCGGTCCAGGACGCGCTGCACCACTCCCGCTCGACGACCTGGGACGCCGCGCACAACCAGGCCACCGCCACCGACGCCCTCGGGGTGGGCACCACCCCGGGCAACACCACCACCTTCGGCTGGAGCGGCAACAACCCCACCTCCGCCAAACTCCCGCTCGGCGCCAGCGCCCTGCTGGGCGGCTACGCGGCCCGCGGCGGCGCCCAGCTGCCCGCCACCCTCACCGATCCCCAGGGCAACCAGACCACCTACAGCTACGACACCTCCGGCAACCTCACCCAGGCCAAGGACACCACCACCGGCGGCAGCGCCACCCACCTCGACTACACCTACAACCCCGCCACCCCCACCTGCGGCGGCTTCCCCGGCCAGCGCTGCTCGGCCACCGACCCGGGCGGCAACAAGACCACCTTCACCTACGACGCCCAGGGCAACCTGACCACGATCACCCCGCCCGCCCCGCTCGGCAAGACCACGATCACCTACGACAACGCGGGACGGCCCGCCACCGTCACCGACGGACGCGGCGTCAAGACCACCTACACCTACGACAAGCACGACCGCCCCACAGCCGTCGACACCCCCGCCACCCACATCGCCCTGGCCTACGACACCGACGGCAACCTCACCACCCGCACCGACCCCACCGGCACCACGACCTTCCACCACGACCCGCTGGGCCGCGAGGACTGGCGCAAGCTCCCCAGCGGTGACCAGGCCACCCTCGGCTACGACGCCGCCGGGAACCTGAAGACCTCCACCGACCCGTCGGGCACCCTCACCTACGGCTACGACGACGCCAACCGCCTCACCTCGCTCACCGAGCCCGGCGGCGCGAAGACCACCTACGGCTACGACAGCAACAACCACCGCACCAACACCACCTTCCCCGGCGGCGCGAAGCAGGACACCGTCTTCGACAACGACGGCCGCCCGTCGACCATCACCGCCACCAGCGGCACCGGCGCGGTCCTGTCCAAGCTGACCTACACCTACACCACCGGCCCGAACGGCACCGACGGCACCAAGACCGCCACCCGCACCGACGCGGCCGGCAACAAGACCGCCTACGCCTACACCACCCTGGGCCGCCTCACCCGCGCCGTGGAGACCAACACCTCCGGTGCCCGCACCGCCGGCTGGCTCTACTGCTACGACAACGCCGGCAACCTCACCACCACCAACACCACCGCCACCTCGGCCAGCACCTGCACCGGCCAGAGCGCCACCTACGGCTACAACGCCGCAGGCCAGCTCACCAGCTCCGGCGGCTCCACCACCGGCTGGTCCTACGACGCCGCGGGCAACGAGAGCGCCGCCGCCTCCCCGGCCGGAGCCCGCACCGCCGAGACCTGGACCGACTTCTCCCAACTCGCCGGCATCACCACCGCCGGCACCCACCTGGACGCCGCCTACACCGGCACCGACAACGGCGAACGCACCCGCCTGGGCACCACCGCCTTCGCCAACACCGCCCTGGGCGTGACGGCCTATCAGGCCGGCACCACCACAACCAGCATGATCCGCGAACCCTCGGGCACCCTCACCGGTATGACCCGCAACGGCGCCACCTACCACTACCTCACCGACGCCCAGGGCTCGGTGACCACCGTGGTCGACAACGCCGGCCAGCAGGTCGACGCCTACACCTACACCCCCTACGGCACCGCCCGCACCACCACCGAGACCATCCCCCAGCCCTGGCGCTACACCGGCGCCTACCTCGACACCACCGGCCTGTACAAAATGGGCGCCCGCTACTACGACCCCGCCCTTGCCCGCTTCACCCAGCCCGACCCCTCGGGCCGCGAGACCAACACCTACGCCTACACGGGCGGCGACCCCGTCAACTACACCGACCCCAACGGCACCAGTTTTCTGGGCGGCGTGATAGGCGGGATTTTCGGCACCGCCGTGAGCGCCGCTACCGACAGCCTCCTCGGACCAATCATCGGAGGAGCTGTTGGCGGTTGCCTCGGTGGCATGGTGACGAACGCCATCGACGGAGACTCGGTCGGTGAAGGGTGCTTGGAAGGCGGTGTCGCCGGCGCTGCCTCTGCTGGCTTGGGCAGTGGGATCAAGGCTGCCAAGGCCTGGACTGCATCGTCCTGACGTGAAGGGGCGGGCGGGTTTTACCCGCCCGCCCCTTTTGAAGACTTAACGGAGGAAAGAATGACCTCGTACCCGGCCCGGCTGGCTGTGGCCACAGTCGGCATGGTGGCGTTTTGTGTCGCTTTTTTTGCCATTAACCACTTCTGGCTTGAGGGTCTCGATTCTGGGCAGGTGTGGATTAAGTGGATCGTCGGTGTCGTCATCCTCGGCGGATTTCTCGTCTTCGCCGTTCCTGCTCTTCGGTGGGCTGAAAGCGCCCGCCGGAAACGATAGTAGTCATCGAGCGCGGCAAGTTCGGCCGGTTCCATGCGAACCGACAACACGACCTTGCTGATCCTTGCTGGTGAGGCATGACCGGCGTGACAAGTGGTCCGTTCGGGACGGAGTGAGCCTTTTCAGCGGTGAAGCTCAAGGGTGAGGACTGCCTTGGCTACTGACGTCAGCCAGTTCGGGCTGCAACGGGCATGTCGGAAGATCCGCCAGCGCTTGACGGTGGCGACGCCGTGTTCGACGGGGTGGCGGAGCCGGGCGTGGGCCCGGTTGAGCGACCGCTGTCCAACGGTCAGCTGCCCCATGGACAGGGCGTCTGGTCGGCACGGCGAAGGTGCCGCCCGCACCGGTACAGGCCATGTCGACCAGGGCCGGGATGCGTAGCCAGATACAGGTCCTGACGATGCGGTGGGTACGGGTGGCGGTCAGGTCGTGCGCCCGGCCCGGCAGGGCACGGGAGATCCACACGAGCTTGCCTGTCGGGCCGGTGGCGACCTGGTGGTTGACGCCGTGGCGGCGGTGCTTTCCCGAGTAGTCGGCGCGGCCGTCGCCGACGCGGTCGCACTCGGCGAGGGTGCCGTCGACCAGGACATACTCCGCACCGCGTCGCGCAGGGCCCGGGTCAGGCCGGGCGCCTTCCGGGCCAGCAGGTCGGTGACCTGGCGGACGTAGGCGTGGGCGGTGCCGACGCTGATGCGGAAGCCGGCGGCGATCTGGGCGAGGGTGTCGTGCTTGCGCAGGTACACCAGCTCGACCAGGAGGGCTCTTTGGGACGGCGGGAGTTTGCAGCGGCGGTCACCCTCGCGGGTGACGATGAGCATGGTGACCCACTCAATGAGAGTGTGCGGCAGGTCCAGTGCGGCAGGACAGGTGACCAACGAGGCTTCCTGGCGGGTTGTTTGAGACGTGAGACATCTCGTTCAACCGCCCGGGAGCCTCTTTCGTTCTGCCCTTACACCGACCACCAGGCCATCACCCGGTCGGTGCCCGCCTTGAAAAGGCATCAGTCATCTTCTCCTGGAGAGCCGCCCGGTAGGCCAACGAGACCGCCGAAGCCGTTGCCCGGATCGAACGCGACCGGTGGAGCTACGAGATGACGCCCCAGGTTCGACATCGAGCTCACCACCTACGGCCCCCACGGCCAGTACGCCGATCTCGTCCTCACCCTCTGCGGCCCGGCCGCGCTGGACCGGCTCGACTCCGTTGAGATCAGCGTCCGCGACGACGGCCGGACCCACCTCTCTGCCCCGACCGACGGCAACCTGGCGTAAGAGGAGATCGACGCCCAAGTGTGGGGAACCTACGGCTTCCGCCCCGGGATCGACGAGGCGTCACTCGACGGCCGCTCCATCCCCGGCAAGCCGCTGGCGGTCGGCGAGCGGCGGAAGCTCCAGCTCCAGCGCACGGTACCGCCCCACTGGAGCGACCTCGGCTACTGGGAACAGGGGTACAAGGAGCAGTCCGTGCGCCTACTCGTCCGCTGCCAGCACAGCGGCCACCAAGATTCCTGGAACCTGGCCTACGAGAAGGCGTTCTTCGTGCAGGACTGGAGCATCCTTACACCGAGGGAAACGGCTGACACCGTCCCCGCAAATACGGCGCCGCCGCTCACCGGCGCTCGGCTTCTTCTCCTGCGTCCGCCTGGCGGCGGCCGCGGCCCGGTGGTGGAGGGCGGCGGGCGGCGGCCGGCAGGGGCCCCGCGCCGGTTTCGTCTCTGGTTTCGCACGCGGTTTCGTTTAGCGGCACCCCGCCCGGCCGCGCCCGGGACGTCTCCGCGGGCCGGGCCGGGCCCGGCGCGTTCGGCCCGGCCGGTGCCGGCATACCCCTGGGAGCCCCCTGACCGAACCGAGGAAGGAGGCGAAGGGCGCGGGCGGCGCCTGTGGTTCGGGGGCGCTGTGTTGTGCTGTTCTTCTCCTCGGCCGGGGCGGCCGGGGCGGTGACCGGGCTCGGTCCGGGTCGTTGGACGAGGTAACAGGCCGGCCCCGACTGGCCCGTCAGGGCTGTCACGGGCCCTTGTCCCACCCTCAGGCGGGAGGGTGGGACAAGGGGTCCGTGTCGTGTCCTGTGGCCTGCACCAACGCCCTCCGGCCCCCCGCCCGTGGCCTATCGCGGCAGCACCGCCGGCACACCGCCTGCCGACCACCCCGCCGCCGTGGCAGGCTGATCGCGTGCCAGCCCCGGAATCCCGCCAGCCCCTGCGCGTCACCGCTGTGCCCACTCCTACCCCGGTCCGTGTCCTGGGCCTGGCCGGCGAGATGGACGACGACAGCCGCCACCAGCTGCGCCGGGCTCTGGCCGCCGTGCTCGAAGAGGGCCCGCTCCTGCTGGTGCTCGACCTCTCCGGCCTGGACTTCTGCGACTCCAGCGGCCTGGACGAGCTGTTCAGGGCCCGCCACGACAAGCGCGGCGTGCCCATCGTGCTGGCAACCCCCGGTCCTCAGGTGAGGCGCCTGTTCGACCTCGCGGGAATGGGCCAGGTGTTCGTGGTCGCCGAGAGCGTCCCCGCCACGATCGAATACCACGGCCTGACCGGTACCGGGCAGGGCTGAACCGCACCGCCCACCGCCCGGGCCCGCCGGAGTCTCTGGCAGGGCCTCCCTCCCACTCGGGTCGGGTGGTGGGTCAGGCTCTTTGTGCGGTGCGCGGCCCGGCCTCCAGGGTGCCGGTGAGGCGTCCAGTTCGGGTGGGCAGTAGCCGAGGCGGGCAGCGGCCCATCAGCTACCTAGCGAGTGGGTGTGTCGGCGGAGTCCTGGTGATCTCGATTGCTGCCTGCCGGAGCCGGGTCCTGTGACTGCGGGGGAAGCCGCCTGGTGTTCCAGCTCTGGTACAGCCCGGACAGGGCGGTCGTGATCGTCACCAGGGCGCTGGCTGGGGTGCCGATGAGAGTCAGCAGGATGCCGGTGGCGAGGACGGCCAAGAAGACGATCACGTCGAGGTGACGGCTGCTGCGTAGTGTCCGATTCGCGCTCATGGCCTTGCCTTTCGAAGGTTTCCGCCCCCGTCGTTCGGGGGTGCAACTCAGTTGTAGCCGCAGCCAATCGAGCTCAGGGCCGAACTTTTTCTACGCATGCGCAAGAGGACAGAAGCGCAGGTCAGGAATTTTCCACGGAGCGGCGGTTAGCGATGATCGATAGTCCGGGACGCCAGCGAAGCCCCGTGGACTGACCGCTTGCTCAGGTGAGTACCCTGAAGCCATGTCAGGGGATCGGAACGTTCCTGCCCTAGACGGGCCTGCGGACAGTAGGGCGGCAGCGCGGAAGCGAGGGCGGCCGCGTAAGCCACTCAACCGCGCGGGCCTCGATCCGCACCTGCGAGTGCTTGCAGACGATCTCCGCGCGTTGGTGGGCCAACGGACCTTCGACGAGGTCGCCCAGGCGATCTACTGTTCCCTCGAGGCGGTAGCAGGTGCTTGCAGAGGCGAAGTGCTCAAGTCGCGAGCCGTCGTAGTGGCCGTGGCCAAGTACTGCGGTGGTGACGAAGAAGAGTGGAATCTCAGGTGGGGGCTGGCCTACCTGCACCTGGAAGAGGTGGATCGGCAAGATCTCCTCCCCAAACGCGGCGAGTTGCCGGACCGCGCAGCGCTGCGGGAGGCAGCTGCCGACGCCGATGTACTGCTCCGTGCCATTGAAGCGAGACAGTCGGAACAGCGCCGCCTCGCTCTGCTCAAATCTGAACCGCTACTGGCGAAGATTGATGAAGACCTGCCGACGGCGACGGAGAAGAACGGGAGGAATGCGGCGGAGTGCTGGGCCGACCTCACCGATCACCTGAGGCGGATTGTCCTGCTCTTCAGTCACGATCCGATTCCCACCGACAACCGTGGCCACGCGGATCTCGCCGTCATCCTGGACCGGCTCTCAAAACTCGAAACACGGACCGGCGTCAGGGAGTGGCATACGCTCGCCGTCCGGATCCGTGCCGCTTACGATCTCGCCCAGCACACTGGCTGGTACTCAGTTGATCCAGGGCAGAACGGTTTCGCGGCCTACGGGGACGAGTTCGCCCCCATACGTGCGGAGGCCGGCCGCAAGGCATCACAGCTGGCACGGGCTAGCGCGTATCTTGACAGCAAGGCCGATCTTGTTCCAGCGGCAGCCATAAATCGTGATCGGTACGACCCGCCGCGCAGTGCTTACCTCGCCGGCGCCATCTTCCTGTCGCTGCTGGGGACCGCCGTCACCATAGTCCTCATCTGCGCCGGCGCTTCCACGGAGGCCTGGGTGACCTGGGGCTATGTCGCGGGAGTCGTAGTGATCCCTATCGTGGCCCTATTCATCGTCGTGGGGACATTGCATGCCCGTCGTGAATGAGTTTGGGCGGTGCGATTTTTGGCCCATCGAGCACGGGCGTGCTGTTCTATCAGTAGTCGCTCGTGAAACACCCGGCCGCGCGGTCGCCCGCCTGCCTGGCTGCCCGTCCGGGCCGTACCCTCGACCGTGCCCACCCGGGCCGGGTGGTGGGTCAGGTTCCTTGTCCGGTACGGACGGCGGCTGTCAGGGTGCCGGTGAGGGCGTCGAGTTCGGGTGGGCAGTACCCGAGGACGGTGCCCGGCATCGAGGCGGCCAGCGCGCACACCGCCACCAGCGCGACCCGTTCGGCGCCGGTCAGCTCGGTGACACCTTTTGCATCTTCGTCCTGCTGCGGGTGGGAGGGCTGCGGGTGCGGTCCGCGTGGGAGGTGCCGACAGGCGTCCGGGGTGGGGTTCGGCATCTGCCCGAAAGCGCCCCTCTCGCCCGTCCGGGAGTGCCCGCCGTGCCCGTCCGGCAGGGACTGCCGCGCTCGTCCCGGGAGTGCCCGCGGTGCTCGGGGGGGTGCCTCTATGTGTTTGGTCAAGGGGTCGGTGACGGTTGAGAGGTCATCTGTCACCCTGATGTGCATGGGAGACGAATCGACGAAGCGCCTGGGTGTGCCGTTTGCCCTGGCTGATCTTCTTGTCGTAGTAGGCGCGGGAGGCCGGATCGCTGAGTGAGGCGAACGCGGCCAGGAAGAACGCGCGTTTCAGCTGCTTGTTGCCCCGTCGGGAGGGTTGCTCGCCGCGTATGGAGGATCCGGAACTGCGGGTCGCGGGGGCGAGGCCGGCGTAGGAAGCCAAGTGGGCAGCGGTTGGGAAGGCGCCCGCATCGCCGACATCGATCAGGACGCGGTGTCAGCGGACGCGGCAGACTCCCCAACGGCGGTCGGTTGGCCTCTCCGCTGGTGGACACGGGATCTCCCCGGTGACGGACAGCTGATCTCCCCGCTGACCCGCCAAGCCCATAACGCAGAGTGGGCGGGGTGAAGAGCGATGAGGAGACCATGGAGATTCTTGA
The DNA here is from genome assembly GCF_044769485.1 of Kitasatospora sp. NPDC090308. NCBI lineage: Bacteria > Bacillati > Actinomycetota > Actinomycetes > Kitasatosporales > Streptomycetaceae > Kitasatospora > Kitasatospora sp. NPDC090308. The sequence goes on along the minus strand of NZ_JBIVXY010000030.1, from coordinate 15,884 downwards.
GGCGTATGACCTCACGGGGAGTTACCGGAAAGCGGCCGAGCTGGCCGGGTGCGACCACCACACGGTGCGGCGCTATGTCCAGCTCCGGGGCCGGGGGGTCGACCCGACCGAGCGGGCCGTGCGGTCGGAGCTGATCGACGACTTCCTGCCGAAGGTCGAGGAGCTTGTCGAGCGGTCCCGGGGCAGGGTCGGGGCCGACGCTGTTCACAAGAAGATCGTCGCGATGGTCTTCACCGGCACCGACCGCACGACCCGTCGGGCCGTCGCGGCGGCGAAGGAGTCCTACCGGGCCGGGAACCGCAGGGTGTTCCGGCCCTGGATACCGGAGCCGGCGATGTGGCTGCAGTGGGACTGGGGCGAGGGACCACGCCTCTGCGGACAACGCACGAGCCTGTGGTGCGCATGGCTGGCCTGGTCCCGGTTCCGGGTGGTCATCCCGGTGCTCGACAAGACCCTGCCGACCGTAGCGGCCTGCCTGGACGGGACGTTCCGCTCGCTGGGCGGAGTGCCGACCTACTGCCTGACAGACAACGAGAAGACGGTCACGATCGAGCACGTCGCCCGGATCGCGGTCCGCAACCCCGAGCTGGTGCCGATCGCCCGCTACTACGGCACGGTCGTGCGTTCGTGCATGCCGGCCGACCCGGCCTCCAAGGGCGGCACGGAGTCGACCGTGAAGATCGCCAAGCGGGACCTGGTGCCCACGGCGGTGAACCTCCGGGACGAATACGCCGACTTCGCCGAACTGCAGGAAACCTGCCAGGACTTCATGACGGAGGTGAACAACCGAGTCCACCGCGAGACCCGCCGGATCCCCGCCGAGCTGCTGGCCGAGGAACGGCTGCGGCTGCACCCGGTGCCCGAGCAGCCGTTCACCGCCGCGTTCGGCGAGACCCGCCGAGTCGCGAAGGACTCCACGATCTCGGTCAACTCGGTGCGCTACTCGGTCCCGCACGAGCTCATCGAGCAGAACGTCTGGGTCCGCTTCCACGGCGACGACCTGATCGTGACCGCCATGGTCGCCGGGGGCGCGGTCGAGGTCGCCCGCCATGTCCGCTCCACCCCGGGCAATCCCCGCATCGCCGACGAGCACTACCCCGACGCCCCACGCGGGGAGCGCACGCCGAAGCCGACCAACCCGGCCGAGGCCCAGTTCCTGGCGCTCGGCCCGGGGGCGGCGGCCTGGCTGGTCGAGGCCGCAGCGGCCGGCACCCGCCGGATCCGGGCAAAGATGGCCGATGCCATCGCGCTGGCCAAGCTGCACGGGGCAGCCGACGTCGACCGGGCGCTGGGCACCGTTGCGACGGTGGGCCGCTTCGCGGAGAGCGACCTGCTGTCGATCCTGGACCACCAGGGCGAGCACGGCCCGGTCGAGCCGATCCGCCGCAGCGAGACCCACAGCCTGCAGCCGGGCACCTCCGCCTGGTCCGGGTTCGGCAGCTGAACCCGCCGGTCAGCTGATCGCGGACCCGGCGGGCGGGGTCACGTTCTCGTCGGGGAAGGCCCAGGCGGGCCTGCGGCCGGGCGCCGGGCCGGCGAGAACCTGAACATCAAACGGACTCAAGTCGTTCTCGTGGTCTCGGGCGGTGAACCCGGCCGCCGACAGGATAGCGATCACCGCGCCTGCCATCGCGGCCTGAACCTCACCGGACTGCCGGATCGCCGCGGTGACTGCTCGCCGCTGCCTGGCGTCCTCCATCACGTTGCGCCTCAACTGGGGGCCGACTCTCCAGGTCACAACCACCTCGGGCTCCGCGTCGGGAAAGACACGGTTCAGCCAGTCGATTTGAACCTCCGCGCCGACGGCCAGCTCGGATGCCAGATCATTCGCGACCACCGGCAACCCGGCTGCGGCGAGCTCGTCACGGACCCGCCGAGCCAGCCGCTCGAAGGTGACCCGCACGCCCTCATCACCCGTCTCCTCCATGACCGCAACCTATCCAACCGCTCCGACACGAAGGACACGACCCATGACCACGACTCCGCCGGCCCCCGCACCGGCCCGACCTCGACTGGCCGCACCCGCCTCAGCCGTCGCCGCGACCTCCGGCGCCGCGTTCGACGAGGCGATCGCCCTGACCCGCCGCCTGAAGCTGCCTCACATCCGCCGAGCTATGGCCGAGATCATCCCGACCGCGAAGGCCCAACGCTGGGATCCCTCCGAGATCGTGCGGGCCCTGCTGGCCGAAGAGGCCGCCGGCCGGGACGCGGCCAACCTCCGCACCCGACGCGCTCGCGCGGCCTTCCCCACAGGGAAGACGTTCCACATCTGGAACGAGGAAGCATCCTCGATCCCAGTCCCGACGCAGTCCGCACTGCGGACCCTGGAATGGGTCGGCCGGCGCGAGAACCTCTGCTGTGACGGATCATCATGTCGGTTATGCGTTGTGGTGAGTGGTCTGGGGTGTTGTGAGTGATGTGGGATATTGCTGATGGGTGCGGAGGGTTCTGTCTCGCGATTCCTTGATCATTTAGGAGGTTCCTGGTTGCCATCTTCGCTGTTGGCCTGGGGATATCGCTGATAGGGCGGGAATCGTAGTCCTTCTGAGGTGGTCTGGGACTTTTCACTGGCTCAGTGGGAGTTCCTAAGGCGGTTCGCCGGGAGCGCTAGCTTGATGGCCTGTCAGGTAGGTGCTGGGCGAGGTGTTCTCGGGGTTTGGGGCGCCGGCGTCCGTGCGCGCTGGGAGACTTGGTGGGTGTCTGAGCAGCTGACGTTCCTTCCGCTTTCGTATGCCGCGAGACCTCCTCGGCTGGTTGTCGTCACTCCGCAGGATGAGGACTGGGTGCGGTGGTCGGCGGCTGCTCTTGCCCGGTTGTCGAGGGTGTGGGGGTGCAGCGGGAGCGTGGTGCTCCCGGCGAGGACGGTGGAGCATCCGGCGTTGCAACGGGGCCTGGCTCGTCTGCAGCCCGATCACGTGGTGCCGTACATGCCGTCAGGTGGGACCGCGGACGAGATCACCCCCGGTCTCATCGACGCAGTACTGGCTCGGCAGGGGACCGCCGATCCAGCGGTGCTGGAGCAGTTCAGGATGTCGCTGCGAAAGCAGCTCTGGAAGCCGGACTACGTGGAGGAGGCTGAGGCAGCGGCTACCGCACTGCGGTCGCGCCTTGCGGCCAACCAGCGGGAGGATTTCCGCCATGTCCATCATCTGTTCGACGCTGGTGGAAGTCACTCCCTGACAGCTCTCGAGTCGGTGGCGACCTCTCCGGTGATCGGTGTTCCGAAGCCGCTTGTCACCACTACCGCTTCGCTGGCCTACGCGATGCATGTTGGGGTGCAGGAGAGCCCGTCGGAGACATCGGTCGAGCCCAGGCACTGGTTGGAAGCGGCTGCCCGGGGAAGCGAGTCGCCTCTCCTGAAAGAGTTTCACCCCGAGGCTGAGCCGGAATCGCTCCCGATGATGTCCCACAGTGCCGGCCTGTGCATTCCGGTGCAGCGTGGCTTCCGGCGCGGAGCGACCACGATGGTGCTGGGGGAGGGCCCGGAGGACTTCGCGCTGGCGCAGGTGCTCAGGCAACTCCACGACACGGTCGTGTGGCTTCCGGGCGAGGAGTTGTCCCTCGCTTCGATGTGGCTGTTCCAACTGGGCAACCGTAGCGACCAGATGACTGTGACCAGTGCCTCACTCGACCAAGCGGAAGTCCAGCGGAGGATCGACGAACTGTGGGACAAGCGAGGCTTCCGGATGATCGAGCCGGCCGAAGAGGAGAGGCCTCCCTACACGGTTGTGGATCCGCGGGACTTGGAACTCCATGGCCGGTCCATGGTTGTGCTGCAGACAGCCTGGGACCAGCCCGCTTCCCTTCCCGCTGTTGCGATGCCCGACGGATCGCTTGAGACGGCGCTCGCGCTCGCCGCGACGGTGCCGCCAGGTCTGGACCCGACCAAGCATCGCTGGCAGGTCACCCTTACCTGCGCCGACCACCCGCTGCCGCCGCTTCCTCCGTTGACAGACTCGGCTCTGATCACCGCTGACCAGAGCCTTTGGCAGACCTTTGTCCGAGCCGCGGACGGGGGCATCACCTACTGGTCCCACCGGTTCGACTTCGTGGCCGCGGGTGCCTCGCTCGCGGGCACCCTCGCGGCGCCCAAACTGGTCTGGCCGGGCATAGGGAGCATCCTGGAACGGGCCACCGCAGCTTCGAGTACCCGGCTGCGCCCCAGCGCTGCGGGCAAGCGCACCGCCATCGCCGAACGCCTCCTCGGCTCGCGCAAGGCCCTCGAAGCTCTCGCGGCCAGCCCCGGCTGGCCGCTCCTGCGCCGCTTCCTGCCCGACGATTCCCGCAAGGACCTGCCCCAAAGCAGCTGGTGGAAGCTGAAGTCCGCGGTCGTGCTGTCCTGGGAAGCAGTGGTCGCGCAGGGCAACGCTGAGTGGGACACACCTGCCCGGCGCACACAGATCGATGAATGGACCAGGCAAGGCGTGCTACGCCGGGGCCTGGTGCTGGGCTGCGGCCACTGTCCGATCTTCGAGTTCTACCCGCTTGCTGAAATCAGCCAGGACTACCGCTGCCGGCGCTGTGGGGGCGCCAATAGCCTTGTTCAAGATCGCTGGAAGCCGTTCGGCGAGCCTAGCTGGTTCTTCGACCTCCATCCGGCTGTCCTGGAGCTGGTCGCGAACGACGGTGACGTGCCGTTGCTGGCCACCCAGTACCTGCGAACCCAGCCGTGGGCCCGGCCTGCACTGGTGGGGGAGGAGTTCGAGCTCCTCCGAGACGGCAACCCCTTCGTCGAGATCGACTTCGCGCTCGCCACCTACGACGAACTGTGGCTCGGCGAGGCCAAGAAGGGCGACAAGTTCGACGGCAACCGCAAGGAGCAGAAGCGGGAAATTTGCAAGCTCCTCGAAGGCTGTTCGGTAGTCGGAGCTACCGGGCTCGTGTTGGCGACCGCTCAACCTGCCTGGAGTGCTGAACTGATCGGGATCATCCAGGACGAACTGCGTGGACGCCGGAAAGCACACAAGGACGCTCCTGAGGTGCGGCTTCTGGCAGGCCTTTGGAAAGACCCGCAACTGACGCTGCTGTCACCAAACAGCGCCAGCTGACGGCTGGGTGAGGCCGCTGTGCCATGTGGTGATGGTGGAGCACGGCAGTGGCGTGCGGAGGGAAGTGCATGGCCCGTGAGCGTGGGTCTGCATGCGTGGGTGGCTGGGTCGGGTCACCGCCTGGTCCAGCGTCCGTGCGTGGTGGTGAGGGTGGTGGTGTGGTGGATCCAGGTCCACCACAGGTCGTCGGGTGGGGGTGTGAGGCGGGCGATGCCCAGGCGGTGGGCAGTAGCACGGCAGAACGCGGTGATCGCGGGGTGCGGGCCGGGGGCGGTGTCGTGCCGGGGCCGTTCAGGCAGGCGTGCCGTGGCGAGGGTGCGGGCGAGGACGATCGTCTCGGGGTAGGTGATGAGGCCGCGCGCGTGCAGGGCCCAGGACTTTCCGGCAGGGGCGGTGTGGGGGTTGGAGTTCGTCAGGCGCCCCAGGCGGTGCTGCCAGCGTGCGGCCAGGACGCTCTGCTGGTCGTACCAGCGAGTGGTGATGGCGGTGGCCCAAGTGGTGGCGTCGGCGGCGCGCGGGTGGCGCAGCAGGTACTGGTGGTCGCGGTGGGCCCGCTGGAGTTCGGGCAGGGCGGCGGTGGTCAGGTGGTGGTCCGGATCCAGGCTCCAGTGCCCGTGGAGCGGGCACAGCACCCGGTGTGCGGGTGGGTGGATGCGGGCGCGGCTGGTGGCGCCCCGGGTGTGGCGCAGGGTGCAGGTGGGGCATGCCAGGACGGGATGTTCGCCAGGCTCGCATCGTTGCCAGGTGCCGGTGGGCAGCGGTGGTTCGCCGGCTGCCGCGGCACGGCGGGTGCCGGTACGGGAGCGGGGGCCGGGGGAGTAGCGGTGGGTACGGTAGGCGGTCAGGCGGGGCAGGGCGCGCCGGAGGTCGTCGAGCGGGGTGCGGGCGAAGGCGGCGAGCCGGTGCTGGGCCGCGGCGTCGAGGTGGAGCTCGGCACCACCGCCGCCGCCGCGGTTGTTGCCGGGGTGGGTGAGGGCGATGCCGAGACTGTCGAGGAGGTGGGCGGTGGTGGTGCGGTAGGCGTCGGCGAGGCGCTCCAGGTAGGAGGAGGTGCTCTCGTGGGGGATCGGCCGTATCCGCAGGGCTCCGGCCGTGGGCGGGTCGACGGGACACAGGGGCCTCGGTGCGCGGGGCTCGACCGGGACCGGCGGGGCAGGGGCGGGCGCGGTGCCACGCAAACGTGCCTGGGCCGCCGCGACGCTCTCCAGCAACAGGATGGCCCCGGGCGACCCGATGGGGCGGTTCATCCGGCGGGGCGTCACCGCGAACGCCGCGCGGACGCGTTGGTACGGGGGGTGCGGCGGGCGGGGATGCGGGGCCGGTAGTGCTCTTCGGCGAGATGGTCCAGGGCGATGGCGTCCAGGCCGGTGCGGGTGACCTTCTCGCTCCCGTCGAGGATGGCGGTGATCGCGGCCCTGCGCAGCAGACGGGAGAGGCTGCCGATGCGCCCGGCGGTGCGCTCGTGCAGGTAAGGGGCCAGGCGTACGAGGGTGCCGGGGCGGTGCTGCTGCAAGTCCAGGGCTTTTCCCATCGCGGCGACCGTCTCGCGGAAGGGCCGGCTCAGCACCGTGGCGCTCGCCTTCCCTTCGCCCCCGCTCCGGCCGGCACCGGCCCCGTTCCTGCGGCTGCTCCCGTCGGCGCCGTCCCGGCGGGAAGCACCTTCCGTGTTGTTTGCGCCTCGCCCCCGCCCGATCCTGCCCGCGCCGCTCTCGGGCACCTCCCCGCCGCCGTCACCGGGGCCGTCACCGGGACGGCTGCCGTCGTTGCCGCTTCGGCCCCGCGCCCCGCCGACGGCACCGGACCCCGTGACGCCGGCACCGGCTGCGCTTGTGCTGGTGCGGGCCACCACCGGCAGGGGATCGCAGTCGATCAGCCCCGCCCGGCCGGCGAGCTGCGCCCCCGCGGTGCCGCTGAACAGCGCGGTGGCGGTCACGTCGATGCCCGCGTACACGAACGTCGCCGAGATCCGCTCCGTGAGGTCCTTGAGGAAGTCGGCCGCCTCCGATCCCGTGCTGGTGCGCGGGTTGAGGCGGTGGATCTCGTCGATCATCACCAGCCGCACCCCCGCGGTGTTGTACGTGTGGCACACCGACGCGGCGATCTGGGCCTGGGTCATGCGACCGGAGACGGGGATGCCGAGGTAGCGGGCGAACTCCAGCGCGAGGGCCTTGGCGCTGGCACCGGGAGGCACCAGCAGGTAGGCGACGGGCACCTGACTGCCGCCGTGGCCGGCCCGCGCCCGCTCGGCCAGGTGGCAGGTGCGGCCGACCTCCATCAGCGTGGTGGTCTTGCCCGTGGTCGGCGGCCCGGTCACGATCAGCGAGGGCCTCGCGGTCGCCCGCTGGTAGCGCCCCAGCGCCATCAGGGTCCGCACCTCCAGCAGCGTCTTGACGACGGCAGGGGTGCGCACTGTCACGAACCGGGAGTGGTAGGCCAGGCGCTCCTCCACACTGCGCGGTGGATCACCGGGCGCGGGAGGCACCAGGGGCGGCTCGTCGGCGAAACAGCTCCCACGTGGTCGGGGAAGCATCCCGGTCCTGCCCGGCCTGCTCGGCGGGATCGTCGTTCACCACAGCTCGGCCTCCTTGCGGGCGTCGTACAGGGCGAACCCGCCCTCTTCCTCATCCGGCCAGGCCATATCGCCCAGGGCCTCGTCGTCCTCGTCCTCACCGAGGTCCTCCAAACTCTCCTCACCCGGCCAGCCGGCCAACGACGAGCCGGCGGAACTGCCAGCGCCTGGCCCGCCTGGCAGCGACACACTCCGCGGCCCCGCAGACCCGTGCCGCCTACCGACAGGCACACCCCCGGCCCGCTCCCAGCCGCCGCTGGTCTCACCAAGCGCCGCGGCAACCGGCCCTGCCAGATGCTCGACACCCGCGTCGTCGGGCCAGGGCATCCCATCCGGGTCACCACGCTGCGCACTCCGATCCGGGCGGCCGCCGACACCGCTGTCAGCCGCAGAAGACGGCAGCGTCCTGCTGGACCTGGCAGAGGAGGGATCCCGTTCGGTGCGACCCCGCCGGGGCCGGACCAGGCCGCCAAGGGCTCCCTCCGCACCCGCCTGGGCCTCCACACCTCGGCGCGCAGCCGACACCTCGGCGGCGTTCGCACCAAGGTCGTCGGGGAGCGCCAGGGACGCCTGCCGGGAAGCCAGATGCCGCTCCCGGGCATTGGCTTCACCGGTGCGGACCCTGAGCAGCAGATCGGCGAGCGCCTGGGCAAGGTCGGCCTCATGCTGCTCCCGGCCGCCCCGGCGCTGAACCGTCTCCTTCAGGTGCTGCCACAGGTCGTCGCCCAGCGGTCGGTGGACGTACTCGCCGTGGACCCACGGCACCGCCGCGAACCCACCGTCCGGCAGGCGGACCCATACCTGCCGCAGGTCGTGCGGATTGTGGTGGACCTCCCACCGCCCCCGCTGCGCACCTACACCGGAGGGCCGGCCCCGGAGCGGGTCCAGGCAGTGGTCGTCGTAGGTGCGGTGGTCGATACGGATACCCCGTTCGGTGATCGACTTCCACACCACCGGCAGCAGCTCCACGTAGTCGGTCCCGCTCAGCGGCACCGGGACGTGGCCGCAGATGCCCAGCAGCGTGCCCCACATCTCGTTCGGGGACAGTGCGACGGCCGGCATCGACGGATGCCGCAGTCCCTCGTGCGGGCGGTTCTGCCACTCGACGGCGATCCACTCGTCCAGCAGGTCCTGCAACTGCGCCACGCTCCACATCGCCTCGCTCTCGGCACCGGCTCCGCGCCGTGCCGGGCTGGCGCCGGTGTGGCCGGCGACGTGCTGGCAGAACAGGCTGTTGATGGAGCCGAAGGTCCGCTCGACGGGGCCCTTGGCGGCGGGCTGGCGCGGGGGAGCGGGCTGCACGCTGATGCCCAGCGTCTGGGCGGCGGCCAAGAACGCCTCGGAGACGAACACCCGCCCGCGGTCGACGACCACCGTCTCGGGCACCGCCACCGGCCGCGCCGCCACGCCCCGCAGCCGCTCGTCGGCGTCGACCAGCAGGTCGTAGGGCACCGGTGCCCGCGACATCCTCAGCACCCGCGGCCAGGCCGGCCGCACCGGATGAGGGGCGGCCATCTCGGCCAGCAGCAGCGCGGCGTCCACGCCCTTGGTGCTGTGCGGGCGCAGGACGGCGGCCAGGATCGAGCGGGACGCGACGTCGAGGGCGATCGTCAGCTCGGGCCGGCTGACGGTTCCGTTGTCGAAGACCGCGAAGACGTCCAGCCGGGTGGTGTCGAGCATGACCTGCTCGCCGGGGCGCAGGACCTGGGTCGGACGGAAGGGCCGGGCGGGCCCGCTCACGGTGCGGGCCGGGCTGCCCAGGTGCTCACCCGGATCGGCCAGTACGTTCACCAGCCGGTAGAACGTCGCCATCGGCGGCACCCGCACACCGCCGGGCCCGGACCCGTGCCGTTCCTCCAGCACCTGCTCGGTCAGCTGCCGCAGCCCCTTGACGGTGCCCTTGGAGCGGCCGCGCTGGCGCCGCATCGCCTCCAGGACCGCCGCCACCACCCGCTCGTCCGCCCGCCCCGTAGGGCTGTGTGTGCGGGTGGAGCGGTGGTCCACCAGCCCCCACAGGCCCTTCTTGCGGTACTCCAGGCGCATACGCTGCACCGTGGTGCGCGAGATCCTCCCGAACCCGACCGCGGTCAGCTCCTGCGCCTTCGCCAGCTCACGCTGGGCCAGGGTGCGGGTGGCCGGGTCGTACTCCGGCCTCGGCTCCCGTCCGAGCTCGCCCGCCACCTCGAGCCGCCCGGTCTCCACCTCCCGGATATGACGCTGCCAGGCCAGGGCCCGCTCCTGCTCGCGCAGCGGCACCGTCGCGAACAGCCCCCACTGCGGAACCCCCGCCGGCCTCTCGCCGACCAGGGCGAAGTCGTCGGCGGCGAACAGGTAGTTCGCCAGCAGCGTCGCAGTGCCTCCTTGTTCGTCGACCAGCCGCACCTGCTGCCCCAGCACTCCGACGACCTGCCAGCTCCGGCCCTCGAAGACCACGTGCGCGCCCACCGCCAGCACCGGCCGGCTCCCCGCCGCCCGGCTCACCATTCCACCTCCGCACCGGCGTCCGCGCGACCGTCACTGCCGCCGGCCCGGCCACCAGCCGCCTGCCAGCTGCCGCCGACACCCGCAGCTCCGGAGCCAGCACCAGCAGCCAGCCTCGACCCGCAAGCGGCCCAGGCCGACCCCGGGCGAAGGAGCGTCCCGCCGTGCAACGGCCGCTCCAACGGCGCCCGCAGCCGGTGCGCCCACAGCGCGTGATAGACCACCGGCAGCACCACCAGCGGATTACCCACAGCCCGTACCCCCTCCACCAGCGGCCGCGGACACGAGAACGCCTCCAGCACCGCCTCCTCCACCCCGGCCGCGCCGCGAAAGCGCGGATGCCGGTACCCGGCCAGCCACCGCACATTGCCCACCACCACCGGATCCGGCGCCCGCAACCGCCGGTACACCCACCCCACCCGCGCGCACGCCTGCCCCACCGCCGCACCCGCCCGCTGCGCCGCCACCCCGCCCGCCCCAGGAGCACCCGGGCAGTCCGCAAGCATCGCCGTCCCGTCCGCGTACCGGGCGAACACCTGCGGCACCCAGGAGCGCACCCGCCCGTCCCCCTCGCGCCACAGCACCCGCAGCGGACGCCCTGAGATCCCCACCACCTGCGGGTCGCGGTCCAGCAGCATCAACTGCACGACCATCGCCGCCGATCCGTGCGCCACATGACCACCCGTCGTGGCCGACCACCACCAGCCCGGCCCCCACCGCTTGCCGGGAACGACCGGGAACGCCGAAACCGGCAGCAGATCCTCGAACCGCACCCGCGCCGCCGCCCGCTCCCACCGCTCCTGCTCAAGACTGCCGTCAACGGCGAAGACCGCCTCGAAACCCTCCGCCGCGACCACCGGTCCAGCCACGTCCATGTCCTCCATGACGGCCAGTCAAGTACGTGAGAACACCGCAGATAGAGCGAGACAGCCACCATCCCACCCGCACGGGCGACGCCCCGCCGAAACCACCCCGCCAAGCCCCACCACCGTGCTAGAGACGCCCCTCAGCCATACCGCTGCTCCAAGTTCGTCCGGTGCCGCACGACATCCCGCGAGAGTTCCTCCACGGGCACATCCGCCCACGCACTCAGGCTGTCCAGCGGAACCCCCGCATGGTGGGCCGCACTCGCGACCGCGACGAGTGCCTCATCGAGCACCGCAACGCTCTGCCGCAGCCCGACGATCAACTCCCGCGCAGCGCCAGCCAGAGCCGCAGTGCCGTGCACGTCCAGCCAGCTCAACACATCGGTGGCCTCGCGGACCTTCTCGCCGATCCACCCGCGCTCCTGCCTGGGCACGCTCGCCCGCCAGCTGATGCTGCCGTCCGCGCGCTGCGCCAACGTCCTCAACTGCGCGGCCACGGAGACCGGCTGCTCCTCACGCGGGAGCCACCACGGATCCAGCTCCCGTTCGCCGACCTGCCCGGTGCCGCGGCGCCGGCGCACCACCGCGGCCCGCCACCTGACCAGAGCAGCACTGCCGGCAACCGCATCCACCTCACCCAGCCACGGCCGACCGACCCTGCGCCCCAACTCCTGGGCGAACTCACCGTCAGTCGGGAAGGCACGCATCCGCTCACCCCCGCTGTCCCGCCACACCATCTCCGTGACGACCGGATCGACGAGGGCCCTGGCCACAGCGACGACCTCGGGGAAGACAGCCGTCTCACGTGCCACCACCCGCCACCACCAAAACCCCTCGCCTGCCCCCGCGTCCCCACCGGCCAGCGCGTGCAGACGAGCCGGCCACACCCGCTCCCGCCCCCACCCCAGTGCCAGCTCCCACCACTGGCACACCACCGCCCACGCCACCGAGAACACCGTCAACGGATCCACCCCAACCGCCACCGCCCGCCCGGCCACCGCCGGCCACCGCCGCTGCGCCACCGCGATCTCCGGACAGCCCGCGAGCTCGAGGTGCTCCAGGCCGTGGCCATCCCCCGCGCCCAACAGCCACCGCCCGTGCCGCGCGCAGACCCGTTGCCACCTCTCGCGATACCGTGCGGCAGCCACATCCCGACCGCTCCGCCCAGCCGTGCACAGCCGGCATGCGTGCACGACCGGACCATGTACCGCCCCACCCAACTGCCACCGAGCCTCAGGCAGCCCGTCCGACAACACCCCGGCGAAGGTCTCTGGCCCGGCCAGCCAAGCGGGCAGTGCCCGCTCCAGGCTGCGCCGATCGGCGCGGCACACCGCGGCCAGCAGGTCCTGGCCAGCGGGGGCCAGGAGGACCTCGGCGTCGGGGCGGATCCCACCGATACCGGGGGAGCGCGGCGGCTGGTTCTTCCACTCCCACGATGCCCGCAGCTCAGCCACCGGCACGCCGTACCGCTCAGCGACCCATCCCATCAGCGACCAGACCGTCTCGCCCGCCAGCGGAGACACGCAGAAGAAGCCAGAACCCATAACCCCACCCTTCCGAACAGCAGCCGACGGTAGGACAGAAACGGTCGGCCACTGTCCATCCGTGTGTTGCCTACACCCCCGCCACCGCCCACTCCACGCCGTGTTCGGCGAGTTGCGCGAGTTGGCCCGCACTCAACCCGGCCCGCCGGGACTTGGTGTTGTTCAGCCAGGCACCGAGTCCGACCTCGACCTGCTCGACGACATCCTCGCTGTCGGCACCAGCCATGACCTGCTCCAAGCGTTCCTTGTGCTGGCGCTTGGGCTTGGCGTGGCCTTCCCGCGCCACGAACTGGGCGAGTGCAGTGATGCCTAGGGCGAACCGGTCGGCCTGGGAGGTGCGGGGTCCGGCCTTCGCTGCCCGCGCCGCCTTCGCCGTGGCTGCGGCGACGAGTTCGGGGTCCTGGTCGATGCCGAGCGCGGCCAGCAGCTCCCGCTGCTCCTCCGCCAGGTCCGACCAGCCGGCGCGCTGCGCGACGGTCCACCGGCCGAGCTGCTCGCCCTCGAACACCGTCTTCACCGGCAGCGCCGCCCAGTCGACCTGGCCGTCCGACTCGAGCCACCAGGTGCGGGCGGCAGCGTACGCGCGCTGCCACGTGATCGGCCACGCCGGTGCCCACCACGGGTCGATCGCCTTCAGCGCGGCCCGCCGCTCCGCTCCCAACGCGCCCTTCTCGCCGTCGGGGACGTCGGCCTGTGCCCGCAGACCGGCCAGCCAGGCGCCGATCGGGTAGCCCTGGACGGAGGCCCGGGCCGGGGCTGCGAGGGACCCGCCGTGCTCGGCGGCCCACTGCCGTGCCCAGGCGAGGCCGGTTTCGAACTTGGCGTCGGAGACCGACCAGATCATCCCGACCATGCCGAGCAGCAGCACCCGGTAGTCGGGCATGTCGCCGGAAGCCCGCTCGTATCTACGATCTGACACCCAGCGGCCGAGCGCAAAATTACCCTGCTCACCTGCCATCTGGTTGTACGGGACGTCCAGGGATCCGGTTTCGTCGAACCACTTCTTACAGTGCTTCATCCCCTCTTTCCAGTACGCGCTCTCACTCCGGAAAACCTGGGTCGAAACGAACAACGCAAGCGCGTCCTCGTCGACGCGCCCCTGGAACCGCACCGGCAGCGTGAACGCCCCCGCACCACCCGCACCATCACCTTCACCGGCGGAAACAGCAGCCTCCGCACTTCTCCCGCTGGTACGCTTGCCGGAGCGCTGCGGTACTGCGAGGGCTTCCAGCATGCGGGCGTCGTACGAGCGGATAGCGGTCAGGATCCGCACCAGCGGACCGTAGGAATTCGAGACGAGAATGTCCCCGGGTTCCTCGCCGGGGCCGAGGAAGACCGGTACGACGAGGCGGGCGACTTTCCCCTCGTCGGGCTTCATTCGGAGCACCCGGCCGATCTGCTGGACGACCTTGACCATACTTCCGCTCCCATTCATGAGAGCCACGGAAGCGTCCGGCATGTCGACTCCCTCCGACAGGACCAAGCAGTTGGAGATCACCCGGAGCTTCAACCCGTCCTGCTCGAAGCCGTCCCCGTAATCGGCCAGGACCTCCTTCCGGAATTCCACGGGGTGCTCACCCGAGAGCCACTGCGCCCATACTTCGGGCGGGTATTTACGGGGGTTCTCGGCGTGGAGTTTCTCGGCGGTCTGATTGAGGGTCTCGGAGAAGTAGCGGGCCTCCAGGGTGCGGTTGTGGAAGGTGATGACCCGCTCCAGGCCCTCCTCGGCGCAGACCTTCAGCAGCCCGGCCTGGATCGCGGCCAGGTGCTCGACCGGCACCTGGTCCTCGCTGCCGTCCTTCTCCTCGCCGGCCCCGGGTCCCCACGGCACTGGTTGACGCCCCGTCACGTTGCGGTCGGCCAGCGGGTCGCGCAGTTCCAGCACGATCACCTCGAACGGTGCTACCAGGCCTTTTTCCACCGCCTCGGCCAGTCCGAGGGTGAAAATCTGGGGGCCGTAGATCCGCTGGTCGTCCATGGACACTGCCAGCTCCTGAGGCAGCGGCTGGTACGCCTTCCGCCGCTCCCCGCCGCCCCCGTCGACGTCACCGTCACCGCTGCCGTCGAGGTCCCCGCTGCCGTTGACCTCCCCGTCCTCCAGGGTGTCCTCCGCCGGCCCTTCCACCCCGGACGCCACGATCCGCCTGTCATCGGCCTGCTGACGGTTCTTCGGCGGCAGCCAGATCCGCGGAGTCGCCGTCATGTACAACCGGCGCGCCGAAGGGATCTCCGACTGGTGGTGCACCACCGTCCACGACTTCTCCGCCGACCCGGAGGAACGGTGCGCCTCGTCGCAGACCATCAGATCCAGCTCGGGCAGCAACTCGCCCTGCATCTTGGCCCACAGCGCGTACGCGTCCGCCACAGCCCCCGCGGAGGCGTAGGTGGAGAACAGCGTCAGCGGTAGGCGCTTGGCCGCGGCCCTGCTGATCCACCGCCCGATCTGCAGCGGTGACGTCGTGCCCGGTACCCCGTGCGGCAGCTCGTCGTCCACCAGTGAGCACACCGCCGCCATCTCACCCCTGCGGCCGGCCACCCGCCACGAGCCGACCATCTGCACCAGCAGGTCCAGCGTCGGCACCACCACCAGCACCACCCCGCGCGGTGCCAGACGCTGAGCGGCGGCAGCGCCCACGTAGCTCTTGCCGGTGCCGGTGGCCATCTGCACCGTCGCCCGCAACCCCGCAGGGGCCACCGTGCCCGGACGGGGCGTTAGGCTCCGGACGATCGCCGCGACCGCCTCCTCCTGGTGCGCGCGCAGCGGAATCGGCTCCGTATCCGCAGGCTTCAGCAGCTCGCCGAAAATGCCCTCCACCGAACACCACAGCCTTTCCTCGGATCCACCCGCCGAGCCGGACGGGATCGGACAGCATTCGAATCTGATACACACCAGCCGACCGCCCGAAAGCCGTCGGAATCGAGAATATCGGCCCAGTGGAGGCGACCATCCGAAAGGCTATCAGAGCCGGGGAAGATCGTGCAGGAGAATCCGAGATTCCGGAGGGATTACCCGTTCAGACGGGATCGGTCGGCAAGCAAGACTGATACATATCCGACGGACCGTCAGCCATGGAGTACAGGCCTGGACCATTTGGTCTACACCACCCCAGCCACCTCGACTCCCAGCCAACCCCGGCCGAAGGCCGGTCGACACGAGCCGCCGGACCGGCCGCACCATCCGATCAGGCATCAACCATTCTGGCCGTGGAGCGAAGCGAAACGGCCCCAGGCCGAGCGCGAAGTGCCGGCCGCACCCCCCGCGAAGCGGGGGTGCGGGACACGCGGAGCGGGTCAAGGAGGCGCGGAGCGCCGACCCCGAGCGCGGAGCGCTCGGTGACCCGGAGGGCCGAAGGCCCGTAGGGACCCGCTCCGCGGG
>NZ_JBIVXY010000029.1:0-27377 GCF_044769485.1 Kitasatospora sp. NPDC090308 | reverse complement strand
CCATCGCCGGACTGGTCTCCGACCGCACCGCCACCGCCTGAACAAGGCCCCAGATCAGGCCAGCACATCTCCGCCGCAATCACGCACCAACTCGTAAGCCCGAGGGTGGGGCCACTTCAGTCCGTTCCTCTGGAGGTCGGCGGGCAGGCGGCGGGCACCAGGTGAAGCGCGAGGGGTCAGTCCACCCTGTGCCGCGCGCCGCGCCGGGGGAGTTACTCGTCTGCCGCCCGGCCGGGCGGAGTGCCACGGCGGCCAGGAGGCCGGACCCGGCCGCTGCGCGGCCCCCGGCGCGAGCGAAGGCCCCCAGGCCCGGAGCGGCGCCGCCCCAGTCCGCTCCCAGGCTGCCGGCCCGCCGGGCACCCCGGCCCTGCCCGTCGGAGGCTGCTCGCCGAGTTGAACGTGGCTGAGCGGATTGACTGGACGCGCGCGTGCGTGGATGCCTCTTACGTGCGGGCGAAAAGGGGGGGTGCCGGGGTTGGCCCGTTGCCGGTCGACCGTGGAAAGTCGTGCAGCAAGCACTACCTGATCTGCGACGGCAACGGCACCCCGCTCAAGGTCGTCACCACCGGCGGGAACGTCCCCGACGTCACTCAGGCCCTGCCCTTGGTCGACGGCGTGCCACCTGCCGCAGGCAGGCCCGGGCTACCGCGCAAGCGGCCCAAGTCGGTTCCCGGGGACAAAGGTTACGACAGTAGGCACCTGAGGCGAGAGCTGATCCGCCGTCGGATCCTGCCCGTCATCTCCTGTCCGTCATCTCCCGCCGAGGCGAGCCCGACATCTGCGGCCTGGGCAAGCTCCGCTACGTGGTGGAGCAGTCCTTCGCCCTGCTCCACCAGTTCAAGCGCCTCGCCACCCGCTGGGAACGCCGCGTCGGCTTCCACGATTCACTCATCTCACTCGCCTCCGCCCTCATCTGCTGACGACGGCTCGACAAGCCAACGCCGTGATCGTGTTACGGGCTCCTACGGTCGGTCAATCCCAGAAAGGTCCTGAAAGGCGGCGTCAGCGCCAGCCACTACGAGGAGATCGTTTCCCCGCCGCGCACCTGGTGAGGAACCGGACCAGGTGCTGGGTGTGGCTCTGCGATTCTCGGCAGACGATTAGACCCGCTCGGCGGCGCCGTGCGCCCTATCCTCTTGAAGATGACTGTGGATTTGCCGTCGGAGGGGGAGCGGACTATGTCAAGAGTGAGGTCGGTATGGGCGAATTTCTGGCCTTTAGCGGTACTTCCCGTGGTTGCCGGCGCGATGGACCTACTTCTGTGGTGGTACGGCGAAGCATGGAGCTGGTCGGACTGGGCATCAAGTTTCGGCCTGGGGGCGGTCACCACGATGATCGTCGGCATGCTGCTGGCCCGCCGGCAGGGAAACATCCAAGAGGCACTGGCCGACCTGGAGCTGACGGAGAAGGTAGCCATTCTCACCTCCTCAGTGCCGGAATTACGTGAGGCCAGCACGCCCGGCCTCACGTATCGGTCACTGTACGACTGCCGAGCTGGCCTATCGCTAGTGCCACTCGCCCGGGCATCCATGCAAGAGGAGTACCTACAAACGATCGCTCGGGTACTGGAAACCCTCAAGGAAAACCTCGGATCCTCCCTGCTCTCGCACACCCACTGGATGGACGACAACTGGGCTGACCTCGCCACGGCCATCGAAAAACTACGAGAGACCGCAATGCTCAACACAGAAAAGTCAACGATTATGGCCAATCGCTGGCGCGGCGAACTCGACAGCAAGACGTAGCAACTGCTGCGACTGGCGACATGCACTGTAGATTTCGAAATATTCCGCACGCACTTCACTAAAAGTGTAGACCGAATTCGGACAACCCTTAATTGGGAGGCGTTGTCAGAAATTGCCGCCCAGGAAAACAGCGCCGTACGCGTCTCCCGCGTCTCCATCGACATACCGCCCTACGGCCTCGCCGCACTGGAGCCCTACCACGCCCCCTGGTACCGACCCCGAACCGGAACAGGGTCCACCGAAGTCGGACACGACCATCCGGACGCCGTTCCCATTCGACACGCGGAACTGGCCACCAGCCTGTCCACCATCCAAGGCGACCGCCAATCTCGGATCAAGGTACTGCGCGACCACTACTCGGCCCGCGTGGAAGGACAAGGCGTCTCAGCGATCCTCGCGACCTACGTTCTAGGCCCACGACGCCTTCTCGTCCTGGACGGCAACCACCGGCTGGCCGCCCTCGCCCAACTCGTCGCCCAAGGAGCACCAGCCAGGCTCATCGAGTTCCGTCTCACAGCACCAGTGAATTCCACAATTCTGCCCGACCTGGTCCACTACCAGGACGACTGCCCCGCCCCATAACAGCGACGGTGCGGGCGGCGGTCAGGTCGTGGGTGCGGTCGGGCAGGGCGCGAAGTATCCGTACGAGTTTGCCTGTCGGGCCGGTGATGACCTGCGGTTGACGGCGTGGCGTCGGTGCTTCCCGGAGTAGTCGGCGCGGTTGTCGCCGAAACGGTCGCACTTGGCGAGGGTGCCATCGACCAGGACGTACTCCGGGCCGGCGGCGCGCAGGGTCCGGGTCAGACCCGGGGTCATTCCTGGCGAGCAGCTCGGTGACCTGGTGGACGTAGGCGTGGATGGTACCGACGCTGATCCGGAAGCCGGCGGCGATCTGGGCGAGGGTGTCGGGCTTGCGCAGGTACACCAGCACGACCAGAGCCCGCGGGGACGGCCGGAGCTTGCACCGTCGGTTACCCTCGCGGGTGACGATGAGCATGGTGACCCACTCGACGAGCGCCCGCGCCGGGCTCCACACCCTGACCGACGACGACCACCTGGCGGTCCGCGACCTTACCTGCCACCTCGATGCGGCGACCGTCCGGCAGGTCGCGAACTGGTCCGAGCGCACCCGCGTCACCGCCCACGCCCTGGCCGCGCCCCCCGAACGGCCTGCCCGGCCCGTCGTACGCCGCAGCGGTTTCTGACCCGCCGCCCGCTGGGACGTCTCCTCCGTCTTGGCCGCCCTCGCCGACCTGGCCGGCGCCCGCCTCACCGACCGCATCCTCACCCACCTGCTCTGCGGCTACGCCCTCCTGTTCGGCCGAGCCGACCTGGCGGTCGCTGCCTGACCGAACGGGACGAGGTCGGGTTGGCGGAGCCGCCGAGTCGTCGACCAGCCAGGCGAGCGCCCGTGCGACCCCGAGCGCGCAGCAGCGCTGCGCGTGCCCGGCGAGGCGGCGGCGGAGCTACGGTGCACCCGACACGTGCGGCGCCGCGACGTCACGCTCGGAGGCCGTCCTGAAAGCCTGGTCGGGCCGGTCCGGGAGTAGTTTGCGGCGAGTCCGCCTGTCGGAGGCACTCAGAGGCGGGCACGGTGGCGAGTGCGCCGCGAAGGGTGCATAGATCGACACCGCCGGCCTCTATCTTCGTGCTGCTGGGCGTAGTCCGCTGTCTCGTCGGCCCCCGTCCGGCCTGGCCTGGCCTGGTGTGGGATTGTTCGGTTCCGCATCCGGCCTGGCCCGCACCGGGTGTGTGACCTGACCGGGTTTCGGGGGCTGGTTTCGGTTTGTGGTGGACCAATCCGGGTGGGTGGCGGGGTGTCGTCCGACGCTCTAGTGGTGTTCTGGGGGTGGTCGGTTTCCAGTGACGTTGGGTGGTCGGTTCTCCCGGCCGGGCGGGGCCTGGCGGTCCGTCGGGGGTCGGGGCTGTTTCGGGGTGCTGCGGTGATTTGACGGCCCGTCGGGAATGCCACTGGTTTCCGCCTGGCCTTTCCTTCTCGGTTCGGCCTGAATTACCGCTGGTCGGGGTTGTTTCGGCGGGGCCGTGGATTCGGGGGTCGGGTTCGCCGGGGGATTGCGGTGGTGGCCGGGCTGCTTCCTGCCGCCGGCGGCGGTCCGCCGGTCGCCGGCCCCGGGCCGGGTGCTGGCCGTCGTTCTGGGCCGGGTGCGGTTGCGTCTGGTCGTCGTCCTGGTCGTCGTGCTGCTTGCTGGAAGGCGGGCGCCCGGGCCCGCCAGGAGCAGCCGCCCCCGGCCCCGGGCCACTGTCCGTCTGGCCCGCTGCCGGGCCGGGGGCGGGCCTGTCGAAGCGTGTCGGGGCGGGTGTTGCTGCGGCTGGTCGTCGTCTTGTCGGGCGGGTTCCCGTCCTCGGAAGGCTGCAGGCCTCCGTCCTGGCACCGTCCCGGCCGGTTCCGGGTTCGGTCTTGCTGTTGCTGTTGCTGTTGCTGTTGCTGGTCCTGCCGGGTGGCATGGGTGGGGCGGTAGCATCCGGTCGGTATTCGCCGCGGCTCAGGGGGAAGCATGGTCGGACCGAAGGACGTGCGTCGCCGGGTCGACTCGGCCGTCGGGCAGGCGGTGGTGGCCGTCGGGATGGGGCTCCTCGCGCTGTGGCCTGGGGCGGGCTCGCAGCGGCTCGTGTTCGGGATCCTCTTCGTGCTGGGAGTTCTGAACCTGCTGTTGATGGGTCTCGGGCCGTGGCTGGTGCGGCGTGCGGAGGCGAGGGGCCGTCTGCGGGGCCGCCACTCCCGTACCTGAGCCACGACGGCGGGCGCTTGGGCCGTGCCGGCAGCCTCGACCAGGCCCTGGCCGCCATCGTCGAACGGGCCGCCGGGTGCGGGCAGGTGTGAATCGCGGGGTTGCGCGCGGCGGGGAACTGTCCGGAGGCGGGCGGCGTCACTGCCACTGGTGCGGGACGGACAGTGGGGGGCAGTGAGTGAAACGGTTCGTGGGAAGCGTGGCAGGGCAGTTCGCCGTGGCGGCGACCGCCTGTGGGGTGCTCTTCGCCCTGCTGTGGACGCTCGCGGGCTGGGTTCTGGGTGAGCTCGTCGACGGAATGCCTCCCCTCCAGAAGTAGCCCACCGCCGGTCGCCGGCTGCGGGCCGCGCCCTGGCCGCCGTTCCCGGCCGGGTGCGGCTGCGCCTGGTCGTCGTCCTGGTCGTCGTGCTGCTTCCCGGGGGCGGGCGCTGCGGCCCGGCCCAGTCCCGTCCGCCGACGTTCGGTGCCGCCCGCCGTCGCCCCGGCTCCGGCCTGCCAGGAGCAGTCTGCCCCGGCTCCGGGCTGTTCTGCGTCGGGCCTGTTGCTGGGCGGGGTGCTCCTGTGGCGGGGGGTGTCGCGTGGGGGTGCTGTCGTGGTGTGTGACGTGGGTGGGAGGGCCGGATCCCCTGTGTGTGGGCGGGCCGCGACAGCCATCGCGACAGGGGCGTGGCGGTGCTCCCCCGGCCCGCCCGCCGCTGCCCCCGCCGCCCGCCGCCGTCCGGTCCCGGCCCGCCCGCCGAGGCGCGGCGAGGTCATCAGGGCGCCCCGGGTGAGCGTTCCGGCCGGTGGTCATGGGGTGGTGCCCGGCCGGGGTGCATGCAGCCGCCCGCACGGGTCATACGGGCGGTGCGGAACCCCGCGTCCAGTCCTGTGGGCGCACGCGATCCTCCAGGTCCGGGTTCCGCGCCGACGCCGCCCCTGCGGTGACCGGCCGCGCTTCGAGCACGCGGCCGGGACAAATCCCTCAGGGGCGGCGTCCGCACGCGCGCCCGGCACCACTCCGTCCCGGCACCACCTGCTGTACCCCCCGTCAGGGGGCCGTAGGCCGCCGTCCCGGCCCCGCTCCCGCCCGGCCCGCCTGCCACCCCCCTGCGGGCCGGCCGGATCGGGTGCGGCTGCGCCGGGCCGTCGTGCTGGCGGTGGTGCCGGCTTCTTCCCAGGCTGGGGCAGGGTTGTCCCAGCCGTGTCCCACGGGTGTCTCAACACGCCGGGTATGTCTGTTTTGCTAGGACGGTCTCAGGCCGTATCCCCTGGTGGGGGCGTTTCGCGTGTGGGGCTGGGACGGGGGCTGGGACACGGCCCCGCCGCTGACCCATTGACCTTTGACAGGTGACCTTGACCGATTGCCATACGATCTTGACCACCAGTAGGTTCCTGCCACCTGATCTTGACTGATGGTAGGGGAAGCGACGAGGGTCGCCGTGTGGGCGTACGGCGATGCCGCGCCGGTGGAGCTCGAGTTCGGCGTTGTGGACGCCGATGGGCTCTGCCGGCTCCCGCGGGGGAATGCAGTTGAGCAGTTGGGTCCGGCCGGAGATGCTCCCTGCATGGCCCACACCGGAACCGAAACGGCTGACCAGGGATGGGATGGCCCCTGGTACCGCGTCCGTACAGATCGCTTCGAGGCGTCGTTCCTGCCCGGCGCGGGCGAGGCTCTGGACAGCGTCTGCAACATCGACGTGGAGGTGCGGCTGGCAGCGGACGGCTCACGCTGGAGCGCGACCGTGTTCACCCTTGCCGAGGTCGAACGCCTCATGGAGAGGTGGTCCCGGACCGGCGAGGCGCTGGACGGCCGCTACTTCTGGTGCTCCGACGGCCTCATCGTCCGGGAGCCCGGCATCGACAACATGACGCAGGTGCTGGTCGGCCTGCTCGACGACGGCGACTTCACCCAGGTCCTCCAGCGGCTCCACGACGAATGACCGCCCACGCCCGGCCAGCCGGGCGGGTTCGACCGCCCGGAGAGGCTTCTACCGGTCGGGGTCTACGGGGTGGGCCCGTGTCCACTGCTCTTCGAAGGCGCTCCGGCTGATCTCCTGACCTGCCAGCGCCGGGTCGAAGAGGTCCACCACGGGTGGATTGAACGACCAGTCGTCAGGACCACTGCGCAGGGCAGCACCGCTCTCCGGCACTTCCACCTGCCGCAGGCGGCGCCCGTCGGCGCCCACCTCCATCAGGTAGTCGACAGGTCCCTCGCCCTCCTCGTCCCAGCGCCGCCGCAGGTACACGATGCCCCTGTCCGCGAGTACGCCGAAGCCCTCCCGCCCGCGCTGCGCGTCACGCTCGGCACGCAGCGCGTCCAGGCCCGAGGTCATCTGGGACGCGTCGATATCGGCCTCCTCCAGTTCCTCCCTCTCGAACCTGGCCACGGTCTCCGGGTCGGTGATCACCTCGACCCAGGCGAGCCCTTCGAGTACCTCCCGTGCCGACCGCGCACGGACCCACCACCACGAGCCGCCCATGCCGTAGTCGTGCAGTACGAGAAAGCGGCGCTTGTGCGCGACGTCGTTACCAGCCATGGAAGCCGAGCCTAACGAGGCGTGCAGCAAGGCTGCGGGGCCGGTCAAACTCGCCTGTCAATCGGTCAAGGTCACCTGTCAGAGGACAGACCCGTCTTCCGGGCTCTGGGGCCCGCGCTCCTGTGCGGGCGCGAGTGCGGCGTTGTTCTTCCCGGCGATGGCGGGCTGCGGTGCGGAGTGCGTGCGGCTGCGCAACGCACCCCCGTACCGGCCCCGCGGGGTCCGCACCACCTGGTCCGCAGTCGGCGTTGCCGCAGTTCAGGGCTTTGCGTACGGGCACGCACCCGGTCAGTCGAGGTCGGCGGAGGCGAGGTGGACGGCGAGGACCAGGTGCGGGACGGCGGCCAGGCACAGCTCGGCCGCGGTGGACGGATCCGGTGCGGTGCGGGCCTCCTGGAGGGCGAGCAGGCCGGCCACCACGCGCTTGTCGACCGCCGCGTCCAGCACCTCACTGGTGGTGAACTCCCCGGACTCCGCGAACTCCAGCGCCAGCACGGCCGCCTGCGCCGGATCCTCGCGCCACCGCTTCGCGACCTCCGACCCGGCGGCCACCAGCTCCATCGCCGCGCCCTGCCCCACGGTCGCCACCGCCACCAGAGCAGTCCCGGCCGGCCCGGCCGCCTCGACCCGGCCGGCCTCGTCGTCGGGGCCGGGATCGGTGAGGTCCTGGGCGGTGGCCACCACCACCCTGGCCGCGTACGTGCGCTGCGCCTCCCGCTGCTCCCGGGCGAGTTCGCCGGGCCACCGTTCGTCGTCCTCGGCGCGGGCCCGGTCCAGCACCACGGGGGCGGTCAGGCCGATCCGCACGTACAGCAGGCCGGCCGCGACATCGATGGACAGCTGCCCGGGCGGGGCGGAGGCGATCGGCCGGTAGACCTCGGCGGCGGCCTCAGCGCAGGCGCCGATCAGGTCGGTCAGAGAGGCGATCAGGCGGGCGTGGCGGCGCCGACGGGCGGGCCGCTCCAGACGGGAGGTGGTGGTCACCCGCGCAGTGCGCCGCCCGCCCCGGCCGCCCAGAGGGCTTCCGACATAACGGCCCGACCCGGCCACCACCGTGCTACGCCACGGCGCTCCGCCGCGGCCGGACCGGTCGGCGGCGGGGCGGCCGTCGCACCGCCAGCCGGTCGGTGGAGCCCGGAGAGGCTGTCCCAGGGATGTCTCAGGCCCTGTCCCAGCACCGTCCCACCATGTCCGGTTTCGACCGTTTCGCTAGGCCAGTCCCACCCCAAAACCCCAGGTGGGAGCGTTTCGCGCCCGGCCTGGGACAGGGCTGGGACATCAGGCGGCCGGTCTCGGTTGACCCGTCTCAACGAAGTTTGACCGGTGGCAGGTTGTCTCAGCGGAATTCGGCCGTCGAGTACGAGGGGGTTATGGGTACCCCGGCTTCGGTCGGGCGGAGGCTGTCGGCGGCAGTTCGTAGGGTGCCCGCGTGAACATTGACGATCTTTCCTGGCAGGCATGGCACCACGGTGGTGTCTCCCCGCGGATGGTGCGGACCTTTCTCGACCTGGGACAGCTGGAACTGCTGGTCCGGGCGGCGCAGGAGCGCGGAGACTGGAACTGCGCGGAGGCGGCGGCCCGGGAGCTGTGCACGGCCGGGGAGTTCGACCGGGCGCTGGCCCTGCTGAGTCCGTTCGCGGAGATCGGCTGGCGCCCCGCCGAGTGGCTCACCGCCGAGATCATGATCGACCGGGGCGAGGGCGACGAGGCGCTCGCGAGGGTGCGCCCGGATCCGGCCGAGTTGGGCGACGGCCACGTCTGCGGCCGCTACGCCGAGTTGCTGGCGAAGGCCGGACGGGTGGAGGAGGCCGTCGACGTGCTCACACCGCACCTCGGGGAGTACTGGCTCCGCTCCTGCCTGGTCGAGATCACCGAGGGGCGGGGGCACGACGACCTGGTCCTGGGCGTGCTCACGCGGGAGGAGGAGCGCTTGGAGCGCATCGAGAGCGCGGGGTGCGAGCGGTGCGGCGAGATCTGCGGGACGGGTCCGATGGACCGGTGGGACGTGCTGCTGCTGATCTCCCGGGTGCTGGAGCGGGTCGGACGCACGGACGAAGCCGTCGAGGTGCTGCGCGCCGCGAGGGCCTCGGGCAGGCGCTGCCCCGGGAACTTCCCGGAGGAGTACGCGGAGCTCCTCGCCCGGCAAGGTCTGATCGACGAGCTCGCGGCCCTGGCTGCCGAGGATCCGCGCTCGGCCCTCGACGTGTACGCGAAGGCGCTGGAGGACACGGGGCGGGTGAACGAGGCGGAGGCCGTGCTGCGCGACGGGATCGAGGCCCACGACCACCCGAAGGACCGGGCGGCGCTGATGCGCCTGCTCGTCCGCCAGGGGAGGGTCGACGAAGCCGTCGAGACGGGCCGGCCCACCTACGAGTACTACGACTGCTGGAACTTCCTGCAGTGGGCGCTGGAACTGCTCGTCGACGACGGCCGGCCCGGCCGAGCGCTCGAACTCCTTGAGGAGCGCACCGACGAATACGTCAGGGAACACCCGGATCACGTCCGCGACCTGCGGATCTGGTTGCTGGGCGAGGCCGGCCGCTACAAGGAGGGCATCGCGGAGGCCACTGCCCTCAACGAGCGCGAGCCCGGCATGTGGGACCCCGCGCTGGCTCGCTTGCTGGAGCGGGACGGCCGACCGGAGGAGGCCCTCGCACTGCTCCGCTCCTCCACCCACTACCTGGTCCGCCACGACTTGCCCGAGATGCTGATCAGGCACGGCCGCCCGGCCGAGGCATTCGACGCCATCCCCACGATCGCCGAGAGCCGCGCTGTCGCCGAACGGCGGGAGCGGGAACGAGAGGTGGCAGACCCGCGGGAGCAGGACGACCCGTGGGCCGCTACGGACGGGTTCAGTGTGGAGCCCCCCTTCTAGCTGGGCCGCCGCAGTCAAACTTCGTTGAGAAACGTCAAACTTCGGTGAGGCGGGACACTCGGTCCCTGGCTTTTGACAGGCGACCTTGACCGATTGCCAGGTGACTTTGACCGGCGAGCGCGGGCGGCCGCGGCGCTGCGCTCTGGGCGGGGCGCCGGACGCTGCACTCGAACCGACCGAACGGTCGTTGCTGCACTCGGTAGCGGATGCGGCGCTGCACCGTGCTGCACCGCCGGCGGTGAAGGATTTTCGGACCGGTCCGTAATGGGCTGGGGTCCGGGTGATCGGCGGGGCTACGATCCGGGCATGCAAAACGGATCGGTCCGAAATTCCGGTGCCGCTGGCACGCCTGCCGTGCTGTTCGACGTGACGGCCGACGAGGTGTGCCAGCGGGCGGGGTGCCAGAAGCCGGTGCCGGCGGCGGAGCCGGGCAAGCGCGGGCGCCGTCCGAGGTACTGCTCGACGGCGTGCAAGTCCAAGGCCGCGCGGGACAAGGCCAAGGCCGACGCTGCCCGCTCGGCGCTGGAGGGCGCGCGGGCCGAGCTGCTGCGCGGCGCGGAGGCCGCCGTGGACGTCGCCCTGGCGTTCCTGGAGGCCGTGGACGCCGACCCGGTGGCCGCGTACGAGCGGTTCTCCACCGCCCACGCCCGGCTCGGCGTCCGGGTGTGCGAGGCGGCCCGGGACGTGCGCGACGAGATCCGCTGGCCCGGCCTGAGCGGCCGGGCGCTGGAGCTGCGCCGTGCCGAGGAGGACCTGACGCGCCCGGATCTCCTGGCCCGTGTCGACCCTCGGCTGCTGGCCGGCGAGCCGACCGGCCCCGCCTTTTCGGACCGGTCCGAAAATCCCGCCCCCGTGGCGGCCCCGAGCTCACCCCCCATTTCGGACCGGTCCGAAAAAGCGCCCGCCCCGGCCGGGGGCACGGCACCGGCTGTTTCGGACCGGTCCGAAAAGACGCTCACCTCCGTGCCCGCCCCCGCCGCACCTTCCGCGCCGACCGCACTGGCCGCGCTTCCTGCCGCGGATGCGGCCGCGCGGCGCGCGCAGGACTTCGAGACGCTGCGCCGTGCGGCCTGCACCGACCCCGTGCGGCGCTTCGGCGCGCCGCAGCGCGTCGACGACCTGGCGCTCACGTTCGGCCCCGGCTGGACTCTGGCCTCCTGGAGCGGCCCGGAGGCCGTCGACGTCCAGCTGCTGCACCTTGGGCGGCCGGTGGGCTGGAGCGCGCCGCTGCCGGACGGGCCCTGGGGCCGCGCCGGGCACATCGCCGCCCAGCACCGCGACGACAGGACCGCCACGATCCTGACCGACCCCGCCAGCGGCGCCCGCACCTACCGCAGCACCGGCGAGGCCCTGGACGCCCTCCAGCGCGCCGCCCGCACCCCGTTCCCGGCCGAGGCCGCCCTGCCTGCCGGTGTTCCCGACGGCGTCCCGCGCCTGGCCCTCGGCCCCGCCCTGCGATCGAAGCCCCCCACCGAACGGGGACTGGGCGCACCCCACCGCGACTACGCCGGCCCCGCCCTGGCCCGCCTCACCTGGCCCCACCGCGCCCCCGTCCAAGCCCTCGAACACGGCGGACACCTTGTTGGCTGGACCGAGCCCTACCAGGACACCAACGACTGGGTCACCCTCCTGCGCGGCCGCCAGGTCGTCGACGCCGCCGACAGCGAACCGCTGCTGTCCGCCAACCCCGACGACGCCCTCACCCTGCTGCGCCTGGCCCTCGGCCAAGGCCTCGCCGCCCCCACCGCCGTTCGCGCACTTCCGCCGGTGCGGGGGTGATCCGCCGACGGCCCGGGCGGCGCACCGTGGAGTGGATCTGTGCCGTCCGTGCCGCCCGGTCGGGGTGCGGTGCCTAGGATGGCGGCCATACCGAGCAGCGACGATTCCCCCACTCCCGTCCACGACTTCGGGCCGCGGCCGACCGTCCCGGCGTGCGACTTCTGCTCGAGGCCCGGCGCGGTGGTCTTCTTCCGCACCGTCGAGTTCGCCCTCGACCTCGGCGGCGTGGAGTGGCTCTCCGGCGACCGCTTCTACGCCTGCCCGACCTGCCGCTCGCTGGTCGACGCCGCGAACTGGCCCGGCCTGATCGCCTACGCCGAACTCGGCCCGCGCGGCGTCCGCGTGGTCGAGGGCTTCCGCGACCACCACGCCCCCGGCGCGGTGGTCTTCGAACCCGGCACCAACCCCGAACAGGGCCGCTGACCTACACCCCGCAGTCCGGCACCTGACCGACGGCGAGGGCCTGGTCGACGAGTCGGCACAGCCGGGGCAGGTCGGAGGCGACGTCGCCCAGCACGGCGGTGGGCGCGGAGGCGGTGGCGGCGCCGATGGCGGCCAGCGCGACCCGCTCGGCCGGGGCCAGGTCCACTGGTCCGGCGCCGGGGCGTTCCAGGGTGAAGTGGGCCGGGTCGAGCTCGTAGAGGAGTTCGCCCTCCAGCGGGCCGTCGCGCTCGGGCACGATCTCCCGGGACAGGATCCGCTCCACGGCCCGGGCGTAGCGCTCCAGGCTCTGCCGGTTGTCCTCGTCGTCCTGGCGTGCGGCCAGCGTCCGGATCCAGGTGGCGGCGCGCACGCCGGTGGCGGCGGCCTCCGCGATCGCCTCCCGCTCCGGCGCGGCCAGGCCGTCGTAGTCGGGGCCGTCGTCGCCGGGTTCGCCGCCGAACAGGATCAGGTCGAGCGTGCTGCTGGTGGTGTTCATCCCGTGCCCAACCGGCCGCGGCCGCCGCCGGTCACGCCCCGGGCGGGACAACCTGTGGGACAACTGCGGGACAACCTGCGGGACAAGGAGAGCCGGTGCTCGGGGCCCGCCGCGTCCGGCGGGTGGTGGACAGCTCCAGCAGCACGCCTCGCTGCCCGGTGGACAGGCCGTACGGAAGGCCGGCGGAGCCGACCGGCCGGTGCGTTTCCCCTGGACATCCGCGCGTTTCCCCTGGACAAGCCGCCCGGTCTGCCCGCGCCCGGCTGTGCCGGAGCGCGTCACCGCGCTGCTCCGTCTGCTGCGGGTTGTGGTGTCGGCCACGGACATACCGGGAGGACAAGGCCCCAGTCCAGGACGATTCGGGCGGGGGCAGCCGGGCGGGACAAGGGGGTGGCCAGACGGCGGGCAAGGGGGGCCGGTGCAGGGTCGGCCGGGCCGGGCGAGCGCCCGGGCGCCGGGGCCGGCCACCGCCCCCACCCCGGCCGCTGCTGACGGAAGGCCGCCTCGATGTCCACTACCCCACCCGCCGCCCCCGTCCCCGACGACGAGGACGGCCAGGGCGAGCGTCACCGGCCGCCGGTGCCTCCCGGCCCGGACAACGCCCTTGCCGGCCGCTCCACCGCCACCTCCACCGGCACCTCCGCGCCCCTGGCTGCCGCAGACGGTGTTTCCGCAGCTCGCAGGGCCCTGTCAAGGGGGTCGGGGGTGGGCGACAACCCCCCTGTCCCTGCTGTCGAAGACAGCAAGGGCCGGTGGCGGGCCGGATCGACCGGGCCGGTGCGGCGCGAGGTGCTGATCGCCCTCGCGCTGGTCCAGCGGGCCATCGCCCGGGAGCTGTGGCACCTGGTCCTGCCCCACCAGAAGGCGGACAAGGCCACCCGCCAGGCCCTGGTCGACCTGGAAGCCGCCGGACGGGTCCGCGAGGAACTGCGCCTGCCGGACGGGCGCAAGCTGTGGTGCCTGACCCGCGCCGGCCACCGCGAAGCAGCTGGTCTCCTCCCGGCCGGCACCCGGATCTCCGCGCTGCGCCCCGACAGGGACGGGCGGGCCGCCGCGTACTCCGAGCACGCCCTGGACGTCGCCGCCACCGCCGGCCTCCTCGCCCGCGCGGGCATCGGGCACCTGGAGGCGTTCACCACCGAGGTCGAGCACGCCCTGCCCGGGCGCCGCTCGCTGTTCACCGACCTGGTGCTGCGCGACCCCGGCGCCCAGGTGCCGCTGCTCCTAGTCGAGGTCGACCGCGACAACGAGAGCGCCGGCACCCTCGCCGAGAAGCTCACCGGCTACCGCGCCTGGTGCGAGCTGCCCGCCAAGGGCGTTTCGAAGCCCGC
The DNA here is from genome assembly GCF_044769485.1 of Kitasatospora sp. NPDC090308. Taxonomy (NCBI): domain Bacteria; kingdom Bacillati; phylum Actinomycetota; class Actinomycetes; order Kitasatosporales; family Streptomycetaceae; genus Kitasatospora; species Kitasatospora sp. NPDC090308. The sequence goes on along the minus strand of NZ_JBIVXY010000029.1, from coordinate 13,459 downwards.
CTTCGCCGAATCGCTGCGCGCCCGGGGAGCGGACACCTACGAGCTGCGGCTGTGGCGCGCCCGCTACCCGGCCACCGGCCGCGAGGGCCTGCCGCCGGTCGCCCTGGTCCTGGTGCCCGGCCGCAAGCGCCCCCGCCCCGGCACCAAGCCGCCCACGGAGGAGGAGCAGCGCGAGCAGGCCCGGCGCGACCACGAGCGGCTCCTGGCCCGCGGCCGCCGCGTCGAAGCCACCACCGAAGCCCTCTGGTCACCCGCCCCGTACTGGGGCGACGGCGTCACCGCCCGCGACTACCACCGCGCCCTGCCGGTCCTCGCCACCGCCCTGCCGCTGCTGCGCGCCCGCGGCGCCGACGCCGCGGTCTGGCGCCGCTTCGGCCGACCCGGCTGGCACACCCTCACCGAAGCCGTCGACAACCCCGACGGCGACTCAACTTCTCACCGCCCAGCGCGCCGCCGCCGACCACGCCCGCCAGCAGCGCCAGGCCGCCGCCCGCGAAGCCCGCCGCCCGGCCTGCACCCGCTGCGCCGCGAAGTTCACCGACGAGCGGTGGAAGGAGAAGGAGCGGACGGTCCGGGACGACGGGCTGTGCCCGGCCTGCCGCCAGGCCGACACCGAACAGCGCCAGAGCCGCGAAGCCGAGGAAGCGGCCGAGCAGCAGCACGCCACCGAAGCCGCGGTTGCCGAAGCCGGACGCCGCCGCACCTGGTGGCACCGAAGCTGACCGTCCCGCCGCCGTTGCGCACCGGTGAGTTTCGCCCGAGGTCGGTGAGTTCCTTTCCCGGGCCGGTGAGTTTCGACATCGGCTCGGTTAGGTCCGTTTGCCGCAACCTTTCCAACGCAGGCCAGGGCCGGTGTGGTGCGACAGCGGCGCAGGCCTGCGACGGGCATCCGGCTGCGACTGCGACCCGGGTTGCGGTCCGCTGCGACCGCTCGGTGAGTTTCGTAGTCGCAGGCCGGTGAGTTTCCAGTCTGCCGAAACTCACCGGCCCAGGTCAGGACTGGGCGGTGCGATCGTGCGGACCCTGTGGCACCACCCGGCCTGCTGGTGCGCCCGCTGACATCGGGCACCGGACGACGGCAGGTGACCCTGGCATGTCCGCGGCCGAAAGTTCCCAGGTCACGGCTCTGGCGAACGGTCGATCAGCGGGTCTAGTGTCTGCGCCACGGCGGCCTCACCGCGGTCTCCACCAGGCCGCCGGGCAGAGCAGCTGCGCCACGTCCCCGGCAGCGGCTGGCCTCCCTACCGGCCGGGCCCCGTCTCGGGCCAGGCCGCCTGCCACCACCGCCACCGCCGGGCAACGAGGCGCCACAGGCCCGGCCCGCGTCGTACGGGAACCGCGGGCGCGGGCCGGGCCGGGCCGTGTGGGCCGAGCCACAGGGCGGCGAGCAGGACCGCTGCGTGCTGGGGCTCGGTCCCCTTCGGGGCGTGCAGTGCGTCGGAGGCCAGGAGCACTTGGAGCGCGGTGCGGCTCAGGGTGCCGACAGCGCGGACGTCGTTCGCCTCGACCGCCCAATTCGCCAAGGTGAGGTCCAGCATGTCGAGCAGGTGACGGCCTTGGCCGTCCATCTCCAGCAGGGCGTCCTCGGCCTCGGCTCCCGCCGGACCGCATCTCTGCGAGTCGCACGCCGTCATCCACTCCACGGTGGCCGTGCCGAACCGGGCCACCAACTGCGCCAGCGGCCGCCCACTGGGGCCGCCGGCGAGTGTGGCCAGCATGTCGTGCTGGTGCGTCCAGGCCGCTTCCAGGGCGTCGATCGCCCGCAGTTCCTCGTCCAGGGTGAGCAGGGTCTGTTCGACGGCCAGGGCGGCACGGTAGCCGCGCCCTGATCCTGGCCCGTAGCGCGCACCGGTCCGGATCCCGTCCTATAGCTCGCTCCACCCGCACGTCCGCCCGTCCCGGTCGCCGAGCGGGTGCCAGACTGCGGCGGAGGGCCCGCGCCGGGCGAGGTCCTCGATGCGGGCGGCCCCGGCCGGGACGGCGGTGAGTATCTCGGTGATCGTCGGCCTCTCCTGGGCGGCCAGGCGCAGGTCGGCCACCGCCGTGTGCGCCTCGGCGGCCGCTGTGCCGGCCAGGATCACCAGTAGCCGAGGGAAGGTTCGCCAGCGCCGCTCCAGCGTCATCCCCGGGCCGGTCTGCTCCCACAGTGCGGCGCAGGCCGCCAGCTGCGCGGCAGTCTCCTCGACGCCGACGCTGGGGCGGTGCCGCTCGACGAAGGTCCGCAGCCGGTGCCGCTGCTCACCGGTGCCGACGGTATAGGTCAGCTCGCCGGCGGGCCTGAGATGTCTGTAGGGCGCATGGGTTACGCGGAGACTGCGTCTCTTCTAGGGGTGCGTCCGGAAGTGTCAGGATTGTCAGCATATGACTTCTCCAAGGCTGCTTCGGCCTGCACGGCGCCCGCATTGGCGAGGCGATTCTGCGGCCGTTGCGCCTCGATGCTGTTGTGCGCGAGCAGGGTGGCGGCCCTGGGCATGGCCCCTGGCCTGTGTCGGGTATGCGGCGCGCCGGTTGGCAGGGGCTGGCCGGCGGGTCCATTTTCTGTGAATTCCCCTGTGAATTAAAAGGATTGACGGGCCGTAATTTTTGGCTCTCTTTTTGTGGTGGCCTGGGCGATCTGGGGATGCGGCCTGAAACTCCAGAGTAAAATTTGCACCGATATGGGCGATTTCTCCGGGTCTTATGCCCCTTTTGGTTCTTTCGACACCTATGGAAATTTATATACTATTTGTCATTTTCTGGATATTTAAAGCGCTTTGTCCCTGCGTCGTCTCCTAATTGATACCGCCGCATGGTCAAGGCAACTCAAAACGCGTGCGATCTTTATCTATGCGCAGTCTTTAAGTTTGCTGTGCGGGAACTTGAAATTTTCTGGGAGTAGTGGTGCTACGGAAGTCTCAGGCCTCACGCGCGTTCGCGGGTGGGGCCTTCACCATGCGCAGGACGAGGCGGATAGCCTCGCTTGCTGCGCTCGGTCTGCTGGTGCAGTCCGGTGTGGCGCTGGATGCGCTGACCGCCGCCCCGGCGGCCGCCGCGGAGTCGGCGCCGTCACAGCAGACCCCCAACGCGTCGACGACGGAGGCGCCTGACGAGGCGTCGGCGCTGCTGGCGGCGCGGTTGAACAAGCGCCGGATCGAGGTGACCGGAGCGCGGACGGAGACGTCCACGGTGTGGGCGAACCCCGATGGCACGCTCAGCCAGGACATGTCGGCCGGTCCGATCCGGATGAAGGTCGGCGAGGCGTGGGTGCCGCTCGACACCACGTTGGTGGAGACCGGTGACGGCAAGGTCGCGCCGAAGGCGCACCCGGAGGGCCTGGTGTTCTCCGGCGGTGACGCCGCGGTGAAGGTCGGCGACGCGCTCCCGGGAACCGGCACGCCGACTGCCTCTCCCTCCGCGACGCCGACCGGATCGGCGGCGCCGAGCACGTCCGCCTCGCCCTCCCCGTCGGCTGCCAAGTCCACGGCTCCGCCGTCAGCCGCTGCCTCCCCGTCGGCCGGAATCTCCTCGCCGGCCGCCGCGTCCTCGACTCCCGCCGCGTCGCCGTCCGCGTCCGCGGGCGAGCACGCTTCGCGTTCCCTGCCCCGGCTGTCCGTTCCGGCGGCCGACCCGGCGTCGGCCCCGTCCGCGGCCCCGGCCGAGCAGGAGCTGGTGAAGGTCGGCAGCGGTGACGCGCAGGTCGAGCTGGGCTGGCAGGGCAAGCTGCCCAAGCCGAAGCTCTCCGGCTCCACCGCGACGTACACCGACGCCCGCCCGGGCGTGGACCTGGTGCTGGAGGCGACCCGCACCGGTTTCGAGCAGTACCTGGTCGTCAAGGACCGTTCGGCAATCTCGCAGGCCGGCACGCTGACCCTGCCGCTGGACACCACCGGTTACCGGGTGGAGCGCCAGGACGACGGTTCGATCCGCCTCACCGACCCGTCGGGTGGCCGGCCCGCCGTGCGCATCCCGGCGCCGGCGATGTGGGACGCGGCTGTGGACGCCGGCTCCGGTGAGCACCTGCACCGCGGCGCGGTGTCGATGGAGCTCAAGGGCGGGGGCGCGGACGCGCAGCTGGTCTTCACCCCGGACGCCGCATTCCTGGCGGACACCAGGACGCAGTTCCCGGTGACCGTCGACCCGGCCGTCGACTTCGGCACCAGCTTCGACACCTTCGTCCAGAAGGGGATCAGCAGCGACCAGTCGTCGGCCACCGAGCTGAAGCTCGGCACCTACGACGGCGGCACCACCGTCGCCCGCTCCTTCCTGCACTTCCCGGTCAGCGGGCTGAAGGGCCGCCAGATCCTCGGCGCGAAGCTGAACCTGTACAACTTCCACTCCTGGTCGTGCTCGGCCGCCGACTGGCAGGTGGTGGCCACCAACCCGGCCTCCACCGACACGCGCTGGACGGCTCAGCCGTACTGGGGCGACGTGTACGCGACGTCGAACGAGACCCGCGACACCGACACCGGCTCCGACAGCCACCAGTGCACCAACGGTGACGGCAGCGGCTGGGTCAAGGCCGACGTGACCAGCATGGTCGCCGCCTGGGCCGGCAACGGAACGGACACCGGGCCGATGGGCCTGCGGGCGGCGAGCGAGAGCAGCAACGCGGGGTGGAAGAGGTTCTACTCCGCCCAGGGCGCGGCCCCGCCGTACCTGTCGGTCACGTACAACACCCCGCCGCCCACCCCGGCCACCGTCGACGTGCTGCCCTCGGTCCCGGGCAGCCCGGCGTACACCAGCTCGGCGACCCCGCGCTTCCAGGTGCTGGCCGCCGATGACGACGGCGGCACCGTCGGCGTCAACATCGACCTGTGGCGCGGCTCCACCTTCGTCAACGGCATCTACCGCAACGTCCCGGCCGGCAGCTACGTGCAGCTCACCCCGGCCGACCTGGGCGTGGCCAAGCTCGACGAGGCCACCAACTACGGCGTCTGGGCGCGGGTGTCCGACGCGAACTCCCAGTCCGGCTGGGTCGGCACGCAGCTGGTCGTCGACACCGTCAAGCCCGGCGCCCCGTTCATCACCTCGCCCACCTACCCGGCCGACGGCCTGTGGCACGGCGCGGCGGGCACGGCGGGGCAGTTCACCTTCACCCCGCCGGCCGGCACCGACGACCTGATCGCCTTCGTCTACACGCTCGACGGCGCGTCGGCCGTGACGGTCAACGCCACCCAGGTGCTCACCACCTCCATCACTCCGGCCACCGACGGCCACCACGTGCTGAAGGTGCAGGCCAAGGACCGGGCCGGGAACCTCTCCGATCCGGCGACCTACCAGTTCCAGGTGGGCCGGGCGGGTCTGAGCTCGCCGGTGGAGGGCACCCAGGCCGCCAAGCGCGTCAAGCTGTCGGTGGACGCGCAGGCCGACCTCAAGCGCGTGGTCTACCAGTACCGGCGCGGCCCCGGCGCCACCGAGTACGACGTGCCGCTCGCCAACCTGACCAAGGCCGACAACACCCCCGTCACCGACCCGAAGCCGCGCCTGTCCGACCTGGGCACGCATGCCAACTGGACGGTGATCGACACCCTCGGCAACGTCGGCGGCGTGGTCCAGATCCGGGCCCTGATGTTCCCCGAGGACGGCTCCGGCGCCGGCGTCGCCACCGGGTGGAACACCATCACCGTGGACCGCAACGCCGACGGTGCCGCCTCCGCGGAGATCGGCGCCGGCTCGGTCAACCTCCTCACCGGCGACTACTCGGTGGGCGTCACCGACGCCGACGAGGCGGGCATGTCCGTGGCCCGGTCCTCCTCCTCGCGCGACCTCGCGCGCGGCTGGCAGCCCCAGGGCGAGCGCCTGACGCTCAACCAGCGGCAGGTCGGCGTCGACACCGCCGGTTTCACCCCCGGGCAGGCGATCGCCGAACGCTCCACCGCCCGCGGCCACGACAACTCCACCGACTCCCTGCGCGTGGTACCCGCCTCCAGCGGCTGGGACTCCTACGCGGCGCTCGGCCCCGAGTACACGATGGGCCAGGGCATGAAGCCCGGCCACGTCTACCGGCTCACCACCTGGGTCTACGTCCCCGCCGCGACCGGCCTGGACACCAGCGCCCTGCCCAACCGCGGCCTACGGGTCGTCGGCGTGTTCAAGACCGGCGCCGGATACGGTGACACCGCCTCCGGCAAGGCGTCGTTCACCGACGGCTGGCAGCAGCTCACCCTCGACATGGCGGTGCCCAAGGACGCCACCGAAGCGTGGTTCCGCCTCTACAACGGCAACGTCGGCGGCAGCGGCAAGGAGGTCTTCTTCGACGACATCTCCCTCAAGGAGATCGTCGCGCCGTTCGGCCCGCAGTGGGCCGGCGGCCCCGACGCGGGCACCGGCTCCGAGTACCGCTCGCTGTCCTTCCCCGAGTCGGACCTCGCCGAGATCCGCACCACCGACAACGGCTTCCTCACCTTCGCCAAGGGCTCCGACGGCACGTTCTTCCCCGAACCCGGCGCCGAGTCGCTGACCCTCAAGAGCACCCCGGTCAAGTCCGGGGCGCTGGTCAACTCCTCCGGCAAGTGCCTGGAGGTCCCCGGCGGCACCCCGGGCAACGGCTCCCCCCTGCAGGCGGCCGCCTGCACCGGCGCACCCAACCAGCAGTGGACCTACGGCGACGACCTGTCGCTGCGCGTCCTCGGCTACTGCCTCGACAACCCGTGGGGCGCCACCGCCGACAACACGGCGCTGACGCTGTGGTCCTGCGGGGTCAGCGTCAACCAGCAGTGGGAGGTCCGCCCCGACAAGACGGTGGCCAACCGGCAGTCCGGCAAGTGCCTGGACGCCTACCAGGGCGCCACCATCTGGGTCTGCTGGAACGGCCCGAACCAGATCTGGGACGTGCAGACCTCCGGCACCGGCTACACCCTGAGCGACCTCGACGGGTCGAGCACCGTGTTCTCCCGTCAGGCGGGCTCCGACGTCTACGGCGTTGCCAGCGAGAGCGGGCCCGAGGCCGCTTCCACCACCCGCTACATCTACGACAGCGCCGACGGCCGCGCTCTGCCCAAGCGGGCGATCGCCACCGTCGAGCCGGGCGTGGACGACGGCAACAAGTGCACCCTCGATCCGCTGCCGCGCGGCTGCGACGTCATGGACTACGACTACGCGACGGCGACGACCGCGGTGGCGGGCACGCCCGGCGACTTCACCGACCGGATCCGCTCGGTGAAGGTCTGGTCGTGGAACCCGGCGACGTCCAAGCAGGAGGCCGTCGAGGTCACCCGCTACCTGTACGACGAGCAGGGCCGCCTGGTCCAGGTCTGGGACCCGCGCCTGGCACAGCCGCTGAAGACCGCCTACACGTACGACGCGGCGGGCCGGGTCACCCGGATCGCCCCCGCGGGCGAGCTGCCGTGGGACTTCGACTACGGCCAGGCGGCCGGCGACCCGGACGCCGGGCGGCTGCTGAAGGTCCGCCGGGGCACGCTCGCTGCGGGCAGCAAGAGCCAGGTGAACGGCGAGATCGCCACCAAGGTCGTCTACAACGTGCCCCTCACCCGCGGCGCGGGCGGCCCGTACGAGATGGCCGGCGCGGACGTCGCCCAGTGGGCGCAGACCGACGCCCCCACCGACGCCACCGCGGTGTTCGGGCCGGAGGACGAGCCGGGCACCCACTCGGCGACCTCCACCGCACCGGGCAAGGACGGCTACAAGCCCGCCACGGTGCACTACCTCAACGCCTCCGGCAACGAGGTCAACACCGCCACCCCGTCGGTGCTCGACAAGGGCGACATCGACACCAGTGAGTACGACCGCTACGGCAACGTGGTGCGCGCCCTGGACGCCACCAACCGTTCCATCGCGCTGGGCACCCACCCCGACGCGGCGCGGTTCGCCGCCGAGCTCAACCTGCCCGCCGCCTCCGCGGACCGGGCCCGGCTGCTCGACTCCCGCACCACCTACACCCCCGACGGCCTCGACGTCCTGGAGACCCTCGGCCCGCTCTACCGCGCCACCCTCTCCGAGGACATGGCCGGCCAGAGCAACCCGGTCTCCGTCACCTCCGAGGCCGAGACGCTGCCCCAGCTCGGGGCGACCGCGCCGATCAAGATGGACGCCGACTGCTGCGGCCTCACCTGGTCCGGCGGCGCCCAGCTCGGCCTGCGCGGCACCGCCGCCGGCGCCGAGGACAGCGTCCGCGTCAGCGTGCCCGAGGAGGGCACGTACCTCCTCAGCGGTCAGATGACCAAGAACAGCGACCACGGCATCGTGCGGTTCTCGATCGACGGCACCAACCTCGGCTCCCCGATCGACCAGTACAGCGCCACCGCCGCCGTCGCGCCCTTCAACACCGGCACCCCCATCCAGCTCGCCCGCGGCGACCACACCCTGAAGATCACGGTCACCGGGACCAACGCCGCCACCGGCGGCGAGCGCTACCACGCGGGCCTCGACACCCTCACCCTGACCAAGACCACGGTCAACCCGACCGTCAAGGCGGGTACGCCGGTCCTGGCCCGTGACCACAACACCAACACCTACGACGAAGGCAAGCCCGACGGCCAGGCCTACCACCTGGTCACCACCGCCACCGACGGCGCCCGCATCGACGGCTACGCGCAGGACGCGGAGCTGCGGGTCACCAAGAACGGCTACGGCACACCGATCGGCGGCACCTCCGGCTGGACGCTGAAGACGGCGACCTCGGTCACCACGGATGCCGCTGCCGGCGGCGCCAACCTGACCGCCACCGTCAAGTTCGACGCCTCCGGCCGCGCGCTGGAGTCCCGCAAGCCTGGTGCCAGCGGCACGGACGCGTCCACGGTGAAGACCGTCTTCTACACCGCCGGCGCGAATCCGGACGACGCCGCGTGCGGCAACCGCCCCGAGTGGGCCGGCAGCCCGTGCACCACCGGCCCCGGCGGTGCGATCACCGGCGCCGACGCGGCACGGATGCCCACCACCCTGCCCGTCAAGCGCGTCACCCGCTACTCCCGCTTCGGCGAGGCCGAGGAGGTCACCGAGATCAACGCGGGCAAGTCCCGCACCGCGGTGACGGTCTACGACGGCGCGGACCGGATCGTCTCGGCCCAGATCACCTCCGACCAGGGCCTGGCGTTGCCGCAGGTGACCACCGAGTACGACCCGGCCACCGGCGACATTGTCAAGACCACCGCGGGCGGCAAGTCCCTGACCCGGGTGCTCGACGCCCTCGGCCGTCTGATCTCCTACACGGACGCCGACGGCGCCACCACCACCACCGAGTTCGACAAGTACGGCAAGCCGACCAAGGTCACTGACCCCACCGGCTCCACCACCTACACCTACGACCGGGCCAAGGAGCCCCGGGGCCTGGTCACCTCCGTCAACGACAGCGTCGCGGGCGAGTTCACCGCCAAGTACGGCCCCGACGGGCAACTGGTCGAGCAGACCTACCCCGGCGGGATCGTCCGCAAGGACACCTTCAACGCGGTGGGCGAGGCCACCGGCCGCACCTACACCCGCACCTCCGACAGCGCGGTCATCTGGTCCCAGGCCGTCGACGTCTCCACCCAGGGCGTCGTCGCCACCGACGCCTCCTCCACCGCCACCCGCACCTACACCTACGACCGCCTCGGCCGCCTGACCCGCGCCCAGCAGTCCACCGTCACCACGGGCTGCGTCACCCGCCAGTACGCCTTCGACGCCCACTCCAACCGCCTGGCCAAGTCCACCTCGCCCTCCGCGGGCAACGGGGACTGCGCCACCGACAGCCCCATCACCGAAACCCACACCTACGACAGCGCCGACCGCCTCACCGACCCGGGCTTCACCTACGACGCCTTCGGCCGCACCGCGACCACCGGCACCGGCTCGACCAACACCTACTGGGCCAACGACAAAGCCGCCTCCCAGCAGAAGGGCGACGACAAGCAGACCTGGCAGATCGACCCGGCCCACCGCTTCACCGCCTTCACCACCGAGAAGAAGCAGGCCGACGGCTCCTGGGCGAATGCCACCAGCAAGCTTAACCACTACGGCGACGACAGCGACGAGGTCCGCTGGACCGTCGAGGACACCACCCAGGGCACCCTGACCCGCAACGTGTCCGGCCCCGACACCGACCTGGTCGCCACCACCAGCAAGACCGGCGACATCACCCTCCAGCTCACCAACCTGTTCGGCAGCGTCGTGGTCACCACCGACACCGCCCTCACCAAGCCGGTGGTCCTGGACTTCGACGAGTTCGGCATCCCCCAAGCCGGCCAGGCCGGCGTCCGCTACGGCTGGCTCGGCGGCAAGCAGCGCTCCGCCGAAGCCCTCGACGGCGACATCCTGATGGGCGCCCGCCTCTACAGCCCCGCCCTCGGCCGCTTCCTGCAAACCGACCCCGTCCCCGGCGGCAACGCCAGCCCCTACGACTACTGCACCGGCGACCCGATCAACTGCACCGACCTCGACGGCAACTGGGGCATGCCCAAGTGGCTCAAGAAAACCGTCCAGGTCGTCGCCAAGGTCGCCGAAGTCGCCTCCTACATCCCCGGCCCCATCGGCGGCATCGCCGCCGCCGTCTCCTCCGTCTCCTACGCAGCCACCGGCAACTGGTCCAAAGCTGCCGAAATGGCAGTCACCGCAGTAGCCGCCACCGTCGGCGCCAACACCGCCGTCAAGTCGGCCGTCACCGCAGTGAAAGCCACCAGGGCCGCTGGCCGGGTCGGTAAGGTGGCATCGCGTGCGCGAAGCGTTTTCCGTAGTAAGCCTACTCAATGCCTTCTCGGAAATTCATTTACGCCGGAGAGCCTTGTCCTCATGGCGGACGGAACCTACCTGCCGATAGGGGAAATTCAGGTAGGCGACCATGTCTCTGCCACCGATCCGGAGACGGGCGCTATAGCCGCCGAGCCTATTCTTGATGTTATTGTCGGATACGGAAATCGGCATCTGGTTGCAATAGGTGTCGACGGTTCGGATGCGCAAATAGTCGCCACTTCGAACCACCCCTTCTGGATTGACGGAAAGGGGTGGGTGCAGGCCGGTGAGGTCAAGCTCGGTGATCAAGTAATGGAATCCTCCGGAATCCATGCCGCAGTAACCTTCGTGCAGGACATTGGCGACACTCCCGGGCAGCTCGTATTCAATCTTAATGTAGGGGGGCTCCATACCTTCACTGTCGCGGACGGTGAAGGCTCGGAGGCTCTTGTCCACAATTGCAGTGGCCACATTACCGGAATTGATATGCATCACATCCGGGCTGGTCACCGACCCCTTACCCGCTACCCCGGTAAGAGCAAGTTCAAAAATAGCAGTGCCTCTAGTATTCGCAGGATGGTCAAGACTGCCATCAAGCAGGGCAAGCGATACCCTAATGATGAGCGAGGCGGCCATGTGCACATTTACGACTTCGGCCGCGCCATCGGCCAGGACCGGAACGGCCGAACTGCGACGGCTATCAAGGTGGTCGTAAGAAAGAGAAAAGTTGTCACCGCATATCCGATCAGGATCGGAGGAAAGACCCCCTAGCGTATGATTTCCGGTGTGGCTGCCGGGCGGAAAGCCCGCCCGGCAGCCGCTCGGCGTGATAGCTGATCATAAATTAATGGTTCAGAAGTGGGGTATGCAATGCCGTTCGTCATTGAGCTTCGGCGGAAAGTTGCGAAAACGCTCACAGGAAGGAAGGCTGGACCTCGCGTCCAGTCCGGGACCATCGGGCGATATATTGAGGATGGCGAGCTGCTTTCGGTTGTCAAGCGTTTCGGTCCGAAAAAGCTTCCGATTCTTTCCGGTCTTGATCCATATAAAGATCAGTTGATTGGAAAGGGTGAAATCGATAAGCTGCTCAGTGAGGTCGGAAAAATTGACCTGGATTCTCTCGATCCGGCCGAGAGGGAACTTTTCACGACTCTTCTGCTGTGGGCCCGCCAGTGCAGTGAAGATCGAGAGTTGAGGATCAACTTCTCAGGCGACTAGCGCACTGCGTAGGAGCGCTCATCTGCGGCGCGGTCAGCGATATGCGGCGCTCACCGCCCAGCCAAATCGCCTCTAGGGGAAATGGTGCTGGTGGTGGGAGCTAGCATCCGGGCATGGGTTTCTCCTCGGGGGTTAATGCGGCAACCTCGCCGATGCTGTTCGGTGGGCCACTCTGCGCGGTGTGCGAGACAGAGCTGGTGTGGGGCGGGAAAGCCCGCCGGCCGAAGTACTGCTCGAAGGCGTGCTCGTCGAAGGCGGAGCGCACCCGGGAGAAGGAGAAGCAGGCACAGGCCCTAACCGCCGCCACCGAATCCCCCCGAGGAGAAACGGAGCTGCCCGGCGACCTGGCCGAGGGTCCGGTGGCGGCCGAGCTCCTCGCCCTGTGCGAGAATCTGGCGTGCGCGGACCGGCTGCTGCTGCTCCAGCTGTGTCCCGCGTCAAGCAATTGGCAGGTTTTCAGGTTCGGGAAAGTTGGGGACGAGCGGGTCCGCGGCGCCGGTGTGGACGTCATGGGGCCGGTTCCAGGCCAGAGCCTCGTGCGGTCGGACGGTGTTGTCGTCGCGCCGGTAGTCCTCGGCGTGCCGGACGAGGTCGAGGGCGTCGGGTATCTCCTCGAGGAACAGCTTCTCGTACTTGAGCGAGCCGAAGCCGCGTTCGCGAGAGCCGTTCTGGCCCGGTGTGCGAACCCGGGTGCGGATGTGCCGCAGTTCGGGGCGGGTGGCGATGAACGCCTCGATGCGGAACGAGCGGAACGGCCCGCCGTTGTCGGTGACGATGGTGACCAGCGGCTGGACGATCCCGTCCGCGTCTCGTGGGGCCAGCTCGGCCGCGTACCCGGCCACCGCGACCAGGTTGTCGGTGAAGGCGGTGTCGAACGCCGACCACACCATCCCGAGCGCGTCCAGTTCGGCGATCCGCTTGTCGTCCAGGATGGCGGCGGCCTTGTAGCGGCGCTGGTCGGCCACCCACACCCCGAGCCGGTGCCCGGAGGGCGCCCGGTAGGCGTAGGGCACCTTCACGTCGCCGAACGCCTTGCGGTAGGCCGTCAGCTCCTCCAGGCCGCGCCGGAACTCCTCCCGCTCCGGCTCCAGCACCCGGGTGCGGACGAACGCCGCGATCACCGCCGGGTCACGCTCGCTGGAGAACGACAGGAGCCGCTCCTCCCCGCCGGCCGAGCGCACCTCCTCCAGCTCCCCGGAGTGCCGCGGCTCCCGCTCCGGGCGGGTCTCGGACTGCGGCAGGGCCAGGCGCTCGACGGCGGCCTCATCGTGGGCCCGCAGCGCCAACAACACCTTCGCCAGACCGTCGTAGGCCTTGGAGGTGAGCAGGTTCTCGCCGCTCTCCCCAGCGGCCAGCAGCACCGGCACCACGATCGTGGCGACCTTCCCGCTGTCGGGGGTGGTGCGCAGCGCCCGGCCGACGGCCTGGACCAGGTCGACCATCGAGCCGCGCACGTCCGCGAAGAACACGCTGTCGCACGCGAACGTGTCCACCCCCTCCGACAGTGTGACGGATCATCATGTCGGTTATGCGTTGTGGTGAGTGGTCTGGGGTGTTGTGAGTGATGTGGGATATTGCTGATGGGTGCGGAGGGTTCTGT
>NZ_JBIVXY010000028.1:0-59625 GCF_044769485.1 Kitasatospora sp. NPDC090308 | reverse complement strand
TGCAGATGTCGCAATCCACACCGAGCCAGAAGGCCCTCACTCATTTCAAGATCACCAAGCCGTGAACCCCGTCACCAACCTCCGTGGTCAGAACAACTAGGGCGCGCCGGGCGGCGCGACGGGGGGGAGTTCGCCTGACGCGGCCCCCACGCCCCGCCGGGCCCCCGGACGTGCGCCCCGCGGGCTTCGCGGTAGGCAATCTACGCGCGTAGGAGGTATGCTCCTGCGATGGAGAAGCAGATCACCGCGTTCGCGGGCACGGCCCCGCGCGTTCCCACGTCCGAGCAGATCGTCCGGGCGCCGAAGGTGCTGCTGCACGACCACCTGGACGGTGGACTGCGGCCGGAGACGATCGTCGAACTGGCCGCCGACTGCGGCTACCGGGGGCTGCCGACCACCGACCCGAAGGAGCTCGGGACGTGGTTCCGGGAGGCCGCCGACTCGGGGTCGCTGGAGCGGTACCTGGAGACCTTCGCGCACACCTGCGCGGTGATGCAGACCCGGGCGGCGCTGGTCCGGGTGGCGGCGGACTGCGCGGAGGACCTGGCCGCGGACGGCGTGGTGTACGCCGAGGTGCGGTACGCGCCGGAGCAGCACCTGGAGGCCGGGCTGAGCCTGGACGAGGTGGTGGAGGCCGTCAACGAGGGCTTCCGGACCGGCGAGGCGAACGCCCGGGCCCGCGGGCACCGGATCCGGGTCGGGACGCTGCTGACCGCGATGCGGCACGCCGCCCGCTCGCAGGAGATCGCCGAGCTGGCCAACCGCTACCGGGACCACGGCGTGGTCGGGTTCGACATCGCGGGCGCCGAGGCGGGCCACCCGCCGACCCGGCACCAGGCGGCGTTCGACTACCTCAAGGGCGAGAACAACCACTTCACCATCCACGCGGGCGAGGCGTTCGGCCTGCCGTCGATCTGGGAGGCGCTGCAGTGCTGCGGCGCGGACCGGCTCGGCCACGGCGTGCGGATCGTGGACGACCTCACGGTCGGCGAGGACGGCCGGGTGCAGCTGGGCCGGCTGGCCGCGTACGTCCGCGACAAGCGGATCCCGCTGGAGATGTGCCCGACCTCGAACCTGCAGACCGGCGCGGCGGCCTCGTACGCGGAGCACCCGATCGGGCTGCTGACCCGGCTGAAGTTCCGGGTCACCGTCAACACCGACAACCGGCTGATGAGCGGCACCTCGATGAGCCGCGAGTTCGCGCACCTGGTGGACGCGTTCGGGTACACCCTGGCGGACCTGGAGTGGTTCACCGTCAACGCGATGAAGTCGGCGTTCCTGCCGTTCGACGAGCGGCTGGCGATGATCAACGACGTGATCAAGCCCGGTTACGCGGGGCTGAAGGCGGAGTGGCTGTTCGGCCCGCGCGGCTGACCCGCGGCCGATCCGCAGCCGATGCGCGGTGCCGCGCTCCGGAGGGATGGTCCGACTTATCACTCTCCGGAGTGGACGGGCTTTGGCTGCGGGGCGGCCTTCTCACTACGGTGGGCCGGTCACTGCTGACTCGGTGTGACGGCGACGTCCCCAACCCCGGGCGTCCGCCGCGCACCGGCCCGACCAGGACTGAGGACGCACACATGAAGCAGGCCACTCTCAAGGCCGCCGGCGCCGCCGCGCTCGGCGTCGCCTTCGCCGCCGCCGCCGCGGGCTCCGCCGCCGCCGCGCCGGTCGCCCCCGGCGGCCTCGGACTGCCGACCAGCGCGCTCACCAACCCCGGCGTGACCGGCGCGGCCACCGGCGCGGTGAGCAAGCTCCCCGGCGGCGACCAGCTCGGCACGGTGACCGGCACCCTCAACCCGGCCGCCGGCGCCCCGGCCGCCGCCCCCGTCGAGGAGCAGGCCCCGCCGGTCGCCGAGCAGACCGGCCCGGGCGGCGTCGACCAGGAGCAGGGCGCCCCGACGGCGGCCAACCGGGTCGGCGGCCTGGACTCCGTCCCCGGCGGCCAGGGCCTGGCCAAGACCCCGGTCGGCGGCGTGGTCGGCACCCTGACCAGCCTGTCCCCGACCGGCGGCGGCGCCCCCGGCCTGCCCGGCCTGCCGGGCCTGGGCGGCTGACACCCGCCGCACGCACGAACGGAGGGGCCGCCCCGCTGGGGGCGGTCCCTCCGTTCGCGCGTGCCGGGCGCGGGCTCCCCGCGCCGCGGGCGGCTCACGGCTCCTGGGGGAGCAGCAGCCACAGCGCCAGGTAGACCAGGAACTGCGGGCCGGGCAGCAGGCAGGACACCAGGAAGATGATCCGGACCGTCCACGGGGTCAGCCCGAAGCGCTGGGCCAGCCCGGCGCAGACGCCGGCGATGACGCGGTGGTGACGGGGACGGGCGAGGCTGCTCATCGTCTCCTCCGAGGAGTGGGCCCGACCGGTCCGTCCGGCCGGGGCGATGACTCCATCCTGCCGCCGTGACCTGCGCTTTCGCGTCCACCGGGAAGCCGATCCGGACCCTGGTGCGGCCCCCGTCCGGGAGGAGGCCGGTCTCGGGGTCGGCTCCGGGTCCTCCCTGAGTTTGTCCGCCGGATTTTTTCCGGGGAAATGATCAGTAAAGGAGGGGTAAAGGCGGTGGAGGTGGTGTCGGAAGCGTCCCGGGCCGCTGGAAGACTCGCGCCTCCGATCGTCGTAGGAAACCAGGAAACAGGAAAAAAGCTCTGATGCGTGCGAACCGGCTGCTGGCCGTCACCGTCCTCTCCGCCCTCGGTGTCACCGGCCTGACGGCCTGCGGTTCCGACGGGACCAAGAAGGGCGACGCCGCGCCCACCGCCGCCACCACTGCGGCCGCCTCCGCCGCAGCCTCGAAGTCGGCGGCGGGCGGCGGGCTGGAGGCGCTGTCGGTGGAGCAGATCCTGGACCGGATGCGGGCCGCGAACGCGAAGCTCAAGAGCGTCAAGGCCGACTTCCAGGTGCAGGACTCGGACGGCGACATCAGCGGTGACGTCGCCTCCGACTCCGAGGGGAACTGCGCCGGCACCATCGCCATCAAGGACAAGGGCAAGGCGGAGATCCTGCGCACCGGCGGGAAGGTGTGGCTCAAGCCGGACGCCGACTTCATCAAGGTGGTCGTCCCCGGTGCCAACACCTCGGTCGCCAACCTGATCGCCGGCAAGTGGCTGACCTCCAGCAAGACCGGCGACCTGGCCGACGGCTTCGGCGAGTTCTGCGACATGTCCCTGCAACTGCTCAAGAAGGCCGGCCTGAACGACGACGGCACGCCGGAGAACGACGGCACCAAGGGCGGCACCAAGCAGGTCGGCGGCGTCGAGGCGGTCGTCCTCCGGGTGAAGAGCAAGGAGAGCGGCGACCCGCTGGAGGTCGCCATCGCCAACGAGGGCGAGGCCCACCTGCTGTCCATGGTCAGCGGCGAGACCGGCAGCATGCAGTTCAGCGACTTCGACGCGCCGGTGCGGGCGGCCGTCCCGGCGGCCGACCAGATCGTCGACCTGGACGCGCTCAAGACCGCGGCGGGCTGACCCGGCCGACGGCTCAGCCCCGCGGCGCGGCCGGGGAGCGGAGCACCGGCAGCCCGGGGGCCGGGGCGGGGCGCGGACGCGTCCGGTCCCGGCCCGCCGCGCGTTCGGTCGTCGGAACCGTCGGAACCGTCGGAACCGTCGGAACCGTCGGAACCGTCGGAACCGCCGGAGCGGTCGCCGCCGGGTGCGGGGCGTCCCCGTCCGCCGGGGCCTCGATCCACGTCCCGGCGGAGCGGCGGCGGTCCAGGGCGCGCAGCGGCGGCATCAGCAGCAGGTGGGCCAGCGCCGCGCCCGCGGTCCCGAGCAGCACGTCGTCCACGTCCAGGACGCGGCCGGGCGCCCAGCCCCCCAGGATCTCCAGGGCGGTGCCGAGCAGCGCGGCGGCGCCCGCGGTGCGCAGGAAGGACAGCAGCCGGGAGCGCAGCGGCGAGCCCACCGCCAGCGGCAGCAGCACCCCGACCGGGGCCAGCGGCAGCACCCCGGAGCCGATCCGGCGGGCGGCGGCGGGCGCGCCGAGGGAGAGCGCCTGGTGCACCGAGGCGAACGGGCTGAGGTTGGGCGGGCTGGTCCAGTCGCCCGGGACCGGCCGCAGGCAGAGCCAGCCGAGCAGCAGCAGGTGCAGGCCCAGCAGCAGCCGGGCCGCCGTCCGCGACCGGTACGGCGCCGCCGGTCCGGTACCGGCCCGGCCGCTCGTCGGTCGGCGGGTCGGGCGGTCGTCGGCGGTCACGCGGTCGCTCGGTGCGGTGGTGGGCACACTACCGGGGACGCAGCTTCCGTCCGGCCCGGTTCCCCGCGGCCCGGCCGTCCCCCGTCCGGCCGCGCCCCCGCGCGTCGCTCCCGCCGCCCCCGCCGGGCCCCCGGCGCCGCCGCGGTCAGGGGCAGTGGCTCGGCGACGGGGCGACGAACGCGCTGCTGGGGGTGGCCGTGGCGGCAGGGGCCGGGGAGGCGCTCCGGGTGGGCCCGGAGGCGGCGGGCTTGGCGGTGCCGGGCCCGGAGGCGGCGGGCGCGGGGGACGGGACGGCGCTGTCCGGGGCGAGGGGGACGGTGACCTCGTTCGGGCAGGCGGTGCGGCTGGCCGGGGCGCCGGCGTCGACCGGGACGGCGGTGGGGCGGATGCCGCAGCCGGTCAGCAGGGCGGTGGCGAGCAGGGCGCCGAGCGCCAGGAGCGGGAGTCGGCGGGCGGTCATCGCAGGTCCTCCGGCCCGGGGGCGGGCGGCTGGGTGAGCGGCAGGGTGAGGGTGAAGACCGCGCCGGGGCCGTCCGGGTTGTTGGCGGCGGTGATGTCGCCGCCGTGGATCCGGGCGTTGGCCTCGGCGATGGACAGGCCCAGGCCGCTGCCCTCGGAGCGGGCCCGGCCCTTGTCGGCCTTGTAGAAGCGGTCGAAGACGTGCGGCAGCACGTCCTCCGGGATGCCGGGGCCGCCGTCGGAGACCGACACCACCACGGTGTGCGCCTCGTCGTCCTGGCGGACCCTCACCTTCACCGGGGAGCCGCCGTGCTTGAGCGCGTTGCCGATCAGGTTGGCGAACACCACGTCCAGGCGGCGCGGGTCGACCACGGCCAGGATGCCGCGCGGCGCGTCCAGTTCGACCGCGTCGTACCAGGCCCGGCCGTCGATGCAGGACATGATCAGGTCGGCCATGTCGACCTCGTCGGCGACCAGCTTGGCGGTGCCCGCGTCGAACCGGGTCACCTCCATCAGGTTCTCCACCAGGCCGGAGAGCCGGCGGGTCTCGGAGACCACGATCCGCACGGCCGGCTCGATCATCGGGTCGAGGACGTCGGCCTCGTCCTCCAGGATGTCGGTGACGGCGGTCATCGCGGTCAGCGGGGTGCGCAGCTCGTGCGACATGTCGGCGACGAACCGGCGGGACTGCGCCTCGCGCGCGCTCAGCTCCGCGACCTGCTCCGACAGCGATTCCGCGGTGCGGTTGAACGTCCGTGCCAGGTCGGCGAGTTCGTCGTTGCCCTCGACGTCGAGCCGGGTGTCCAGCTCGCCCTCGCCGAGCCGCCGGGCGGCGTCCCCGAGCCGGCGCACCGGCCGCAGCACGGTCGCCGAGGCGGCCTGGGCGAGCAGCGCCGAGCCGACCAGGGCCAGCAGGGTGGCGATCGCCAGCGAGACGCCCAGGGTGTTCAGGTCGGCCCGCTCGTTCTGCAGCGACTTGAACATGTAGGCGGTCGGCCCGCCCGGCACCACCTTCGTCCCGCCGACCACGTACGGCCCGGCCAGGTTCACCCGCTGCCAGTACAGGTGGTACGGGTACGGGTTGCCGGGGCCGGTCTCGCGCGGCTTGTTCACCGCGGTGAGCAGCGCGGCCGGCACCTGGCGGACGCCGAACGCGATCGGGTCGGAGGACGCGGTGCAGTCCGGCACCGAGTCGTCCACCACCACCACGTCGTACGCCAGCCCGGAGCTGGCCACCTGCACCGCCAGCGCCCGCAGGTCCGCGCAGGACGGGTGCAGCGGCAGCTGGGAGACGTTCCGGGTCAGCGAACCGCGGAAGTCGTTCAGCGCGGTGTCCTGGGCGCGCTTGAGCACCGCGTCGCGGTTCAGCCAGTAGGCGATGCCGGACGCGGAGACGGCGGTGACCAGCGCGACCGCGGCGAACACCGCGATCAGCCGGACCCGCAGCGAACTGAGCCGCCGCCAGGACGCCGAACGGGCCCGGCGCGGCGCGGTCTGATGGTCGGTCAAGAAGGGCTCACCAGTCGGAGGGGAAGTGTCACGCGGGCGGGTCGAGACGGTAGCCGACGCCGCGGACGGTCCGGATCAGGGTCGGCGCGGACGGCACGTCCTCGACCTTCGCCCGCAGCCGCTGCACGCAGGCGTCCACCAGCCGGGAGTCGCCCAGGTAGTCGTGCTCCCACACCAGCCGCAGCAGCTGCTGGCGGGAGAGCGCCTGCCCGGGGCGGCGGCTCAGCTCCAGCAGCAGCCGCAGCTCGGTCGGGGTCAGCTGGAGGTCCTGGCCGTCCTTGGTGACGGTCATCGCGGAACGGTCGATCACCAGGCCGCCGTACGCCGCCGAGTCCGAGTTCTCCCGCTCGCCGCGGCGCAGCACCGCGCGGATCCGGGCGTCCAGCACCCGGGGCTGCACCGGCTTCACCACGTAGTCGTCGGCGCCGGACTCCAGGCCGACCACCACGTCGATGTCGTCAGAGCGCGCGGTCAGCAGGATGATCGGCAGCTGGTCGGTGCGGCGGATGCGCCGGCACACCTCGAAGCCGTCGATGCCGGGCAGCATCACGTCGAGCACGATCAGGTCCGGGCGCTGCTCCTTGAACAGGCGCAGGCCGTCCTCGCCGGACGCGGCGGCGGCCACCCGGTGACCCTGGCGGGTGAGGGCGAGTTCGAGGCCGGTGCGAATGGCGTCGTCGTCCTCGATCAGAAGCAGGAAAGACACGGGGGTCATTGTGTCCCACCCCGCCTCCGGAAGCACCCACCCGGGTGACCCCCGGCGCACCGGGAACCGGACCGCGCGGCTCCGGCGTCCGGATCGGCGGGGCACCCGACCGTCACGGACCGCCCTCCTTGTGACAGCCCTGTGACAGTCGGCGGACACCGCCATGACGCGCGGACGGCAGGATTTTCCTCGTCGCCGCAGAACGGCGCCGGGCCGACGCCCGGAGCCGCGGCGGCGCAGATCCGCTCGTACCGACCATGGGGGTGCCCGATGACCGCAACGCTGACGACCCGAAACGCCGGGCCGCGTTCCGCCGTCCTCGGCGCCAACCGGCCTCGGCACGAGGAGGAGAACGCCGGCACCGTGCTCGTCCGGGGGTGCGCGCACAACGCCGGGACCCGTCGCCCGGTCGTGGGGACCAGGAGCGGGGACACCGTCCACCACCGGACCGGGAACCCGGTGGCGGGCCGGACGCTGCGGCTCGCGCCGCAGACCTTCCGGGGTGAGCAGGCCGACCAGGGGGGCGCGCAGGGGGAGCACCCGGCCGCCGCGGCGGACGAGGCGCGCGACATCGCCGAGTTCACCGCGTACGTCCGCGAGCGCCGCGCCTCCCTGTACGCCACCGCCTACCACCTCACCGGCGACCGCCACGAGGCCGAGGACCTGCTGCAGAGCGCGCTCTTCTCCACCTACCGCGCCTGGGGCCGGATCACCGACAAGGCCGCCGTCGGCGGGTACCTCCGCCGCACCATGACCAACCTGCACATCTCCGCCTGGCGCCGCCGCAAGATCAACGAGTACCCGACCGAGGAGCTCCCCGAGCACGCCGGCGACACCGACGCGATGGGCGGCACCGAGCTGCGCGCCGTGCTCTGGCAGGCGCTCGCCAAGCTGCCCGAGAACCAGCGCACCATGCTCGTGCTGCGCTACTACGAGGGCCGCACCGACCCGGAGATCGCCGACATCCTCGGCATCAGCGTCGGCACCGTGAAGAGCTCCATCTGGCGCGCGCTGCGCCGGATGCGCGAGGACGAGCAGCTCAACCGCTCCGGCGACACCGTGCACGCCTTCGGCGAGCTGGTCGCCTGAGCCGCGCCGGTAGCTGAGCCGCGCACGGCGCACAGGACTCCCGTCGGGGGACGGGCAGCGGGGGGGAAAGAGGGGGAACAGGGGGGAAGGGCACGGGACGCGGCGGCCGACTCGGGGGAGACGGCCGCGGGGGGAGGTCCCGGACCCGGACGGAACGGGCGGGGCCCCGGTGCGGGGGAAACGGCACCGGGGCCCCGCCCGCTCCCGTCGTCCTCGCCGCTCCCATCCGTCCCCGTCGTCCTCGCCGCTCAGACCAGTTCGGCGGGCAGCTGCCGGGCCACCGCGGCGATCCGCCGGCCCGCCTCCACGCCCGAGCAGGCGTACGAGCCCAGCTCCACCTGCCGGGCCACGATGCCGCGCTCGGCCCGCATCAGCCGCAGGCCGCGGCGGACCAGGTACGGCACCGACTTGCGGCCCTCCCGGACGTCCCGCCGGAACCGCCGCCAGGCCGTTGTGGCCGGCTTGTTGCGCAGGCACAGCGCGTCGCCCAGCAGGCCCTCGGCCGCGCACCGGCGCACCAGCTCGGCGGCGAAGATCCCCTCCGCCACGAAGCCCGCCGCGCCGTCCAGCTCCAGCAGGCGGCTGCCCGCCCGGCCGTTGTCCGGGATCGAGTACACCGGCACCTCGGCCCGGCCCTCGAAGACCAGCGCCCGGATCGCCGCCAGCGCCTGCTCCTCGTGCCAGGACAGCGGGGAGTCCCAGTCCGTCCCGCCGCCGTCCGGCAGCTGCGGCAGCGTCGGGTCGTCGCCGTCCTTGTAGAAGTCGTCCAGTTGCAGGACCGGGAGCCCGCTGCGCTCGGCCAGCGAGGACTTCCCCGACCCCGAGGGGCCCGACAGCAGGATGACGCGGGATATCGGGCGGCGGTTCAGCGGGGTGTCACTCACGGGAAACCAGTCTGAGGCATCGGAGGGGCAGCTCGGAACCCGCCGGTCGGCCCCGTCACGCAGCGTGCGGGCATGGGGACGGGCCCGCACCAGGGGGGGAGAAGTGCGGGCCCGTCACGGCCGCCCGGGCCCCGGGGGGGGGTAGGGCACTGAGGACGGCCGGTCTGTGTGGAGTTGGCCGGTCGGCCGGGGGCTAGATGCCCATCGGGTGCCAGACCGTCTTCGTCTCCAGGAAGGAGAGCAGCCGCCCGGTGCCGGGCTCGGCCGTCCAGTCCTCGGCGGACGGGTCGGCGGCCGGTCGGACCACTCGCTTCAATGTATCCGCCGCCGACTCCTCCAGCGCCGCCGCCGCGCCGGGCCCGTCCGGGGCGATCGCCCCGGCCAGGTCGAGCGCGTTGACGTCCTGGTGGGAGGCCAGCGTCGGGGCGAGGTCCGCGGTGCGGCCGGAGAGCAGGTTGACCACGCCGCCCGGCACGTCCGAGGTGGCCAGCACCTCGCCCAGCGACAGCGCCGGCAGCGGGGCCCGCTCGGCCGCCGCGACCACCACGGTGTTGCCGGTGGCGATCGCCGGGGCGATCACCGAGACCAGGCCCAGCAGCGAGAAGCCGGTGCCGGCCTGCGGCGCCAGGACGCCGACCACGCCGGTCGGCTCCGGGGTGGACAGGTTGAAGAACGGCCCGGCCACCGGGTTGGCGCCGCCCGCGATCTGCGCGACCTTGTCGGTCCAGCCCGCGTACCAGACCCAGCGGTCGACCGCCGCGCCCACCAGCGCCGCCGCCCGCCCGGCGCTCACGCCCTCGGCCGCCGCCACCTCGGCGGCGAACTGCTCCCGGCGGCCCTCCAGCATCTCGGCCACCCGGTACAGCACCTGCCCGCGGTTGTACGCCGTGGTGCCCGACCAGCCCTTCACCGCCGCGCGGGCCGCCAGCACGGCGTCCCGGGCGTCCTTGCGGGTGCCCAGCGGCGCGTTCGCCAGCCAGGTGCCCTCCGTGTCCGTCACCTCGTACACCCGCCCGCTCTCCGAGCGCGGGAACTTCCCGCCGACGTACAGCTTGTAGGTCTTGAAGATGTCCAGTCGGACAGTCTGCTCAGACATCGAGGTACGCCTCCAGACCGTGGCGGCCGCCCTCGCGGCCGTAACCGGACTCCTTGTACCCGCCGAACGGCGAGGTCGGGTCGAACTTGTTGAAGGTGTTCGCCCACACCACGCCCGCCCGGAGCCGGTTCGCCATCCACAGGATGCGCGAGCCCTTCTCCGTCCAGATGCCGGCGGACAGGCCGTACGGGGTGTTGTTGGCCTTCTCCACCGCCTCCGCGGGGGTGCGGAAGGTCAGCACCGACAGCACCGGGCCGAAGACCTCCTCGCGGGCGATCCGGTGGGCCTGCGAGACGCCGGTGAACAGGGTCGGGCGGAACCAGTAGCCCGCGCCCGGGAGTTCGCACTCCGGGGCCCAGCGCTCGGCGCCCTCCTGCTCGCCCGCCGCGGCCAGCTCGGTGATCCGGGCCAGCTGCTCGGCCGAGTTGATCGCGCCGACGTCGGTGTTCTTGTCCAGCGGGTCGCCGACCCGCAGGGTGCCCATCCGGCGCTTGAGCGCGTCCAGCAGCTCGTCCTGCACCGACTCCTGCACCAGCAGGCGGCTGCCCGCGCAGCACACGTGGCCCTGATTGAAGAAGATGCCGTCGACGATGCCCTCGACCGCCTGGTCCAGCGGCGCGTCGTCGAACACGATGTTGGCGGCCTTGCCGCCGAGCTCCAGCGAGAGCTTCTTGCGGGTGCCCGCGACCTGCTTGGCGATCGCCCGGCCCACCGGGGTGGAACCGGTGAAGGCGACCTTGTCGACGCCCTCGTGCGCGGTCAGCGCGGCGCCGGTGCGGCCGTCGCCGGTGACGATGTTCACCACGCCCTTCGGCAGGCCCGCCTGGCGGCAGATCTCGGCGAAGCGCAGCGCGGTCAGCGGGGTGGTCTCGGCCGGCTTCAGCACCACCGTGTTGCCGGTGGCCAGCGCCGGGGCGACCTTCCAGGCCAGCATCAGCAGCGGGAAGTTCCACGGGATGACCTGCGCGGCCACGCCCAGCGGGCGCGGGTTGCGGCCCCAGCCCGCGTGGTCGAGCTTGTCGGCCCAGCCCGCGTAGTAGAAGAAGTGCGCGGCGACCAGCGGCAGGTCGACGTCGCGGGTCTCGCGGATCGGCTTGCCGTTGTCGATCGTCTCCAGCACCGCCAGTTCGCGGCTGCGCTCCTGGATGATCCGGGCGATCCGGAACAGGTACTTGGCGCGCTCGCTGCCCGGCAGCGCCGACCAGTCGGCGAACGCCTTGCGGGCGGCCGCGACCGCGCGGTCCACGTCCTCCGGGGTGCCCTGGGCGAACTCGGCCAGCACCTGCTCGGTCGCCGGGTTGACGGTCTTCAGCGCCTCCGAGCCGGAGGAGTCGACGAACTCGCCGCCGATGAAGTGGCCGTAGCCGGTGGCGATCTCACCCGCGGCGGCCGGGGACTCGGGGGCCGGGGCGTACGCGAACAGGCCGGAGCGGCGGGCGGGCGGCCGCTCGGTCCCGGTCGCGGCTGCGGTCGCCGGGTTCGCGGTCGCCGGGTTCGCGGTTCCGGGCGTGGCCCCGGGCTTCTCGGTCTTCTTGGTCTTCGACATCGTCCTCAGTCCACCGTCACGTAGTCGGGACCGGAGTACCGGCCGGTGCTCAGCTTCTGGCGCTGCATCA
Source organism: Kitasatospora sp. NPDC090308 (assembly GCF_044769485.1). NCBI lineage: Bacteria > Bacillati > Actinomycetota > Actinomycetes > Kitasatosporales > Streptomycetaceae > Kitasatospora > Kitasatospora sp. NPDC090308. Next base: position 48,081 of record NZ_JBIVXY010000028.1, on the reverse strand, counting down.
GCAGGTCGTTCAGCAGGCTGGAGGCGCCGAACCGGAACCAGTGCGGGCTCAGCCAGTCGTCGCCGAGCGTCTCGTTCACCATCACCAGGTACTTCATCGCGTCCTTGGTGGTGCGGATGCCGCCGGCCGGCTTCACGCCGATCTGCACGCCGGTCGCCGCGCGGAAGTCCCGCACCGCCTCCAGCATCAGCAGCGTCACCGGCGGGGTCGCGTTCACCGCGACCTTGCCGGTGGAGGTCTTGATGAAGTCCGCGCCGGCGATCATCGCCAGCCAGGACGCCCGGCGGACGTTGTCGTACGTCTGCAGCTCGCCGGTCTCGAAGATCACCTTGAGGTGGGCCGCGCTGCCGTCCGGGCGCGCGCAGGCCGCCTTGACCGCGCGGATCGTCTCGAAGACCTCCAGGTAGCGGCCGGAGAGGAAGGCGCCCCGGTCGATCACCATGTCGATCTCGTCCGCGCCGGCGGCGACCGCCTCCGCGGTGTCCGCCAGCTTCACCGGCAGGCCGGCCCGGCCGGACGGGAAGGCGGTGGCCACCGAGGCGACCTGGACGCCGCTGCCGCGCAGCGCCTCCTTCGCGGTGGCCACCATGTCCGGGTACACGCAGATCGCCGCGACCCGCGGGGCGGAGCGGTCGGACGGGTCCGGGCTGAGGCCCTTCGCGCACAGCGAGCGGACCTTGCCGACGGTGTCCGCGCCCTCCAGGGTGGTCAGGTCGATCATCGAGATGGCGAGGTCGATGGCGAGCGCCTTGGCGGTGGTCTTGATCGACCGCGTGCCGAGGCTCGCCGCCCGCGACTCCAGGCCGACCTGATCGACCCCGGGCAGGCCGTGCAGGAAACGGCGCAGGGTGGCCTCGGACGCCGCGACGTCCGCGAGACCGCCGCCCGCGGCGCCGGGGGCGTTGGCTGCAAGAGTGGACATAGTCACCAGAGCAGCATATCTACGCGCGTAGGCAGGCGGTAGGGCGGGTCGGTTTCGAGTCCTGACCGAAATCTGCCCGCTCCCGGCGCGGGCGGCGTCCCCGGCCCCGCGCCGTCCCGGGGACAATGGCGGGATGGACGGCGGCACGAAGGCGCGGGGGCGGCGGCCCGGGGGCGAGGACACCCGGGGGGCGGTGCTGGCGGCGGCCCGGACGGAGTTCGCGGCGCGCGGCTACCAGAAGGCCAGCATGCGGGCGATCGCCCGGGCCGCGGGGGTGGACCCGGCGCTGCTGCACCACTACTTCGGCAGCAAGGACCGGCTGTTCGCGGCGGCGCTGGAGTTCCCGTTCGACCCGCGCACGGTGGTGGAGCAGGTGTTCGCGGGCGACCCGGCGACGGTCGGCGAGCGGGTGGCGGGCTTCGTGCTGGCGCTCTGGGAGCAGCCGGCCGTGCGGGAGCGGCTGCTGGCGCTGGTGCGGACGGCCGCCGCCAGCGAGGAGGTCGCGGCGCTGATGCGCGGCTTCATGGTGACCGAGCTGGTCGCCCGGGTCGCGGACCGGCTCGACGTGCCGGAGCCGGAGCTGCGGGTCGAACTGGTGATGGCGCAGGTCGTCGGCCTGGCGGTGGCCCGGTACGTGATCGCGGTCGAGCCGCTCGCCTCGGCACCCCCGGAGGTGCTGGCCCCGCTGCTGGGCCGCACCGTCCAGGGGTACCTGACGGGCTGAGGGAGGCTACGCCTGGCCGCCGCCGAAGCGCTCGGTCCAGGCGGCCAGGTCCTCGTCGGTGATCTTGGCGAACAGCACCGGCGGGACGGTGAAGCCCGTCCCGGCCGGGACGAGCGACAGCGCGCGGGCCTCGTCCGCGGACACCCAGGTGCGGGTGTCGCCGTCCAGCGCGAAGGACTCCCGGACCGCCTTGGCCGCGGCCGGGATGAACGGCTCGGAGACCACCGCGTACAGGTGGATCAGGTTGATCGCGGTGCGCAGGGTGCGGGCGGCCGCCTCCGGGTCGGTCTTGATCTCCGTCCAGGGCGCGGTGACGTCCAGGTACGCGTTGCCCGCCGACCAGAGCGCGCGCAGCGCCTGCGCGGCCTTGCGGAAGTTCAGCGCGTCGAGCTGGGCCTCGTACTCGGCCAGCAGCTCGGCGATCTGCCCGCCCAGCTGCTCCTCCGCCGCGCCGTTCGCCGCGCCGGCCGGGACCTCGTCGCCGAAGCGCTTGCGGCTGAAGGAGAGCACCCGGTTGACGAAGTTGCCCAGGGTGTCGGCGAGGTCCTTGTTGACGGTGGCCGCGAACAGGTCCCAGGTGAAGCTGGAGTCGTCGGACTCCGGGGCGTTCGCCATCAGGTAGTAGCGCCAGTAGTCGGCCGGCAGCAGTTCGAGCGCGACGTCGGTGAAGATGCCGAGCTTCTGGCTGGTGGAGAACTTCCCGCCGTAGTACGTCAGCCAGTTGAACGCCTTGACGTAGTCGACCTTCTTCCACGGCTTGCGCGAGCCGAGGATGGTGGCCGGGAACATCACGGTGTGGAACGGGACGTTGTCCTTGGCCATGAACTCGGTGTACCGGACGGTGTCGTCCGCCTCGTACCACCAGGAGCGCCAGTCGCCGCCGGTGGCGTCCGCCCACTCCTTGGTGGCGCCGATGTACTCGATCGGGGCGTCGAACCAGACGTAGAACACCTTGCCCTCGGCGGCCAGTTCGGGCCACACGTCGGCCGGGACGGGGACGCCCCACTCCAGGTCGCGGGTGATCGCGCGGTCCTGGAGGCCCTCGGTCAGCCACTTGCGGGCGATCGAGGAGGCCAGCACCGGCCAGTTGTCGCCGTTGGCGGCGATCCAGGACTCCACCTCGTCGGTCAGCTTCGACTGGAGCAGGAACAGGTGCTTGGTCTCGCGCACCTCCAGCTCGGAGCTGCCGCTGATCGCCGAGCGCGGCTCCAGCAGGTCGGTCGGGTCCAGCACGCGGGTGCAGTTCTCGCACTGGTCGCCGCGGGCCTTGTCGTAGCCGCAGTGCGGGCAGGTGCCGACGATGTAGCGGTCCGGCAGGAAGCGGCCGTCGGCCACCGAGTACACCTGGCGGATCGCCCGCTCCTCGATGAAGCCGTTGGCGTGCAGCTCGCGGGCGATCTCCTGGGTGATCTCGCGGTTCTGCGGCGAGGAGGAGCGGCCGAAGTAGTCGAAGGACAGCTGGAAGCCGTCGTAGATCGCCTTCTGCTGGTCGTGCGCCCGGGCGCAGAACTCGGCCACCGGCAGCCCGGCCTCCTGGGCGGCCAGCTCGGCGGGGGTGCCGTGCTCGTCGGTCGCGCAGATGTACAGCACCTCGTGGCCGCGCTGGCGCAGGTACCGGGAGTAGACGTCCGCCGGGAGCATCGACCCGACCATGTTGCCCAGGTGCTTGATCCCGTTGATGTAGGGAAGCGCGCTGGTGATCAACTGCCGAGTCATCCTGGGGGACTCCCATGCTCTCCGGCGGGCGCGCCGGGAGCGCGGCCGCGGACGGGTTCAGAGGGGCCGGTGCGGGGCGTTTCGGCTGCCGTCCGGCCGACGCAATCGTACCGAACCGGGGTGTCCCGGCCGTACCGCTTATCGGCGGGCTGTCAAGGGGGGGAGCGCGCGGTCCGTTCCGGGCGCCGTCGCGGCGGGCGGGGGCGGGGAGCGGCCGTTCCCCGGGTGCCGGGCGGGGGCCGGTGGGCGGGGCCTCCGCGGGGCCTCCGCGAGGGCTTGACGGGGCTTGACGGGGGCTTGACGGGGATGGTGCGCGACAGGAAACTCATCACATGATGAATTCTCCGGCGGGGCCAGTCGACGGCCCCGCGATCAGGGTCGAGGGGCTGGTGGTGCGCCGCGGCGCGGCCACCGTGCTGCCGGGACTGGACCTGGAGGTCGCCCGCGGCAGCGTCACCGGGCTGCTCGGGCCCAGCGGCTGCGGGAAGACCACCCTGCTGCGCAGCGTCGTCGGCGTGCAGCGCACCGCGGCCGGGACGGTCACGGTGCTCGGCCGCCCGGCCGGGTCCGCCGCGCTGCGGGACCGGGTCGGGTACGTCACCCAGGCCCCGTCCGTGTACGGCGACCTGACGGTCGGGGAGAACCTCGACTACTTCGCCGCCGTCCTCGGCGCCCCGCCCGGCGACCCGGCCCGGGTGATCGCCCGGGTCGGCCTGGACGCCCACCGCCGCACCCCCGCCGCCCGGCTCTCCGGCGGCCAGCGCGCCCGGGTCTCGCTCGCCGCCGCGCTGCTCGGCCGCCCCGAACTGCTGGTCCTGGACGAGCCCACCGTCGGCCTCGACCCCGTCCTGCGGCAGGAGCTGTGGGAGCTGTTCCGGGGCCTCGTCGCGGACGGCGCCACCCTGCTGGTCTCCAGCCACGTCATGGACGAGGCCACCCGCTGCGACCGCCTGCTGCTGATGCGCGAGGGCCGCCTGCTCGCCCACGACACCCCCGCCGCGCTGCTCGCCGCCACCGGCACGGCCGACGTCGAGAACGCCTTCCTCACCCTCGTCCGGACCGGACCGGAGGACCCCCGGTGAACCCCGCCGCCCGCCGCACCCTCGCCACCGCCGGCCGCGTGCTGGCCCAGCTGCGGCACGACCCGCGCACCGCGGCCATGCTGCTGCTGGTGCCCTGCCTGCTGCTCGTCCTGCTCAGGTACATGTACGACGGGCAGCCCGGCACCTTCGACCGGATCGGCCCCGAGCTGCTCGGCGTCTTCCCGCTGCTGGTGATGTTCCTGGTCACCTCGGTCGCGATGCTCCGCGAACGCACCGGCGGCACCCTGGAGCGCCTGCTCACCATGCCGCTCGGCAAGCCCGACCTGCTGCTCGGCTACGCGCTCGCCTTCGGCGCCGTCGCCCTGGTCCAGGCCGCGCTCGCCTCCGCCCTCACCCTCGGCGTGCTCGGCCTCGACGTCGCCGGGCCGACCTGGATGCTGTTCGCCGTCGCGGTCGCCGACGGGCTGCTCGGCACGGCGCTCGGCCTGCTGGTCTCCGCGTTCGCCGCCACCGAGTTCCAGGCCGTCCAGTTCCTGCCCGCGGTCCTGCTGCCCCAGCTCCTGCTCTGCGGGCTGTTCGTGCCCCGCGCCGGGATGGCGCCCGTGCTGCGCTGGGTCTCCGACGTGCTGCCGCTCTCCTACGCCGTCGACGCGATGGGCCGCACCGCGGCGCACGGCGGCGTGAGCGGGCGCGTCCTGGCCGACCTCGCCGTGGTGGCCGGGAGCGCGCTGCTGGCGCTCGGCCTCGCCGCCGCCACCCTGCGGCGGCGCACCGGCTGACGCGGGCGGCGGCGGGTCCGGCGGGGGCGTCGCGGGGCTTTCGCGGGGTCGTCGTGGGGCTTTCGTGGGACTTTCGCGGGGCGGTCATTCGTGACCGTCCCGTGCCCGGGTCGCCATTGGGGACGGCCGCGGGCCTGGGGCAGAATCGACGGCATGACCGAATCCGACCGGACACCCCACCAGGGTTCCGCCGCCGACGAGCCCGTGTACGCCGACCGCGTGTACCGCTCCGTCCCCAGCGTCATCGCGGGCGTCATGATGCTCGCCGTCGCCGCCTGGCTGATCATCGACGCCGTGGTGTCCGGCACCGGCTCGACCCCGTGGGTCGCCCTCGCCGCCGCGCCCGTCTTCGCCTTCCCGGTGATCGCCTACACCCTGCGGCCGGTGGTGCGCGCCAACGACCGTCGGCTGCTCGTCCGCAACCCGCTGCGCACGATCGTCGCGCCCTGGGCCACGGTCGAGGGGCTCAAGGCCGGCTACTCGGTCGAACTCTTCGCCGCCGGACGCAAGTTCCAGGTCTGGGCGATCCCGGTCTCGATCCGCCAGCGCAAGAAGGCCACCCGCCGGGCCGGCCGCGCCGCCGCCGCGGGCGACCCGCACCTCCCGGCCCGGCCCGCCGGCAAGACCGCCCGCCCGGACCGGCTCGACCCCACCCGCGCCTGGTCCGACGCCGTGGTCACCACCCTCCAGGAGCAGGCCGAGCGCAACGCCCACAAGCCCTCGGCGGCCGGCGAACTGCGGACCACCTGGTGCTGGTGGGTCATCGCCCCGACCCTGGCGGGCCTGGTCGCGCTGGTCACGGTGATCGCGGCGACCTGAGCGCGGAGGCCCGGGCTTCCCGGGGCTCTCCGGTCAGGGATTCAGCGCGACGACGTACTTGCCCTCACCGCGCCCGGCGGCCAGCAGGTCGTGGGCGGCGGGGACGTCGACGAGGTCCGGGAGGACCGTCACCGGGGTGGCGAGCGCCCCGGTGGCCAGCAGGTCGAGGGCGCGGCGGACGGCGCCGGCGACCTTCGCGGGGGCCTGGACGAGCAGCCCGCCGTGGCTGAACCCGGTGAGCGTGGCGTTGGCCCCCAGCAGCCGGGTGAGCGGCGGCAGCGGCGCGGGGCCCGCCCCGCTCGCGTTGCCGAACAGGACGATCCGGCCGCCCGGTGCGAGCAGGTCGAGGTCGAGGTCGAGCGCGGTGGCCCCCAGCGGATCGAGGACGAGGTCGACGCCGCGCCCGCCGTTCGCCGCCCGCACCTCCTCGGCGAGGCCCGCGCCCCGGACGTGCACCGCCTCGTAGCCGTGCCGGCGGGCGCCCGCGGCCTTCTCCGGGCGGCCGACGGTGCCCAGCAGGCGCCCGCCGCCGAGCAGCGGCAGCAGGCGGGCGACGGCGGTGCCGATGCCGCCGCCCGCCGAGTGGACCAGGACGCTCTCGCCGGGGGCGAAGCGTCCGGCGTCGGTGAGCAGCAGCAGCGCGGTGGCCAGGCCGAGAGGCGCGGTGGCGGCGACGTCCAGCGGCACGCCGTCCGGGACGGGGACGGTGAGCTCCGCGTCGGCGACCACGACCTCGGCGAGGCCGCCGCCGCGGGTGGCGGCCACCACGGGGGTGCCGACGGCGGGCCCGGTGACGCCCTCGCCGAGGGCCAGCACGGTGCCGGCCACCTCCCGGCCGGGGTGGTGGGGCCAGGCGGCGGTGTAGCCGGCGTCGCCGCGACGGGCCATCACGTCCACGAAGTTGAGCCCGGCGTAGGCGACCCCGATCGCGACCTGCCCCGGGCCGGGCCGCGGCGCTTCGAGCTCGCGGACGTGGCTGTGCTCGGCGCCGCCGGCTTCGGTCATGACGAGTGCGCGCATGGTGGTCCCCCTGGAGCGGTCGCAGTTACGATGTTCTACGAACGTCGAATTACTACCACTGGTACCACGAAACTTCGACACCTGTCGAACATCGCCGGAGGAGACCCCGTGCCCCGTGCCGCCCGCCGCCGCGAGGCGCCCCACTACCCCGCCACCGACGACATCGACCTGCTGGACGTCCTGCACGCCCTCTCCGACCCGACCCGGATGACCATCGTGGAGACCCTCAGCGACGAACCCGAACGCGCCTGCGGCACCTTCCCGGTCGACGTCGCCCCCTCCACCCTCAGCCACCACTTCAAGGTCCTCCGCGAAGCGGGCGTGATCCGACACCGCGAGGAGGCCAACCGCCGCCTCACCACCCTCCGCGCGGCCGACCTGGAACAGCGCTTCCCGGGCCTCCTGCCCACCGTGGTGGCGGCGTACCGGACGGACCGGTAGCGCGGGCGCGCCCGGGGACGGCATCTCCTGCCTCCTTGTCCCGGGCTCTCCCGAATCCTCCCTGTTTCGCCCACGAACTCGGTGGACTTCCGGATTCTCGGATCGCCGACTTTGCGGGCGTGCGAGTGGAAAGCCCTTGACTCATGGAGTCTTGACGAACAGTCAGGACAATTCCGGGCATCTCGCTAAATGCCTTGACCTTTTCTTCACAGAGGATGCATTGTTCCCGACCGAATGCCTGTCCGTGGGGGGCGGGCTGCTGGGAGGGAGACCACGTACGCCATGTCCGACACGACCTCATGGAGACATCGCAGACGGGGGACCCGCTCCGACGGAGGAAGCGTGCTCGGCCGGGTGGTGGTGGCCGCGGCCACGGCGCTCGTGCTCACCGCGCTCTCCTCCCCGGCTGCCTGGGCCGGGGACCCGGCGCCGGCGCCGACGTCCACAGCCGACAGCACCCAGCCGCCGGCCGAGTCCGCCCAGACCAAGGAGATCCGGGCGGCCCTCCAGCGGGCCGGGACCACCGGGAAGCCGGTCCGGATCGACTCGATGACGGACGAGACCACTGAGGTCTTCGCCGACACCGACGGGCGGACGCTGTACTCGGACGCCAACACCCAGGATGTCCGGACCAAGCGCAACGGCACCTGGCAGACCCTCGACCCGACCCTGCACGGCAACGCGGACGGCACCGTCACCCCGGCCCTGACCGGCTCCGAACTGGTGCTCTCCGGCGGTGGCGACGGCCCGCTCGCGAAGATCGCCACGGCTGACGGCGCCTCGATGTCGATCGGCGCGCCGTTCCCGCTGCCGGCGCCGACCCTGGACGGCGCGACCGCGACCTACTCCTCCGTACTGCCGGACGTGGACCTCCAGGTGACGGCCCGTCCGGACGGCGGCTGGCGCGACGTGATCGTGGTGAAGACCGCGCAGGCCGCCGCCGATCCGCGGCTGAAGAGCCTGCGCTTCCCGCTGACGACCACCGGGCTGACGACGAGTTCGGACCGGGCGGGCAACGTCTCGCTCACCGACGCCCAGGGCCGGGTGCGCTTCCACGCGCCGACCCCGTTCCAGTGGGACTCCAGCACCGCACCCGCTCCGGCCCCGCTGGTGAAGCCGGGCGCGGCCCGGGCGGAGTCGCTGTTCGCGGCCCCCGGCGCCGACGACGCGCAGGCCGTGGCGGACACCTCGACCGCCGAGCGGCCCGGCGCGAGCGCCGTGGTCTCCGCCATGGGAGTCTCCGCCAACGACACCGAACTGGTGCTCACCCCGGACCCGGCCACCTTCGGCCAAGGCACCGGCCCCTGGTACCTCGACCCCGAGACCAGCGTCGACAGGGGCGCCACGATCAACGCCCAGGTCCAGGAGAACCACCCCGACACCGCCAACGTCAACACCCTCAGCGCGCTGGGCGTCGGCTACTGCGGCTACTCGAACTGCACCGGCTACGGCCGCTACCGCGCCTACTACCAGATCCCCAGCCCCGACGGCCTGTTCGAGGGCGGCGGCCACGGCACCGCGACCGTCAACCGGGCCACCCTGTTCGCCGACGTGGTCGACGCCTCGTCCCCGAGCACCAAGTCGACCCTGAACGTCTACAGCGCGCCGGCCTTCCAGGGCACCACCACCTGGAACAACCAGCCCTGCGGCCCCAACGGCAAGATGGCCGGCTGCACCTGGGCCGCCAACGCCGACATCACCGGTACCGGCCAGATCGCCTGGGACGTCACCTGGTGGATGCAGAAGATCGTCAACGAGAAGATCCCCAACTGGACGATCGGCATCTCCGCCGAGAACGAGACCGACAAGCTGCTGCGCCACCACCTGGGCCCCAACCCGCACATCGTCACGTACTACGACATCGCGCCGACGATCTGGTCCCCGCGGACCACACCGACGCCCGGTTTCATCAGTGACCCCACGTTCAAGACCCGGCCCAGCGAATGCCAGACCCCCGGCGGGAATCCCTGGGACAACCCCGGCTGGGTCGGGGCCAACCAGTACATCTACCTGAACGCCTACGCCTGGTCGCCGATCGGTGCCTCCGTCACGGCCAACTTCCACGTCTGGGACGACAACGACAGCAACTGGAGCCTCTGGCCCACCAGCGCGGGAGCCGGCAGCTACGGCACCGCCACGGCCTCCGTCGACCGCCTGACGGACGGCCACCGGTACGGCTGGACTGCGCACGCCACCGACGGCTCGCTCTCCTCGGGGGACACCCCCTGGTGCTACTTCCGCGTCGACAAGACCCCGCCGCAGGTGAGCATCGCCTCCGGCGACTTCCCGGCCAGCGGCACCATCGGCGCCGCCCCGACGAAGAAGGTGAGGGAAACCGGCACCTTCACCCTCACGACGCAGGACCCGGCACCCGCCGCGGGCCTGGCCGCCTCGGGCGTGGCCTGCGCGCGCTGGACCACCGACCCGACCCCCGCCACCGGCTGGTCCTGCGACGCCGCGGGCACACCCGACAAGGACGGCGTGATCAAGGGCGCCTCCGGCACCTTCTCGTTCACCCCGAGCAAGTGGGGCACCAACACCCTGTTCGTGCAGGCGATGGACGTGGCCGGCAACTACAGCCAGCCGATGCCGTACACCTTCTACGTGGCCTGGGACCTGAGCATCGGCACCGGCACCCCCGGCGACCTCGACAACGACGGCCGCGGTGACATCCTGCTTCCCGACGACCTCGGCAACCTGCGGATCGTGGACCTGGACAGCGACGCGACCAGCTTCCAGGCGGCCCCGCTCGGCCTCGCGCCCGGCGGTACCACTTGGAAGAGCGACCCGGCCGCGGGTGTGACCGTCCGGACCACCCACCTCGGCGCCCTGCGCGAGATGACGGTCGACGACGCGATCGTATGGACCAACGCGACTTCGGGCGGAACATCGCTGGCCAGGAACCTCTACCTGTACCAGAACAACGGCGACGGCACCTTCAAGGCGCCCGTGCTGCTGGCCAAACCGACGTTGTGGGTCGACAGCGGCGGTAAAGCGCTCACCACGGCGCCCAGCGGCTGGAGCGGCAACTGGACCGGTCTGACCCAGGTGGCTTCCCTCGGCTCGCTGAACGCCGGCCTCAACGACGACGACACCCTGACCACCGTCAACCAGACCTCGATCCTCACGGTCGAGGGCGGCAGCCTGTGGCTCTACCGCACCGACCCCACCAACAAGATCGACGCGCCCGCGCTCAAGGTCTCCGGAGCCAACTGGGACAACTACGAGCTGATCAACCCGGGCAACGCCTCCGGCACCTCCCAGCCCACACTGTGGACCAGGGACCGGACCGACGGCACCATCCGGGCCTACGACATCGGGCTCAACGCCGGCGGCTACCTGGACTTCGGCAACCTGGCCGACCCGACCAGCAGGGCCCGGGTGGTCGGCGCCCAGAAGTTCACCGTCGCGGCCTACCCGAAGATCGGCTCCAGCGGCGACGCCACCAAGGACGGCCTGCCCGACCTCTGGGCCCTCGACTCCGCCAACCACCTCAAGGTCTGGCCCGGCACCGCGGTCACCGGCTCCCCCACGGTCACCGGCTTCGCCGCCACCCCGGGCGACCAGGGCGACACCCGGCGCGCGCTCGGCCGGATCAAGCTCGACGGCTCCGCCGTCACCGACGTGTACGGCAAGTACCCGATGACGGCCAGCCCCGCGGTCGGCTTCCCGGCCGACACGGTGAACGGCAAGGAGACCCGCGTCGCCCACTTCGCCGGCAAGGGCGACAACGGGATCGACTCGGGCTCGGTGATCGACTACGCGGCGTCCCAGACCAGCAGGCTCACGGTCGACACCTCGAAGTCCTTCACCGTCAGCGTCTGGGCCAAGCCCGGCACCGCGGACGGCACCCGGCAGGGGCCGGTGCTGTCCACCAAGGGCACGCTCTCCAGCGGCTTCACCCTCGAGCCTGGCCAGGACGCCAACTGGCACTTCTCGATGGCCACCGCCGACAGCGTGAACAAGAGCTACGACACCACCTCGTCCAGCGGGACCGCCGCCGCCCGCTACCAGCAGGGCCGCTGGGACCGCCTGACCGCCAGCTACAACGCCGGCACCGGGGTCATGACGCTGTACGTCAACGGCATGCTCGCCGGAAGTGCCGTGCACACCGGAAAGTTCGGCTACGCCGCACCGCTGGTGATCGGCAACTACCAGAACGCGGGCGCGTACGCGGCCTCGTTCAACGGCAGCGTCAGCGACGTCGTGCTGTACGGTTCCGCGACCGATCCGGGCAGCGTCACCAACCGGCTCGCGATCGACCTGCCGGCCGCGATCGGCTCCAACAAGTGCCTGGACGCCAACAACGGCACGGATGTCGACGGCGCCGCGATCCAGATCTGGGACTGCGGTGACAGCGCCGCGCAGAAGGCCACCGCGCAGCCGAACGGCACCGTCAAGATCCTCAGCCGCTGCCTCGACGTCACCGGCGGCGCCACCGGCAACGGCACCAGGATCCAGTTGTGGACCTGCGACGGAAACCCCGCCCAGCAGTGGGTCTTCCGGGCCGACGGGTCCCTCTACAACCCGATGTCCGGCCGCTGCCTGGACCTCCCGAACGGCACCGTCACCAACGGGACGCGGCTGCAGATCTGGGACTGCAACCAGACCTACCCGCAGCGTTGGAGCCTGGGGACGGCCGCCTGACGGACAGTCCGACCGGACCGACCGAGGGCGCTCCCGCGCCCTCGGTCGGTCCCACCGCCTCGGAAATCCCTCCGGGAATTCCCCGGAGTAATTCCGCCGAGGCGGTTTCAAGCGCACTTCGAAAGGCTTGTGCCCGCTATTTCTTGAGCTGCTCCGATTCGGCGGAGGGCTGTATAACGGGATGGTGAATTTGGCCGTTCGGGCCTGGTGTCGACCGGTCTTCGATCCCTAGATTCTCATGTCGACCACTGCACTTGCTCCATGACGCCCCGTTTCGTGACTGGGCGTCATTTGTGCGTGTTCTTCACTGGATTGGGGAGATCGAGATGGAGGCACAGCGTGCACGCACCCCGCTCCGGCACCGGCTGAGAGGCCGGTACCGGGCGGTGGGGATGCTGACGCTCATGGCCGTGACGGGGTCATTGCTCGGCGCGCCACCGGCGTTCGCCGAGAAGGCGCCGAAGGTGTGGGTTCCGCCCACCACGCCGCTGCAGCAGACGGATTCGGTGTCCGGCCGGTCCGAGGGCAAGAGCGGCGGCACCAGCGGCGGCGGAGTGCCGCGGGAGTGGAAGCAGTCCACCGCGGCCCCGGCGAAGGCCGGATCGGCGACCGTCCCGGTCACCGACGTGTCGCAGGAGCAGGAGGCCGCCCGTCGGCTCAGCGGCGGAGCCGCCCCGTCGTCCGGGGGCAAGGCCAAGGTCCGGGCCGGCGACCTGCCGGTGTTCCTGTCCGACCTCGGCACGGCGAAGGAGGAGGCCGCCGGCCCGCCGACGGTCAAGGTCGACCTGCTGGACGAGGACAGGGCCAGGGCGGCCGGCTCGGCCGGCCCGGTGGTCGAGCTGGAGGGGGCCGGCGGCTCGGCCGGGGGTGGCCACCGGCTCCAGGTCTCGCTGGACGTCAAGGCGCTGACCGGCAACGCGATGTGGTCCGACCGGGCCCGGCTGGTGCGGTTGCCCGAGTGCGCGCTCACCACACCGGACAAGCCGGAGTGCCGGACCAGCACCCCGGTGCCGTTCACCCTCGAATCGCCGGCCGGCCTACTGACCGCCGACGTGCAACTGCCCGAGGCACCGGCCGCGGGCACCACCCGCACGGCGCTCGACGGCGGCGCCACCGGCGCGGCCGTGCAGGCCGGGTTCGTCGAGCAGGCCCCCACCGCCTCCTCCGGCGCGATGCTGCTGTCCCTGCAGACCCAATCCTCCGGTCCCTCCGGCTCCTTCGCGGCGACGCCGATCAGCCCGTCCGCGGCCTGGAGCGCCGGCTCCAACTCCGGCAACTTCACCTACTCGTACACCTTCGACATGCCGACCGCGCTCGGCGGGGCCGCCCCCAGCGTGATGCTGGGCTACGACTCCTCGTCGGTGGACGGGCGCACCGCTGCCGACAACTCGCAGTCGGGCTGGATCGGCGACGGCTGGGACTACTCGGCCGGCTCGATCTCCCGCTCGTACAAGCCGTGCGCCAAGTCCGGCATCGACACGTCCGGCGACGAGTGCTGGGCCGGGCAGTCGCTCCAGCTCAACCTGGCCGGTCACGCCGGACTGGTGGTCAAGGACGACACCACCGGTGTACTGCGGCTGCAGGGCGACGACGGCACCCTGATCACCCCGCTGACCGGCCTGAACAACGGGGCCTGGAACGGCGAGGGCTTCAAGGTCACCACCACCGACGGCACCCAGTACTACTTCGGCGCCAACCACCTGCCCGGTGGCGACGGCACCGACTCCGCCAGCAACTCGGTCAACACCGTGCCGGTGTACCATCCGCACACCGGGGACCCCTGCTACAAGTCCTCGACGGGTGCGGCCTCCTGGTGCCAGATGGGCTGGCAGTGGAACCTCGACTACATCGTCGACCTCCACGGCAACCTGATCAAGTACCAGTACGCCAAGGAGTCCAACTACTACGCGCGCGGCGGCGGCCAGAACAACGGCACCGGCACCCGCACCGCGTACGACCGGTACTCCAACGTCTCGCAGATCCAGTACGGTCTGCGGCTCTCCGACCAGATCGCGTCCAAGGGGGCCGGCAACCCCGCGGCGAAGATCACCTTCGGCACCGAGGAACGCTGCTTCCCCACCGAGACGTTCGCCTGCAGCGAGGCCCAGCGCGTGGCGGCCAACCAGTCCTCCTGGCCGGACACCCCGCTCGACCAGGCCTGCACCTCGTCCGGAGCCTGCACCAACTACGGCCCGTCGTTCTGGACCTCCAAGCGGCTCACCAAGGTCGAGACCGCCGTGTACGTCAGCGGCGCCGCCCGGGTGGTGGACTCCTGGGAACTCCACCAGATCTTCTCCGACCCCGGTGACGGCACCGCGCCGACCCTGTGGCTGAACTCGATCGAGCGCACCGGCAAGAACGGACAGGCCGACCTGCCGGTGCCCGCCGTCTCCTTCGAGGCCGACCAGCTGCCGAACCGGGTCGACGGCCTCGTCCCGGCGGTCTCGCAGTTCAACCGCCCCCGGATGAAGGCGATCACCACCGAGACCGGTGGCCGGATCACCGTCACCTACAAGCCGGTCGAGTGCTCCCGCACCAACCACACCATGCCGGCCTCCGAGGCCGGGAACACCATGGCCTGCATGCCGGTGAAGTGGGTCCCGCCGGGCTCGACGGCCGGCACCAAGCCGATCGACGACTGGTTCCACAAGTACCTGGTCGCCTCGATCACCGAATCATCGCCGGTCACCAGCTCCACCGTGGCCAAGGAGACCCGGTACAGCTACGGCGGTGGCGCGGCCTGGCACCGCAACGACTCCGAGTTCGCGGACGACGACACCCGCACCTACGACAACTTCCGCGGATACCAGACCGTCACCACCACGACGGGATCCGGCTCGGACGGCCCGCGCACCAAGTCGGTCAGCACCTTCCTGCGCGGCATGGGCGGACAGGTCACCGACAGCTGGGGCGAGTCGATCACCGACGCCGAGGAACTGGCCGGATTCGTCCGGGAGACCCAGAACTACGAGTCTGACGCACCCGGCGCCAAGGTCGTCGGTGGCGAACTCACCACCCCCTGGCTCTCCAAGACCACCGCGACCCACACCCAGACCGGCAACCTGCCGAAGGTCACGGCCCGGTACGTCAACACGGCCGACGTGAAGACCCGTTCGCTACTGTCCAACGGCCAGTGGCGCACCACCGAGCGCACCGCCACCTACGACGAGGACCACGCCGGACGCGTCCTGACCACGGACGTCCTCGGCGACACCTCGCTCAGCGGGCTGCCGCAGCGCCAGTGCACGAGGGTCGGTTACGCCTCGGGCAGCAACCCGGCGCTGGTCGAGCTCCCCTTCCGGGTACTCACCCTGGCCGGCTCCTGCGACCAGACGCCCGACCCCACCAACACCATCTCCGACGCGCTGACCGTCTACGACGGCCGGGCGCTCGGCACCATCGGCGACAGGGCGGACCAGACCGAGAACCAGGTCCTGGAGTCGTACGGTGCGAACAACACCGCGAACTACAAGGTGATGTCCAGGGCCCGGTACGACGACTACGGCCGCCAGGTCGCCACCACCGACCCCAACCGCACCGACGACCCCCACCCGAACGGCGCGACCACCACCACGGCGTACACCCCCGCCACCGGCGAACTGCCCTCCAAGGTCGAGGTCACCAACCCGCTCGGCTGGAAGTCCACCACCGTCATCGACCCCGCTCGCGGCCTGCCCACCAAGCTGGTCGACGAGAACGGCCGCACCACACTGGAGGCCTACGACGCGCTGGGCCGCCTCACCGCGGTCTGGCTGCCCGGCCGAGACCCGGCCGACACCGACGGCAAGGACACCCCGAACCGGAAGTTCACCTACGCGCTGAACGGTTCGGCGTCCCCGTCGATCGTCACCAGCGAGAGCATCCGCGAGGACGGCACCTACGCCAAGAGCCTGCAGATCTACGACGGCCTCGGGCGGGTCCGCCAGTCGCAGTCGGTGCCGGTCCAGGGCCAGATCGGCCGTCTGATCTCCGAGTCGACCTTCGACTCGCACGGTTGGCAGATCAAGTCCACCCCGTCCTACTACAACCCCGACTCCGGCCCCGTCCCGGAGGTCTTCCTCCCGCAGGACTCCCAAGTCCCGCACCAGACCTGGAACGAGTACGACGGCCTCGGCCGCGTCACCGCCAGCAAGTTCATGTCCTACGGCCAGGAGCAGTGGCGCAACACGGTGTCCTACCCGGGCGCCGAACGCACCGAGAGCACCGCGCCCGCCGGCGGCTACGCCGTCGCGGAGATCACCGACGCCACCGGCGCCACCGTGGAGTCCCGGCAGTACAAGACCAACACCCCGACCGGGGCCTACGACGCGACCACCTACGGGTACGACCTGGCGGGCCGGCCGAGCTGGCGCCAGGACAGCAGCAACCCGCCGCACCGGTGGACGTACAGCTACGACCAGCTCGGCCAGCAGACCGGCTCGACCGATCCTGACACCGGCACGGCGAGCATGGCCCACGACCGGGCCGGGCACGTCACCACCGTCACCGACGCACGCGGCAAGTCGACCAGTACGACGTACGACCTGCTGGGCCGTCCGGTGGCGCAGTACGACGGGACCGACACCACCGACACGAGCAAGAAGCTCGCGGCGTGGACGTACGACGCGCAGGTCCTGGGCAAGCCCGACAGCTCGACCGTCTACGCCGACACCCCTGACGGGACCGCCAAGGTCGCGTACGTCAGCACGGTCACCGGCTACGACCTCAACTACCGGCCGACCGGGACGTCGATGACGATCCCGACGATCGGCACGGAGTCGCAACTCCCCACCACCTACACCCTGTCCTTCAGCTACTCCCCGGTCCTGGGACTGCTGGAGAAGACCAAGATGCCGTCCCTGGCCGGGCTGAAGGCCGAGACCGTCGGCAACTCCTACGACATCGACGGCAACTTCCAGACCTCCAGCGGACTGGACTACTACGTCCAGGACATGAAGTACGACGCGTTCGGCCGCGCCACCCGCACCACCATCGGCAAGTCCGGCAAGCAGGTCGTCTCCACCCAGCAGTACGACCCGGCCACCGGCCGCGTCGTGCAGTCCACCCTGGACAAGCAGACCTCGGCCACGACCCACGTCGACCTCACCAACTACACCTACAGCAAGACGGGATCGATCACGTCGGCGAAGACGGTGCAGGACGGTACCAACACCGACCTGCAGTGCTTCACCTACGACTACCTCGGCCGTCTCACCGCGGCGTGGACCGACAAGGGCACCACCGCCACCGCCCCGGCACCCTCGGTGCAGGGCATCGGCGGCTGCACCGACGCCACCGAGCCGACGGCGCTCACCGCGTCCGCGCGGATCGGCGGCCCGGCCCCGTACTGGCAGTCCTACTCCTACGACCTGACCGGCAACCGCACCAAGCTGGTCCAGCACGACACCACCGGCGCGGTCGTCAACGACAAGCAGACCGACCAGACCTTCGCGACCGGCCCCAACACCCCGTCCACCGACCCGGCCACCAGCGGCGGCACCGGTGGTCCGCACGCCCTGCTCACCTCCACGACCAGCGCGAACGGCACCAGCAAGGTCACCACGTCCACCTACGACGCGGCCGGCAACACCGCCTCCATCACCGACACCGCAGGCACCAAGACACTGACCTGGGACAACCAGGGCAAGCTCGCCAAGGTCCACGGAACCGGGACCGCCGGTGACACCAGCTACGTCTACGACGCGAGCGGCAACCAGCTGATCCGCCGGGTCGGCGGCAAGACCACCCTCTACCTGGGCACCGACGAGGTCACCCTCGACACCGCCACCCACAAGCTGTCCGCCACCCGCTACTACGCCGCACCCGGCGGACTGACCGTCACCCGCACCATCTCCGACGGCGGCGGCACCGCCCTCTACTACCAGTCCTCCGATCCGCACGGCACGGCCGGCGTCCAGATGGACGCCGCCAACCTGAACGTGGTCCGGCGCCCCACCGACCCCTTCGGCAACGCCCGCGGCACCCAGCCCGGCACCGGGGTCTGGGCCGGCAGCAAGGGCTTCGTCGGCGGCACCGTCCAGGACACCGGATTCACCAACCTCGGTGCCCGGCAATACGATCCGAAGACGGGACGCTTCCTCTCCGTCGACCCGGTGTTCAACGAATCCGATCCGCAGTCCTGGAACGGCTACGCCTACGCCGGCAACAACCCGGTCGACGGCTCCGACCCGAACGGCCTCATGCGCGACCCGGACCCGACCCCCGGCGTCTGCAACGGCATCTGCGGAGGCGGTGGCGGAGGCGGTGGCAACGGCAGCGGCTCGGACGGCAGCGGCGGCACCAGCACCAGCCCGGCAGCCAAGGCCGCGCAGAACGCCTCCAACGACGCCATGCGGCAGAAGCAGGCCGCCGACGAGGCCCTGGCCAAGGCGAAGCAGGCACGAGAGGAACTGATCAGCAAGATCGTCGACGTGGTCGGCGACCTGATCGGCTTCAACGACGCCCGAGACTGCTTCACCAAGGGCGACGTGATGGGTTGCATCAACACGGCCCTGAACTTCGTCCCGTGGACCAAGGTCTTCAAGGCCGTCAAGGTCGGCATCAAGGCGTTCAAACTCTGGCGGGAAGGCGAGAAGGCCTACAGCGCCATCCGCAGCGCCGAACGCATCGCCAAGGGCGCCGAAGAGGCACTCACCGTCGCCCGGAAGGCCGAGCACGAGGCACTCGAAGCCGAACAACAGGCGGCCAAGGCCGCCGAGGACGCGAAACCGACGGTCGACGAACCCTCCAGTAGTTCACCGGGCTGCCACAGCTTCCTCGCGGGCACCCCGGTCGAACTGGCCGACGGCACCACCAAGGCCATCGACCAGCTCCAGGAGGGCGACCAGGTCAAGGCCACCGACCCCCAGACCGGGGTCACCCGAGCGAAGTCCGTGGTCGCCACCATCACCACCCCTGACGACCGGGACTTCACCGACCTGACACTCCAGGCCGAGGGCACCGAACAGGGCTCGATCACCCTCACCACCACCTGGCACCACCCGCTGTGGGACGTCACCACCAAGCGCTGGACCGAGGCCCACGACCTCGCCCCCGGCGACCAGGTCCAGACCCTCGACGGCGGCACCGTCACGGTCACGGAGGTCCGCAACTACCACCGGACCGCCGTCACCCACGACTTGACCGTGGCCGACGTCCACACCTACTACGTCAAGTCGGGCGCCACCTCGCTCCTGGTGCACAACTGCGAGAAGAAGGAGTGGGAGCCCGGCCGCGACAAGGTCGAGAACCACCCGGACGGGCCGAGCAACTCGTCCCCCCAACCCATGCTCGAGTCGCGCGATGCGGCGAAGAAGGTCAAGCTGGGGACCCCCGATAAGCCGCGGAAGCTGGATGAGGGGAGCTACATCTACGTGGTCCGTACGGACGGCTCGTTCCACGCCATGTCCGACCGGGTGGCGTCCCGCATCAAGGGATACGCCGGCCACACTTCACTCTCCGACAACCAACCCGTGTACTTGGCCGGGCAGTTCGACGTGGATGCGAACGGCGTGATCACGATGGCCAACAACGGCTCCGGCCACTACAAGGCCAGGAGCCTGGGAGGCGATTTCTGCTCGCTGCGATCCATTGCCGAAGAGGCATTCGCGAATCACGGCCTGAAGTTCCAGAAGTGGGAGGAGATCAAGTTCACGGGATAGCAGTGAACGGCTGAAGAGAAGCACGAAACGGGGTGCCCGCCCAGGGGTACCCCGTTCCTTTCTCAGCGGCGTCCCCGGACCGGTGGACACACGAGCGCGAGGTCCTGGCCGAATCCGACCAGCACGCCGTCGGAGGTGGCTGCGAGGCACGTGGCGGGGCCGGGCAGCAGCAGAGGCCGGGTCGAGGGCTCGCCGGTGCTCAGGTCGACGACGGTGAGGGTGTGATCGGTACGGGCCACGTACAGCTGGGGCCACCCGTGGCCCGCGACGGCGGTGACGGCGGCCCGGCCGTCGATCTCGGGTCCCGCCGGTCGGCCCGCGCGGTCCCAGGCTCGGAGTGCGGTGGCGCCGTCCGCCGCGTCCTCGGAACGGACGGTCACGAGTCGGCCGTCGAGGATCGCCAGTACGGGGTGGCCCTCCGTTCCCGGCAGGATCTCCGATCCGGACGACGGGTCGTCCAGGTCGAAGAGGCGGGCCGGTTCGTCGTAGGACGACAGGGCGGCGATCGCCCGCCCGTCGAGTGTGCCGACGGCGAATCCGGTGGTGTTCGTCCGGGTGTCCACGGAGATCGTGGCGAGTGGTGCCCCGTCGGCGGTGCCCAGCAAGGCGATGTCCCCGTACCCGTGGACGACCAGTGCGTTGCCGACGCGCAGGCGCCGGTGGGCGATCCAGCGGACGGTCGCGCTGTCGGTACGGATCGGCGTGCCGACCGAACTGCCCGATGCCAGGTCCCAGCGGCGCAGGAGCAGGTCGGGTGCGTGCGGGGAGCCGGCCCCGGTGGCGGCGTGCGGACGGCCGTCTTCGGTCCAGGAGGCCAGGGCTCCGGTCCCCACGACGTCGGTGGCGAGGGGCGGTGCGAGCAGGGAGCCGTCGGCCGCACGGCGGGCCACCAAGGTGCCGCCCTCGTCAGCGCTGACCACCACCCCGTCCGGTCCGGCGACAGTGACGGCGACGAGGCGTTGCCGATGTCCGGGCTTGGAATCCGCCGGGACGGACGGATCCCAGAGCGCGACCACACCGTCCTGCTCGGAGGAGGTCAGCAGGAGGTCGCGCCCCTGCCGGCGGACGGCCGTGGTCGCCGCCCGTGCCACGGGACCGGTGAGGGGCGGACCGGCCGGCTCTGCGGTGTGCACGTTCCAGAGGTGGACCTGCCACTTGACCGGCACCGCGAGGACGGACCCCGTCACCGTCGGGTGGAGGTCGGCGCCCCAGCCCAGTTCGGACTGCATCAGCTGGTCCGGAAACGTGTTCCGGTGGGCCGTGAGGATCTGGTGCCGACCCGTCGTCAGGTCAATGGTGGCGCAGACGTGGGACTGGTCGAGGACTGTCAGCACCTCCCGTCCGGCCGAGAGCGACAGGGTCGCGCTCTGGACCGGGAGCAGTGTGTCGGGAACGGGGAGCCGGTGGACGCCGTCCCCGTCCGGGTGCCAGAGCAGGACTCCGTCGTCGGCGAGCAGGACGACCGGGCTCCCGTCGGGGAGGGGGCCGGAGTTGATCCCGGAGACGGGCGGCAGGTGCGGGAGACGGAGCCGGTCGCTGGTCGCCAGGTTCCAGAGTCCTAGGCCGCCCCAGTCAGTGCCCACCAGCAGTCGGGTGTCTGATCCGCGGCCGAGGACCGCCAGGGTGTGCGGGCGCTCACCGGCATCGAGCGCCCGGCGGTGCGTGAGGTCCGCGAGGGCCCATGTCCGCACCGTGCCGTCCGTGTGTCCGGAGATCAGCAGCGGTTCCGACGCGTCGGGCGCGAATGCCAGGACGCGGACGGGTACTTCGCAGTCCACCGTACGGACCCGGCCGGACAGCACGTCCCGGACCTCCAGCCGGTGCCGCCGCTGCTTCGGCTCGGCCGGTGGCCGTTCCTCGATCTCGACGGCGGTGGCGAGCAGCGGTCGGCCGTCGATCTCGCCCCAGGCGGTGGCCACCACGGGGCCGACCCGGAGTTGCCACACCATCCGGGGGTCCAGGTCGACGCCGGTCGCCCAGCCGACCCGCCACAGGTCGGCGTCCGGGGTGTCGACGGGCCCGCCGCGGCGGACGGCGTCGAGGAGCGCGGACTGTCGCCGGTCGACGTCGTCGGGCTCTGGTTCGTCGGCGAAGAGCGGTTCCATCGGCGTTCCCCTTCTCCGTGGCCCCGCGGCTTCGCGGCCACGCTCCGGGGCGGCGGGCCGTGCGGGTGCGGACCGATCGTAGTGCCGGCGGTCGGGTGGAACGCCGGAGGGGCCCGGACATCACCGTCCGGACCCCTCGGGGGAGTTGAGGTGCGGTCAGGCGAGGCCCGCTGCGAGGGCGAAGTCCTGCTTGAGGGCGTCGAGGAGGGCCTGGGCGCGGCGGCGGGCGGCCGGGAGGTCGGCCGGGGTGGGGACGGGGAGGACGGCTTCGAGGTAGCACTTGAGCTTGGGCTCGGTGCCGGAGGGGCGGACCACGATGCGGGCCGAGGTGATGGCGGGGCCGTCGAGGTGGTAGCGGAGGCCGTCGGTGGGGGGGAGGTCGGGGGTGCCGGTGGTGAGGTCGTCGGCGCGGGTGACGGTGAGGCCGGCGAGTTCGACCGGGGGCTTGTCGCGGAGGGCGGACATCGCGTCGGTGATGACGGTGAGGTCGTCGACCCGGACGGAGAGCTGGTCGGTGGCGTGCAGGCCGTGGGTGAGGGCGAGGTCGTCGAGGAGGTCGGTGAGGGTGCGGCCGTCGCGCTTGAGCCCGGCGGCGAGTTCGGCGATCTGGAGGGCGGCGGTGATGCCGTCCTTGTCGCGGACGCCGTCCGGGTCGACGCAGTAGCCGAGGGCCTCCTCGTAGCCGTAGCGGATGTCCTCGGCGCGGGCGATCCACTTGAAGCCGGTGAGCGTCTCGGCGTAGCCCAGCCCGGCCGCGGCGGCGATCCTGCCGAGCAGGGTGGAGGAGACGATGGTGGTGGCGAACACGCCGTCGGTGGTCTTGGCGGCGAGGGCCGCGCCGAGCAGGGCGCCGACCTCGTCGCCGCGCAGCATCCGCCAGTCGCCGTCGGCGGTGGGGACGGCGACGGCGCAGCGGTCGGCGTCCGGGTCGTTGGCGATGACCAGGTCCGGGCGGGCCGCGCGGGCGGTGGCGAAGGCGAGGTCCATCGCGCCCGGCTCCTCCGGGTTGGGGAACGCGACGGTGGGGAAGTCCGGGTCCGGCTCGGCCTGTTCGGCGACCAGGGTCGGCGCCGGGAACCCGGCGGTGGCGAACGCGGCGAGCAGCACGTCGCGGCCCACGCCGTGCAGCGGGGTGTAGACGGTGGCCAGGTCGCGCGGCCCGGCCGGGTCGAGGACGGCGGCGGCGCGGGCGAGGTAGGCGGCGAGGACGTCGTCGCCGAGCACCTCCCAGCCGGACTCGGCGCGCGGGACGTCGGCGAGCGCGCCCAGCGCGTCGATCTCGGCGGCGATGTCGGCGTCCGCGGGCGGGACGATCTGCGAACCGTCGCCCAGGTACACCTTGTAGCCGTTGTCCTGCGGCGGGTTGTGGCTGGCGGTGACCACCACGCCGGCCGCCGCGCCCAGGTGCCGGATCGCGAACGCCAGGACGGGCGTCGGCAGCGCGCGGGGCAGCAGCGCGGCGCGCAGCCCGGCGCCCACCACCACGGCGGCGGTGTCGAGCGCGAAGTCGTACGACTTGTGGCGGGCGTCGTAGCCGATCACCACCAGGTCGCCGAGCGCCGGGTTCTTCCGGACGTACGCGGCCAGGCCGGCGGCGGCCCGGATCACCACGGCGCGGTTCATCCGCATCGGCCCGGCGCCCAGCTCACCGCGCAGCCCGGCGGTGCCGAACTGCAGGCGCCCGGCGAAGCGTTCGGCCAGCCGGGACCAGGCGATCCGCTCCTCGGACTCGGCCTCCGGCCCCTCGGCGGCGGCCAGCAGCGCGGTCAGCTCCGCGCGGGTCTGCGGGTCGGGGTCCTCGGCCAGCCAGGCGCGGGCCCGGTCGAAGAGGTCGGTGGTGGGTGCCTTCGGCATGCGGCCCGCTCCCTGGGTGTGGAGGACGAGAGGACGAGAGAGGAGAGGAGAAGAGGAGGGAAGTGCGAGGAGGGAGGTGCGAGAGGTGGTGCGTGGCGGTGTGGGCCTGCGGCGGCCGGGCGGGGCTGCGGTGCCGGAGCCGCGACGGCGGACCGGTCCCGTGGGGTCGGGGCCGGTCCGCCGTCGTGTGCTGCTCGCCGTCACGGTTCCCGATTCTCCGTCAGAACTGCCGTGCGGGGCGGGAGTCGGGCTCCCGCCGGGGTGTCAGATCCGCTCCAGGACCTTCGCCAGCAGGGTGCCCATCCGCTCGGCGGAGGCCCGGCCGGCCTCCAGCACCTCGGCGTGGTTGAGGGGTTCGCCGGTGATGCCCGCGGCCAGGTTGGTGACCAGCGAGATGCCGAGCACCTCGGCGCCGGCCTCGCGGGCGGCGATGGCCTCCAGGGTGGTGGACATGCCGACCAGTTCGCCGCCGATCACCCGGGCCATGTTGACCTCGGCCGGGGTCTCGTAGTGCGGGCCGCGGAACTGCACGTACACGGCCTCGTCGAGGGTCGGGTCGACCTCGCGGCACAGGGCGCGCAGGCGCTTGGAGTACAGGTCGGTGAGGTCGACGAAGTTGGCGCCGACGATCGGGGAGTCCGCGGTCAGGTTGATGTGGTCGCTGATCAGCACGGGCTGCCCGGGGACCCAGCCCTGGCGCAGGCCGCCGCAGCCGTTGGTGAGCACGACGGTGCGGCAGCCGGCCGCGGCGGCGGTGCGCACGCCGTGCACCACGGTGGCCACGCCGTGGCCCTCGTAGTAGTGGTTGCGGCCGAGGAAGACCAGTGCGCGGCGCTCGCCGCCGCCGGGAATCCGCACCGAGCGGATGGTCCCGGCGTGGCCGGCCACCGCGGGGGCGGGGAAGCCGGGCAGGTCGGTGACCGGGAATTCCGCGAGTGTCTCGCCCAGGGCGTCGGCGGCCGGCACCCAGCCGGAGCCCATCACCAGGGCGACGTCGTGGCGCTCGGCGCCGGTGAGTTCGCGCAGCCGGTCGGCGGCGGCCCGGGCAGCGGCGTAGGGGTCGGCGGAGACGACCGTCTGAGGAGATGCGTTCACACGGTCGAGGATAGGTCACATCTGCCTACGCGCGTAGACAGCACGCCCAGGGCATGCCGGATCGTTACCCGGATTGCGTGGAACGACAGGATTCCTCCCCGGCCGGGGACGTCGACCGGGAGGAAAGTGCGGAGCGGGGAGGGAAAGCACCCGGGAGAAAGCGGGGAGAAAGCGGGGAGAAAGCTGGGGGACGGCGGGAAAAGCGCGGGGCAAGGGGAGGGCGGGAACGGGAAAAGCGGCGGTGCGGGAGGCGGACGGCCTCAGCAGGGCCGGCGGCGCAGGTCCAGGACGTAGTCGTCGGGGGCGCCGGCGCTCTCCGCCGCGTCCGCGATCAGGCCCAGGTAGCGGGCGGCCGGCAGTCCGCCCTCGTAGTCGTTGAGCACGTACGTCCAGACCGCGACCTCGCCGTCCAGGGTCTGGGCCCGCAGCTTCACCTTGCGGTAGATGCCGAGCTGCACGCCCTCCCAGCGGTCCAGGCCCTCCTCGTCCATCGGGGCGACGTCGTAGAGCGAGACGAAGACCTGCTCCTTCTCGTCCTCCACCACGGTGGCCAGCGAGCCCTCCCAGCCGAGCTGTTCACCGCCGAAGGTCAGCCGCCAGCCGGGCAGCCAGCCGGTGCCGCGCAGCGGGGAGTGCGGGGCACGGCGGGACATCTGCCGGGCGTCGAGGTTGGTGGCGTAGGCGGCGTAGAGCGACATGGCGCCAGCCTACGGGAGCCGGACGGCCCGCCGGGCTGCGCGCCGGGGGCGGGCCCGCGGTGGAGGGGGCCCCGCGGGCGGACCCGCCGGACCGGGGGCGGGGTGCGCGCCGGACGGGGGCGTCCCGGTGCGACGACCACCGGTGGCGGTGGGCGGGCCGGCCGTGGCGGCGGTGCTGCTCGCGGTCGCGGTCACCACGGCCGGCCGGCGGCAACCCGACGCCCACCGGCGCGATCGTCGCGGCGCGCAGACCGACGGCAGCACCTGGGACCGGCGAGGGCGCCCGCACGGTGTCCGGCGGGCCGTCGGCGGGGGCCTCGGTCCGGCGGACCGGCCGATCCCGTGAGGCGGGCGGGGGACGGGAGGCGGAGGGGACGGGAGGGAGGGCGGGAGACGGCCGGAAGGCGGCCGGGAGGCGAGTGAGAGGGGAACAACAACGGCCCCGGCGTGGAATCGGTTCCGGCATGCGGGAGAATGGGGCACGTGACTCGGATCGTGATCATCGGTGGCGGACCAGGCGGATACGAGGCGGCCCTCGTGGCCGCCCAGCTCGGCGCGGAGGTGACCGTCGTCGACCGCGACGGTCTGGGCGGATCGGCGGTGCTGACGGACTGCGTGCCGTCCAAGACGCTGATCGCCACCGCCGAGGTGATGACCAGCTTCGACAGCTCCTACGAGGAACTGGGCATCCTGGTCGCGGACGGCACGGCGGACCCGGCCGACCCGGCCCGGGTGGTCGGCGTCGACCTCGGCAAGGTCAACCGGCGCGTCAAGCGGCTGGCGATCGCCCAGTCGCACGACATCACCCAGGCGGTCACCCGGGCCGGCGTCACCGTGCTGCGCGGTCGCGGCCGGCTGGGCGGCGGCGGCCAGGCGATCGACGGCTCCCGCGAGGTGCTGGTCGAACTGGCCGACGGCGGCACCGAGTCGGTGCGCGCCGACGCGGTGCTGATCGCCACCGGCGTCCGCCCGCGCGAGCTGCCCGACGCGCAGCCGGACGGCGAGCGGATCCTGGCCTGGACGCAGGTGTACGACCTGGAGGAGCTGCCGCGCGAGCTGATCGTGGTCGGCTCCGGCGTCACCGGCGCCGAGTTCGCCGGTGCGTACCAGGCGCTCGGCTCGAACGTCACGCTGGTCTCCTCGCGCGACCGGGTGCTCCCGGGCGAGGACCCGGACGCGGCCGAGGTGCTGGAGGACGTGTTCCGCCGCCGCGGCATGAACGTGATGAGCCGCTCCCGGGCCGAGAGCGCCAAGCGGGTGGGCGACCGGGTCGAGGTGACCCTCGCCGACGGCAAGGTGATCACCGGCACGCACTGCCTGATGGCGGTCGGCTCGATCCCCAACACCGCGGACCTGGGCCTGGAGGAGGCCGGCGTCGCGGTCAACGACTGGGGCCAGATCAAGGTGGACCGGGTCTCCCGCACCTCCGCCCCCGGCGTGTACGCGGCCGGCGACTGCACCGGCGTCTTCATGCTGGCCTCGGTGGCCGCCATGCAGGGCCGGATCGCGATGTACCACGCGCTCGGCGACGCGGTGCAGCCGCTGAACCTGAAGACCGTCGCCTCCAACGTGTTCACCGACCCGGAGATCGCCACCGTCGGCTACACCCACGCCGACGTGTCCTGCGGGAAGATGGACGCCGTCGAGGTCAAGCTCCCGCTGCGCGGCAACCCGCGGGCCAAGATGCAGGGCATCCGGGACGGCTTCGTGAAGCTGTTCGCCCGCCCCGGCACCGGCATCGTGGTCGGCGGCGTGGTGGTCGCCCCGCGTGCCTCCGAGCTGATCCACTCGATCTCGCTGGCGGTGGACAACAACCTGACGGTGGAGCAGGTCGCGAGCGCCTTCACGGTGTACCCGTCGCTGTCCGGTTCGACCGCCGAGGCGGCCCGCCAGCTGCACATCCGCAAGCGCGAGGGCGCCGGCTCCTGACGTCCGCGGGCCGCCCGCGGGCCCCGGTGGCCCGGGGCGACCAGGGGCGCGGGGGGCCGCGGGAGTGAGCCGGGCGCGCACCGTCCGGCTCACCCGGGCGGAGGAGCGCGCATTGTACGGTCGTGCGCCGTTCCGAGGTGAGCAAATCCCGTTACCAGGTGCAAACGCCTGAAAGCAGACGGTCACTCGGGTTACCGTCGGTCCTGTGTTTGCAGCAGAACGTCGCCAGTTGATCCTAGAGATGGTGCGCGCCAACGGAGCCGTGTCGCTCCGTGAGCTGGCCCGCGTCGTCCAGACCTCCGAAGTCACCGTGCGCCGGGACGTCCGGGCGCTGGAGTCCGAAGGGCTGCTCGACCGCCGACACGGCGGCGCGGTGCTGCCCGGCGGGTTCAGCCGGGACCCGGGCTACCCGCAGAAGACCCACCTCGCCACCGCCGAGAAGAGCGCCATCGCCGACCTCGCCGCGGACCTGGTCGAGGAGGGCGACGCCATCGTGGTCGGCGCCGGGACGACCACCCAGGAGCTGGCCCGCCGGCTGGCCCGGGTGCCCGGCCTGACGGTGGTCACCAACTCGCTGCTGGTCGCCCAGGCGCTGGCGCACGCCAACCGGGTGGAGGTGGTGATGACCGGCGGCACCCTGCGCGGCTCCAACTACGCCCTGGTAGGCAGCGGCGCCGAGCAGTCGCTGGCCGGGCTGCGGGTCACCAAGGCCTTCATCTCCGGCAGCGGCCTGACCGCCGAACGCGGCCTGTCCACCGCCAACATGCTCTCCGCCTCGGTGGACCGGGCGCTGGTGCAGGCCGCCAACGAGGTGATCGTGCTGGCCGACCACACCAAGCTCGGCGCGGACAGCATGTTCCAGACCGTCGCCACCGAGGCGATCACCCGGCTGGTCACCGACGAGCGCACCCTGCTGGAGGACCTCACCTCCCGCGAGCAGCACGCGCTCGCCGACTGCGGGGTGCAGGTCTCGGTGGCCTCGCTCGGCCTGACCGCCGAGACCGCCGGGCACCAGCAGCCCGCCCGCCGCCCGGTCCCGCCGCAGCCCGGCCTGGCCCCCGGCAGCCCGCTGCCCGGCCAGCGCCGCCCCGCCCCGCATGGTGGAGCGCCGCACGGCGGCGCCCTGCCGCCCGCCGCCCGGCTGGCCGAACGGATCCGCTGAGCGGGGCGCACCGGCCCCGCCGCACGGGGCACCGGTCACGCCGGCACCGGAGCACCACCCCCGCCGCGGACGGCCGCACTGACCGGTTCCGGCCCGCCCGCGGCCGATCCCTGGCCGCCGCGGCCGACCCGCTTGTAGCGTCTGCGCCCATGGACGCAGCGAGCGAAACACTCGACCGCACAACAGAACTGACGGTGCGTGAGGCGCGCGGCGGACGCGGCCCCGCGACCTGGGGACAGCGCGCCATCCACTCCGCCCTGGTCCGGCTCGGCGCCGAGGCGCCCCGCTACAACCTGCGGCTGGCCGCCCCCGTCGAGCCCGGCGCGGAGCCGGCCGCGGTGCTCCGCGCCTACACCGAACTGCTGCACCTGCACGACGCGTTGCGCACCCGGCTGGTCGAGGAGGACGGCGACCTGGTCCAGCTGGTGGACGCCGACGGCACCCTCCCGGTGGCGCTGCTGCACCGGGACACGCCCGAGCGGGCCGCCGCCGCGGCCGGGGAACTGCTCGCCGAGTACGCCCGGCGGCCCTTCGACCCGGCCCGCGAGTGGCCGGTGCGGATCGGCCTGGTGCTGGTCGACGGCCTGGTCCGGCAGACCGTCCTGGTGCTCTCGCACACCGCCTCGGACGGCTGGGGGATGCGCCGCACCGTCCGCGACCTGATGCTGCTGGCCGCCGGGCGCAGCGCCCGGGACCTGCGCGCCGAGCGGGAGTTCGCCCAGCCGCTGGAGGAGGCCGCCGAGCAGGCCACCGCGCGCGGCCGCCGCCGGGACGCCGCCGCCCGCCGGCACTGGCGGGAGAAGCTGACCGCCGGCCCGCGCGCCCTGCTGCCCCGCCCGGCCGCCGCGCCCGACCCGGAGCGGACCTTCCCATACGCGGTGCTGCGCTCCCCGGCGCTGGCCGCCGCCCTCCCGGAGGCCGCCGCCCGGCTGCGCACCGGCGACGCCACGGTGCTGCTGGCCGCCGCCGCGACCGAGCTGGGGCGGCTGGGCGGGCAGCGCGAGTTCCTGTGCCAGGTGGTGGTCGGCAACCGGTTCACCGAGCAGGCCGCCGAGGCCGTCACCACGCTCGCCCAGGAGGGCCTGTTCCACCTGCCGGAGATCGCCGCGGACTTCGCCGAGACGGTCCGCCGCGCCCACGGCCCGGCGCTCACCGCCTACCGGCACTCCGGCTACGACAAGCCGCGGCTGGACGCGGACCTGGACGGACTGCGGGCGGCGGGCGTCGAGTTGGCCGACCACTCGGTGTTCTGGAACGACACCCGGGACCC
This sequence comes from Kitasatospora sp. NPDC090308, assembly GCF_044769485.1. Lineage (NCBI taxonomy): Bacteria > Bacillati > Actinomycetota > Actinomycetes > Kitasatosporales > Streptomycetaceae > Kitasatospora > Kitasatospora sp. NPDC090308. Next base: position 18,217 of record NZ_JBIVXY010000028.1, on the reverse strand, counting down.
GCTGGCCGCGCTGATGGCCGACGCGCCGGGCCAGGGGGGTGCGGGGGAGCGGGAGTTGAGCTTCCCGGACGAGTTCCCGGCCCGCCCGGGGGTGTCCGTCGCGGTGGACGTGGTGGCGTTGCCCGGAGCGGTCGAGCTGCGGATGGTGGCGGACGGCGCGCTGCTGAGCCGCGCGCAGATGGCGGGCTTCCTGTGCGGCGTCGAGGAACTGGTGCTCGGCGCGGCCGGATAGCCCGGAGGGGCGGACGGCTCCGAGGAGCCGGACGGCCAGGAGGAGCCGGGCAGCCCGGAGGGCCCGGACAGCCCGGAGGGGGCGGGAGTCCTGAGACTCCCGCCCCCTCGGAGGGTGCCGTCGGTGCTGTCGGCGGGTCAGACGTCCTTGATCTCGCAGAGCGCCGCGCCGCTGGAGACCGAGCCGCCGACCTCGGCCTTGAGGCCGACGATCGTGCCCGCCTTGTGGGCGTTCAGCGGCTGCTCCATCTTCATGGCCTCCAGGACCACGATCAGCTCGCCCGCGGCGACCACCTGGCCCTCCTCGACGGCGACCTTGACGATGGTGCCCTGCATCGGCGAGGCCAGGGTGTCGCCGGAGACCGCCGCGGCGGCCTTCTTGGCGCCGACCCGGCGCTTGGCCTTGGCCGCGCCCGCACCGGCGACCGGGGCCGCGGCGACGCCGAGCGAGGACGGCAGCGAGACCTCGATCCGCTTGCCGCCGACCTCGACCACCACGGTCTCGCGGCCCTCGGGCTCCTCGCCGTCGGGGCCCGCGCCCGCGAACGGCGCGATGGTGTTGTCGAACTCGGTCTCGATCCACCGGGTGAAGACCGTGAACGGGCCGTCCGAGCCGTGCACCTCGGGGGCGAACGCCGGGTCGGTCACCACGACCTGGTGGAACGGGATGGCGGTGGCCATGCCCTCGACCTTGAACTCCTCCAGGGCGCGCTTGGCGCGCTGGAGGGCCTGCTTGCGGTCGGCGCCCGAGACGATCAGCTTGGCCAGCAGGGAGTCCCAGGCGGGGCCGATCACCGAGCCGGACTCGACGCCGGCGTCGAGCCGGACGCCCGGGCCGGACGGCGGGGCGAACAGCGTGACGGTGCCGGGGGCGGGCAGGAAGCCGCGGCCCGGGTCCTCGCCGTTGATCCGGAACTCGAAGGAGTGGCCGCGGACCTCGGGGTCGTCGTAGCCGAGCTCCTCGCCGTCGGCGATCCGGAACATCTCGCGGACCAGGTCGAGGCCGGTGACCTCCTCGGAGACCGGGTGCTCGACCTGGAGGCGGGTGTTGACCTCCAGGAAGGAGATCAGGCCGTCCTGGGAGACCAGGAACTCGCAGGTGCCGGCGCCGACGTAGCCCGCCTCGCGCAGGATCGCCTTGGAGGCGCGGTACAGCTCGGCGTTCTGCTCGGGGGTGAGGAACGGCGCGGGGGCCTCCTCGACCAGCTTCTGGTGCCGGCGCTGGAGCGAGCAGTCGCGGGTGGAGACCACCACGACGTTGCCGTGCTGGTCGGCCAGGCACTGGGTCTCGACGTGCCGCGGCTTGTCGAGGTACTGCTCGACGAAGCACTCGCCGCGGCCGAACGCGGCGACCGCCTCGCGGACCGCCGAGTCGTACAGCTCGGGGATCTCCTCCAGCGTGCGGGCGACCTTCAGGCCGCGGCCGCCGCCGCCGAACGCCGCCTTGATGGCGACCGGCAGGCCGTGCTCGGTGGCGAACGCGACGACCTCGTCGGCGCCGGAGACCGGGTCGGCGGTGCCGGCCACCAGCGGGGCGCCGGCGCGCTGGGCGACGTGCCGGGCGGTGACCTTGTCGCCCAGGTCGCGGATGGCCTGCGGCGGCGGGCCGATCCAGGTCAGGCCGGCGTCGAGGACGGCCTGCGCGAACTCGGCGTTCTCCGACAGGAAGCCGTACCCGGGGTGGATCGCGTCCGCGCCCGAGTCGGCGGCGGCCTTGAGCACCTTGGCGATGTCGAGGTAGCTGGTGGCGGGGGTGTCGCCGCCCAGCGCGTACGCCTCGTCGGCGGCCCGGACGTGCAGCGCGTCCCGGTCAGGCTCCGCGTACACGGCGACGCTGGCGATACCCGCGTCCCGGCAGGCCCGGGCGACGCGGACGGCGATTTCTCCGCGGTTGGCGATGAGCACCTTGCGCACTGTGGCTCCCTTCTCGAACCTCGTCGAGTCTATGGATTGGAGGGTGCTACCGGCGAGTAGTCCCTGGTGGTGAGCGTGCTCACACGCTCGGTTGCCGTACTCCCGTACGGGCGGCGGCCGTTGGCGGCGCGCCGCAGGCAGCGGGCCCGGGGCGGTGGTGCGCCGGAGGGCCGGAGCACCCGGCGGGCCGGGGTGGTCTTCGCCACACCGGGGCTCGGCTCAGGCCGCCGCCGGTTCCGGGCGGGTGGCCGCCGCGCCCGTCACGTCCGCCTCGAACTCCACCACGTCCGGCCCGTAGGCCCGGGCGTTCACCACCCGGAGCACCACCGCGAACGCGCCGTCCCGGCCGTGCTCGCGGGCCAGCGCGCGGTGGTGCGCGGCCAGGTAGCGGACCGCGGCCCGGTTGGAGACCGCGGTCTGCCCGGCTATCACGAACACCGGACGGCCGCCCTCGCGCAGGTGCACCCGGGCCAGCAGCGCGTACGCCCGCTGGCCTGGCTGCTCGGTGGAGGTCAGGAACCGGAACTCCCGCGGGCCGACCCGCAGGGTGTGCACCGGGTGCCCGGCCCCGGCGGGCGGTTCGGCGAACGACACGCCCGGCAGCCAGGACGCCAGGTGGGCCGCGGTCCGCCGGTTGCCGGCCGGCCCGCCCACGCAGAACTCGGCCTTGTCGCCCAGCCCCTGCCGGACCTCGTCGTGCCCGGCCAGGGTGGCGCGGGCCCCGCACTCGCGCACCAGCGCGGCCAGCTCCATCAGGGCGTACGCGTCGTCGCGCGCCACGCTCATCGGGTCCGGCGCCGACGCCTGGCGGTTGACCACCAGCAGCGCCTCGCCGCCGGCCGGCAGGCCGAAGAACGCCCGCTGCCGTTCCAGCCGGCGCCGCCGGCGCAGCGACTGGGCCAGCCAGCCCAGCCCGGCACTGATCGCCGAAGCGACCAGTCCCAGAACGACGTTGAGCATCCCATCGGTCATCTTCCGCTCCTCGTCGCCCCTTTCCGGTCCGGCTGCGTCAGCCTAACGGCGCCCGGCGGGGGAGGGGGTGGAACTCTGCAACAGATGTACGGGCCCGGTTCTGTCCGATTCCGCACCCGGGAAGCGGACCGGAGTGCTCCGGTTCCGGCCCCGGGATAACGGAATGGTTCAGACCATTGACCCGGATCGGGCCGCTCCCTACCGTCGCAGCGACCGCGCACCACTCGCACGATTCACGGGGGAAACGTGAAGCGTCCCATGCTGTCCACCGCGCTGGCCGCGACCGCGCTGCTGCTCACCGCCTGCTCCGGCTCCGGCGGCGACGGGGGCGGGAAGGCCGACCCGGCGCCCGGCGCCACCGCCCGCACCTACGGCTGCCTCACCCGGGACCAGGCCGCCGAGGGCGCCCTCACCCTCGACGCCGGCACCGCCGGCGGCACCGACCTGGACGCCTACTACCGGGACTCCGACGCCGGACGGGCCCGGGTCGGCGTGGTCTTCTCGCACCAGGCCGACGGCTCGCTCTGCGAGTGGGTGCCGGCCCTCGACGCGTTCACCCGGGCCGGCTACGCGGTCTTCGCCTTCACCTGCACGGGTGACGTCACCGAGGGCATCAAGGCCGCCGAACGGTACTACCGGGGCAAGGGCGTCGGCGCGGTCGCCCTGGTCGGCGCCTCCAAGGGCGCCGCCGCCTCGCTGGTCGCCGCCCGGCTCGACGACAACCCGCTGCCGGTGAAGGCCGTGGTCTCGCTCAGCTCGCCCGAGGTGTACCCGCTGTTCAACGCGGCGCTCGCGGTCAAGGCGGTCAAGGCGCCGACCTACTTCGCCGCCGAACGGGGCGACTCCCCGTTCGACGCCAGCGCGCAGACCCTCTACGACGCCTCCGCCGGCGAGGACAAGCAGCTCAGGATCTACCCGGGCTCCCGCCACGGCGCCCTGCTGCTCCAGGACGGCGCGCTGCCCGACGTGCTCGCCTACCTGGGCCGGCACGCCCCCGCGACGGGTTGACGGGCCGGCGGTCCGACGGGTCGGCGGCCGCTCAGGCCCAGAGGTCGGTGATCCGCACGTCCAACTCGGCGAGCAGGCGGCGCAGCAGCGGCAGCGACAGGCCGATCACGTTGCCGGGGTCGCCGTCGATCCCCTCCACGAACGGTGCCGACCGGCCGTCCAGGGTGAACGCCCCGGCCACGTGCAGCGGTTCGCCGGAGGCGACGTACGCGGCGACCTCGGCGTCGTCCGGCGTCCCGAACCGGACGGTGGTGGAGGCGGTCTCGGCCGCCCGCCGCCCGGTCGCGGTGTCGATCACGCAGTGGCCGGTGCGCAGCACGCCCTCGCGCCCGCGCATCGACCGCCAGCGCGCCAGCGCCTCCGCCGGGTCGGCCGGCTTGCCCAGCGCGGCGCCGTCCAGCTCCAGCACCGAGTCGCACCCGACCACCAGCGGCGGCTCGCCCGGCTCGGCGGCCAGCTCGCCCGCGACCTTCTCCGCCTTGGCCACCGCCAGCACCAGCGCCAGCTCGCCCGGCGTCGCGGCGCTCAGCGCGTCCTCGTCCACCCCGCTCACCCGCACCAGCGGGTCGAGGCCCGCCTGCCGCAGCAGGCCCAGCCGGGCGGGGGAGGCGGACGCGAGAACCAGCGGGCGGCGAGCGGTCATGGCCCCAGCCTAGTGCCGCCCCGCCACGGCACCGGCCCGCCACCGCACCGGCCCGCCTACAGCAGCACCAGGGCCGCCCCCGCGAGCGCCAGCAGCGCGAGCACCAGCGCCGTCCGCCGCAGCCGGCACAGCACCTCGCGGGCCTCTTGCGACGGCTCGTCGCGGGGGTCTGACCAGAGCACCCCACCACCCTGCAACGCGCGCCGGGCGCGGCGCCTGAGTATCCGTACTCACTCCGCCGCGCCCGGCGCCCCGGTTCACCGGGGCCAGAGGCTGGTGCGCCAGGCGTGCGGGCCCGGGGCGGGCAGGGGGCGGGGGGTGCGGGTGGTCCAGGCGGTGGCCGGGCCGGCGGCCGGGGCGGCGGCGGCCCCGGTCGCGGCCCGGGATTGGACCACCGCCAGGACGGTGGCCAGCTCCTCGGGGGTCGGCTGGCCGTGCAGCACCTGAATGGGGCTCATCGCGCGGGTTTCCCTTCGGTGGTCAGAGCGGGATGTTGCCGTGCTTCTTGGGCGGCAGCGACTCCCGCTTGCCGCGCAGCGCCCGCAGGCCGCGGACGATGTGCCGCCGGGTCTCGCTGGGGGCGATGACCGCGTCGACGTAGCCGCGCTCGGCGGCCAGGTACGGGTTGAGCAGGGTGTCCTCGTAGGAGGCGAGGAGTTCGGCGCGGCGCTCCTCGCCGAGGCCCTCGGCCTCGGCGGCGGCGATCTCGCGGCGGTGCAGGATGTTGACCGCGCCCTGCGCGCCCATCACGGCGATCTGGGCGGTCGGCCAGGCCAGGTTGATGTCGGCGCCCAGGTGCTTGGAGCCCATCACGTCGTACGCGCCGCCGAACGCCTTGCGGGTGATGACGGTGATCAGCGGCACGGTGGCCTCCGCGTAGGCGAAGATCAGCTTGGCGCCGCGCCGGATGATGCCGTCCCACTCCTGGCCGGTGCCGGGCAGGAAGCCGGGCACGTCGACGAAGGTCAGCACCGGGATGTTGAAGGCGTCGCAGGTGCGCACGAAGCGGGCGGCCTTCTCGCTGGCGGCGATGTCCAGGCAGCCGGCCAGGTCCATCGGCTGGTTGCCGACCACGCCGACCGGGTGGCCCTCGACCCGGCCGAAGCCGATCACGATGTTGCCCGCGTACAGCGGCTGGACCTCCAGGAAGTCGCCGTCGTCCAGGACGTGCTCGATCACCCGGCGGATGTCGTACGGCTGGTTCGCCGAGTCCGGGACGATGGTGTCGAGTTCGAGGTCCGCCGCGGTGATCTCCAGGTCGGCCCGCTCGGGGTAGGCCGGCGGGTCGGAGAGGTTGTTGGAGGGCAGGTACGAGAGCAGGCTCTTGACGTACTCGACGGCCTCCTTCTCGTCGGCGGCCAGGTAGTGCGCGTTGCCGGACTTGGTGTTGTGGGTGCGGGCGCCGCCCAGCTCCTCCATGTCGACGCTCTCGCCGGTGACCGTCCTGATCACGTCCGGCCCGGTGATGAACATGTGCGAGGTCTGGTCGGCCATCACCACGAAGTCGGTCACCGCGGGGGAGTAGACCGCGCCGCCCGCGCACGGGCCCATGATCAGCGAGATCTGCGGGATCACGCCGGAGGCGTGCACGTTGCGCCGGAAGATCTCGCCGTACAGGCCGAGCGAGACCACGCCCTCCTGGATCCGGGCGCCGCCGGAGTCGTTGATCCCGATCATCGGACAGCCGGTCTTCAGCGCGAAGTCCATCACCTTGACGATCTTCTCGCCGAACACCTCGCCGAGCGAGCCGCCGAAGACCGTGAAGTCCTGGGCGAACACCGCGACCTGGCGGCCGTCCACGGTGCCGTAGCCGGTCACCACGCCGTCGCCGTACGGGCGGTTCTTCTCCTGGCCGAAGTTGGTGGAGCGGTGCCGGGCGAACTCGTCGAACTCCACGAAGGAGTCCTCGTCCAGCAGCTCCGCGATCCGCTCACGGGCCGTCAGCTTGCCCTTGGCGTGCTGCTTCTCCACGGCCGCGGCCGAGCCGGAGTGCACCGCCTCGTCGATCCGCCGGCGCAGGTCGGCGAGCTTCCCGGCGGTGGTGTGCGGGTCCTGCGGTGCCTGGGTCATGTCCGGTGGCTCTCCCTGCGTCCTCGGCCGCCGGCCCGGCGCGTGAGGGTTGCGGGCAGGGCGGCGCTGCGGTCTACCGTGCAGTAGCGTAACCAGCGCGGGCGGGCGCGGGGTTATGGCCATCGACACATCGCTCCCCCTGCCCGTTCTGCGGGACGATGATGCGGCGTGCGTCGTCCCGGAACCGATCTAGGCTGGCCCGGTGACCACTCCCGACCGCCCCCGCCCCCGCCGCTCCGGCCTGCGCGGCTTCGGCCACGACGGCCCCTCCCCGTGGACCGACCTGGAGCGTCCGCCGCTGGACGAGCGGGCCCTGCGGCTCGACCTGGTGCGTCCCGGGGCGCTGTGGACCTCACTCGATGTGGTGAGCGAGACCGGCTCCACCAACGCCGACCTCGCCGCCCGGGCCGCGGCGGGCGCGCCCGAGGGCGCCGTCCTGGTCGCCGAGTCGCAGCACGCCGGCCGCGGCCGGCTGGACCGCCGCTGGACCGCCCCGGCCCGCTCCGGGCTGTTCCTGTCGGTGCTGCTGCGCCCGCGGGGGGTGCCGGCGGAGCGCTACGGCTGGCTGCCGATCCTGGTCGGCACCGCGGTCTCCGCCACCCTCGACCGGGTCGCCGACCTGCGCACCGGCCTGAAGTGGCCCAACGACCTGCAGACCGTCGTCGACGGGCGGGAGCGCAAGCTCGGCGGCATCCTCACCGAGCTGTCCGGCGGCGCGGTGGTCGCCGGGATCGGCCTGAACGTCTCGCTGCGCGCGGACGAGCTGCCCGTCCCCACCGCGACCTCGCTGGCGCTGGCCGGCGCCGGCACCACCGACCGGTCGACCCTGCTGCGCGGCGTGCTGCGCGAGTTCGCCGAGCTGTACGGCGAGTGGACGGCCGCCGCCGGCGACCCGCACGCCAGCGGCCTGCTGCCCGCGTACACCGCCCGCTGCACCACGCTGAACCGGCCGGTGAGGGTCCAGCTGCCCGGGGAGCGCGAACTGCTCGGCGAGGCCGTCGCGGTGGACGGCGACGGCCGCCTGGTGGTCCGCACCCCCGACGGGGTCCGGCACCCGGTGGCCGCCGGGGACGTGGTGCACGTGCGCCCGCGGGGTTGAGCCGGGGCCGGGCGCGGCGGTCTCACCCTGCGGGACCGTCCGCCCGGCTGCCGGGCGGATGCTCCGGATTACGCGATTCCGTGCGAACATTCCACCTGGCAGCGGTGTGAGGCTCGCCACTACCCCCGCGGTGGTCGCGTGCCCGCACCTCAAGGACGGCAAGACACAAGTGCGGCTGGCCGCACGGGGACGGACCGGTGACAGACAACGGCGGCGCCACGACGGGCTCCGGCAACGGCGCGACGGACGAGACCACCGTCGCCACCGACCTGGAGCGGCTGATCCTCGACGCGCCGCGCAAGTACACCCCGTACCAGGCCGCCCGCGCCGCGGAGGTCCCGATGGACCTCGCCACCCGGTTCTGGCGCGCCATGGGCTTCCCCGACATCGGCCAGTCCCGCGCCCTCACCGACAACGACGTGATCGCGCTGCGCCGGCTGGCCGGCCTGATCGAGTCCGGGCTGCTCAGCGAACCGATGGCGATCCAGGTCGCCCGCTCCACCGGCCAGACCACCGCCCGGCTGGCCGGCTGGCAGATGGACACCTTCCTGGACAACCTCACCCAGCCCGTCGAGCCCGGGATGACCCGCTCCGACGTCGCCTACCCGCTGGTCGAGCTGCTGCTGCCCGAGCTGGAGCAGTTCCTGGTGTACGTCTGGCGCCGCCAGCTCGCCGCCGTCACCGGCCGGGTGGTCGCCTCCGCCGAGGACCACGAGGTCACCTCCGGGCGGCTCGCCGTCGCCTTCGCCGACCTGGTCGGCTTCACCCGGCTCTCCCGCCGGCTGGAGGAGGAGGAGCTCGGCGAACTCGTCGAGGGCTTCGAGAACACCTGCTCCGACCTGATCGCCGGGCAGGGCGGCCGGGTGGTCAAGACGCTCGGCGACGAGATCCTGTTCGTCTCCGAGGACCCGGCCACCGTCGCCGAGATCGCCCTCTCCCTGGTCGAGACGCTCGCCAAGGAGGACAACATGCCCGCGCTGCGGGTCGGCATGGCCTTCGGCACCGTCACCTCGCGGATGGGCGACGTCTTCGGCACCACCGTCAACCTGGCCTCCCGGCTCACCTCGATCGCCCCCAAGGACGCCGTCCTGGTCGACGGCGAACTCGCCGCCGCGCTCGAACAGAACGGCACCGCGCACCTGCCCGAGACCGCGCCCGGCCCGGGCCACCGCTTCCACCTCCAGCCGATGTGGCGCCGCCCGGTCCGCGGCCTCGGCCTGGTCGAGCCCTGGCTGCTCACCCGGGTGCCCGCCGCCGACTGAGGTTCGAGCCTCGGGCGCAAACGGTGCGTACCGCCCTAGTCTGGGTAGAAGTGCCCCACGGGTAGGGAGAGGTCAACGGTGAGCGAGGCGACCATGGACGAGCAGGCCTCGTTCGAGGCGGCGGCCCCCGACCTGCGGCTGCAGGCCGTGGTGGAACTCGCCCAGGACATGGCGGGCGCGCTGACCCCGCTGGAGGCGGTCCGGGCCGCCGCCGCCCGGGCCGTCTCCGCGCTCGGCGCCACGATGGCCGCCGTCTCGGTCTGGGACCGCGAGTCCGGGCGGCTGCGGGTGCTGGTCAACCACGGCGAACTCGCCCCCGGCGAGGAGGAGTTGCCCGAGGACGAGTCGTACCCCGTCGCCGACTTCCCGGAGATCGTCACCTACCTGGAGGAGCACTGGAGCACCGGCCGGCTGCCGCGCGCCTGGATCCAGACCGCCGAGGACGTCGGCCCGCACACCGGCCACCGGCCCCCCGGCTCCGGCGCCTTCTGCCGCCAGCGCGCGGCCGGACTGCGGCGGCGCGGGCGCGGCTGCTGCCTGGTCGCGCCGATCGTCCTGCACGGCCAGGCCTGGGGCGAGCTCTACCTGGCCCGCGGCACCGGCATGCCGGTCTTCACCGACCCGGACGCCGAGTACGCCACCCTGCTGGCCGCCCAGGTCTCGGCCGGGCTGGCCCAGACCGAGCGGGTCGCCGACCTGCGCCGCCTCGCCTTCACCGACGCACTCACCGGCCTGGCCAACCGCCGCGCCGTCGACGCCCGCCTCGACGAGGCGCTCAAGGCCCACACCCGGGACGGCGCGGTGGTCTCCCTGGTGGTCTGCGACGTCAACGGGCTCAAGCGGGTCAACGACCAGCTCGGCCACGAGATGGGCGACCGCCTGCTCGAACGCTTCGCCCACCAGCTCTCGCTGTCCGCCGCGAAGCTCCCCGGCAGCCTGGCCGCCCGGCTCGGCGGCGACGAGTTCTGCCTGCTCGCCGAGGGCCAGTCGGCCGACGAGGTGGTCGCCGTCGCCGAGGAACTCTGCGTCCGCGCCCTGGAGTTGACCGACGGTGAGGGCGTCGCCTGCGGCATCGCCTCCACCGGCGACTCGATCGGCCCGGTCACCACCCCCGACCGGCTGTTCCGGCTCGCCGACGCCGCCCAGTACCGGGCCAAGGCCGGGCGGGCCGCCCACCCCGTGGTGGCCGGCCGCAGCCACGGCCCCGCGTACGCCCCCGACCCGACGGTGCTGCTCGCCGACGCCGCCGACCCGCAGCAGCAGCGCAAGGCCCCCGCCGGGCGGACCGGCGGGGAGCGCCGCCGCTTCCGCGGCGCCGCGCACAGCGCCGACCCCGGGCAGCTGCTCGCCGCCGTCCTCGGCTCGCTCGACCAGGGCGGCCCGACGCACCCGGCCGACACCCTCGGGCGGCTCGCGCTGGTCGCCGAGACCGCCTCCCGGCTGCTCAACGCCGTCGGCTGGTGGATCTCCTACGTCCCGCCCGGCTCCTGCCTGATGCGCACCGCCCGGCACGCGGTCTACCGGATGACCGGCGGCCCGGCCTCCGCCCGGGCCCAGACCCAGCGGGCCCAGATCGAGGCCCCCGACGCGGTCTTCGACCTCCGCCACTACCCCCTCACCTCGCGCGCCGTCACCGGCGGCTCCTTCACCCTGCGGGTCGGCACGCCCGGCAACGACGCCGCCGAGGAGGCGGTCATGGTGGTCTCCGGCTACCGGGCGATGGCCGCCGCCGGCGGCAGCAACCCGGCCGGCGGCTGGCTGCTCGAACTCTTCGCGGACGAGTCGACCCTCCCGCTCACCCAGACCGCCCCCGCCCTGCGCGCCCTGGTCGCCGTGGCCCTCGCCGGGCCCTGCTCGCCGCCGCCCGCCTAGGCTCCCGCTAGGCACTGTCCTGGCGATCACGGGCGGAGCCAGATGATGAGGGCTGCCGCGGTGATAGTGCCAAGGTAGACGTAGGCGCGTTTGTCGAACCTCGCGGCGACGGCGCGGAAAGCCTTGAGCCTGTTGATCGCTCGTTCGACGGTGTTGCGTTTCTTGTAGCGGTCGTGGTCGAAGCCTGGCGGCCGACCACCGGCACTGCCGCTTCGGCTCCGGTTGGCTGCTTGGTCAGCCTTTTCCGGAATGACGTGCCGGATGCCGCGTCTGCGCAGGTAGTGGCGTGCACGTCGGTTGGAGTAGCCCTTGTCGGCGCTGACGCTGTCCGGCGTGGTGCGAGGTCTGCCAGTGGTGAGCCTCGGGACGCGGATCTTTTCCATGACCGGCTCGAACTGGGTGCAGTCGGCGCGCTGCCCCGGTGTGATGACCAGCAAGAGGATTCGGCAGTGGCCGTCGGCGCTCAGGTGGATCTTAGTTGTGAAGCCGCCGCGCGAGCGGCCGAGCGCCTCGCCCGCAGCTCCGCCGCCTCCCGCCGGCCGCTCGACCGTGGCCCGGCCGGTGCGGCCTGTCCCTGGTACAGACGGCGGAGTGCGCCGGGCGCCTGCGGCATGGTGGCGCGCGCGTACGACCATCGAGTCGACCGAGATGTCCCAGTCGATGCTTCCGGAAGCGTCCTCCTGGGCCTGGATCCGCTCCAGGAGCAGTTGCCACGTACCGTCCGCCGACCAGCGCCTGTGCCTCTCGTGCGCGGTCTTCCACGGGCCGTACCGCTCGGGGAGGTCCCGCCACGGAACACCGGTGCGGATGCGGTGCAGCACCCCGTTCACCACCTGCCGGTGATCGCGCCACCGCCCGCACCGCCCGCTGCTCACCGGCAGCAGCGGCTCGATCCGCTCCCACTGGGCATTGGTCAGCTCACCCCTGTATTCCACAGCACTGTCAACGCCTCGGGCCGGCTCCCCGGGTGGCGAGCCGGCGAGGGAGTCGCCGCAACGCAGAGCGGCCGGACGGCGGGATTCTTTGTGGAAGCCCGGGTTCGGACGGGTGTGCTGCTCTATCGTCGGACGGCATGGGGATGGTGGGGGCTGACGGGTGGGGGCGCGGGGCGGCGTTCACGGGGGTGGTGCCGGTGTTCGGCGACCGGACCCGGGATGCGTGCGTGGTGGTCCCGGGGATCATGGGCAGTGTCCTGGAGGACGCGGCGACGGGCCGCCCTCTGTGGGGTGTCGACCTCGCGACGCTGACCGGTGCGCTGAGCGGTGACGCCCTGTTCACCGCCCTGCGCGCGGAGGCCCAGGAACAGGAAGCTGATGCGGACACGGCCCGGCGGGCGCCGCTGACCCGCGTCCGGGCGACCGCTCTACTGGCCAGGCCGTGGTGGCTACCCGTCTTCGAGGGTCTCGACCCCTACACCGACGCGGTCACGGCTCTGCGGCAGGTCACGACGGCGCCGGAGGCGGTGGTGCCCTTCCCCTACGACTGGCGCCTGGCGGTGTCCTACAACGGCGCGCTGCTGGCCCGCGCGGCCAACGCGCATCTGGAGCGGTGGCGTCAGCGGGTCGCCGCCGCACCCGAATGGGCGGCGGCGGGCGGGAGCCGGCCGCGGCTGGTATTCGTGGCGCACTCGATGGGCGGGCTGGTGGTGCGGGCCGCACTGGAACAGGACCTGGAACTCGCGGCCGACACCCGGGCCGTGGTCACCGTCGGTACGCCGTTCCTCGGTTCGGCGAAGTCCGTCTTGGCCCTGAACCTTCTGCATGCTCAGGCGAAGCCGAACCGGTTGGTGCGACGGGTGCAGGAGATGGCGGCGACCTTGCCCGGCGTTCACGACCTGCTGCCCGGCTACCGCTGCCTGGACCTGGGCCTGGACGTGGAGCGCCTGACCCCAGCGGACGTAGCCCGGTTCGGCGGCGATGCGGATCTGGCCGCCCGCTCCCTGGACGGGCACGCACGCCATCGCTGGGAAGGGTTCGTCCTACCGGGGCACCGAGCGGTCATCGGCGAGGCCCAGCCCACCGTCCAGACCCTCGAAGAACAGCGGGCGGGCGGTGCGGCCGTCGTCGCGGGTCGCCGGCACGCCTTCGACGTCGAGGAGGACGGCGAACTGGTCCGCGATCCGACCACCGGCATCCCGGCCCGCCGCGACGCCTCCGGCGACGGCACCGTCCACCTGCCCTCCGCCCGTACCGGCACCGAGGCCGTCACCTACGTCTACGGCCAGCACGGCACCCTGATGCGCCACGACGAGGTACTGCGGCAGATCCGCCGCATCGCCCTGGAACGCCCCCAAGGCGTGCACCTCGGCGGTGACGGCACCGGACCCGGCCTGCAGACCCCCGAGCTCGGCGGAGTCCTCGGGGTGCCGCTCACCCTCACCGCCACCGGCCTGGACTCCCCGGCCGGCGTCACGTTGAGCGTGCACTCCGCCACCACCGGCCGCCCCGGCCACCCCATGACCCTGCGCCGGGACCCGGAGCGGGCCGACGGCGCCCTGTCGGCCCATTTCACCGCTGAGGTCCCGGACCTGTACCGGGTGGTCCTGGACACTGGCCGCCACACCCCCCTCACCCAGCTCGTCCTCGTCACCGAACCCGACGCCTGAGACCCACCGACCTGCCATGGCCGATCCCAACACCCCCGCCCCGCCGCCGCACCCGACCCACGGCGACACCAGCCCCCAGGAGCCCGAACCGCTTCCCGGGGGCGGCGTCGAGCTGTTCCCGGTCAACTTCACCGCCTACCAGCACCCCTACTTGCCCGACCTGGACACCGAGCGGCACGTACGGGAGATCGCCGACCTCCTCGCCCCCTACCGCGCGCGCACCACCGCGTGGGCGGTGCCGGCCGACAAGCGCGACCGGCAGGCCGTCGAAGACCGTCTGGCCCTCTGGTCCGACCCGACGCACCCGCCCGGCCGGAACACGGTGCTGTACTGGGTCGGCCACGGCAGCGCCGGCCACCTCGCCCACCACCGCACACCCGCGCCGATCACCAACGGCGTCACACCCGCCGACATCGCGCAGGCCATCGGCAGCCGCCAGCTCCACCCCGACAACGCCGACACCTGGGCGATCGTCGTCCTGGACGCCTGCTTCTCCCAAGACTTCGCCAGAGCAGTCCACCTCGAACTCTTCACCCACCACCGCGGCGCCGACCGCTACCTGCTGCTGTCCACCGCCGCCCAGGGCCCCGCCGAACTCGGCACCCTCACCCGCGCCCTCCGCAGGGCCCTGCACGTCACCTTCCCCGCCCAGCCCGCCATCGGCCTGCTCACCCTCGGACGCCACCTGGCCACCGAACTGGGCGGCTTCGTCGACGACCTCACCCTCGACGACCACCGCGACCAACTCGTCAACCAGAGCGCGAACGCCGCGGCCGCGATCTCCGCTCCCTTGGACCAGATCGCCGAACTCCAAGCCGTCATCGACCAGCTCCCCGCCGACGAACAGCGCCACTTCCTGCCCAAAGCATCCGGCGCCGAACTCGGCGAACTCGCCTGGTACTTCCACGGCCGCAGCCTGCAACGCGACCAGATCCTGCGCTGGCTGGCCACCGCCACCCACGGCACCCTCATCGTCACCGGCCCCGCCGGCGCCGGCAAATCCGCGCTCCTGGGCCACGTCCTGCTGCACACCAACACCCGCCTATACGACATCCTCACCCGCCACGGCCACCTCACCCCTCTGCCGCCCGGCACTCCCCGCCCCGACGACCCCTTCGACCTCACCGCTCACCTCGCCGGCCTCACCCCCGCCCGAACCTTCCACCTCATCGCAGCGGCAGCCGGCCTGCCCGACCTCGCCCAGCAGGCCACCGAAGGCCGTCCCCCCGCCGATCTCACCACCCGCCTCCTGGCCGCACTGCGCGCCCGCGACAAGCCGCTGACCCTGCTGCTCGACGCCCTCGACGAAGCCGACCAACCCCTCGTCATCGCCGACCAGATCCTGCGCCCCCTCGCCGCCCTCCCCCAGGTCCGCATCATGGTCGGCACCCGCCGCTCCACCCGCGAAGGCCCCGACCAGCCCACCCCGACCGACACCGACCTCCTCGACGCCCTCCACCCCCACCCGGCCGCAACCGGCACCCCCCAAGCGGCCGGCCCGCAGCGTGTCGAGGTCACCCAGGACCCGGAGGCCCTGGCCGGATACCTGAACGCCAAACTCCACGCCGCCAAACGCCGCGGCACCCTCCACGCCGACGAGGCGGCCATCGCCGACGCCGTGCACCGCCTGGTCACCGACAACCAGCACGGCAGCGCCGAACCCCAGCACTTCCTCTACGTCCGCCTCGCCGCCCACGAAATCCTCGCCGACCCCGACCTCCTCACCGACCCCACCCCCTTGATCGGCCGCACCCACCGCCAGCTCTTCACCCACGCCCTCCAGCGCCTTGACCGCACCGATGCCCGCTACACCCCCCTCCTGCGCGCCCTCGGCCTCGCCCAAGGCCGCGGCCTACCCGACCAGGACGGCATCTGGGCCACCGCCGCCGACGCCCTCACCCCCGACGCGGGCGACACCCATGCCGCCATCGCCCCTCTGGTCCGCGACGCCGCCCCCTACCTCGCCCTCGACCACGAAAGCGGCCAGAGCGTCTACCGCCTCGCACACCGCACCTTCACCGAACACTTCACCACCGCAGCCCACACCCCCACCGCCCACACCCCCACCGCCCACGCCCACATCACCCGCGCCCTCACTGCCCACACCCACCAAACCCTCATGTCCCACGGCACCACCCCGCGGCCCCAGGACGTCAACTCCTACACCCGCCGCCACCTCACCACCCACGCACGCCTCGGTCACACCGCCGGAGCCCTGCACACCCTCGCCGACCACGTCGACGTCCTCGACACCCTCGACCTCACCACCATCATCACCAACGCCTTCCACGGAAGCCTCGACCCCAACGACCTGCCACCCGCCCTCGCCGGCACCATCCTCCTCCAGCACCACGCCCAGCAGACCGACACCGACCCACCGGACCACGACACACTCGCCTGGCGGCGATGGTGGCGCCGACTCGGCACCACCTACATCCAAGGCACCCCGCCTCCACCTGAAACCCACAGCAGCCTCCAAACCTGGCCCCCCACCCTCACCACCGGCACCGTCCGCCGCCGCCAGCTCCACCTCGAACTCACCGGCCACACCGGCGGGATAAGGGCGGTTGAGGCGTTCACCGCGCCCGACGGCACCCCCCGCCTCGCCACCGTCGGCAACGACCGAACGGTGCGAGTCTGGGACCCCACCACCGGGACACAGGCCGGTGAGCCCCTCGTCGACCACACCGGCTGGGTGAATACGGTGACGGCGTTCACCGCGCCCGACGGCACCCCCCGCCTCGCCACCACCGGCCTGGTCGCGCCGGTAAGGATCTGGAACCCCGCCACCGGTATCCAGGACGGCCCACCCTTCACCGGCGACACCGGCGGGATAAGGGCGGTGGCGGCATTCACCGCGCCCGACGGCACCCCCCGCCTCGCCACCGTCGGCAACGGCAGGACGATGCGGATCTGGGACCCCACCACCGGCACCCAAGTCGTGGAGTTCCTCACCGGCCACACCAACGGGGTGATGGCGTTCACCGCGCCCGACGGCACCCCCCGCCTCGCCACCGCCGCCAGCGACGGGACGATGCGGATCTGGGACCCCACCACCGGCACCCAAGTCGTGGAGTTCCTCACCGGCCACACCGGCGAGGTGGCGGCGGTGGCGGCGTTCACCGCGCCCGACGGCACTCCCCGCCTGGCCACCGCCGGCATCGACGGGACGATGCGGATCTGGGACCCCACCACCCATGCCCAGGTCGGCGAGCCCCTGGCCGGCCACACCGGCAGGGTGTATGCGATGACGGCGTTCACCGCACCCGACGGCACTCCCCGCCTGGCCACCACCAGCAACGAAGAGACAGTGCGGATCTGGGACCCCGCCACCGGCACCCAGGACGTGGAGTTCCTGACCGGCCATTTCGGCTGGGTGAGAATGGCAACCTTCACCGCGCCCGACGGCACCCCCCGCCTGGCCACCGCCGGCGAGGACCAGACGGTACGGGTCTGGGGCCCCGCCACCATTACCCGGGTCGGCGAGCCGTACGTCGGCCACACCGGCACGGTGAGGGCGGTGGCGGCGTTCACCGCGCCCGATGGCACCCCCCGCCTGGCCACGGCCGGCGAGGACCAGACGGTGCGGGTCTGGGACCCCGCCACCGGCACCCAGGACGGCGAATCCCTGACCGGCCACACCAGCGATGTGACTGCTGTGGCGGCGTTCACCGCGCCCGACGGCACCCCCCGCCTCGCCACCACCAGCAACGACCAGACGGTGCGGATCTGGAACCCCGCCACCGGCACCCAGGACGGCGAGCCCCTCGCCAGATCCACCGGCTGGACGACGCCGGTGGCGGCGTTCACCGCACCCGACGGCACCCCCCGCCTCGCCACCACCACCCACAGCGAAGCAGTGCGGATCTGGAATCCTGCCACCCACGCCCCGGAAGGCCTGGCACTCAAAGGCCACACGAGGTTCATAACGGCGATTGCAGCGTTCACCGCACCTGACGGCACCCCCCGCCTCGCCACCACCAGCGACGACCGGACAGTTCGAGTCTGGGACCCTGCTACCGACACCCAAGTCGGCCAGCCCTTGACCGGCCACACCGGCAGGGTGAACGCGGTGGCGGCGTTCACCGCGCTCGACGGCACCACCCGCCTCGCCACCACCGCCAGCGACGACCGGGCGGTGCGGATCTGGAACCCTGCCACCGGCGCCCAGGTCGGTGAGCACCTGACCGGCCACACCGGCACGGTGAGGGCGGTGGCGGCGTTCACCGCTGCAGACGGCACCCCCCGCCTCGCCACCGCCGGCGACGACCAAACGGTGCGGATCTGGAACCCCGCTAATACAGCAGCACACACGCTGCCTCTGGCAGACCGGGTCCACACACTCACGGAACTCCGCGGACTGCTCATCGCAGGAACCGACTCGGGCTACCTCGCGATCGACATATCGTCCGTACCCATCGACATAGCATGATCGCCAGGACAGCTCCTAGTAGTGCTTCGTTAGGTTCTGGTTCTGCGTCTGGTTCTTGTGCGGGGTAGGGGGCGGTTGCAGGTGGCGCAGGTGCCGGTCCAGCCCTTGA
>NZ_JBIVXY010000027.1:0-59647 GCF_044769485.1 Kitasatospora sp. NPDC090308 | reverse complement strand
CGCGCGCCCCCCCCCCCCCCGGGCCCCCGGGGGGGGGGGCCCCCCCGGGGGGGGGGGGGGGGGGGCCCGGGGGGGGGGCCCGCGCCGCGGGGGCCCCCCGCCCCCCCCCCCCCGGGGGACGGTGGTGCGATGGGGGTGGGTCAGTGGACGGCGCCCGCGTCGGGGGCGAGGGTGCCGGCGGTGACCAGGGCGATGATGGTGATGCCGAGCAGGATCCGGTAGACCACGAACGGCGTGAAGCTGTTGTGCGAGATGTACTTGAGGAACCAGGCGATCGCCGCGTAGCCGACCGCGAAGGCGATCAGGGTGGCCAGAACGGTCGGGCCCCAGGCGGGTGCCGGGCCCTCGCCGATCTTGAGCAGTTCGAGGCCGCCGGAGGCCAGCACGGCGGGGATGGCGAGCAGGAAGGAGTAGCGGGCGGCGGCCTCGCGGCTGTAGCCGAGGAACAGGCCGGCGCTGATCGTGCCGCCGGAGCGGGAGACGCCGGGGATCAGGGCCAGTGACTGGGCGGCGCCGTAGACCAGGGCGTGCTTGAAGTTCAGCGAGTCGACGCCGCGGGCGTGGCGGACGGCGCGGGAGCGGTCGGCGACGGCCAGGATCACGCCGAACAGGATCAGGGTGGTGCCGATCAGCCGCAGGTCGCGCAGGGTGGTCTCGATGGTGTCCTGGAACAGCTTGCCGAGGATGCCGATCGGCAGCGTGCCGATGATCACGTACCAGCCGAGCCTGGCGTTGGGGTCGCCGCGCCACTCCTTGCGCAGCAGTGACAGCGTCCACGCCTTGATGATCGCGCCGATGTCCCGGCGGAAATAGATCAGCACCGCGGACTCGGTGCCCAGCTGCGTCACCGCGGTGAACGCCGCCCCCGGGTCGTCCCAGCCGGCCAGGGCGGAGAAGACCCGCAGGTGCGCGCTGGAGGAGACCGGCAGGAACTCGGTCAGGCCCTGCACCAGGCCGAGCACGGCCGCGTGGAACCAGTCGATCACCGGACACCCGCCGCGGATATCTCTCGGAGGCTCAGCATGGGCGGTTTCCTGTTCGCTCGTGGGGTGGTCCGGCGGCTGGGGGCTGTCCGGTGTGGCCAGATGATAAGGGGTCCGGATGTCCCGAAGATCGCAAAGGGGCAGTCCGGGCAATTCCGGACCATTGCGGCGGATCGGGCGGTCGGCGGGTGCTCAGCGGGTGTCGGCCGCCCACTCGGCGCGGGTCAGGGCGTACACCACGTCGCCGTGCTCGCTGCCCGGGATCGGGTCCGGCCAGTCGGCGGAGAACGTCCGGACGTGGCGCAGCCCGGCCCGCTCCAGCACCCGGCGGGAGGCCGTGTTCACCGCCATCGTGGTGGCCACCACCCGTTCCGTCCCCGGCCGTTCCCCGAACGCCGCCCCGACCAGGGCCGTCGCCGCCTCGGTGGCGTACCCG
The DNA here is from genome assembly GCF_044769485.1 of Kitasatospora sp. NPDC090308. Classification (NCBI taxonomy): domain Bacteria; kingdom Bacillati; phylum Actinomycetota; class Actinomycetes; order Kitasatosporales; family Streptomycetaceae; genus Kitasatospora; species Kitasatospora sp. NPDC090308. Next base: position 58,228 of record NZ_JBIVXY010000027.1, on the reverse strand, counting down.
AGGCCCCGGGCGGCGGGCCGCAGGCGGTAGCCCAGCTCCAGGTGGTCCGGCCGCCGCTCCGGCTCCAGCCCGACGGAGGACGGCGGGTGCAGCGCCGCCCAGCCGAGGAAGCGACCGCCGGCCTCCAGCGCCCAGCAGCCCAGCCCGCCCGGCAGGTCGGCGTAGGCGCGCAGCAGGCCGGGCAGCAGCTCGTCCGCGACCCGGTCCGGCGGGACGGGGCGGCCGTCGTCGATGTACCGCATCACCTCCGGGTCGCCGCACAGGGCGGTGACGGCGGGTAGGTCGGCGGGGGTGAAACGGCGCAGGACCAGCCGGTCGGTGCGCAGGCGGACGTGCCGCGGCGGGAGGGGTTCGTTCACGGGCCGAGCAGAGCACCGGGGGCGGGGGCGCGGCAAGCGGGTTTCGGCGGCGGCGGCGGCGGTGGGCGGCCGTGGCAGGCGGCGGTCGGCGGGTGACGGTCGTGCCGGACGGCGGTTGTGGCGGGTGGCGGGGCGGGCGGGGAATGCCCCGGGCGGTCACTGTGTTGGCCTGTGGCGTGCACTCTGCTGTACCGTTCCGGTCGTTCCGTCCCACCGATGGGGAAGTGCCATGATCGCCCTGCTGCTCGCCCTCGGCAGTTCCCTCGCCTACGGCTGCGCCGACTTCCTCGGCGGCCTCGGCGCCCGCCGCGCGCACGTGCTGCGCACCGTGCTGGTCGCCGCGCCCGCCAGCCTGGCCGTCGAGGTGCTGCTCTGGCCGCTGCTCGGCGCCCGGTTCGACGCCGGGGCGGTCGGCTGGGGCGCGGCCTCCGGGGCGGCCTCGGCGGCGGCGTTCGCGCTGCTGTACCGGACGCTGGCGATCGGTCCGATGAACGTGCTGTCGCCCGTGACGGCGCTGATCTCCGCGATGCTGCCGGTCGCCGTCGGTCTGTTGCAGGGCGAACACCTGGGCGCCGCCGGGCTGCTGGGCCTGCCGCTGGCACTGGTCGCGGTGGTGCTGGTGAGCGCGGGGACGGCCGACGGCCGGGCCCGGGTGACCCGCCCCGCGCTGCTGCTGGCGTTCGGCGCGGGCACCGCGATCGCCGTCCAGCTGGTCTGCCTGCACCAGGCCCCGTCCGGCAGCGGCATCGCCCCGCTGATCGTCGGCCGGGCCGTCACCTCCGTCCTCACCCTCGCGGCCGCCGCCCTGTGGCGCCGCCGCCTCGGCCCCGAACGCCCCGCGTACGGCCTGGCGGCCACGGCCGGAGTGCTCGACTCGGCCGCCGGGGTGCTCTTCCTGCTGGCCGCCCGCAGCGGTGACCTCGCGGTGGTCGCGGTGATCACCGCGCTCTACCCCGCCGGCACGGTGCTGCTGGCCCGCGCCGTCCTCGCCGAACGCATCCACCGCGGCCAGCTCGCCGGCCTCGGCACCGCCGCCCTCGCGGTCGGCCTGCTCGCCCTGACCTGACGTCCGCGCTCCGGGGGATCACCCGAAGGTGCGGGGGTGCTCGACCAGCCAGGCTTCCACCGCGCGCCGGACGGTCTCGGCGACGCGGGCGCGGACCGGGTGGTTGCCGAGCACCTCGCGGGTGGAGCCTTCGTAGTGGGGGTCGTCGAGCTTCACCGAGACGACCGCCGTCAGTTCGGCGAGCACCGCGCGCAGGGCGTGCTCGCCCATGTGCGGGAGCAGCGCGGCCCGGAGGCCGTCGTGAAAGCCCGTGAGATGGGTGCCGCTGCCGGTGCGGCGGCTGTTGGCGTAGCAGCGGATGCCGCCGCGGCCGGTCCAGCTGAGGGCGAGGTCGACGGTGGTGGGGGCGCAGGCGTGCGGGGGTGGGGTGGAGGACCGGGGAAGGGCCTTTCCGGGGTGGGTGGGGGAGGGGGAATTCGAGGAATTTTCCCGGGCGCCGGTCAGGTGAAGGCTTCGACGCGGACGCCCGCGGAGGCGAGTGCGCCGCGGATGCGCCAGGCGAGTTGGGCCGCGCCGGGGGTGTCGCCGTGGACGCAGAGCGAGCGGGCCCGGACGGTGATGGGTTCGCCGCTGACGGCGGTGGCGGTGCCGTCCCGGGCGATGCCGACGGCGCGCGCGATGACGGCCTCGGGGTCGTGCACGACGGCGTCCGGTTCGCGGCGCGGGACGAGGGTGCCGGCCCAGGTGTAGGCGCGGTCGGCGAACGCCTCGGTGACCACGGGCAGTCCGACGCCCTCGGCCACCGCCAGCAGCCGGGAGCCGGGCAGGCCGAGCAGCGGCAGCGGCCCGTCGCAGACCGCACCGGCCCGCAGGACGCCGGAGACCACCGCCTCCGCCTGCTCGTTGTCCTGCACCACCCGGTTGTAGAGCGCGCCGTGCGGTTTGACGTAGGAGACCCGGGAGCCGGCCGCGCGGGCGAACACCTGGAGCGCGCCGATCTGGTAGGCGATCTCGTCGGCCAGTTCGTCCGGCGGGACGTCCATGGCGCGGCGGCCGAACCCGGCCAGGTCGCGGTAGGAGACCTGGGCGCCGATCCGCACCCCGCGCTCGGCGGCCAGCGAGCAGACCCGGCGCATCGTGGACGGGTCGCCGGCGTGGAAGCCGCAGGCGACGTTGGCGCTGGTGACCACCGAGAGCAGGGCGTCGTCGTCGGTCAGGCTCCAGCGTCCGAAGCCCTCGCCGAGGTCCGCATTGAGGTCGATCACCGCGTCGGCCACTCTCTCCCCGTCCGCCCTTCCGCGCGGGCCGATCCGGGCCCGGGCTCCGCTCCTGGGGCTGATCGTAGGGCCTGATCGTTTCGGCCGGGGCGGTGGTCGCGGCCCGGGTGACAGGTTTTACCCGCCGGGTCGCGGACGGGCGTCGCGACGGCCACCCGCTCGGCGCAACCCCCGTCGGGGGGAGCGGCCGTCGCTCCGGGTTGACGCGGCGTCGGGGAGCGGGCGAGGGGGAGGGTCAGTGGCGCGGCCAGGGGCGGCCCTGGAGCTGTTCGATGTCGCGGTTGAAGCGCTCCAGCACCTCGGCGAAGGCGGCCAGGTCCTCGGCCGTCCAGCCGGTGACCACCCGGGACAGGCCCTCGATCGACCAGTCGCGGTCCTGGCGCAGGCGGCGCAGGCCCTCCTCGGTGATCCGCAGCTTGCGGGCCACCCCGCCGTCCGGGTCGGGGATGCGGTCGACCAGCCCGGCCCGCAGCATCGCGGCGCTCTGCCGGTTGACGGTGGAGGTGTCCAGCCCGAACGCCTCGGCGAGCTGACCGATGGTCAGCGGGCCCTCGGTCTCGATCCGGCTGAGCAGGGTGTAGGCGCTGCGCTCCAGGGCGTCGGGGCCGCCGTCGGTCCGGGCGGTGGCGAGCACCTGGTGGCGGGCGAGCAGCATCATTTCCCTTTCGATCAGGGCGAGTTCCTTGTCGCGCCGCATGCTCCTCCGTCCCGTGCGTCACTTTTCGGCAGCATATCCCGCGAGCAGGACATATGTATGGTACACATTGTGTGCATCATGCATATCTAGCCGAAGAGATGGAAGTACCCCATGAGTCAGGCACGCACCGGCCCCATCGTCGGAGTGCTCGCCGGCGCGGGCATCGTGGTCTCGCTGATGCAGACCCTGGTCGTCCCGCTGATCCCGGACCTGCCGAACCTGCTCCACACCACGGCCGCCAACGCCTCCTGGGCGATCACCGCCACCCTGCTGGCCGGTGCCGTGGCCACCCCGGTGCTCGGCCGACTCGGCGACATGTACGGCAAGCGCCGGATCCTGCTCGCCAGCCTCACCATGCTCGTCATCGGCTCGCTGGTCTGCGGCTTCAGCAGCTCGCTCGCCCCGATGGTGGTCGGCCGCGCGCTCCAGGGCATCGGCGCCGGCGTCATCCCGCTCGGCATCAGCATCATGCGCGACGAACTGCCGCCGCAGAAGCTCGGCTCCTCGATGGCGCTGATGAGCTCCTCGCTCGGCATCGGCGGCGCGTTCGGCCTGCCGCTGTCCGCCGTCATCGCCCAGAACACCAGCTGGCACGCGCTGTTCTGGATCTCCGCCGCGCTCGGCGCGGTGGTCGCCGCCGCCGTGTTCCTCCTCGTCCCCGAGTCCCCGGTGCGCTCCGGCGGACGCTTCGACGTGGTCGGCGCGATCGGGCTCACCATCGGACTGGTCGCCCTGCTGCTCGCCATCTCCAAGGGCAGCGACTGGGGCTGGGGCTCCGGCACCACCCTGGGCATGCTCGCCGCCACCGTCGTGGTGCTCCCGGTCTGGGGCTGGTGGGAGCTGCGCACCGAACAGCCGCTGGTCGACCTGCGCACCAGCGCCCGCCGCCAGGTGCTGATGACCAACCTCGCCTCCGTGGTGATCGGCTTCGCGATGTACGCGATGAGCCTGGTCTCCCCGCAGCTGCTCCAGATGCCCACCGCCACCGGCTACGGCCTGGGCCAGTCGATGGTCGCCGCCGGCCTCTGGATGGCCCCCGCCGGCCTGGTCATGATGCTGCTCTCGCCGATCTCCGCCAAGCTCTCCAAGGCCAAGGGCCCCAAGGTCTCGCTGCTGGTCGGCGCCGTCGTCATCACCTGCGGCTACCTCTCCGCGCTGGCCCTGATGGGCCACGCCTGGGGCGTGCTGGTCTTCTCCTGCCTGATCAGCGGCGGCATCGCGTTCGCCTACGCGGCCATGCCCGCCCTGATCATGGGCGCCGTCCCGGTCTCCGAGACCGCCGCCGCCAACGGCCTCAACACCCTGATGCGCTCCATCGGCACCTCCAGCTCCTCCGCCGTCATCGGCGTGGTGCTGGCCCACCTGACCACCGACTTCCACGGCCACGTGCTGCCGTCGGAGAGCGGCTTCCGCACCGCCTTCCTGATCGGCGCGGGCGCGGCCGTGGCGGCCGCCCTGGTCACCCTCGCCATCCCCGGCGTCCGCCGCGCGGTGGCGGGCGGCGCGGCCGGGCCGGCGGACGGCACGCCGCTGTCCGCCGTCCCCGACGTCCCCGAGGGCGCAACCACCAAGTAGCGCCGCGCAGGGCCTCTGCGGCGGGCCGGTCCTCCCCGGGGGAGGACCGGCCCGCGCGCGTCCGTCCGTGGCTCTCGCGCGGGTCGCGGCAGTAGGGTGCGCGGATGGCGACCCACGAGCGAGAGATCACCGCCCCCGTCGACCTGTGCCGCCCCGACGGGCGGCTCGACCGCGGGGCCGTCGGCTGGTCGCGCACCCCGCTGCACCGCGCCAACCTGCGCGGCTGGGGGCGCACCAAGCGCTGGGAGTACTGGTGCGTCACCACGCCCACCCACCTGCTCGCGCTCACCGTCAGCGACCTGGACTTCCTCACCCTCGACACCGCGTACTTCCTCGCCTGGGACGGGCACGGCGTCCTGGAGGAGCACGAGCGCACCGCGATCGCCCCCGGCCTGCCGACCCGCCGCACCGCCTTCCCCGAGGGCGTCGCCGGCTCCGGCGGCCCGCACGGCGCGGACCTCACCGTCGGCCCGGAGCGGCCCGGCCGCCGCCGGGTCCGGATCTCGGTCACCCACGAACCCGGCGGCACCCGGCTGCGCGCCCGCGCCCTCACCGCCGACCTGCGCCCGCTGGAGGCCGACCTGCTGGTCGCGCTGCCCGACGGCCACGAGACCCTGTCGGTGGTCGTCCCCTGGGACGAGCGGCGCTTCCAGTACACCTCCAAGCACACCGCCCGCCCCGCCACCGGCACCGTCCGGCTCGGCGACCGCACGTACGACTTCGGGGACGACTCCTGGGGCGTGCTCGACCACGGCCGGGGGCGCTGGCCGCGCTCGCTCGGCTGGAACTGGGGCGCGGCGTCCGGCCGCACCGACGGGCACACCGTGGGCCTCCAGTTCGGCGGGCAGTGGACGGCCGGCACCGGCAGCACCGAGAACGCGCTCTGCGTGGACGGCCGCCTCAGCAAGATCGGCACCGAGCTGGCCTGGCACCACGACCCCGCCGACCCGCTCGCCCCCTGGCGGATCACCACCCCCGACAGCGACCGGGTCGACCTCACCTTCACCCCCTTCCACGACCGCCGCACCCGCACCGAGGCGGGGTTCGTCGCCAACCGCACCGACCAGTGCTTCGGCCACTACTCGGGCACCGTCCGCACCGACGACGGCCTGCGGGTCGCGGTGGACGGACTGCTGGGCTGGGCCGAGGACGTCCGGATGCGCTGGTGACCGCGCCCGCCATGTGCCCCGCGCACGGCCCCGGCCCCGACCTCGCCGCCCTGGTCGGCCGCCGGCTGACCGGCGTGGTCGCGTCCTGGTACTCCCACCGGGGCGAGCGGGCGGCCGAGCCCGTGGTGGTCTGGCTGCGCGACGACCGCGGCGGCTGCACCTTCGTCGCCACCGGCAGCGACTGGTGCCTGATCGTCGCCGACGAACGGCCGCACGCCGACCTCGACCTGGGGGAGTGGGGCCGCCTCGACGTCCGCGACGCCCCCACCGGCACCCCCTTCACCCCGCACCTCGGCCACCCCGTCCTCGCCACCCGCCAGGAGTTCACCCCGCACACCGGCCGCACCGCCCTCGAACTCGACTTCCCCACCGGCACCGTCCGCTGCGAGTCCTGGGACGGCGACCTGCGGCTGACGGCGGTGCCGCACCGGCCGCGGGCCGTCGGCGGCCGGAGCTGACGTCGCCGGATGGGCGACGCCGAGCCGGACGCGTTGACCGCCGCCCGCGCCGACGTGCCGCCCTGTCCCGGGGCGTGGCGGCGGGCGCCGTACGGGGAGCGGGAGGTGGGCGGGGCGCGGTGCCGGGTGCTCGCCGTGGACGCGGGGATCGGTGCGATCGGGATGCGGGCGGACGGCGGGTCGGTGCGGCTGCTGCCGGAGACCGGGGAGGAACCCGGCTGCTGAACTCCGGGGCGGCGGAGCCACTCGCGTGCGTCGGGCCGTCCCGGGAGGCCGCCGAGCAGGCCGAGCGGTACGGGGCGGGCGAGGCGGCGGAGGCGGCGGCGGAGCTGGCGGAGTCGCGGGCGGCGGACGCGCTGCTGGCTCGGTTCGCGGCGGTGGACCGGGCGGCGGTGGCGGACGAGAACGCGTACCGGTGCATCGCCGCCGCGGAGTCGGGGTACGGCACGGAGTGCCGAGCCTCCCCCCGAAGGCTCGGCACTCCGTGCCGGTGGAGCGGGGGCGCTCAGGGGCTGGGGACGGCCCGGGCGAAGTCGTGGTGGGCGCTGACGGCCTGCTGCCACTCCAGGGCGCGGATCAGGCGGTGGACGACCAGCAGGGGGACGATGCCGACGAGGCCGAACGACATGTCGACGCACTGCCAGAACAGCGGGATGCCGCGCAGCGGGCCGCAGATCAGGGCGAGCGGGACGACGCCGCCGCAGGCGAGCATCGCCCAGCGGATCACCCAGACGTTGCGGACCGGGTCGCGCAGCGGGCCCCAGAAGGCGGCGGCGATCACCAGGTGGGCGAAGGCCAGCCAGTCGGTGCCGTAGGCGAGGAAGGGGTGGCGGCCGTAGCCGTCGGCGACGCCCTCGCTGACGCGGTGGACCCGGGCGTCGAGGGCGGGGAAGGCGGAGTCCAGGCCGGTGGCGTCGACCAGGCGGGCCAGCAGCGAGGTCTCGGACCGGAGCGGGAAGGCGGTCAGGCCGCTGAGCACCAGGCAGGCGATGAACAGCCAGAGCCAGCGCCGGATGCGGCGGCGGACGAGCGCGGTGTCGGTGGTGGACGCGGAATCCGGTCCCGCCGTGGTGGAACCGGCGGGGACGGTGGCGATGTCGGACATGGGGACCCCCCTCATGGCGCGGGTGCCGGAGACGGCACACGGTGTCGCGCCTTGGACTCTAGACCTGAATTTGAACGTGTTCAACATGCCGGGACAGCCCGCCCGAAAGGGACTTTTCGGACCTGTCCGCGGAAAGCCCTAATCTTGTCCACCGTGACCGCCATCGCAGACCAACCCACCCGGCCCGCCCCCGGCCCGGCCGCCGACGAGGGGCTCGCCCGCCGCCTCAAGGCGCTGGCCTGCACCGCCCCGCTGCACGACCTGGACGGCCGGAAGGTCAACCTGGCCGGCGAGTACGCCTCGTACGCGATGGCCGAGGTCGGCCTCGCCGCGATCGACCTGGTCACGCTCAACATGGACTTCGACACCGGCGCCGACCGGGACATAGTGCTCAGCCGCCTGCTCCCCCGGATCGCCGCCCAGAACCCGCAGCGGGCCGCCGCCGAGCACGAGCGGGTCGCCCGCTGGGTGCTGGAGTCGCTGATCAACGTCGGCAGCGTGGACCGCGGCTTCCGCGCCGTCTACGGCACCTTCGGCCCGGACGGCGAGTACACCCGGCGCGACTACGACTTCAAGCTGATCGAGGAGGTCCCCGGCCAGGACGGCGGGGTGTACCTGCGCACCACCGACGAGGCCGTCAACGTGCTGGTCGGCGCGCTCGACACCGACGTGACCTCGGCCCAGATCGCCGCCGAGGTCAAGCTGGAGGTGCTGATCCGCCGCGGCCGCCTCGCCGACGCCCAGCTCGCCGCCGAACAGGCCCGCTACCGCACCGTCCAGTACGCCGAGACGCTGCGCCGCGCCCTGGAGGCCACCCGGCGCAACGTCCGCGCGGTCGACTGGATGGAGACCGTCCCGGACCTGATCGACGAGGCGCTCGACCACATCGCCGACCGCTACCGGCACGAGAACGCGATCCTCACCAACATCCGCAAGGCCCGCGACGAGAGCGTCGACGGCGAGCACAAGCGCCGCGCCGCCGAACTGGTCGACATCGTCAAGGACTGCATCCGCCGCCACACCCAGCTCCAGACCCGGCTGCTGGAAGCCGGCCCGCTGTTCCGCGCCGAGCAGGACCGGCAGGCGTTCGCCGCGCCCACCGCCCGCAGCGGCATCGACCTGTACGGCCAGCTGCTGGCCCCCGTCCTCACCCTGCCGCTCGGCGACGCCACCCGCCCCACCGACGCGTTCTTCGCCCGCGCCGTCGGCCTGCGCACCCCCGTCGCGGTCCGGGTCACCGACCTGGTCGACCTGCTGCTCACCCCGCCCGTCGAGCGCGAGCACCTCGGCGCCGAACTCCCCGAGCCCGACCTGGTCGCCACCCCCGACGACAGCCGCTTCTCCGAGGCCCAGCTGGAAGCCGCCCTCGACCTGCTCGACCTGCCCGCCGACGCCCCGCGCCGGCTCTCCGGCCTGCTCGCCGACGCCCGCCGCCGCGGCGCCGGACTCGACGGCGACGGCACCGGCGACGAACTCGCCTACCTGGTCGCCCTGCTGGCCGTGCACGCGGCCAGCCCGCCGGTCGGCACCGCCTACCGGCAGGGCGAGGAGCGGCTGCTGTTCGCCGTGGACGACGGCACCCGGCTGGACGACCCCGGCTTCGGCGGCGCCGACCTGATCGTCGGCAGCGCGCTGCTGGACGCGGTGGGCATGGCCGCCGACCGCAAGGACGCGAAGGCCGCCAAGGCCGCCCGGGACGCCCGGGACGCCGGGTGACCGGCGACGCCCGTACCGCCTGCACCACCTGCACTGCCCGTACCGCCCGCACCGCCCGGATCGAAGGAGCCCTCGGATGACCACCACCAGCGAGGCGTGGACACCGCCCGAGGCCGAACCGGCCGCCGCCGCCCCCGCGCCGATCAGCCCGGCGGACGTCACCGAGGCCGCCCGGCTGGTCTCCTTCGGCCTCCAGGCCAAGCTGCTGCCCGCCCGGGACGCCGAGTACGGCGAACTGGTGCGCCGCTACCGGGAGGACCCGCCGTTCGGGCGGCTCGCCGACGCCGTCGCCACCGGCATGGGCCTGGTGGTGCTGGAGGTCTCGGCCCGGGCCGGGATGGCGGTGGCCGCCGCCGAGGACTCGGTGTTCGCCGTCCGGATGGGCGACTACGCGCGGCGGGCCGCCACCGAGTCCACCGACCGCTTCCTGCACGGCCTCGCGCACCTCGCGGTGGCCGCGCTGGCCTTCCCCCGCCCCGAGGACCTCGCCGACGACGGCTACCTCGGCCGGGTCACCGTCAACGGCGTGGACGCCTTCGTCCGGCAGGCGTGCCGCCGACTGGAGGAGCGCGCCGAGGCCGAGGGCGCCAACACCGACCCGGCCAGCGACGCCCCCGGCCTGGAGGCCGCCTGGCGGGTCTGGGCCCGCCGCTCCGCGACCGGCGCCACCAAGGACGCCCGCCGGCTGTCCGGCTCCACCACCGGCATCGTCTCCAAGGCGGTGTCCTTCCTGGTCGACTCCGGTTTCCTGCAGAAGACCTCCGACGACTCCGGCGGCACCTACCGCACCACCGCCCGCTACCAGTTGCAGGTCCGCGACCTGGCCGGCAGCGCCGCGATGGCCGAACTCCTCGACCTGGGCGTCGTCCCGGTCAGCGACGGCACCCCCACCCTGGCCCCGCCCGACGAGAGCGACGAGCTGGTCGCCGACGCCGGCCTGCCCTTCCACGCCCTCTGACCTCCCGTCGTCCCCCGCCGCCACCGCTACCACTGCTGCCACCGCCGCCCCCGCTGCCACCGCTCCAGGAGAACCACCGCACATGTACGAGCTGAACCGGGTCCGCCTGTACTCGATCGGACCGGCGGGCGCCCGCTACGCCGACACGGTGCTCGACCTGCGCGGAGTCGGCGAGCCGGTGCCCGAGCCGCAGCCGCAGCAGATCGGCCTGTTCGGCGAGGAGCCCGAGGGCCCGCAGCGCCGCCCCGCGCCGGCCGGCGTGCTGTTCCTGGAGAACGGCGGCGGCAAGTCCGTGCTGCTCAAGCTGATCTTCTCGGTGATGCTGCCCGGCCACCGCAACACCCTGGGCGGCGCCTCCTCCGGCGTGCTGCGCAAGTTCCTGCTCGCCGACGACTGCGGCCACGTCGCCCTGGAGTGGCAGCACACCGTCACCGGCGAACTCATCGTGGTCGGCAAGGTCAGCGAGTGGCGCGGCCGCCAGGTCTCCTCCGACCCGCGGAAGTTCGCCGAACTCTGGTACTCCTTCCGGCCCGGCCCCGGCCTCACCCTGGACGGCCTGCCGGTCGCCGAACGCCCCGCCCTGACCGGCGACCAGCAGGCCCGCGGCCGCCGCCGCACCATGAAGGGCTTCCGGGACGCGCTCACCGAGGCCGCCAAGGCCCACCCCCACCTCGACGTCACCTTCGAGGAGATCCACGACCGCTGGATCGAGCACCTCGGCGCCCTCGGCCTCGACCCCGAACTCTTCCGCTACCAGCGCGAGATGAACGCCGACGAGGGCGAGGCGGCCGGCCTGTTCGCGGTCCGCAACGACGCCGACTTCACCGACCTGCTGCTGCGCGCCGTCACCGACACCCGCGACACCGACGGCCTCGCCGACCTCGTCCACGGCTTCGCCGCCAAGCTGGGCCGCCGCGCCGAACTCACCGCCGAACGCGACTTCACGGCCGGCTCGGTCGACCTGCTCCAGCGCATCGTCGACGCCACCGCCGCCCGGGAGACCGTCCGCGAGGGCCACCGGGCCGCCGAGCGCCGCACCCGCAAGCTGGCGCTGTCGCTCGCCGCCCGCTCCGCCGTCGAACGCGACCGGGTGCACGACCTGGCCGTCGAGGTCGCCGCCGCCGCGAGCGCCGTCACCGCCGCCGAGACCGACCGCACCCGGCACTCGCTGATCGTCTCCGAACTCACCTACCGGCACGCCACGCTGGGCCTGGAGGCGGCCACCGCCGGAGCCGCCCGGCTGCGCCGCGAACTCACCGACGCCCGCTCCCAGGCCGCCGCCTGGCAGGCCGCCGAGGCCGTCCTGCGCCACCGCGCCGCCGCCGACCGGGCGGGCCGGGTCGCCGCCGCCATCCGGGAGGCCGAACTCGACGCCGCCCCCGCCCTCGCCGCCCGCGACCGCGCCGCCACCGCCCTCGCCCGCGCCCTGGAAGCCGCCGCCGCCTCCGCCGAGACCCGCGCCGACCAGGAGGAACTGCGCGCCGAGGAACTCCAGCAGGACGGCGCCACCGCCCAGTCCGAGGCCACCGCCGCCGCCACCGCCGCCCAGAAGGCCCGCTCCGAGGCCGACCACCTGCGCCAGCGCCTCGCCGAGGTCGAGCAGGAGACCGCCGCCGCCGTCGAGGCCGGCTGGATCGACGGCTCCGGCGCCGAACCCGACCCGGCCCGCGCCGCCCTCCAGGCCGCCGACGCCGGGGCCGCCGCCGCCGAGGCGCTCGACCGGGCCCGCACCGCCGCCGAGCACGCCGCCGCCCGGGCCCGCGAGGCCGCCGCCGCCGAAGCCCGCGCCGACCTCGCCGCCGCCCGCGCCAACGACGCCCGCGCCGCCGCCGAGCGCGCGCTCGCCGCCGAACAGCGCACCGCCGCCCGGCTCGCCGCCGAACCCCGGCTCGCCGAACTGCTCTCCCTGACGCCCTACCAGGACGGCGCCGAGGCGGCCGACGGCTTCCTGACGCCCCGCCGGCTCGACGCCTCCGCCGAGGACCTGCGCGAACTGCTCGACCAGTCGGTGGCCACCGCCGAACGCACCCTGTTCGACCTGCGCACCGCCGCCGCCGACGACTCCCGCATCCTCGCCGCGCTCGGCGACGGCGGACTGCTGCCGCCCGGCCCCGACGTCCTCGCCACCGTCGAACACCTCGGCGAGCAGGGCATCCCCGCCCTGCCCGGCTGGCGCTACCTCGCCCAGTCCGTCGACCCCGCCGACCACGACGCCATCCTGGCCGCCCGCCCCGAACTCGTCGACGGCGTCGTCGTCACCGACCCCGCCTCGCTCGACCGGGCCCGCGAGGCGCTGGCCGCCGCCGCCCTGCTGCCGCGCTCCACCGTCGCCGTCGGCACCGCCGCCGCGCTGATCGCCCCGATCGAGGCAGCGTCGGATTCCGCGCACCACCCCTTCTTCATCGTGCCGCCCAACCCGGCCATGCACAACGAGACCGCCGCCGACGACGAACGCCGCGAACTGCGCGCCCGGGCCACCGCCCGCGAGGAGCACATCCGCGAACTCGCCGCCCGGCTCGGCGGCGACCGCGCCCTCGCCGCCCGGCTCGCCTCCTGGCACGCCAGCTGCCCGCCCGGCACCCTCGCCGAACTCGCCGAGACCGCCGCCGCGGCCGCCCACCGCGCCGAGACCACCGCCGCCGAACTCGCCACCCTGCGCGCCGACCGCGCCGACGCCGACACCGAGCACCAGGCCGCCGCCGCCCGCCACGAGGAGTGCCGGGAGGCCGCCCAGCGCGCCCGCCGCCGCGCCGACGTCCTCGAGGGACTCGCCTTCCGGCTGCGCGAACGCCCCAACTGGACCCGCCGGCTGCGCGAACTCGCCGACGACGTCGCCGAGTGCGAACGCCGCCAGACCCAGTGCGCCGAACGCGCCCGCACCTGCGACGAGGACCGCCGCGCCGCCCAGCGCGCCGCCGACGACGCCCGCCGCACCGCCCGCACCCTGCGCGGCGAACGCGCCGAGATCGCCGCCGTCGGCGCCGACGCCGAACCCGACCCCGCCGCCACCCCCGCCTCGCTGCCCGCCCTGCGCGAGGCGTACCGGGCCGCCGCCCAGCTCTACGAGAAGGTCGGCGTCGGCGCCGACCTGCGCGCCGAACAGGCCCGCGCCGAGAGCGACGAGACCGCCGCCGCCACCGAACTCCAGCGCCTCAGCAACAAGGTCAAGTCCCGCGCCGAGGAACTGCTCGCCAGCCCCGACGGCGCCGACGGCCCCGCCCGGCAGGCCGCCGCCGCCCGCGCCGAGGAACTCGTCGCCCTCATCGAGGCCCGCTCCGACGCCGCCTCCGAGGAGGTCGGCCGGCTGCGCGGCGACGCCGAACGCTCCGCCCCGGCGAACGGCGGAGCCCACACCGAACTGCCCGAGGACCTGCTCCCCGCCGACCCCGAGCACGCCCAGGTCCTGCTGCGCACCGCCACCGCGCTGCTCGCCGACCGCCGCGAGCGGGTCGACTCCGCCCGCACCGACCACGCCGACCTGCAACGGACGCTGGACCAGGCGCAGGCCGCCGCGAGCGACTTCGAGGAACTCGCCGGACAGCTCCGCGACGCGCTGCGCGACAACGGCGAGGAGGGCGACGCCGAGGCCGACGCCTACCTCGGCTCGCTGGCCGCCGCCCGCGCCGCCGTCACCGACACCCGGCGCGCCATGCGCACCGCCGCCACCGAGCTCACCGGCGCCGAACTCGCCGTCCGCGACGCCGCCGACGCCCTGGTCCGGCACGCCAACGCCGCCCGCTACGAGGCCGTCCGCACCCCCGCCCGCCAGCAGATCCGCGAGCTGCCCGCCGCCGCCCTGCCCGACCACGCCGCGGCCTGGGCCGCCGCGTTCGCCCCCCGGCTGCGGGTGCTCACCGACGAACTCGCCCAGCTGGAACGCAACCGCTCCTCCATCGTCGACCGCCTGCGCGGCCTGGTCGAGACCTCGCTCGGCACCCTGCGCGCCGCCCAGCGGCTCTCCCGCCTCCCCGAGGGCCTGGGCGAGTGGTCGGGCCAGGAGTTCCTGCGGATCCGCTTCGAGGACCCGGACCACGCCGTCCTGGTCGAACGGCTCGGCGAGGTCATCGACGAGGCCACCCGCTCCGCCGTCCGGAAGAACTCCGACCTGCGCCGCGACGGCATGTCCCTGCTGCTGCGCGGCGTCGCCGCCGCGATCGGCCCCAAGGGCGTCTCGGTCGAGATCCTCAAGCCGGACGCGGTGCTGCGCGCCGAACGCGTCTCGGTCGGCCAGATGTCGGACGTCTTCTCCGGCGGCCAGCTGCTCACCGCCGCCATCGCCCTGTACTGCACGATGGCCGCGCTGCGCGCCAACGACCGCGGCCAGTCCCGGCTGAGGCACGCCGGCACGCTGTTCCTCGACAACCCGATCGGCCGCGCCAACGCGACCTACCTGCTGGAGCTCCAGCGCGCCGTCGCCGACGCGCTCGGCGTCCAGCTCATCTACACCACCGGCCTGTTCGACACCACCGCGCTGGCCGAGTTCCCGCTGGTCATCCGGCTGCGCAACGACGCCGACCTGCGGGCCGGCCTCAAGTACATCTCGGTGGAGGAGCACCTGCGCCCCGGCCTCCCGGCCCCGCAGGACCCGGACGGGCCGGCCGTCCACGGCGAGATCACCGCGACCCGGATGTTCCGCAAGCCGGAGTGAGCCGCCACGCGGAGATCGCGGCACGGTGCGGGTGAGCACCGTGCCGCGATCCCGTGGGGGGTGGCGGGCCGCGCGGCTCCCCGCGCCCCCGCCGTCCTCACCCCGTCGTCATCCCGTCGTCATCCCTTCGTCGAGACGGTGACCGAGGCGACCTTCATCGGGTGGCCCGGTTCGGTCGCGGCCGTGGGCGAACTGCCGTACGCGGCGGGGAGGTTGCCGCCGACGGCGACGTTCAGGATCAGGAAGATCCCGTGGTGGACGGCCTGGTCCCAGGCGGCCGGGTCGACCTGGTCGGCGGTGACCCGGAAGTACTCCCGGCCGTCGCGCAGCCAGCGGACCCGCTCGGGGCTGGTGGAGCGGTCGATCTCGACGGTGTAGGTGTGGAAGGCGCCCCAGCAGTCGGCGCAGGGCTGTTCGCCGGAGCCCAGGCCGTTCGGCTCCTGGCAGGGGCCGCCCGGCGTGGTGCCGCAGTGCAGGGTGCCGAACCCGCCCCGGCCGCCGACGGATTCGAGCACGTCCAGCTCGCCGACGCCGGGCCAGCCGGTGTACCCGTCGCGGAGCCGGCCGCCGAGCGCCCAGAACGCGGGCCAGTACCCGGCGGCGGCCGGGCCGTGCACGTCGGGCAGCGCCACCTCGGCCTCCACCCGCAGGACTCCGCCCGCCGGGGCGGCCAGGTCGGCCCGCCGGGACTCGATCCGCCCGGAGGACCAGCGGCCGGCCGCGTCCCGGGTCGGGGTGATCTCCAGCGCGCCCGCGCCGTCCAGGCGGACGTTCTCGGCCGCGTCGGTCATGGTCTCGATCTCGCCGGTGCCCCACTGGACGGCCGGGCAGCCGGGGTAGCAGGTGCCCAGGTCGTACTGCCAGGTGGCGGCGTCCGGCCGGCTCCCGGCCGGGCCGTCGAACTCGTCCCGGAGCAGCGTCGTCCAGTCGCCGTCGGCGCCGAACGCGCCCGCCTCGATCAGCAGTCGGTCCAGCCGCGGGGTGAGCACCACGGCCGCGGCGTTGGTCAGGTGGGAGTCGTCGCGGTACAGCAGCACGTGCTCCAGGACGGCCGGGCAGCTGCGCCCGTCGGCCGGGCAGAGCACCGAGTTGACCTCGACCGTCCGGACGCCGGGGAACGCCCCGGCGGCGATCTGTTCGGCCAGCGGGTCGGCGTACAGGCCCTCGGCGCGCGGGAAGTCGCAGGCGGAGGTGGTGTCGGGGTGGCCGGAGACGCAGGCCGGGACGTCCCGGCCGGGGACCGGGGTGTCCTGGAGGTAGACGACCGGCACGCCCAGCTCCCGCAGCGGGGCGAGGGTCCGCTCCCAGCCGCGCAGCAGCGCGGCCCGGTCGGCGGTGTAGCGGTTGAGCGCGGAGACCACGACCAGCTTCGGCTTCGGGCCGTCCTTCAGCCGGGCCAGCACGTTCGCCCGCCAGGTGTCGCACTCGTGGTAGGTCCGGCCCAACTGCGGGTTGGTGACGGTGATCTCGGCCGGCGGGCAGCCCTGCTTGACGAGTTCCTCGACGGACAGCCGGTGCTGGGCGGCGATGCCGAGCAGCGCGGAGAACCACTGGCCGGCGTGCGAGTCGCCGAGCAGCACGATCCGGTCCTCGCCGGTGCCGAAGCGGCAGGGCGGGCTGGTGGTGTCGGCCGGGTCGACCTCGCAGCCGCCGTCCGGCGGGAAGTCCTGCCGGGCCTGGACGGGGTTGGGCACGGTCGGCGCGTGCGGGGGCGGCGCGGCGGCCAGCAGGCTGCTGCCGGTGCGGGCGCCGGGCGGCAGGCCGGACGGGTCCGGGGGAGTGGCCGGGCCCAGGTTGCGGATGGTGCCGGAGCCGACGACCAGCGCCAGCAGCACCGGGAAGACCACCGCGGCCAGGCCCAGCGACAGCCCGCGGCGCGGGATCTCGCCCAGCACCAGGCTGCGGCGCAGCGGCTGCTCCAGCCAGCGCAGCGCGGCGTACGCGGGCAGCGCGGCGGCGGCGGTGAGCGCGGCCTTGGCGCCCCAGGGCAGGGCGCCCCAGTGCGCCTCGGCGAGCACCAGCACCGGCCAGTGCCACAGGTACAGGTTGTAGGAGAGCCGGCCGACCGCCCGGGGCGCGCCGAGCGAGAGCGCCCGCCCCACCAGGTGGGGTCCGGCCGAGCCGGCCAGGACGATCGCGGCGGTGGCGGCGGTCGGCAGCAGCGCGGCGTACCCGGGGTAGCGGGTGTGCCCGTCGAACAGCAGCACCGCGACGAGCACCCCGGCCAGGCCGCCCAGGCCGAGCAACTCCCGTACCAGCCTGGGAAGTTCGCGGACCGGCAGTAGGGCGACGGCGGCGCCGGCGGCGAACTGCCAGGCCCGGGTCGGGGTGGAGAGGTAGGCGCCGGCGCTCCAGTGCAGGGAGAGCCAGAACGAGCCGGCGCCGAGCAGCAGGGTCAGGCCGAGCAGGGTGCGCCGCCGCCAGGCCCAGCGGGCGGCGAGCGCCAGCAGCGGGGCCCACAGCAGGTAGAACTGCTCCTCGACGGCGAGCGACCAGAAGTGCAGCAGTGCGCTCGGGTCGCGGCCGGCGGCCAGGTAGTCGGTCTGTTCGGCGATGAAGCGCCAGTTGGCGACGGACAGCGCGGAGGCGAGGACGTCGCGCTCCAGGTCGGCCCGGCGCAGCGGCGCGGTGAGCAGGGCGCCGAGGACGGCGGTGGCGGCCAGCACGACGGCGGCGGAGGGCAGCAGGCGGCGGGCCCGGCGGGAGTAGAACTCGGCCAGCCGGACGCGTCCGTGCCGCCCGGTCTCGGTGCGCAGCAGGCCGGTGATCAGGTAGCCGGAGACGACGAAGAAGACGTCGACGCCGACGAAGCCGCCGGCGAGACCGGGTACGGCGGCGTGGAAGGCGAGCACGGCGAGGACGGCGACGGCCCGCAGGCCCTCGATGTCGGGTCGGAACTTCGGCCGCTCGACCGGCGGGCGGTGCAGCACGACGGTGAGCGGGGCGGTACTCGGGGCGGTACTGGTGGACACGGGAGCGTGGACCTTTCAGCCCAGCCAGGGCAGCATCGGAGCCGCCCAGCCGGAGGCGAGCAGGGCGACCAGGGCGAGCGTGCTCGTGACGGCGAGGGCCTCGGGCCAGCGCCGCGGACGCATCGCCGGGCGGGCCCCGGATTCGGTCGGTTCGGCGGTTCCGGCGGTTCCGGCGGACTCCGCGGTTCCGGCGGACTCGGCCGCGCGCGGCCGGAGTTCGGTGTACAGGTCGCGGATCAGCGGCACCCCGAGGTGCAGTTGCACGGCCAGGTACAGGGCCAGCCCCCAGGTGGTGTGCCAGCCGTGCAGGGCGGTGGCGACGGCCACGCCGGCGGCGGTGGCGGCCAGCGTGCCGGCCGTCCACAGCAGCGAGACCAGCAGCACCTTGCGGGCCATCCCGCCGGAGCGGCCGGGTCCGGCGACGCCGGTGGGCACCCAGGCGGCGCTGCGGCCGCGCAGGGTGTGCCAGTACGCGGTGGCGGCGGCGAAGCTCATCAGCACGTTGGCGCGCAGCACTTCGGAGCGCCAGCGGGTGCGGCTGACCCGGGGCAGCAGCACGTGCCACAGCCACAGCAGCGAGATCAGCGGCAGCACGTACCAGGCCCGGACCTCGCCGGGGAAGGCGAACAGCATCACCAGCGGCGGCAGCGGCGCGGTGAGCACGTTGACGGCGGCGGCCAGGTAGCCGACGATGCCCTCGTCGAAGCAGCGGCGCATCCGCCAGGTCATCGCCCGGCGGGCGGCCCGGTCGCCGATCAGGTGCAGGTTGCCCATCGTCCAGCGGTACTGCTGGTTGACGAAGCTGGTGGTGGAGTCGGGCGAGGTGCCCTTGGCGACCAGCACCGGCACGTAGCGGGTGGTGTAGCCCCGCTGGTGCAGGGCCAGGCCGGTGTACATGTCCTCGCTGTGGTCGAGCCGGGCGAAGCCGCCGGCGGCGTCGATCGCGGCGCGCCGGTAGACGGCGTTGGAGCCGCAGCAGATGGCGGCGTCGGAGGCGTCCCGGCTGGGCTGCACCCAGCGGAAGAACCACTCCTGGGCGGACCCGGCGGCGCGTTGCACCCAGCCCATCGAGGCGTCGGTGTCGAAGCACTGCGGGCTCTGCACGATGCCGACCGCCGGATCGCCGAAGTACGGCAGGAGGTGCTGGAGCAGGTCGGCGCGCGGCGCGAAGTCGGCGTCCAGGATGGCGACGAACTCGCCGCTGCTCAGGGTCAGCGCGTGGTTGAGGTTGCCGGCCTTCTTGAACTCGCCGCGGTTCGGGCGGACCACGTAGTGGTAGCCGAACTCCTCGGCCAGCCGGGCGACTTCGGGCCGGTCGGCGTCGTCGAGCACCCACACGTCGAGCCGCCCCGGGTAGGAGCTGCGGGCGACGGCGCGGTAGGCGTTGGCCAGGATGTCGAGCGGTTCGCCGCAGGTCGGCAGGTACAGATCGACGGACGGCGGTGCGGCCGGCTGCCAGGCGGCGACCAGCAGTTCGTGGCCGCCCCGGGTGAAGCGGCGGCGGCGCAGGCCGTTCAGGCAGGTCAGGGCGAGTGCGACGGCGTTGATGCTCAGCACGGCGAGGAACGGCCACAGGGCCGGGGTGCGCAGCGAGAAGCTGAACATGGTGCCCGCGCTGACCGTGAAGGCGAGCGCGGAGAGCAGCGGGACCCAGCGGCGCTGAGGCCCGAAATACCAATAGAGCTCCTGGTCGGAAGGTGGTGACGGAAGGTGATTGACAGTCATTGGGCCCCCCACGGCCAGACATTGACACCTGTCGCCGGTCAGATTACCCGATTGGTATAGACCAAATGACCACGCGGGATGAACAGTGGAGCAACTCGGGTGAAGGGCGCGTGACCAGGCATGACCGTGTCAGGGAAGATCGCTGCGGTGGTGCGCGCGGGGCCCCCGGGGCGGGCGGCGCGCACAGTGGCGCGACGGACGGCGGACGGCGGTCGGCGCGCTGCGGCCGGTGTGCGACGGGTGGGGGCCGGTGTGCGGCGGGTGGTGGCGGGTGGTGGCGGTCAGCGCGCGGCGGGCGCGGCGGCCAGGACCGCGTCCAGCAGGCCGGGGAAGCGGGCGGCCAGGTCGGACTCGCGCAGGCTGTTCATCTTCGAGGTGCCGCGCCGGTGCTGGCGGATCAGCCCGGCCTCCCGCAGCACCCGGAAGTGGTGCGTCATCGTCGACTTGGTGACCGGGAGTTCGAACGCCAGGCAGTTCAGCTCGCTGCCGCCCGCGCCCGCGAGCTCGGCGACGATCCGCAGCCGGATCGGGTCCGCCAGCGCGTGCAGCACGCAGACCAGCTGGAGCTCCGCGGTGGCGGGCTCGGGCAGCAGGCCGGGGCAGTCCCGGTCGTGGTCGACGGTCACGGGCTCATAGTACGACAACTCTCGTAGTTTGACAGCTGTCGTAGTACGGTGAGTATCGTACGAAGCGAAAGCACCCCCGTGTCCGGCCCACAGGAAGGACAGGCAGCCGTGAGCGCCCTGTTCGAACCCCTCACCCTCCGCTCGCTGACCATCCCCAACCGGATCTGGCTCAGCCCGATGTGCATGTACTCCGCCGCCTCCGAGGGGCCCGACACCGGCGCCGCCACCGACTTCCACCTCGCCCACCTCGGCTCCCGCGCCGCCGGCGGCGCCGGGCTCGTGATGGTCGAGGCCACCGGCGTCCGCCCCGACGGCCGGATCTCCCCGTGGGACCTCGGCCTGTGGAACGACCGCCAGCAGGAGCGACTGGCCCGGGTCGCCGCGCTGATCGCCCGGCACGGCTCCGTCCCCGCGATCCAGCTGGCCCACGCCGGCCGCAAGGCGTCCACCGGCAGGCCGCAGGACGGCGGCGGACCGCTCCCCGTCGAGCGGGGCGGCTGGCAGGTCGTCGGCCCCTCCCCGGTGCCCTTCGACGCGCCCTACCCGGTGCCGGTCGAGCTGACGGAGGCGCAGATCGCCGAGCTGGTCGAGGACTTCGCCGCCTCCGCCCGCCGCGCCCTGGCCGCCGGCTTCCAGGTGGTCGAGGTGCACGGCGCGCACGGCTACCTGGTGCACCAGTTCCTCTCCCCGGTCTCCAACCACCGCACCGACGGCTACGGCGGCGACTTCGCCGGACGCAGCCGGCTGGCCCGCGAGATCGCCACCGCGGTCCGGGCCGTCTGGCCCGCCGAGCTCCCGGTGCTGTTCCGGGTCTCCGCCACCGACTGGCGCCCGGAGGAGCCCAGTTGGACGCTGGAGGAGTCGGTGCTGCTCGCCAAGGAGCTCCAGGCCATCGGCGTCGACCTGATCGACGTCTCCAGCGGCGGCAACGTCCCGCGCGCGGAGATCCCCGTCGGGCCCGGCTACCAGGTCCCGTTCGCCGAGACCGTCCGCCGCGAGTCCGGCCTCCCGGTCAACGCCGTCGGCCTGATCACCGACGCCGCCCAGGCCGAGGAGATCGTCGCCGAGGGCCGCGCCGACGCCGTCATGCTCGGCCGCGAACTGCTCCGCGACCCCTACTGGCCGCTGCACGCCGCCCGCGCCCTCGACGTCCCCCGCGACTGGCCCGTCCAGTACGGCTACGCGGTCGGCCCGCGCGGCTGACACCCGCCGGAGGCGGAACGCGGGAGGCGGGCGCACCCACGGGGGAGTGCGCCCGCCTCCCGTCAACTCGCGTCACTAGGAGACCAGTTCGGCCTCCGGGGCCGGTCCCGCGCCGTCCGTGTCGCCCGGGGCGTCCCCGTCGTCCTCGTCGGCCTCGTCCTTCCAGCGGCCCGGTTCGACCATGAACGCGCCGAGCGCGACGCCCAGCAGCGGGACGGCGGGCAGCAGGGTCAGCACGCCCTGGGGGCCGTGGTGCTGGGCGAGCAGGCCGAAGAGCGGGGCGATCAGGCCGCCGACGCTGACGGCCAGGCCCAGGGTGACGCCGGCGGCGGTGCCGGGGCGAGTGGGCAGGTAGTCCTGGCCGAGCTTGACCAGGACGGCGAACGGCAGGTTCAGCGCCGCGCCCGCCAGCACGGCGAACAGCAGCGGCGCCCACGGGCCGGGCGTCACCCGCAGCAGGACCAGCGCGGGGACGGTGAGCGCGGTGCCCCACTGCGCGGTGCGGACCATGCCGATCCGGTCCGCGAGCCGCCCGCCGCCCAGGGTGCCCGCGACGCCGCCCAGCAGGAAGCAGGTCAGCGCCGCGCCGGCCAGCAGGTGCGAGGCGCCCAACTGCCGCAGCCAGTACAGCTCGATGAAGGTGCTGACGCCGAAGAACACCACCGAGCGGATCACCTCGACCCCGGTGAGCACCAGGAACGGCCGCCAGCGGTCCTTCCCGGCGCGCTTCGCCCCGCCCCCGGCGTGCGGGTACGTCCGGTGCCGGGCCCGGAACAGCACCGCCGCCATCAGCAGCGCCGGCAGCACGAACACCGCCGTCGCCCGCAGGCCCCACGCGGACAGCAGCGGCGTGGCCAGCACCGGCGCCAGGAAGAACCCGACGCTGCCGCCCGCCGCGAAGACGCTCATCGCGCCGGTCGAGTCGCCCGCCGCCTCCCGGGCCGCCCGCCCCGCCGCCGGGTGGAACGCCGCCACCCCCAGGCCGGAGAGCAGCACCAGCAGCCACACCAGCGCGTACCCGTCGGCCAGCCCGCTCAGCCCCACGCCCAGCCCGGCCAGCGCCAGCCCCGCCGCCGACAGCCAGGGCAGCGGACGCCGGTCCACCAGCAGGCCGACCAGCGGCTGCGGGACCGCGCTGCCCAGCGTCGCCGCCAGCGTCAACCCGCCCGCCGCCACGTACCCGTAGCCGCGCTCCAGGACGAAGTACGGCACCACCGCGGGCACCAGGCCCTGGTACAGGTCGTCCACGGCGTGCGCCGCGCCCCACATCCGCATCCGGCGCCACACGCCGGGCAGTTCGCTCGTCATGCGTCCAGCCTGGCCGCCGCACCGCCGTGCGGGCTTCCGGTACTCTGCCAACCCGTGTCGCCAACCCGCCAACCTGCCGAGGACGGCCCGCCGAGCGCCGCGCAGCACCAGAAGGAGACCGGCCCCAGCCGCCACCCGCTGGCCCACCGGGAGCGGATCGACTGGCACTGGCACGACGTCAACCAGCTGATCACCCCCGGCCTCGGCGTGCTGGAGGTGCGCACCCCGTACGGGCAGTGGGTCGTCCCGCCGCACCGCGCGGTGTGGCTGCCCGCCGGGGTGCCGCACACCCACCGGGCGCACGGGCCCAGCGAGTTGCGCTGCCTGGTCTACCCGGACGGCACCGACCCGCTGCGGCTCACCGCGCCCGCCGTGCTCGCCGTCACCCCGCTGCTGCGCGAGATCATCGCCCACCTGACCGGCCCCGACGCCCCCGCCGGACGCCCGGCCCGCACCCTCGAACAGGCCGCCCTGGACCAGCTCGTCCGCGCCCCCGAACTCCCGGTCGGCCTGCCCCGCCCCACCGACCCCCGGCTGCGCGACCTGGCCGCGCTGCTCACCGCCGACCCCGCCGACGACCGCTCGCTCGCCGAACTCGGCCGCGCCGTCGGAGCGGCCGAACGCACCCTCAGCCGGCTGTTCCGCCGCGAACTCGGCCTGGGCTTCCCGCAGTGGCGCACCCAACTGCGCCTCCAGCACGCCCTGGTGCTGCTCGCCGGGGGCCGCTCGGTCACCGCCACCGCCGCCGCCTGCGGCTTCCGCTCGCCGAGCGCGTTCATCGAGGCGTTCCGGCACGCCTTCGGCACCACCCCGGGCCGCCACCAGCAGACCTGACCGGCCGTCAGCGGTGCCGCCGGCCGTTCCGGTACTCGCGTGAACCCTCCAGCGGAGCCGCCGAGTTGGGGACGGGGTGCCGGGAGGCGGCGACCTGCCGGGAGACCGCCACGTCGATCAGGCACCAGGCGAGCAGGAAGACCCCCAGCGCCATCAGCGCCAACGCCGGTGTCAGCAGGCCGGTGTGCGCCCAGGAGGCGAACAGCGCCACCACGAAGGTGAACACCGTGAAGGCGAATGCCATGCCCGCCCGGACGGCGGCCGCCCGGACCTCGTCCGGCAGCCGCCCGCGCCGACGAACGGCCATCGCCAACCCCCTGTCGGTCGTGCGCCCCGGCGGGCGCACCAGGACCAGCCCTGCCCCGTCCGGGGGAGGCTATTCCGTGGGGAGGGCCGATCCAGCCGACCGTGGGCGTGTCGCGCCCCCGGCTCCCCCCGGCTCCCCGTCAGGATCGTAACCGGGGCCGCAAGAGCGCCTCCCCGGCCGACGGGGCGGCGGTCGGCGGGCGGTCAGTCCGGCAGGGTGGCGTCCAGCTCCTCCAGCGCGCCGACCACGATGGTCCGCATGGCCCGTTCCGCCAGCTCCGGGTCGCCCGCGCAGATCGCCTGCGCGACGTCCCGGTGCAGCTGCACCGCGTACTCGCGCGGCCGGTGCGGCATCAGCCGGTGCTCGGTGCGGCCGGTGAGGACCGCGCCCACGGTGTCCTTCAGGTGCGCGAACATCTCGTTGCCGGAGGCCCGCAGCACCGCCGCGTGGAAGGCGATGTCGTGCGCGAGGAAGGCGTCCAGGTCGGCCGCCCGGGCGGTGACGGTCAGTTCGACGGCCAGCGCGCTCAGCTCGCGGCGGTCGTCGTCGCCCGCGCACCGGGCCGCCAGCGCCGCCGCGGCCGGCTCCACCGCGACCCGCAGCGAGCCCAGCGAGCGCAGCTGCGCGGAGCGGTCCGCGCCGGCCAGCCGCCAGCGGATCACCAGCGGGTCGAACACGTCCCAGTCGGCCTTCGGCCGGACGGTGATCCCGACCCGCCGCCGCGGCTCGACCAGCCGCATCGACTCCAGGATGCGCACCGCCTCCCGCACCACCGTCCGGGACACCCCGTGCCGCTGCTCCAGCTCCTCCGCGCGCAGCACCGTCCCCGCCGGCAGCTCCCCGGAGGCGATCGCCGGGCCGAGGGCAGCGAGCAGGCGGCCGGGCAGGCCCTGGATCTCCATCCGGCCAGCTTATCGGCGCGGCCGGGGGGAAGGCGGCCCCCGTCCCACCGGCGCGGAAACCGAAAAGTATGACGATTAGGTTTCGGTCGCTTGAATAAGTCATACCTTTGCGCCAAGGTTGCCCACGCAAGCAGGCAAGGACAGGAGCACCACCATGGCTCTCAGCGCCGAGAACCAGCAGCCGCCCGTCATCGTGGTGATGGGCGTCTCCGGAGTCGGGAAGACCACCGTCGCCCGACTGCTCGCCGACCGCCTCGACCTCCCGTACGCGGAGGCCGACGACTTCCACCCCGCCGCCAACATCGCCAAGATGAGCGCCGGCACCCCGCTGGACGACCGCGACCGGCAGCCCTGGCTGCGCGCGCTCGGCGGCTGGCTGGGCGAGCGGGCCGCGGCCGGCAGCGGGGGAGTGGTCACCTGCTCCGCGCTCAAGCGCGACTACCGCGACCTGCTGCGGGCCGCCTGCCCGGACGCGTTCTTCCTGCACCTGAGCGGCAGCCACGACCTGGTCGGCGACCGGCTGGCGCACCGCACCGGCCACTTCATGCCGCCCGCGCTGCTGGACTCCCAGTACGCCGCCCTCGAACCGCTCCAGCCGGACGAGCGCGGCACCGTGCTGGACGTCGGCGCCGCCCCCGACACGCTCGTCGACCGCGCCGTCGCCGCCCTGGCCCGCTGACCCCCGCGGCCCGACCCCCGCACGCACCACCACCACGTCACACCCCCGCCACCGGCCGCCCGAGAGCCGGACGGTGGCGGCCCGTCAATGGAGACCCCCGTGACCCCCACCCTGCTGGCGGCCGGCGCACCGGCGCTGCCGCACACGGCGAGCGACGGCCGGCTGCTGCTCGCGGTGCTGCTCAGCATCGGCGCGATCGTGCTGCTGATCACCCGGTTCAAGCTGCACCCGTTCCTGGCCCTCACGCTCGGTTCCGGGCTGCTCGCCGCCGTCGCCGGGGCGCCCTTCGACAAGCTGCTGACCAGCTTCTCCACCGGCTTCGGCGCGACCGTCGCCTCGGTCGGCCTGCTGATCGGCCTGGGCGCGATGCTCGGCAAGCTGCTCGCCGACTCCGGCGGCGCCAACACCATCGCGGACACCGTGCTGGCCCGCACCGGCCCCAAGCTGCTGCCCTGGGCGATGGCGCTGATCGCCGCGGTGCTCGGCCTGCCGCTGTTCTTCGAGGTCGGCGTGGTGCTGCTGGTGCCGATCGTGCTGCTGGTGGCCCGGCGCGGCAACGCCCCGCTGATCGGCATCGGCATCCCCGCGCTGGCCGGCCTCTCGGTGCTGCACGGCCTCGTCCCGCCGCACCCCGGCCCGCTGGTCGCCGTCGACGCCCTGCACGCCGACCTCGGCGTCACCCTGGCGCTCGGCCTGCTGGTCGCGGTCCCGACCCTGATCGTGGCCGGCCCGCTGTTCGGACGGCTCGCCCAGCGCTGGGTCGGCCCGCTGGAACTGCCCGCCGACACCGCCCCCGCGAAGACCGCGGACGGCGCGAACACCGCGGACGCCGCGGAGGGCGTCGAGCGCGCGCGGACGCCGCGGTTCGGCGCGGTGCTGGCCACCATCCTGCTGCCGGTCGTGCTGATGCTCGGCAAGGCGCTGGCCGACGTGGTGATCGACGACCCGAAGGCCACCGGCCAGCGGATCTTCGACTTCATCGGCTCCCCGCTGATCGCGCTGCTCGCCGCGACCCTGCTCGCCATGCTGACCCTCGGCCGGGCGGCCGGCTTCGACAAGGGCCGGATCTCCGACACGGTCGGCTCGGCGCTCGGTCCGATCGCCGGGATCGTGTTCATCGTCGGCGCGGGCGGCGGCTTCAAGCAGACCCTGATCGACATCGGCGTCGGTGACGCGGTCAGCGCGTGGTCCGGCAAGTGGCACGTCTCCGCGCTGCTGCTGGGCTGGCTGATCGCGGTGCTGATCCGGCTGGCCACCGGCTCCGCGACGGTCGCCACCATCACCGCTGCCGGCATCGTCGGCCCGCTGGCCGCCGACATGTCCACCAGCCACGCCGCGCTGCTGGTGCTGGCGATCGGCGCCGGGTCGCTGTTCCTGTCGCACGTCAACGACGCCGGGTTCTGGCTGGTGAAGGAGTACTTCGGGATGAGCGTCGGCCAGACGCTGAAGTCCTGGTCGGTGATGGAGACGATCATCTCGGTGGTCGCGATCGCCCTGATCCTGCCGCTCAGTCTGATCGTCTGACGAGCGCGGGTCCCCCTGCCGCGACGCCCTCCGGAACTCCCGCTTCTCCCGGAGGGCGTCGCTTTTTCGCGCCCTTCCCACCTCTCGCCGTGCCTTCCCGCGCCGCTCCGCGCGCCCGGCCTACCGCTCCAGCAGCTCCGCCGTGCGCTTGCGCACCTCCGCGCCGTCCAACCCGCGCACCGTCAGCGTGGTGCGCCGCCGCAGCACGTCGTCCACCGTGTACGCCCACTCCTGCTCGGCCGCGTACACCACCTGCGCCCACACGTCCGGCCCGTCGGGGTGCACCCGTTCGCCCAGCTCCGGGCGCTCGGCGATCAGGCGGGCGATCTCGAAGGACAGCGTGCCGTAGTGGGTGGCCAGGTTCCGGGCCACCAGCGGGTCCATCCGGCTGCCCGGCTCGCGGTCGGTCAGCAGGCGGCGGGCGACGGCCTGCGGGGCGCCGATGCCCGGCAGCGGGACGGTCGGCGGGATCGGCGAGACGTCCTCGGCCAGGCCCACGCCCGGGGCGTGCTTGAGCTTCTCCAGGATCACCCGGCCGATGTGCCGGTACGTGGTCCACTTGCCGCCCGCCACCGACAGCATCCCGGCCCGGCCCTCGGTCACCACCGTCTCCCGCTTCGCCGCCGCCGTCCCGCCCGGCCCGCCCGGCAGCACCCGCAGGCCCGCGAAGGAGTACGTGATGTCCTCCCGCCGCAGGTGCTCGCCGCGCACCGCGTGCCCGGCCTCGGAGAGGATCTGGTCGACGTCCGCCCCGGTGGCCCGGACGTCCAGCGGGTCGCCGGTGTACTCCTCGTCCGTGGTGCCCAGCAGGACGTGGTCCTCCCACGGGATGGCGAACGACACCCGGTAGTGGTCGATCGGGATGGTCAGCGCGGCCCGCCACGGCGCCTGCCGGCGCAGCACCACGTGCGCGCCCTTGGACAGCCGGATCGACGGGGCCGCGCCCGCGTGCTCCATCCGCCGCAGGTGGTCCACCCACGGGCCGGTGGCGTTCAGCACCAGCCGGGCGTCCACGCCGAACTCGGTGCCGTCCAGGGCGTCGCGCACCTCGGCGCCGGTGACCCGGCCGCGGGTGAAGCGCAGCCCGGTCACCTCGGCGTGGTTGAGCACCACCGCGCCCGCGTCCACCGCCGCCCGCACCGTCATCACGGCCATCCGGGCGTCGTTCATCTGGTGGTCGCCGTACACCGCGACCCGCCGCAGCCCCTCGGTGCGCAGCCCGGGCACGGCGCGGGCCGCCGCCGCGGGGGAGGCCACCCGGCCCAGGCCGTCGCGGAACGCGGACAGCGCCGAGTACAGGAACACGCCCGCGCCGAGCTTGGGCGCCGAGTGCGGGCCGCCCTCGTAGACCGGCACGAAGAAGGTCAGCGGGCTGACCAGGTGCGGGGCCACGTGGGTGGCCAGCGCCCGGCGCTCCTTGTGGTTCTCGGCGACCAGCCGCACCGCGCCGGTCTGCAGGTAGCGCAGCCCGCCGTGGACCAGCTTGGACGAGGCGGAGGAGGTGGCGTTGGCGAAGTCCCCGGCGTCCACCATGGCCACCTTCAGCCCGGCCTGGGCGGCGGTCCACGCGGTGGCGGTGCCGAGGATGCCGCCGCCGATCACCAGCAGGTCGTAGCGGGCCCGGCCGAGCAGTTCGCGGGTGGCGGCCCGGGGGACGACGCGGCCGGCGGCGCGCTCGGCGCCCAGGGTCGGGATGGTTGCCATGGTGTGTGGTGGGCGGCCCGGTGTGCGGCCGGTCCGCGTCTCCTTCCGATCGGTGGGGTCCTGCGGCGAGCAGGGTCTTGCGGCAGGCGGAGTCAGAGCTGCGGTGGGTCGTCCGGCTCGTCCTGGTCGATCCAGCCCATGGTGCGCTCCACGGCCTTCAACCAGTTGCGGTGCTCGCGCTCGCGCGTGTCGGCGGCCATCCGGGGCGTCCACTCGGCGGCCCGGTGCCAGTTGGCCCGCAGGGTCTCCAGGCCGTCCCAGAAGCCGACCGCCAGGCCCGCCGCGTAGGCCGCGCCCAGCGCGGTGGTCTCGGCCACGTAGGGGCGCTCCACCGGGACGTCCAGCACGTCGGCGATGTACTGCATCAGCAGGTTGTTGGAGGTCATGCCGCCGTCGACCTTCAGCGCACTCAGCGTGACCCCGGAGTCCTTCTGCATCGCGTCCACCACCTCGCGGGTCTGCCAGGCCGTCGCCTCCAGCACCGCCCGGGCCAGGTGCCCCTTGGTGACGTACCTGGTCAGCCCGGTGATCACGCCGCGCGCGTCGGCCCGCCAGTACGGGGCGAACAGGCCGGAGAACGCGGGCACCACGTACGCGCCGCCGTTGTCCTCGACGGTGCCCGCCAGGGTCTCGATCTCGGCGGCGGTGGAGATGATGCCGAGCTGGTCGCGCAGCCACTGCACCAGCGAGCCGGTCACCGCGATCGAGCCCTCCAGGGCGTACACCGGGGGCCGGTCGCCGATCCGGAAGCCGACCGTGGTGAGCAGGCCGTGGTACGAGTTGACGATCCGTCCGCCGGTGTTCAGCAGCAGGAACGTGCCGGTGCCGTAGGTCGACTTGGCCTCGCCCTCGGCGAAGCAGGTCTGGCCGAACAGCGCCGCCTGCTGGTCGCCGAGCGCCGCCGCGACCGGCACGCCCGCCAGGTCGCCGACCGCCTCGCCGTACACCTCGGCGGAGGAGCGGATCTCCGGCAGCATCGCCAGCGGGACGCCCATCGACTCGGCGATCCGCTCGTCCCACTGGAGGGTGTGCAGGTTCATCAGCAGGGTGCGGGAGGCATTGGTGACGTCGGTGACGTGCCGGCCGCCGTCCACGCCGCCGGTCAGGTTCCAGATCAGCCAGCTGTCGACCGTCCCGAACAGCACGTCCCCGGCCTCGGCGCGCTCGCGCAGGCCCTCGACGTGGTCCAGCAGCCAGCGGATCTTCGGACCGGCGAAGTAGCTGGCCAGCGGCAGGCCGGTCTCCCGGCGGAACCGGTCCTGCCCGACGTTGCGCCCCAGCTCGCGGCAGAGCGCCTCGGTGCGGGTGTCCTGCCAGACGATCGCGTTGTGCACCGGCTCGCCGGTGTGCCGGTCCCACAGCACCGTGGTCTCGCGCTGGTTGGTGATGCCCACCGCCCGGACGTCCGCCGCGGTCAGCCCCGCCTTCCCCAGCGCGCCGCGCACCACCGAGCGCACCCTGGTCCAGATCTCGGCCGGGTCGTGCTCCACCCAGCCGGGCTGCGGGAAGATCTGCGCGTGCTCCTGCTGCTCGACGGCGACGATCCGGCCGTCCGCGTCGAACAGGATGCACCGGCTGGACGTGGTGCCCTGGTCGATCGCGGCGATGTGGCTGGCAGTCATACGGTTCCTCGGCTCACGGACGTCAACGGGGCGGGGGTGACCATTCGTCAGTCCCCGTGCGCGCGGGTCCGGCAAACCAGGCGGGCGGGCGGTCCGCCGGGCCCCTCCGGACGCCGTTCGACAATGTCGAACAACCTTCGGAAGCCAACCGCAGCCGGACGCCCCCCGTCAAGGCGGTGTGACGCACGCCCCCGGGTTCAGAACCGGTGCGCGCCCAGGTCCCGGGAGATCGCCCGGGCCGCCGTCCGCACCGAGGCCACCAGCGACGGACGCACCGCGCCGTCCGGGCCGCACACCGTCTCCACCGCGCCCGACACGCACACCGCGCCCACCGGGTTGCGCCGCCGGTCCTGGATCAGCGCCGCCACCGAGGCCACGCCCTCCCAGGTCTCCTCCACCGCGTCCGCCCAGCCGCGCTCGCGCACCAGCGCGCACTGCGCGTCCAGCTCCGCCGGTTCCGTCACGGTCCGGGCCGTGAACGCCTCCCACGGGCCGTCGCCCAACTCGCCGCGCGCCACCGGGTCGTACGCCAGCAGCACCTTGCCCAGCGCGGTCGCGTGCAGCGGCTGCATCGAACCGACCTCCAGCACCTGCCGCGAGTCGTCCGGCCGGAACACGTGGTGCACCACCAGCACCCCGCGCTGGTGCAGCACCCCCAGGTACACCGTCTCCCCGGCCGCCCGCGCCAGGTCGTCCGCCCACACCAGCGCCCGGGCCCGCAGCTCGTGCACGTCCAGGTAGCTCTGGCCCAGCCGCAGCAGCTCCGCGCCCAACTGGTACTTGCCGCTCTCCGGGTCCTGCTCGACGAAGCCCTCCTGCTGGAGCGTGCGCAGGATGCCGTGCGCGGTCCCCTTCGCCAACCCCAGCCCCGTCGCCACCTCCGACAGGCCGAGCCGCCGCTCCCCGCCCGCCAGCAGCCGCAGGATCGCGGCCGCCCGCGACAGCGACTGGATCGCACCGGGCACCCGCCCACCTCCACTGACCACCGGCCGACGATGCCGACCACCACCCGAGAACGGGACGGACCCGCCCCCGAAGACCGTACTACCCGGCACCACCACCACGCGGTACCGTCCCGCCCGGGCGCTCCCCGCCCCGGCAGGGGCGCTGGGGGTTGCGCGGGCAAGCCCGACGGGCCGCGCGCCGTCGGCGCACGACTCCGGTGCACCACCGGCCCGGCACCCGGCACCCGGCCGCCGGTCGCGCCGGCCGGGGCTCCCCGCCCGGGGTTCGCTCAGCCGGTCGCCTCGGTGGGCTCCGCCACCCAGCCCGCGACCAGGACCAGGCCGGTCGGGCGGTGCACGGCGAGGAAGGCGAACGGGCGGTCGTAGCGGGCGGTGGCCCGGCGGACGCGGAGGCCGGGCGGGGCGCCGATCCCGCTCCGGGTCATCGCCACCGCCGTGACCGCGCCCGCCTCGAAGCCCGCCGCGCCGAACTCCGCCACCGCCGCCTGCCGGGCCTGCCCGACCCGCAGCGGGACGCTCCGGCTGATGCCCGGGAAGTGGCTGCCGTCCCCGGCGGCGGTGCGCAGGCCGAACAGCCCGGCGTGCGCCAGCAGGTCCAGCTCCGCCCGGACCTCGAAGGCCACCGTCTCCAGCACGCCGACGTCGCGCGGCGCCGACGCCCGCACCGACTCCAGCGCCAGCCCGGGCCACGGCTCCCCGTCGGCCAGCCCCGCCACCGGCGTCCGCCGCGCCGCCCCCGCCACCAGCTCGAACCCGGCGGACACCACCGCGCCCGGCGCGGCCCGCGGTTCACCGAGCACCAGGTGGACGTCCACCTCGCCGCCGCCCGCGACCCGGACCTCCGTCACCCGCCCCGCCGCCGCGGTCTCCGCCACCGCGATCCGCTCGTACAGCCCGGGGCTCGACACCGAGAGCCTCCGGAACGGCCGCCGGGCCCACGGCCCTTCGGCGGCCCGGCCGCGATCCTCCCGGAACGGCTCCGCCCACCTGGTGCGCACCGTCAGCGCCGAGGCCAGCACCAGCAGCGCGTCCGCCGGCTCCACCGGCATCCGGCGGATCAGGCCGCCGGTCCGGTCCGCGGCCCAGGCGTCCAGCGCGGCCCGGTCCACGGCGGGGTCACCGGTCAACCGCCGCCACAGCGCGGCGCCCAGCCCCGCCACCCACTCCGGCTCCACCTCGACCCCGGGCGCCGTCCACAGCCCGAGCGCGGCCGCACAGCCCGGCACCTCCTCCACCCGCGCCAGCAACTCCCGCGCGGCGGCCGGGGCCTGCCCGGCCGGAACGCCCAGCGCCCGCTCCAGCTCGGCCCGGGCCGGGCCGTCCGCTCCCGAGGCCAGCATCGCCAGCAGCGGCCACACCCCGAGCGCCGTCCACACCTGCCCGGCCCCGGACCCGGCCCCGGACCCCGGCTCCAACTCCCGTCCCCAGCACGCCCCCAGGGCGTTCACCCGCTCGACCGTACCCGCCACGACCAACCCCGTTCCCTCCTCGGCCGTCCCCGCCGACGCTGCTCCCGCCGCAGGGGCGGCGGCGCCACCCGGACCGCCCTCACCACCAGCAGTACCAGACCGGGCGGCCGGGCACCGCCGGACACCCGGCCGGGCCGACCCGGTTCAGCGCGCGGGGCGTTGCAGCACGGCCGCGAGTTCCGCGATCGCGGCCGGGCCCACCCGGCAGCAGCCGCCGACCAGCCGGGCCCCGGCGGCCACCCAGTCCGCCGCCCGCCCGGGGGCGAAGGCCGCCGCGCCCGTCCAGTCCCGGGCCGCCGGGTCCCAGCCCTCCCCGCTGTTGGGGTACGCCACCGCGGGCAGGCCCGTCACCTCCACGGCCAGCGCCACCGCCGCCGACACCTCCTCCGGGGCGCAGCAGTTGACGCCCACCGCCACCACCTCCGGCACCTCCGCCACCAGCGCGAACGCCTCCGAGAGCGGCTCCCCGCCCCGGGTCAACCCATCCGCCGCGCCGAGCGAGAACCACACCGGCAGGCCCAACCCCCGTACGCAGTCCGCGAGCACGGCCGCCTCCAGCAGGTCGGGCACGGTCTCCACCGCCAGCACGTCCGGCCCCGCGGCGGCCAGCACCTCCAGCCGGGGGCGGTGGAACGCCGCCAACTCCCCGGCCGACAGGCCGTAGTGGCCCCGGTACTCGGAGCCGTCCGCCAGGACCGCCCCGTACGGGCCCACCGAGGCCGCCACCCAGCGCGGGCGGCCGTCACCCAGCTCCGCCGACACCTCCTCGGCCGCCAGCCGGGCCACCTCCACGCTCAGCGCCAGCAGCCGGTCCGCCTTCCCCGCGTCCACCCCCCGGGAGGCGAAACCCGGCCGGCTCGCCTGGTAGCTCGCCGTGGTCGCCACCTGCGCGCCCGCCTCGAAGTACGCCCGGTGCGCCGCCACCAGCTGCCGCGGCTGGTCCAGCAGCAGCCGGGCCGACCAGAGCGCGTCCGACAAGTCGCAGCCCTGGTCGGCCAGTCGGTTCGACAGCCCGCCGTCGAGCAGCACCGGCCCGGCCGCCAGCGCCGAGACCAGGTCCCGACCGGCCGGGGAGCCGCCGAAGTCGGAAGGGGAGCCGTCGAAGTCCGTCGCCATCCCTCCAGCCTGCACCTGCCGCCGGTCTCCGGCGAACCGGCCCGGCCCGGACCGGATCGGCCCGGATCGGACCGGCCCGGATCGACCCCGATCGGACCGGTCCAGGGTCTGCGGGGGCTCCCGCGCTGCGGGCCCGGCGCGGTCAGGGCGTCCCGGCCGCCACCGGGCGCGAGGTGACCGCGATCCGGTTGTAGGTGTTCACCACGGCCGCCGCCCAGGCCACGAACGCCGCCTCCGGCTCCGACAGCACCGACAGCGCGGCCCGCCGGGCCCGGACGCCCTCCGCCCGGTCGGTCAGCCGGGTGACCGCCTCGGCCAGGGCGAGCGCGGCCCGCTCCCGGGGCGTGAACAGCCCGGACTCCCGCCACACCACCAGCTGCGCCAGCCGCTCGTCCTGCTCGCCCGCCTTCCGGGCGGCCGTGGTGTG
This sequence comes from Kitasatospora sp. NPDC090308, assembly GCF_044769485.1. Classification (NCBI taxonomy): domain Bacteria; kingdom Bacillati; phylum Actinomycetota; class Actinomycetes; order Kitasatosporales; family Streptomycetaceae; genus Kitasatospora; species Kitasatospora sp. NPDC090308. Next base: position 23,877 of record NZ_JBIVXY010000027.1, on the reverse strand, counting down.
CAGGTCGACGCAGTACACGCAGCCGTTCAGCTGCGAGCAGCGCAGCCGCACCAGTTCCAGCAGCAGCGGCTCCAGCCCGGCCGCCGCCGCGGCCTCCTCCACCGCCCCGTGCAGGGCGTGCACGGCGGCGAACGCCTGCGGGCCCAGCTCGATCATCGGGAGCGGCGGGAGGGCGGGGAGCTGCGGGAGCGTTTCGGTCATCCTTCGAGCGTAGGGGCGGGTCGGCCCCCGGGCCGGGCGGAGAACGGCCTGATCACCCACTCGGGAGGCAACTGTCGAAACAGTTGACGGTATCCCCAAATCGTGGCGGGGGAGCGCCCGTTCAAGGGCCGCAGAGGTGATGCGACGTCAACGAAGCGACCGAGTCACCCGGTTGGCCGCACGTGTGCGATCCGTCGCTCACCGTGCCGGTAGTGTGACGTTCCGTTGCCGCACCGATTGTGTGACGGCTCATCCGAAAGCACTGCCGGGCGCCGTTCGCCGGCCTGTCCCTGGGCCGGTCGGCGCCCGCACCGGACTCACACTGGAGAACTCCGAGATGACCACTTCCGTGCAGCTCGACCGTACCCAGAAGCGCTTCGACCTCTGGGACGTGAACGGCGACGGCCAGATCGACCGCTCCGACTGGGACGCCGAGGCCAAGCGCATCCTGCAGGCCTTCGGCGAGGCCCCGGTCTCCCCGGCCGGCCGCGCGCTGACCGACGCCTACCTCGGCATGTGGAGCTTCTTCGCCGAGAAGGCGGGCATCGACGAGCAGACCGGCGCGCTCACCCCCGAGCAGTTCAACCACATCGCCGAGGAGCACATCCTGGAGAACGGCGGCGCCGGCTTCGGCCGCGTCGTCAAGCCGACCATCCAGGCCATCGTCGAGCTGGTCGACGTGGACGGCGACGGCCAGGTCAACCCGGCCGAGTTCAAGACCTGGCTGGACACGATCGGCGTCTCCAACATCGACCCGGCGGACGCCTTCCGCCAGATCGACGCCAACGGTGACGGCCAGCTCTCCGTGGACGAGCTGGTCCAGGCCGTGCGCGCCTACCACCTGGGCGACCTCGACGTCCCGCTGCTGGGCCGCTGAACAGCCGGTACGACAGCACCGGTCGGCCTGACCGGCCCGGCCGACGGCCACTGACGGCCGACGGTCGCCGCTGACGCCCGAAGGGCCCGGAACGGGGATGGCGCCCCCCGCTCCGGGCCCTGCTGTCGTCCTCTTTGCCGTCCCGCCGTCGACCGAACCCGTCCCGTCGTCGACCGGACCCGTCCCGCCGTCGCCGGGCCCGGTCAGCCCCCGGCCGGGACGAACCGCACCGGCAGCTCCGGCCGCAGGTCCAGCGACTCCCCGGTCAGCAGGCGGTCGGCCGCGATCAGCACGTTGTAGTGGTTGGGGAAGTGGCAGGCGTCGAAGCCCAGCACCGTGCCCACCCGGTGCTCGCCGACGAACACCTCGTCACCCCGGTCCAGCACCCCGGCCACCGCGATCTCCGCGAACCCCAGGAAACCCACCCGGTCGATCCGGGCCCCCGCCGCGGTGTCCCGCTGGTCGGTGGTCACCAACTCGTGCACCTCGCCCGCCCGTACGCACCGGCTGGCGAACGGCTCCAGGCTCATCCCGCGCTCCGTCCGGCTGTGCAGCAGCACCTTCACCAGCGTGCCGGTCACCGTCCGCTTCGGCCCGTTCTCGCGCACCGGCGGCCGCTGCGGGAAGAGCGCCGCCCGCTCCCGGATCATCCGCGCACCTCCGCCCGCGCCGCCGTCCCGGCCCCGGCCCGGTACGCCGCCTCGACCACCCGCAGCGCGTCCACCCCGTCCGGGCCCCGGTCCGTCGCGCCGTTCGCCGCACCGTCCGTCAAGCCGTCCGTTCCGCCGCGCAGCAGCCCGGCGAACGCGTCGACGATGCCCTCGTACTCGTGCCACAGCGACTGCTTGAAGCCCGCGTGCCCGGCCAGCAGGTCCGCCCGCAGCACCGAGCCGTCCGCCGACTCCACCGTGACGTCCTTGAGCTCGCCCGGGTACGACCAGTCCAGCTCGATCCGGCCGCGCACCCCGTCCGCCCCGGCCAGCTCCAGCTCCGCGTACCGGTCCACCCCGCCGCCGTCCCGCACCACCCGCGCGCCGGACAGCTCCATCCGGCCCGCCAGCAGCCGCACCAGGTCGTACGCGTTCGGGCCGTTGTCGGCGACGCAGCCGCCGCCGCACCGCTCCGGGTCCAGGTACCAGCGGTCCCGGCCGACGTGCTCCTCGATCCGCTCGAAGTAGCGCACCGTCACCGAGCGCACCGGCACCGGCCGTTCGGCGAGCGCCGCGCCCAGCTCCCGCACCGCCGCGTTGTACCGCCGGTGGAACGCGGTGAACAGCGGCACCCGCCGTTCGGCCGCCAGCGCCGCCAGCTCCTCGCCCTCCGCGGCCCGCAGCGCCAGCGGCTTCTCCACGCACACCGGCAGGCCCGCCCGCAGCGCGTCCCGGCAGATCGCCAGGTGCAGGTCGTTCGGGACGGTCACCACGACGGCGTCCAGCCCGCCCGCCGCCAGCAGCTCCCGGTGGTCCGTGAAGCAGGCCACCCGGCCGCCGAACGGCTCCAGCACGGCGGCGTCCCGGTCGCACACCGCCACCAACTCCACCCCCGGCACCCGCTCCAGCGCGGCCAGGTAGAACCGCGAGATCACCCCGAGCCCGACCACCCCGAACCGCAGCCCGCTCACCGCCCGCCCTCCGTCCCCGTGACCGCCCCCGCAGCCGTTCCGGCGACCGTTCCGGCCACCGGACGAATGCCGAACTCCGCGGCAATGGAGGCGAGTTCGGCCAACAGCGGCGCGGCCAGCGGCACTCCGTCACGGTGCGACTCGGCGGTGCGCCGGGCCTCGTGCCAGCCCGGGTACACCACCGGGCCGCAACTCCCTTCCGCCGGAGGGCAGTCCAGCACCGTCCCGAACAGGGTCCGGGCGTCCAGGGCCACCTGGCCGGCGTCCCGGAGCGTCGCCGGGGCGATCGCCAGCGCGAAGACGCCGATGTCGTCGTCCCGCCCGGACGGCCGCCCGTCCCCGTCCAGCGCGGCCGGCTCCGGGCCCAGCCCCGCCCCCGGCAGCAGCGCCGCCAGCACCTCCACCATCAGCCCCAGCCCGAAGCCCTTGAACTCGCCGCCCGCACCGGACCCCAGCCACAGCAGGTGCGCCTCGCCCCGGTCGAACGCGCCCGGATCGGTCACCGGCCGCCCGTCCGGCCCCGCCAGCCACCCCTCCGGGATCGGCCGACCCGCCCGCTCCGCCGCCCGGACCCGGCCGGTCGGCACCGCCGTGGTGCTCATGTCCAGCACGTACGGCGGCAGTTCACCCGCCGGCGCGGCCACGCTCCACGGGTTCGTGCCCAGCAGCGCCACCGCACCGCCCGGCGGCCGGGCGATCCGCTGCCGACCGCAGTTCGACGCCAGCAGCCCGATCATCCCGCGCCCGGTGACCCGCGCCGCGTGGTGGCCCGCACAGCCGAAGTGGGTGGCTCGGCGCACCGACACCAGCCCGATCCCGTGCCGCTCGGCCCGCTCCGCCGCCAGTTCCATCGCCGCCCCGGCCTGCCACAGCCCGAGCGCCCCCGCCGCGTCCACCAGCACCGCCGCCCCCCGGTCCGCCACCACCTCCGGCTCCGCCAGCGGATCGGCCCGGCCCTCCGCCAGCAGCGGCAGGTAGAGCCGCCCCAGATTGGCCAGCCCGTGCGAGTCCATCCCGGCGGCGTCGCCGTAGCACAGCGCCTCCGCCGCCGCCCGGGCCCGCTCGGGCGGCAGCCGGTGCGCGGTGAACACCTCGGTGGTGAAACGGATCAGATCGGCGTACGGGACGCGGACGGTACCGGCGGCACTGGGCGCGGACGCCACGGTGGTCACGGGGAACAGCCTCCAGACAGGGCTTCGAGCAGGGCTTCGAGCGGGACGTAGAGCAGGACTTCGGGCGGGACTTCGGGTGGGTGCCGGAGCAGGCGGGCGGCTCAGGGTCGGTGGCGGGCGAAGGCCACCAGCAGCCGGGCCACCGCCGAGGCGAAGGCGTCGAGCTGCGCCGCCTCGGCGAACTCGCCCGCCGCGTGCGCCCGGTTGGCGCCGAGGTCGCCGGGGCCGAGCACCACGGTGAACGAGTCGTCCGGCAGGTCGGCGGCCCAGATCGCGTCGCAGGTGAAGGCCGGTTCCCCGTCCGGCACCCGGGGGATGCCGGCCCGCCGGGTCAGCAGGTCCTCGAACCCCGGGTGCCGGCCGTCCAGGACCGGCAGGCCGCGCTTGGGCCAGTCCAGCCGGGTGATCCGGGCGCAGTCGGCGGCCGTCCGGGCGAACTCCGACAGCCCGGCGAACCCGTGGCGGAACGCGTCCAGCCCGGAGCGGACCGCCGCCTCGACCGCGGCCTCCACCCGGCGGCCCGAACCCGCGTCCCGGTAGGGGAGGTTGAGCAGCAGTTCGCCGCTCCCGTAGACCCGGTTGTGCAGCGGGCCGGTGCCCAGGCCCGCCACGCACACCGGGTCGCGCGGGCCGGGCAGGCGGCCCAGCTCCCGTGCCAGGTGCTGGGCGAGGAAGCCGAGCAGCACCGTCGCGTTGTGGCCCGCGCCCGGGCAGTCGTCGATCGCGTCCTCGCCGCGCACCCGCAGCCGGGCGGTGGTGGCGGCGGTGGCGCGCGGCAGGTAGCGCAGGCCGGTCGGCTCGCAGAACACGTTCAGCGCGCCCACGTACCCGGCCCCGACCAGCGGACGGGTGCCGAACACGCCCATCGCGCCGCCCTCCTCGCCGGACACCGCCTGCACCAGCACCCCGACCTCGCGCCCGACCCGGGGCTCCGCCGCCACCGCCGTCCGGAGGCCGGCCAGCAGCGCCACCGCCGGGCCCTTGGCGTCGATCGCGCCCCGCCCGGTGAACCGCCGCCCGTCGAACCCCACCGGCTCCGACCCGGCCACCGTGTCCAGGTGCACGTTGAACATCACCGTCGCCGCCCGGGGCAGCTCCGGCCCGAGGCGCAGCACCAGACTCGGCTGGCAGGCCAGGAACCCGGGCACCTCGGCGACCGCCTGCTCGACCGTCAACGGCACGCCGGGGCGGTCGAGTTCGTCCGGGCCGGGCGCACCGCGGTACAGCTCCACCAGCCCGAGGCCGGCCGCCGCCCGCGCGTACACCCCCAGCGCCTCGGGCAGCAGCGGCAGCGGCGCGCCCGGGCCGGTCTCCAGCGGCCCGGCGGTGGGCAGCCGCAGCAGCTCCAGCAGCAACTCCCGCTCGTCCGGCGAGAGTTCCGCTACGACCTGGTCGGCCGCCGGGGCGCGCTCCACCACCCCCGCCCCGGACGGCACCGGCTCAGTGGGCATCGGACACCGCGCCTTCCCGGGCCGCCGACGCACCCGCGACCGGCCCGTCCGCGACCCGTTCGTCCGTGAACCGCCCGTCCGTGGCTCGGGGCACCGGCGCGTCCCGGACCAGGCCGCCCGGGACGAGCCGCCAGCCGGGGGAGTGCGGCAGCACCTCGCGTTCGATCAGGGCGGTCAACGCCCGTCCGGCGGCGACGAATCCGCTGTCGGTGCCGCCGTCCGCCGCCAGGCCCTGGTGCGGCCGGGTGGCCAGGTGCGGTTCCAGCGACCACACCCCGCGCCAGCCGCGCGCGGTCAACAGCCGCAGCGACTCGGCGAGTCGGGCGTCCCCCGCGCCGGGCAGCACGTACCGGGTGTCCTCGCCGTGGCCGACGGCGTCCTTGAGGTGCACGTGGTCGACGTGCCCGACGGTCCGGCGCAGCAGCTCGAACCCGTCGTAGCCGTACGCCGCGCCGTTGCCGGTGTCGTGCAGCAGCCGCAGCCCGGGGCTGTCCACCGAGGCGAGCAGGTCGAGCGCGTTCTCGGCCGAGGCCCCGCCCCAGCCCGCGCAGTTCTCGTGCAGCGCGACCAGGCCGCCGCGGCCCGCGCCGGCCGCGACGCGGCGCATCCGCTCCAGCACCCGCCGACGCCACTCGGCCTCCGGCAGGCCGGTGCCGTTGGGGTAGGACATCACCCGGACCCGGTCGGTGCCGAGCAGGGCGGCGCGCTCGGCGAGGGCGCCGAGCTCCCGCTCCTCGGGCCCGTGGCCGTCGGTGACGTCGGAGGCCCAGTTGCCGATCCGGGAGGCGAGGCCGCAGACCCGGATGCCCCGCCGCCGCAGGGTGCGGGCGAGGGCGGTGACCCGCCCGATCGGCAGGTCGGCGATCCAGACCCCGTCCACCGTGCGCAACTCCAGCTCGCTCCAGCCGAGTTGCTCCAGGGCGTCGAGCTGCCCGGCCAGGTCGGGCGCGGCCTCGTCGCCGATGCCGCCGAACCGGACGGTCGGCCGCCGGCCCACCGGAGTCCGGTCCATCGGCGTCCGGTTCGCCCGCCGCCACCGCGCCGTCCGGCGCCGCCCGGTCCGGCCGCCCTTGCGGAAGGAGCTCACCGGACCGCCACCGCCCGGCCCCCGCCGCCCCGGGGCCCGGACCCGCCGGACCCGCCGGACCCGCCGCCCGCCGCGATCGCCTTGGCGCGGTCGAGCAGCCGCACCACCTCGGTGTTGACCGCCAGGTCGGGGTGGGCCCGCCGCCGCCCCGGGCCCGTCGCCGTCCCGCCGGGGTCGGCCGCGTAGTAGGCGTACGTCTGGGCCAGGAAGCCGCCCAGCGCGTCGTCGTGCAGCAGCTCGGTGCGCTCGCCCTCGTGGTCGATGACGGTGAGCCGGGCGTACGCGTCGGCCTCGCTGCCGGGGAAGTGGCCGATCAGGGTGGAGCGGGCGAGTTCCAGGGTGACCCGGCGCTCGCGCACCGGCGAGGTGAGGTCGGAGCGGATCCGGGTCCACGCCCCGCCGTGGTGCTGGAGGTTGAGCCAGGCGGTGCCGAGCCGGGGCAGCACCCGGCCGTCGACCACCATGTCGGTGCCGCCCGCGCCGGTCACCTCGCCGGGCCCGGCGAGCGCGAGGCAGAGGCCGAGCGAGTGCGGCAGTTCGACGTCGAACGCGGTGGGGTGCCCGTCCCCGGCCAGCGAGCGGGAGAACCGCGGCTTGCGCTGGACGACGTGGATGGTCCGCAGCGGCCCGTACGCGTCCTGGGCGAGCAGCGCGCGCAGCCGATCGGTGAGGCGGCTGCCCAGCCACTGGGCGACCACCACCAGGTCCAGCCCGTACCGGTCGCGCAGCGCGAGCAACTCGTCCAGACCGCGGCTGTCGGCGGCCACCGGCTTCTCCAGCAGCACCCGGCGGTAGCCGAGCCGGCCGAGGGTGTCCAGCGCGGCGGCCCGCTCGGTGGGCGGGGTGCACAGGTGGACGACGGTGCGGTCCGGGTCGAGCAGCCGGGCCGCCTCGGCGAGGGTGGTCGGCCGCAGGTCGGCGGCGGCCCCGGGGCGCCGGTACGGATCGACGGCGAGGACCGGGCCGGCCGCGAACAGCCGGGCGGTGCCGGGTTCGGCGCGCAGGCGGCGCAGCACCGGGAGGTGGAGTCCGTGTCCGGCCCGTCCCATTCCGACGAGTAAGGTCCCGAGTCCGTTCGGCATGGCGGGGCGTCATTCCTTCCGGGTCGCTTCGGCGCTGCTTCGCCCGGTATTCAACCAGCACTTCGGCGGCGATCCGTTCCGCCGTCAAATCGCTTACCGGAAAGGCCATTCGAAGGAGTGAACCGGCTCTCCGCGCCGGGTGGACGGGGTCCGGGCGGCATAGATTCGGGTGCCCGGCAGATTCGGGCACGGACCTTTCCATCCGCTCGATCCATACCATCCGATGAGAGCTTCATGGGTGCCACTACTTCCCCGGGTGTCTCCTTCTTCACCCAGGTCGAGACCTTCGAATCCCTCTGGCCCACCACCCGGCGCCACCTCGACGAACTGATGGACCGCGGCAAGTACTCGCACGGCCCGAAGGTCGAGGAGTTCGAGGCCGCCCTCGCCGCCTGGACCGGCGCCCGGCACGTGGTCGGCGTCAACAGCGGCACCGACGCCCTGGTCCTGCTGCTGCGCGCGGCCGGACTGCGCCCCGGCGACGAGGTGATCGTCCCCGCCTACAGCTTCGTCGCCTCGGCGAGCTCGGTGGTGCTGGCCGGCGGGCGCCCGGTCTTCGCCGACATCGACCCGCTCGGCTACTGCCTCGACCCGGCGAGCGTCGAGGCCGTCCGCACCGACCGCACCCGGATGGTCATGCCGGTCCACCTGTTCCACCAACTCGCCGACCTGCGCGCCCTGCTGGACCTCGCCGACCGGCACGGCCTGACCGTCGTCGAGGACAGCGCCGAGGCGTTCGGCATGCGCTGGGACGGCGTGCACGCCGGACTGCACGGCGCCGGCGGCGTGCTCTCCTTCTTCCCCACCAAGACGCTCGGCGCGATCGGCGACGCCGGCGCCGTCCTCACCGACGACCCCGCCCTCGCCGAAGCCGTCTCCGCGATGCGCCACCACGGCCGCACCGGCCGCACCCTGGACGACTTCCGCACCATCAACCGTCCCACCGAACTGCTCGGCACCAACAGCAAGATGGACGACGTCCAGGCCGCCGTCCTGCTCGCCAAACTCGGCCGCGCCGACCAGGACATCGCCCGCCGCGCCGCCCTCGCCGCCGGCTACACCGAACGCCTGACCGGCACCCCCGGCCTCACCCTGCCCACCGTCCTGGCCCGGGACGCCGCCACCGACCCGGTCTGGTACGTCTACCTGATCGAGTCCGACCACCGCGACGCGCTCGCCGCCCACCTCGCCCGGCACGGCGTCCAGACCGAGACGTACTACCCGACGCCGCTGCACCTCCAGCCCTGCTTCGCCGAACTCGGCCACCGCCCGGGCGAGTTCCCGCACGCCGAAGCCGCCTGCGACCGCGCCCTCGCGCTGCCGCTCTACCCCGACCTCGCCGACCACGAACTGGACCTGGTCAGCGACCTGGTCCGCGACTTCCAGCACGGAAAGCAGCGCTGACCCGCCGATGACCACCAGCACCGCCGCCACCGGCACCACGAGCACTACTAGCACCACGAGCACCACCGGCACCGCCCGGGCCGGTACCACCGAGGCCGCCACCGCCACCATCCCGTTCTTCCCGCCCGACCTGTTCGAGGACGACCGCCGCCTGCTGCTCGACACCGTCCACGAGGTCGCCACCGACCCGGCCCAGCGCTTCATCCTCGGCGAGCGCACCGCCCGCTTCGAGGACCTGCTCCGCACCGACCTCGGCACCGAGGACGTCATCGCCTGCGGCAGCGGCACCACCGCACTCACCCTGATCCTGCGCGCCCTGGGCATCGGCCCCGGCGACGAGGTGGTCGTCCCCGCCTTCGGCTGCGCCCCGCTCGCCAACACCGTCCTCGGCGTCGGCGCCACCCCGGTGTTCGCCGACATCGACCCGCACACCCTGGTCATGGACCCGGACGCGGCCGAGGCGCTGATCACCCCCCGCACCAGGGCGCTGATGCCCGCCCACATGTTCTCCGTGATGGCCGACATGCCGCGCCTGCGCGCCCTGGCCACCCGCCACGGCCTGCGCCTGATCGAGGACTCCGCGGTCGCCCAGGGCGCCGTCCTGGACGGCCGCCCGGCCGGCACCTGGGGCGACGCGGGCGTCTTCTCCTTCGTCCAGGTGAAGTCCTTCGGCGGTCCCGGCGAAGGCGGCGTCGTGGTCACCGGGGACCGCGAACTCGCCCGCACCGTACGGATGCTGCGCAACCACGGCCAGGACGGCGTGCACCGCTTCCGGCACCACCTGATCGGCCTGAACAGCCGCTTCGACGAGGTCCTCGCCGCCTTCCAACTGCGCCGACACCCCGGCCTGGCCGCCCGGCTGGCCCGCCGCGCCGAGATCGCCGCCCACTACACCGCGCACTTCACCCCGCTCGCCGCCCGCGGCGTCCTCCCGCCCCCGTCCGGCACCGACGGCCGCTGCTACTACGTCTACACGCTGCTCGCCGAACGCCGCGACGACCTTCGGCGCCACCTGGCCGCGCACGGCGTCGACAGCCACGTCTACTACCCGCAGCCGCTGCCCCACCAGCCCGCCTTCGCCCACGCCGCCCCCGCCGACGGCCACTGGCCGAACGCCGAACGCGCCGCCCGGCAGTGCCTGTCCCTCCCGGTCTACCCGCACCTCACGGACGCCCAGGTCGAACGGATCACCACCGCCGTCCTCACCTTCCCGGCCTGACCGGCGCCGTCCCCCGCACCCCGGTGGGTGCCGCCCCGACCGCGCAGCGGCACCCACCGACCGACGCGTTCCTCAGCCCGCCGTCACCCCCACGGCCCCGCCCGCTGCGGCACCGTCCGCCTCGGCCCCGCCGTCGCGTACGGCCGCCGCGGCCAGCTCCGCGATCACCCGCCGGTCCGGCTTCCCGGACGCGCCCACCGGCAGCCGCTCCAGCAGCACCAGCCGTTCCGGCAGCTTGTACCGCTCCAGGCCGCACAACTCGGCCAGGAAAAGCGTCAGTTCGGCGAGCTCCAGCCCCGCGCCGCGCGGCACCGCGCAGACGCACATCCGCTCCCCGAGGTCCGGGTCCGGCACCGGCACGCACACCGCCTCCGCGACCTCCGGGTGCCCCTCCAGCAGCTGTTCGACCTCGGCGGTGGAGATCGACACCCCGCCCCGGTTCACCGTCTGCCTGATCCGGGCCAGCACCCGCAGCGAGCCGTCCGCCTCCAGCACCCCCCGGTCGCCGGAGCGCACCCAGCCGCCGTCCACCCGCAGCCGGGCGTCCAACTCCGGCTCCCCGACGTGGCACAGCGGCGACATCGGCCCGCGCGCCTGCAACTCGCCCGGCACCCCGGCCGGCACCGGCCGCCCGTCCGGCCCGCACACCCGGAACTCCGCGACCCCCGGGTCCGGCCGCCCCACCCGCAGCACGTCGCCGTCCGGATCGTCCCAGCGGGCATGGCAGTTCAGGCCGTCGCTGGCGCCGTACACGTTCACCACCGGGCAGCCGAACCGCCGCAGCGCCGCACCCAGCACCGCCGGGGAGAGCGCCGCCGCGCTCGACACCACCGCCTGCAACGAGGACAGGTCCTCACCCGGCGCGGGAGGCAGCTCCGCCATCCTGCGCAGCATGGTCGGCACCGCCGCCAGGTGGGTCGGCCGCCACCGCCCCACCGCCGCCAGCGCCCCCGCCGGATCGAACCGCTCCCCGCCCGGCGGCAGCAGCACCGTCGCCCCGCACCGCACCAGCGCCACCACCGCCAGCGAGCCGTAGGCCGTCGCCGGGCTCACCAGCAGCAGCACCCGCGGCGGCGCGCCGTCCGCCGTCTCCAGCACCCGCTCCACGTACCGCCCGCGCCCGCCGGCCAGGGCGTTGTGCGAGTACGCGACCAGCTTCGGCGCGGCCTCCGAACCCGAGGAGAGCAGAATCCGGGCCGGTGCCTCCGGGTCCACCGCCGCCGGCCGCCAGCCGTCCCGCTCCGGCCACGGGTCCTCGTCCAGCACCACCACCTCGTGCAGGTCCGGGAGTTCCGGCCGCAGCCCGTCCACCAGCGCCTTCCACTCCGGCGCCGTCACCACCGCGTCCACCCGCGCCGTCCCCCACACCGCCAGCAGGTCCCGCCGCCCGTGCCCGGGCGTGCACGGCAGCACCACCGCGCCCAGCGCCGCCACCGCCAGATCCACCACCAGGGCCCGCCGGTCCGCGGGCACCTTCACCCCCACCACCGACCCCGGCCGCACCCCCCGCGCGGCCAGCCCCGCCGCCAACCCCCGCACCCGGCGACCGAGTTCCGCGTACGACAGCTCACCGCCCCGGTCCACCACCGCCACCCGCGCCCCGTCCGCCGCCACCCGCTCCGCGAACAGCTCGTACAGCCCCCGCCCCGGACACCAGCCCCGCTCCACCCAGCGCTCCCGCAGCTCCCGGTCCACCCGGTCGGGGAACTCCACGCCAGCCACCGAAACCCACGTCACAGCCACCACTCCCGTTCACCGATCCGCCGACCAACAACCGAACCCCCCGGCCCACCCCCGTCACTGCCTCACGTCCCGAACTCCCAGGGCGCGCGGACGAACGCGCACCCGTCCGGGCCGAACTCGAACGCCGGCGCCACCCGCGGGTCGCGCGCCAGGACGCCCAGGTCCGTGCACACCTCCACCCCGCCGTCCGGCGCGCCCGGGTCGCCCGCCGCGCCGCACAGCAGCCGGGCCGCCGACAGCAGCGAGGACTCGACGTGCTGCGCCCGGCCGGTCCGTTCGCGGGCCTCCAGCGCCGCCACCGCCCCCGCCGCGCAGACCAGGCCGCCCAGCACGTCGCAGACGGTCAGCAGGGTGGGGCGCGGCGGCAGCCCGTCCGGCGCCAGCAGTGCGGCCAGGCCGGAGTGCGCCTGGACGGGGTAGTCGGTGCTCAGCCCGGGTCCGCCGCCGCTGGCCTGGGCGTACACCAGCCCGGGGCGCAGCGCGGCGACCGTCCCGGCGTCCAGCCCCAGCCCGGCGACCTTCGCGGGCGCCAGGCTGTGCAGCAGCACGTCCGCGCCCCGCACCAACTCCCGTACCGCCGCGCGCCCTTCCGCACTGCGCAGGTCCGCCTCCAGCACCCCCTTGCCACGGTTGAGCGCCGCGAACCGCGCCGACACCGCCGCCCCGCCGTCCACCACCGCCCCGCCGCCGTCCGCCGCCCCGCCGCCGGCCGTCATCGGCGGCACCCCGCGCAGCGGGTCCCCGCCCGGCGGTTCGACCCGCACCACGGTGGCCCCGAGCAGCGCCAGCACCCGTCCGGCCAGCGGCCCCTGGACCCGCCGGGCGATCTCCACCACCGTCACGCCGTCCAGCGGCCCACGGGTCGGCAGCACGGACGGCGGCGAGGCGGCCCCCGCCGCCCCGCCCGCCCGCAGCCGCCACGGCATCCCGCCCAGGACGGCCGGCCGGTCCGCCGCCACCGTCAGCTCCACCCCGCACTCGGCGGCGATCCGCGCCAGCCGCCGGTGGCCGACCGCCCGCGCCGCCGCGAACAGCTCCTCCGGCAGCGGGCAGGCCGCCGTCCCGTAGCGGGCCTGGAACGGCAGCCAGGCACGGCCCACCACCCGCCGCTCGACGCCCAGTCCGGTCCAGAACCGCAGCCAGCCGTCCGCCGCCAGCGCCTCCAGCTCGAACCACGCCCCGTCCGCCGCGCGGAACGGCGGCCCGCCCGTCCCGGCCGGCTCCGCGCCCTCCCGGTCCGGGGCGGTGGCCGCCGCCAGGTACTGCGCCAGCCCGAGCAGCGCGGCCTGCGCCACCGAGACGCCCACCTCGCGGTACGCCGCGCCCGCCCGCCGCGCGCGCAGTGCCGCCAGCGCGCCGGTCGCGGCCAGCACCCCGGCGGCCACCGACGCGAAGTCCACCCGCAGCGGCGTGGGCGCCCCGTACCGCCGGCCGTGCACGTGCATCACCCCGCAGGCCGCCTGGACGTCCGCCTCGCTGCCGACCGCCAGCCCCAGCGGGCCCGCCCAGGAGATCCGGCAGGCCACCTCGCCGCCGACCTCCAGCAGTTCGCCGTCCGGCAGGTCGCCCTCCGCGACCCGCACCCCGGAGGCGCGCAGCAGCCCCGCCGCCACCTCCCGGGCCAGCCGCGGCCGGGTGCCGAGCACCGGTCCGCTCACGGCCGCCGTCCGTGCACCGCGTACACCACGTTCGAGCAGGCCAGGAACCGCGGGTCGCCGAACATCCCGCGCAGCCGGGCGAGTTCGTCCTCGGCCAGCCCCTCCCGCAGCAGCGCCCCGCGCAGGTGCCAGGTGTTGTGCAGCTGCATCTCCAACTGCGGTGTCCCGGGCGCGAGCATGCCGATCCGGGCCTCCGCCTCCACCCCGGTGAACCCGGCCCGCACCAGCGCGCCGGCGCACTCCCGGCCCCAGCCCTGGTGCGAACCGCGCGCCCGGAAGGCCCGCAACTTCGCCTGCTGGTACCGCTCGTACAGCTCCCGGTCCCGCTCGTCGGGGACGGTGAGCACCGGCGCGTACTCGGCGTCGAACTCCAGCAGGTGCAGCACCCCGCCGGGCCGCAGCGCGGCGAACAGCTTCGCCAGCACCGCCTCCCGCTCCGGCAGGTGGGAGAGCACCAGCCGGACGTGCACCAGGTCGAACGCGCCCTCCGGCAGCGGGTCCCGCACCACGTCGTGCCGCCGCACCGTCAGCCCGGGCCGGGCGGGCACCGGCAGCGGCACCAGGTCCGTCGCCAGCACCGAGCCCCCGGGCGCCACCTGCCCGGCCAGCCAGACCGCGACGCTCCCCGCCCCCGTGCCCACGTCCAGGCAGCGCATCCCCGGCCCGACCCCGCCCGCCCGCAGCGCGCCGACACTGATCGGATCGAGCCACGCCGCCAGGCACCGGTGCTGCCCGGCCGCGTGCACGCTCCCGTTGTCGAACAGGTACGACCCCCCGACCGCATCCCCGAGCCCGGCCCCGGCCTCCGCCACCGACCCGGCCTCCGCCACCGCCCCGCCCATCACACCCGCCCCACCGCGGCGACACCCGCGCCCGCACCGGAACCCGCGCCCGCCGTGCCACCCGCACCGGAGCCCGCGTGCGCCAGCACCCGCTGCGCCGCCAGCCGCCCCGACCGCACCGCGCCCTCACTGCTCGGCCGCAGCATCACCCAGTCCCCGGCGTACTCGACCGCCCGGGTCGGCCGGTCCAGGAACGCGGCCCGCTCCCGGACCGCCGCCGGCGCGCCCTGCGGCAGCCCGAGCGGGAAGCGGTGCACCAGCGTCCGGACGGTGGCCGCCCGCAGGCCGGGCAGGAAGCGCTCGGCCTCCGCGCAGAGCGTCTCCACCACCCGCTCGTCCGGCTCGTCCAGCAGCGCGGGGGAGAGCCACGGCGAGGCGAACACGCTGACCAGCCCCTTGCCCGCGGGCGCCCGCCCGTCCGCCTTCAGGTGGTCGAGGATCAGCCCGGTGCACACCCGGCTCTCCGTCTCCGGCACCGACAGCGCATAGCTCGGCGCCCCGGTCGGGCTCGGCAGCGGCCGGTCCAACAGACAGGCCACCTTGAGCATCGGCGTGTACGTGCTCGCCGCCAGGTACGCCCGCTCCCGGTCCGGGAGGTCCGCCCCGCGCAGTTCCAGGGCCAGCGGCGCGGGCACCGCCAGCACCGCCTGCCGGGCGCGGACCCGGGCCCCGTCCGCGAACTCCAGCAGCACGCCGCCGGGCTCGCCCGCCGCCCGCTCCCGGACGGCGACCACCCGGCGCCCCAGCTCCACCGGCAGCCGCTCGGCCAGGCGGCGGGCCAGCGTGTCCATCCCGTCCCGGTAGGTCATCCAGCGGGCCCCGGCGCCGCCCACCGAGAGCAGGGTGGCCACCATCGGGGCGACGGCCGAGCTCTCCGGCCGCCAGCCGAAGCAGTGGCCGGAGAGCGGTTGCAGCATCGCCGCCAGCAGTTCCTCCCGTCCGGGCGAACCGGCGCAGAACTCGCTGAGCGTCGCGTCCCCGCTGGGCGCGGTCTCCGGCCGGTCGGGGTCGAACCCGCGCCAGGCGGTGGCGAGTTCGGCGGTGAAGCGCAGCCACGCCCAGCGTCCCCGCCAGGACAGCCCGGCGCCGGTCAGCAGCCCCTTCGGGTGCCCGAGGTGGGCGTGCGCCCGGCCGTGCCGCCACAGCGCGAACCCGGGCCCGATCACGGGCACCTCGGACTCCGGCAGGCCGACCGCCCGGATCAGCTCCCAGGTCGCCTCGTACCCGGCCCCCGCGATGGTCTCCGCGCCCTCGTCCAGCAGCCACCCGTCCACCCGGTCGGAGGCCATCCGCCCGCCCACCCGGTCCGCCCCCTCGAAGACCCGCACCGACCGTCCGGCCGCCACCAGGTGGTGCGCCGCGGCCAGCCCGGCGATCCCCGCCCCGACCACCGCGACGTCGACCTCCACCTCGGCCCCGCCGTCGTCCCCGTCCACTGCGATCCGCTCCCTCACCGTCTCAACTCCCGCTCTCGCCAGTACGGTTCACGTCCACTGCCCGGTCCCGATCCCGGCGCTGCCGGCCAGCACCCGGGCCCGCAGCTCGTGCCGCCGCACCTTCCCGGTGGCCGTCCGCGGCACCGCGTCCCAGCCGACCACCAGCGGTTCGGCCAGCGGCGGCAGGTCGCGCACGGCGTCCCGCCAGCGCGCCGGGTCGAGCCCGCCGTCCGCGGTGACCAGCACCGGCTGCGGGCGGCCGTCGGCCACCGACAGCAGGACGGCCTCCTCGACGTCCGGCAGCCGCTCGTGCAGCACGTCCTCGATCTCGACGCAGCTCAGCCCGGGCACCATGTCGACCTCCCGGTCCAGCACGAAGACCCGGCCGTCGCGGGTCCGGGTGCCGAGGTCCCCGGTGTTGAACCAGCGGCCGTCGAGCTTGCGCCCCCAGCGCTCCGGCTCGCCCAGGTAGCCCAGGCAGAGCGCCCCGGTGCGGGCGTACAGCATCCCGGTCTCGCCGGGCCGCACCGCCCGCCCGGGCCGCGCGGGGTCGACGACCTTCACCCCCACCCACCCGGGCACCGGCCGCCCCAGGTCGCGGGTGGTCGGGTGCCGCCCGGCGGGTCCGGCCAGCGCCCCCCGGGTCAGGAACCGGAAGCTCAGCGGCCCGGTCTCGCTCTGCCCCCACCCCTGCATCCACACCGGCCGCCGCCGCCGGGTGGCGTCCAGGAACGCCCGCACCGTCGGCGGGTGCATCGCGTCGAAGGTCGAGATGAACAGCCGCACGTCCCGGAACGGGTTGCCCGCCCCGGCCGTCAGCGGCTGCCAGCGCACGTAGCTCGACGGCAGCGCCTCCAGGACGGTCGGCGGGTGGCTGCGCAGCAGCGCGGCGGCGGCCGACGGGTCCGCGTCCGGCAGCAGCGCGACGGTCCTCGGCGCCCGCCAGAACGCGCTGACCGTCCAGGTCAGCGCCCGCCCGTGGGCGAACGAGACGGCGCTGGCCACGGTGTCCGTGCGGCGCACCGACAGCACCGGCCAGGGCCGCGCCTCGAACGCCGACAGCCGCCGGATCAGCGTCCGGGTCGAGTGCACCACCAGCTTGGGGACGCCGGTGGTGCCCGAGGTGTGGATCACCGCCAGCGGCTCGTCCTCCCCGCGGGTGCGCACCCCCGGCACCGGCCCGCCGCGCAGCTCGTCCACCGCCAGCGCGCCCGGCGACGGCCCGTCCAGGCAGACCGTCCGCCCGGCCAGGCCGGTCAGCTCCACCCCGGCCGCCCGCGCCCCGCCCAGCACGTCCCGCTGGGTGACCAGCACGTCCGGCCGCAGCCGCCGCAGCAGCGCGCCCAGGGCGTCCGGCGGCACCCGGTCCGACAGCAGCGCGGGCACCGCCCCGATCCGGGCCGCCGCGCAGGCCAGCAGCACGTAGTCCCAGTGGTTGCGCTTGACGACCGCCACCGACGACCCGGGCCCGGCCCCGGCCGCCACCAGCCAGGCCGCGGTCTCCCGCACCAGCTCGGCCACCTGGGCGGTGTCGTACACGGTGCCCCGCTCCGGCGCCAGGTCCAGCGGACGGCCCAACCGGACGTCCACCGAGGGCCGTTGGTCGGCCAGCGTGTCGAACAGCGGCCCCAGGTCCAGCGGCAGCCGCCCGAACAGCGTCCCCGTCCCGCCGCGCCCGGTCCCGCCGCGTCCCGCCGCGCCACTCGCCGTTCCGCCGCTCACAGCCCACCGCCGAACACCGCGAGGGCCAGGTCGGTGCCGACCAGCAGCGCGCAGCACACCCGGTGCAGGCGGATGCCCAGCCGGCGGGCGAGCAGGATCTCGCCCCGGACGAACCCGAGCACCCACTGCCGGACCCGCAGCGCGATCACCGGCGCCATCACCAGCGGGAACCACCACGGCGCGAACCCGGTCACCGCCGAGCCCACCAGCAGCACCGCCTCCAGCGCCGAACACCCGGCCACGAACGCCGCGTTGCCGCGCGGCGGGAGCAGCACGGCGGCGGTCCGGCGCCCCACCGCCCGGTCGCCGGGGATGTCGTTGGTGTTGGAGTACACGCCGAACAGCAGCGGCCCCAGCCCGAACACCAGCGCCTGCACCACCGCGAAGCCGTCGGACCGCCCGGTCAGCAGCCCGTACAGCGGCAGCACGAAGAACCAGCCCAGCGCGGCCAGGAAGAACTCCTGGAAGCCGTTGTAGCTGATCCGCAGCCACCAGGTGTACTGGAAGCCGAACACCGCCAGCGCCGCCGTCCCGGCCACCGCCCACCAGGGCCGGGCGGGCGCCGCCGCGACGGCCGCCGCCCAGCACAGCACGCAGACCGCGACCGCCGCCCACCCGAAGCGGATCGCCTGACGCTCCGTCAAGGTGCCCGCCACCAGCGGCTTGCGGGCCAGCCGCCGGGCGGGCGCGTCCGGCCCGTAGTTCACCGCGTCGCTGCCGTCCCGGTACCCGGTGACGTCGTCGAAGGTGCACATGGCCGCGCTCATCGCGACCTCGCCCGCCAGGAACAGCACCAGCACCGGCACGGTCGTCCCGGCCCCCGCCCCGGACCCGGCGGCCAGCACCATCGCGGCCACCAGCGGGACGCTCAGGTAGTAGTCCCAGATGTCGAGCTTGGCCAGCCGGGCGTACGCCCGCCAGGGGATCGGGGCCGCCTCGGGGGCAGCGGGAAGTGCGACGTGCTCCACGGGAAACGCAGTCCTCTCGACGGCGGCCGCAACCCGGGACGCGAACTGCCGCGGGGGGCCGGAGACAACGGGCCG
This sequence comes from Kitasatospora sp. NPDC090308, assembly GCF_044769485.1. NCBI lineage: Bacteria > Bacillati > Actinomycetota > Actinomycetes > Kitasatosporales > Streptomycetaceae > Kitasatospora > Kitasatospora sp. NPDC090308. The sequence continues at coordinate 5,319 of NZ_JBIVXY010000027.1, read as the reverse complement.
ACCGCGCTGGCGGTGCGCGCGCTGACGGTGCGCCAATTCGCCGCGACGGGCCAGGAGTCGGCGGTCGCCATCATGACATAGTGCGACCGTTCGGACGCATTTCTGTGATCAGAGAAAAAGCGGGCGATCGGCTATTTCCCCGACCGCCCGTGCGATCATCCGACCGCATTTCCGCCCCCGCTCGAACGGCCCGGACCGCCCGGACCGTCTGCACCGCCCGCGCGGTCCGCTCAGACGGAGAAGCTCCCCGCCCCACCCGGCACGTGCGTGCCGTAGCCCGGCTGCACCGCCACCGACGGGCCCAGACAGAACGGGTTGCCGTACACCTTCACCGGACGGTCGGTCCGGTTCGTCAACACGTGCGCCAACGTGGGGAGCTGCTGGCAGCCGGCCGGGTCGTGGTAGACGTCCAGCGGCTGCGCCTCGGTCGAGAACACCACCACGTCACCGCTCGCCGCGCGCACCGCCGCCGGGGCCGGCGCCGCCAGTCCGAACACCGAGCCCGCCGCCAGCAGGGAAATCAGAATCGCTCGCACAATCATCCTTCATGAACGGTCAACTCCCGTGCCCATCACGGAACACCCCATCGCTATCGTGCGCACACACTCCGAATCCAACCGCGCCCACCGGATTCACCCGCCCGGCCGGACCGCACCCCCGCCCGCCCCGCGCCGACCGCACCCCCGCACGCCCCCGCCCCGCGCCCTGCGCGCACCGCCCCGAGCCGCCCCCCCACCGGCCCCCCACCGGCCCGCCACCGACCCGCCACCGACCCGCGCCGACTCCGCCCCGCCCGGCACCCGGCCGGACTACCATCGCCCCCATGACGACCCAGCCGTCCGCCCGCCCCGCCGTCTTCGGCCCCAACACCCACTGCCACTGGTGCGGGACGCCCTACCCGGCCGGCACCACCGCCTGGCCGCGCACCTGCCCCGGCTGCGGCGAGATCAGCTACCGCAACCCGCTCCCGGTCACGGTCGCCCTGCTCCCGGTGCACCTCCCCGACGGCGAGACCCGGCTGACCGTCATCCGCCGCACCATCGAACCCGGCTACGGCCTGCTCGCCCTGCCCGGCGGCTACGTCGACTACGGCGAGAGCTGGCAGCAGGCCGCCGCCCGCGAACTGCGCGAGGAGACCGGCATCCTGGCCGACCCGGCCGAGGCCCTGCTGGTCGCCACCGACTCCGACGCCCGGGGCGGCTTCCTCTGCCTGTTCGCCCTCTTCCCGGCCCGCGACCTGGCCGACCTGCCGCCCTCCGTCCCCACCGACGAGACCGAGGGCTGGGAGCTCGCCACCGTCGAGACCCCGCTGGCCTTCCCGTTCCACACCCGGGTGGCCCGCTCCTGGTTCGACGGCGAGTACGCCCCCCGCTGAACCCGGCCGGCCCCGCCACCGCCCCAGCTCCGGCTCCGGCTCCGGTCAGCGCCCCAGCACCGCCATCGCCGCGTTGTGCCCCGGAATCCCGCTCACCCCGCCGCCCCGCACCGCCCCGGCCCCGCACACCAGCACCCGCGGATGCCCGGTCCCCACCCCCCACCGGCCCACGTCCCCGCCGGAACCCCCGGAACCCCCGGAACCGCCGTCCCCGTCCCCGTCCTCCGTGCGGAACGGGAACGCCAGGTCCCGGTGGAAGATGTTCCCGCCCGGCAGCCGCAGGTCCGCCGCCAGGTCCAGCGGCCCGCGCACCTCCAGGCACGGCCGCCCCTCCCCGTCCACCGCCAGGCAGTCCGCCAACGGCTCCGCCAGCACCCCGTCCAACGCCGCCAGCACCCCCGCCAGCGCCGCCCGCCGCACCCCCTCCGGGTCCGCGGCGAACAACCGCGCCGGCACCTGCAGCCCGAACAGCGTCAGGGTCTGCGCCCCCGCCGGCACCCCCGGCCCCAGGATCGACCGGTCCGCCAGCGAGTGGCAGTAGATCTCCGACGGCGCGGGGGAGGGCAGCCGCCCCGCCGCCGCCTCCCGGTACGCCCCCTCCAGCTCCCGGTAGGACTCCGCGACGTGGAACGTCCCCCCGAACGCGTCACGCACGTCCACCGCCCCGTCCCGCAGCCGGGGCAGCCGGCTCAGCAGCATGTTCACCTTCAGCTGCGCCCCCTCCGGCGCCGGCTCCCCGGCCCGCTCGCCCACCAGCCGCGCCAGCTCCGCCGGCGCCGCGTTGCACAGCACCCAGCGCGCCCCCACCCGCCGCTCCACCCCGTCCGCGTCCAGGTACCCGACCTCGGCCGGCCCCGCCGCGCCCCCCGGGTCCACCGCCACCACCTCGCACCCGGTCCGCAACTCCGCCCCGCCCGCCAGCGCCGCCCCCGCGAGCGCCCCGGTCACCGCCCCCATCCCGCCCACCGGCACGTCCCAGTCACCCGTCCCGCCCCCCACCACGTGGTACAGGAAGCACCGGTTCTGCCGCAGCGAGGGATCGTGCGCGTGCGTGAACGTCCCGATCAGCGCGTCCGTCAGCACCACCCCCCGCACCACGTCGTCCGCGAACCGCCGCTCCAGCGCCTCGCCCAACGGCCGCTCGAACAACTCCGCCCACGCCACCGGATCGTCCACCCGCGCCCGCAGCTCCGCCCGCGACGGCAGCGGCTCCGTCAGCGACGGGAACACCCGCTCCGCCACCCGCCCGGTCATCCCGTAGAACTCCCGCCACGCAGCGAACTCCCGCTCCTCACCGGTCAGTTCACGGAACGACTCGGCCGTCCGCCGCTCGTCCCCGCCGTCCACCAGCAACCCCCCGACCCGCCCGTCCCGCTCCCACGGCGTGTACGAGGAGATCCGCCGCCGCCGCAACTCCACCCGCACCCCCAGCTCGGCCAGGATCCGCCGCGGCAGCAGGCTCACCAGGTACGAGTACCGCGACAGCCGCGCGTCCACCCCCGCGAACGCCCGCTCCGACACCGCCGCCCCGCCGACGTGCCCCAGCCGCTCCAGCACCAGCACCCGCAACCCGGCCCGCCCCAGGTACCCGGCCGCCACCAGCCCGTTGTGCCCGCCGCCCACGATCACCACGTCGTACGCCACCGTCATCCCGCCGGTCTACCACCTCCCGCCCGCCCCCACCAGCACCCCGACCGCGCGACCCTGGACCGCCGGACGATCACGTGGCAGGGTCGGCAGCGTCAGCACCGCACGGACGGCCGCCACCAGCCCCGCCGTCCCCGCCCCGGCCTGGAGACCACCACGTGAGCACCCCTCCGACCCCCCAGGACCAGCACCACCCCGAGCCGCTCTGGCGCCCCGACCCCGCCCGCGCCGCCGCCAGCCGCCTGGTCGCCTTCCAGCGCTGGGCCGCCGACCACCACGGCGCCCCCGCCGCCCCCCTCGCACCGGTCACCACCGACGCCGAGGCCGCCAGCCGCTACGCCGACCTCCACCGCTGGTCCACCGAGGACCTCACCCGCTTCTGGACGGCCGTCACCGAGTACTTCGACGTCCGCTTCCACACCCCGCCCACCGCCGTCCTCGCCGAACCCGCCACCATGCCCGGCGCGAAGTGGTTCCCCGGCGCCACCCTCAACTACGCCGAACACGCCCTGCGCGCCGCCGAGGACCCGGCCAACGCCGACCGCCCCGCGATCCTCCACCTGGACGAGCGCACCGCCGAACCCGTCGCCACCACCTGGTCCGAACTCCGCCGCCAGGTCGGCTCGCTGGCCGCCGCCCTGCGCGCGAACGGCGTCCGCCCCGGCGACCGGGTCAGCGCCTACCTGCCCAACGTCCCGCAGGCCGCCGTCGCCCTCCTCGCCACCGCCGCCGTCGGCGCCACCTGGACCAGCTGCGCCCCCGACTTCGGCGCCCGCAGCGTCCTCGACCGCCTCCAGCAGATCGAGCCCACCGTCCTGTTCGCCGTCGACGGCTACCACTACGGCGGCAAGGACCACGACCGCACCCGGGTCGTCGCCGAACTCCGCCGCGAACTCCCCACCCTGAACACCGTCATCCACGTCCCGCTCCTGGACACCCCCGCCCCCGAAGGCACCCTCCACTACGACGACCTGGTCGCCGCGGACACCGAACCCGTCTTCGAACCCGTCCCCTTCGACCACCCGCTCTGGGTGCTCTACTCCTCCGGCACCACCGGCCTCCCCAAGGCCATCGTGCAGAGCCAGGGCGGCATCCTGGTCGAACACCTCAAGCAGGCCGCCCTCCACCTCGACCTCGGCCCCGACGACCGCTTCCTCTGGTACACCTCCACCGGCTGGATGATGTGGAACTTCCTCCTCGCCGGCCTGCTCACCGGAACCACGATCGTCACCTACGACGGCAGCCCCGGGCACCCCGACACCGGCGCCCTCTGGTCGGTCGCCGCCCGCACCCGCGCCACCGTCCTCGGCACCTCCGCCGCCTACGTCATCGCCAGCCGCAAGGCCGACCTGCACCCCGGCCGCGACCTCGACCTCTCCGCCGTCCGCTGCCTCGGCACCACCGGCTCCCCGCTCCCGCCCGACGGCTTCCAGTGGATCTACGACGAGGTCAAGTCCGACCTCTGGCTCGCCTCCGTCAGCGGCGGCACCGACGTCTGCTCCTGCTTCGTCGGCGGCGTCCCCACCCTCCCCGTCCACCTCGGCGAGATCCAGGCCCCCTGCCTCGGCGCCGCCGTCGAGTCCTGGGACCAGGACGGCCACCCGCACACCGACACCGTCGGCGAACTCGTCGTCACCAAGCCGCTCCCGTCCATGCCCACCGGCTTCTGGAACGACCCCGACGGCCGCCGCTACCACGACAGCTACTTCGACACCTACCCCGGCACCTGGCGCCACGGCGACTGGATCACCGCCACCTCCCGCGGCACCGTCGTCATCCACGGCCGCTCCGACTCCACCCTCAACCGCCAGGGAGTCCGGATGGGCTCCGCCGACATCTACGAGGTCGTCGAACGACTCCCCGAGATCGCCGAATCCCTGGTCATCGGCCTCGAAGAACCCGACGGCGGCTACTGGATGCCGCTGTTCGTCGTCCTCACCCCCGGCGCCGTCCTCGACGAGGACCTCACCACCCGCATCCGCACCTCACTGCGCACCCAACTCTCCCCGCGCCACGTCCCCGACGAGGTGATCACCGTCCGGGGCCTCCCGCACACCCTCACCGGCAAGCGCCTCGAAGTCCCCGTCAAACGCCTGCTCGGCGGCACCCCCCTCACCCGGGCCGTCAACCCCGGCTCCGTCGACAACCTCGACCACCTGCGCTTCTTCGAACAGCTCGCCACCACCCGCAAGCAGCCCTAGCTGTTCTGTCCTGTGAGGTTGGGAACGCGGCTGGCGGGTGGTTGGCCTGCGAGTGCGGTGTGTCCGCGGTGGTGATTGTAGGTGTGGAGCCAGGCG
>NZ_JBIVXY010000026.1:0-64575 GCF_044769485.1 Kitasatospora sp. NPDC090308 | reverse complement strand
CAACCCCGAACAGAGTCGAGGCCGGGGATGTCAACATATCTGGCGTTGACTTTTGGCACGCTGTTGAGTTCTCAAGGAACGGACACTTCCTTCGAGCCGCATTCCTGCGGACCCTCCGGGCACTTCGTTCTTTCGTGTTCCCAGCTTACCAGAGGTTTTTCGCTCTGATTTCCATTCCCGCTGGAGTGGGAATTCCTTCGACTTCGCTGCAGACCTTATCAAAAGCTCTGCACTGCTCAGCTTCGGGGTTTTGCCGGAACCGGGCCAGCATCCTCGCGGACGCGCTGCCTCGCTTCGGCCGTGTCATAGACACTACGCTCGGGCGGACTGTATGTCCAGTCCCTCCCAACCGTTCAAACCTACTAGCCCACGGGGATCACGTCAATGGTCCCGCCGGGTTGATCATCAGGCTACCAGGTTTGGCCGGGCGCCCGTGACCGCGCCACGCCGCGGTGGTCAGCCGACCATCGGCTGGTGGTCGGCGCGGTCGGCGGCTTCGACGTCGCCGGTCTCGCCGGCCAGGGCGGCGCGCTTGCCGAGGACCAGGGCGTAGACGAGGAAGAGGGCTTCGACGACGAGGCCGATGCCGATGCGGAGCCAGCTGGGGAGGGCGGAGCCGGTGACGAAGCCCTCGATGAAGCCGGTGACCATGAGGACGGCGGCGAGGCCGATGACGGAGCCGATGACCGCGCGGCCCTCTTCGGCGAGGGCCACGGTGCGGGTGCGGGGGCCGGGGTCGATGACGGTCCAGCCGAGGCGGAGGCTGAGGGCGCCGGCGACGAAGATGGCGGTGATTTCGAGCAGGCCGTGCGGGATCAGCAGGCCGAGGAAGAGCTGGAGGTGGTCGGCGGAGGCCATGGTGCCGATGCCGGTGCCGAGGTTGAGGACGTTGACCAGCAGGATGTACAGGACCGGGAGGCCGAGCAGGACGGCCGAGATCAGGCACTGGGCGGCGACCCAGGCGTTGTTGGTCCACACCTGGGCGGCGAAGTTCGCCGAGGGGTGCTCGGTGTAGTAGGTCTCGAACTCGCCGCCGGGCTTGGTGAGCTGCTCGTACTGCTCGGGGGTCAGCAGGGACTTGATGATCTCGGGGTGGGTGCCGGTCCACCAGGCGATCACCGCGCTCAGCAGGAAGGAGACCGCCGCGACGGTGAGCCACCAGCGGCGGGCGCGGTAGAGGATCGCGGGGAAGCCGGCGGTGAAGTAGTGGGCGGCGTCGCGCCAGGAGGAGGCGCGGGCGCCGGCGACGGCGTTGCGGCCGCGGACGACCAGGGTGGTGAGCCGGCCCTCGATGCCGGGGTGCGGGGCGGCGGCCTGGACCTGGGCGAGGTGGCTGGTGGCGCGCTGGTAGAGGGTGATCAGCTCGTCGGACTCCTCGCCGGTGAGTCGGCGGCGACCGCTGAGGACCTCCAGCCGGTGCCATTCCGCCTGGTGGGCGGCGACGAAGACGTCCAGGTCCATGGCGGCTCTCTCCGGGGGCGCGGTGGGGCGGACCGCGGGCACTGGTGGGTGTGCGGCCGGGCTGGTTGCGGGGCTTAGCTTGCCAGAGCGGGCGGGCGGTGGGGCGGGGCAGCCCGGAAGCGTCGGCCCGGGGTTACCTGCGGGGGGGCGGGCGGCCTTATGTTTGCCGCTGTTGATCGAGGGGGTCGGATCGCGCGACGCGGGTCGCCGGCGGGCCGTGGAGCGGAGCGGGTGGATGGCGTGAGCGAACTGGTGACCGGCGAGGCGGTCGTCCTGGGGCTGCGGACGGCGCAGCTGCCGTCGCGGGCCCTGGCCCGGCTGCTGGACTGGGTCCTGTACGTCGTGGCGTACTTCGTCCTGAGCGTGGGCCTGATGCTGGGGCTCTCCGACCTGGAGATGGCCGCCGCGGTGGCGTTCCAGATCTCGGTGCTCGTGTTCTGCACGGTGCTGCTGCCGGTGCTGGTCGAGACGCTGTCGCACGGGCGGTCGCTGGGGAAGGTCACGCTGGGGCTGCGGGTGGTGCGGACGGACGGCGGTCCGATCCGGTTCCGGCACGCGCTGGTGCGGGGGCTGGTCGGGGTGATCGACTTCGGGCTGTTCGCGCTGCCCGCGGTGCTGTCCGCGCTGATCTCGGTGCAGGGGCGCCGGCTCGGCGACATCTTCGGCGGGACGATGGTGGTCCGCGAGCGGCTGCCGCAGAGCGCCCGGGACCAGGGCTCGGTGCCGCCGGTGCCGCCGCAGGTGATGCACGCGCTGGGCGCGGACCTGGTGGCGCTGGACCTGTCGGCGGTGCCGGACCGGCTGTGGCTGTCGTCGCGTCAGGTGCTGGGCCGGATGCACGAGTTGGACCAGCCGGTGGCGGCCGGGCTGGGCGACCGGCTGGCCGCGGAGATGGCGCAGCGGACGGGGTGGCCGGTGCCGGCGGGGCTTCCGTCGCTGGTGTACCTGGGCGCGGTGTCGATGGAGCGGCAGCGCCGGGAGTGGGAGCGGGCGTCGGCCGCGGCGTTCGCGGCCTACCCGGCGCAGGGCGGTCACCCGGTGCCGGCGGGGTACGGGGCCGCACCGGTGCAGCCGGCGCCGCCGGTGGAGTTCGGGAAGCCCGCGCCCGTCCCGCCTACCGCACCCGTCCCGCCTACCGCACCCGCCGCGCCGGTCGCCCCGCCCGCGCCCGCTCCGGGCACCGGGTTCGCGCCCCCGGCCTGAGCCCGTACCCGACCGCCCCGGTGGGCTCAGGCCCCGGGCGGGCGGCGCGGGTTGGGCGGGGAGTCGAGTTCTTCGAGTTCGATGCCGGGGGCGCCGAGCAGGACGTCCCCGGTGAGGTGGAGGTCGCGGACCTCGCCGGTGTCGAGGTCGGTGACCCGGTAGTGCTCGACGGGGAGCGGCCCGCTGTCGGTGGGGTGGTCCTGGACGGAGTGGAGCTGCCAGCCCTGGTCGAGGGTGCGGGGGGCGAGGGAGTCGCCGGTGAAGGAGACCAGGCGGATCCGGGCGCTGCCGCCGGGGTCGAGGGCGAGCAGCCGGGCGGTGGCGACCAGGAAGGCCGGAGAGTCGCCGGTGAAGGCGTGCGCCCGGTCCTCACCCTCGACCGCTTCGACGGCCTCGCCGGGGGCGGTGCCGGAGGCGGCGGCGCGGACCCAGTGCACGCCGTCCAGTGCGCCGCCGCGGACCTGCCAGCCGCCGGAGCGGAGTTCGAGCCGGATCGGGCGGTGCCGGGCGTCCAGGGTGAGGTCGGTGGTGCCCTGGACGGTGCCGTCGGGGCGGTAGCGCTTGGCGACGTAGCGCCAGCCGGCCGGGCCGGGGGCGCACTGGAAGCGTTCCTCGCCGAGCGGGGTTCCGTCGTGCGGGTCGTGGAGGGAGTAGCGGCCGTTCGGCATGGGGGGAAGCCTACGTAATCCGGTGTGCAACCTTTGCCGGGGCGGGCCGCATCAGGGGGGCGGTGGCGCGGCCGTGCCACCGGTCATGGGGAGGGAGGGGCTGCCGGGATGGCGGAGCTGGCGCGGGACGAGGAGTTCACCGCGTTCGTGGCGTCCAGGGCGGTCTGGCTGCGGAAGGTCGCGTACCTGCTGTGCGCGGACTGGCACCGTGCGGACGACCTGGTGCAGGAGAGCATCACCAAGCTGTACACCCACTGGGGCCGGGCGAGCCGGGCGGAGAACCGGGACGGCTACGCGCGGACGGTGCTGGTGAACACCTTCCTGGCGGAGCAGCGGACGGCGTGGTGGCGGCGGACCAGGACGGCGGCGCGGCTGCCGGAGGGGGCGCCGTCCCCGGGCCCCGACCTGGCGGTGTCGCTGGACCTGCGGGAGGCGTTGGCGGCGCTGCCGCCCCGGCAGCGGGCGACGGTGGTGCTGCGCTACTACTGCGATCTCACGGTCGAGCAGACCGCGGCCGAGCTGGGGTGTTCCAGCGGCAACGTGAAGAGTCAGAGTTCGCGGGCGCTGGAGTCGCTGCGGCGTTCCGCGGTGCTGCGTCCGGTGGGGAGGTCCGAGGCATGAGCGGGGACGGGGAGGAACTATCCGCGCGGATGGCGCGGTACGTGGCGGTGGAGGAGCGGTCGGCGCCGCCGTCGCGGGTGGATCCGGCGCTGGCGGTGCTGCGGGGCCGGGCGGTGCGTCGGCGGCGGACCTGGACGGCGGTGGCGGCGGCCGCGGCGGTGCTGCTGTCGGTGGGGTCGTTCGCGGTGCTGGGGAACGGGAGCGGGCCGGGTCCGGCCGGGATCCCGACCCTCCTGCCGACGGAGTCGCCCGTCTCGACCGGCCGTCCGGTCGCCCCGGTGCCGTCCGGCGTGGGCTCGGCGGCGCCGGTGACGGGACGGACTGTGCTGACGGTGCCGGCCAGGTTCGGCTGGCTGCCGGACGCGGTGACGGCGGTGGAGTACCGCTCGGAGCCGGGGGGTTCGGACGTGGTCGCCGTGATCGGCTCGGCGGCGGGCGGCGGCAGCTGGGGCCAGTTCCTGCTGACGGCGTTCCCGGAGGGGGTGACGCCGGACGTGGACCCGCTGATCGGGTCGGGGGACGGGCTGCGGATCGCGGCACCGCAGGTGAACGGACAGGAGGCGTACTGGGTGTCGTCGAGCGACCCGGCCTTCGCTGCGGCGATGGACGTGCTGCGCTTCCGCGGCACGGACGGGATCTGGTACCAGCTGGAGAGTTCGGGCCTGTCGGAGGCGGACCGGCAGTCGGTGCCGCTGCGGATCGCGGCGGGGGTGGTGGTGGGGCGGTACGCGCCGCCGATGCCGCTGGCGCTGTCCGCGCTGCCGACCGACACGGTGGTCACCCGTGCGTCGCTGCGCCGGTCGACGCACGACGGTGCGGAGTGGCGGGCCGAGGTGGGCTTCCAGCAGAACGGCTCGCACTACGTCACGGTGTCGGCGGAGTCGGGCGAGGGGAGTTCGTACGCGCCACCGGGGCCGCAGTCCTCCGGCGAGCCGGTGCCGGACGGGTCCGAGGTGCCGATGCCGGACCCGGCGGCGTGCTCGCCCGGCGGCGGGGTGCGCCGGTGCGTGCAGGAGGTGGATCCGGGGTCGGGCCCGGAGGCCGCGCTGCCGGTCTGGCTGGCCCGGGTGGTGTCGCGGGGCACCGACGAGGGTGCCTGGTCGGTGGACGTGCTGCCGTAGCGGCCCGGAACGCGCCGGTGCCCGGCACCCCGGGGTGGGGGTGCCGGGCACCGGCGCGTGGTGGTGTCAGTAGCGGTACTGCTCGGACTTGTACGGGCCCTCGACCGGGACGCCGATGTAGTCGGCCTGGTCCTGGCTCAGGGTGGTCAGCTTGACGCCCAGCGCGTCCAGGTGGAGGCGGGCGACCTTCTCGTCCAGGTGCTTGGGCAGCACGTACACGCCCACCGGGTACTGCTCGGGCTTGGTGAACAGCTCGATCTGCGCGATGGTCTGGTTCGCGAAGGAGTTCGACATCACGAACGACGGGTGGCCGGTCGCGTTGCCGAGGTTGAGCAGGCGGCCCTCGGAGAGCACGATGATCGTCTTGCCGTCGGCCTTGCGCCACTCGTGGACCTGCGGCTTGACCTCGGTCTTCACCACGCCGGGGAGCTTGGCCAGGCCGGCCATGTCGATCTCGTTGTCGAAGTGGCCGATGTTGCCGACGATGGCCTGGTGCTTCATCCGCTCCATGTGCGAAGCCATGATGATGTCCTTGTTGCCCGTCGTGGTGACGAAGATGTCCGCGATCCCCACCACGTCGTCCAGGGTGGTGACCTGGTAGCCGTCCATCGCCGCCTGCAGCGCGCAGATCGGGTCGATCTCGGTGACGATCACCCGGGCGCCCTGGCCGCGCAGCGACTCGGCGCAGCCCTTGCCCACGTCGCCGTAGCCGCAGACGACGGCGACCTTGCCGCCGATCAGCACGTCGGTGGCGCGGTTGATGCCGTCGATCAGCGAGTGCCGGCAGCCGTACTTGTTGTCGAACTTCGACTTGGTCACCGAGTCGTTGACGTTGATCGCCGGGAACAGCAGCTTGCCGTCGCGGTGCATCTCGTACAGGCGGTGGACGCCGGTGGTGGTCTCCTCGGTGACGCCCTTGATCGTGGCGGCGACCTCGGTCCACTTCTGCGGGGACTCGACCAGGGTGCGGTTCAGCAGCTCCAGGATGATCCGGAACTCGTCGTTGTCCGCGGTGTCGGGCGACGGCGCGGCGCCGGCCTTCTCGAACTCGACGCCCTTGTGGATCAGGAGGGTGGCGTCACCGCCGTCGTCCAGGATCATGTTCGGGGTCTGCCCGTCGGGCCAGGTCAGCGCCTGCTCGGTGCACCACCAGTACTCCTCCAGGCTCTCGCCCTTCCACGCGAACACCGGCACGCCCTTCGGGTCCTCGGGGGTGCCCTCCGGGCCGACCGCGATCGCGGCGGCGGCGTGGTCCTGGGTGGAGAAGATGTTGCACGAGCACCAGCGCACCTCGGCGCCCAGCGCGGTCAGGGTCTCGATCAGCACCGCGGTCTGCACCGTCATGTGCAGCGACCCCGTGATCCGGGCCCCGGCGAGCGGCTGCGAGGCGGCGTACTCGGCGCGGATCGACATCAGACCCGGCATCTCGTGCTCGGCGAGCTGGATCTCCTTGCGACCGAACGGCGCCAGGGAGAGATCGGCGACCTTGAAGTCGCCGGTGGGCTGGTTCGACATGCGAACTCCTCGTGGGGTGGGCCTGGTTACGGGTGTGCTGAGCGGCAGAGGGCGCGCGGGAGCGACCCTCTGCTGCGGCACAATCCGTCGGAGGACCTCTCTCCCTCGACCGGAGCCCCGCTCCGATCGACCGCCATCAGCAGCGACGTTTGGCACTGCTGACGAATCTACACCGATCGGGCGCGGCTCAGTGGGCGTTCGGGCCCGGTCCGCCCGGAGTCGCGTCGGCGTCGGGGCCCGCCAGGGCCTTCTCCTCGGAGTAGATGTCGGGCTCCAGGTAGATCGCGCGGGCGATCGGGACGGCCTTGCGGACCCGGGCCTCGGCGTGGTCGATCGCCTCGGCGACCACCGCGGCGCTGTCCTCCGCGTTGACGCCGATCTTGGCGGCGACCAGCAGTTCCTCGGGGCCGACGTGCAGGGTGCGCATGTGGATCACCGAGGTGACGGTGTCGTGGTCGACCAGCGCCGCGCGGATCTTGGTGACCACCTCGGCGGCCGCGGACTCGCCGATCAGCAGCGACTTGGTCTCCAGCGCCAGCACCAGCGCGATGACCACCAGCAGCAGACCGATGCACAGGGTGCCGATGCCGTCCCAGACCGCGTCCCCGGTGAGGGTGGTCAGGCCGACGCCGAGCAGCGCCAGCACCAGGCCGACCAGCGCGCCGGAGTCCTCCAGCAGGACGACCGGCAGCTCGGGGGCCTTGGCCCGGCGGATGTACGCGGACCAGCCGTGGCTGCCCTTGTCCTTCGACGCCTCCCGGTAGGCGGTGAGGAAGGAGTAGCCCTCCAGCAGGATGGCGAAGACCAGCACGCCGACCGGCCAGTACCAGTTCTCCAGCTCGTGCGGGTGGGCGATCTTCTCGTAGCCCTCGTAGATCGCGAACATGCCGCCGAGGCTGAACAGCACGATCGAGACCAGGAAGCCGTACACGTACCGCTCGCGGCCGTAGCCGAAGGGGTGCTCCTCGGTGGCGGCCCGCTGGGAGCGCTTGCCGCCGATCAGCAGCAGCACCTGGTTGCCGGAGTCGGCGACCGAGTGCACGCCCTCGGCGAGCATCGAGGACGAACCGGAGAACGCGAACGCCACGAACTTGCTGACCGCGATCCCCAGGTTCGCGGCCAGTGCCGCGACCAGTGCCTTGGTGCCGCCTTCGGTGCTCAACCCCGTACATCCCTCCGCGAGGGCCCGGGGCTTTGCCGGGCCTTGACTGACGAAGGGACGATACCGTGTCAGCCCCGGGTGGCCAGGCCCAGGTACACCGCGGCGAAGTCGGTCAGGCCGATCAGTTCGGCCAGCGCCTGCACCGGGTCCTCCAGGCTGGAGGCGTGCTCGGTGCACCGCACCTCGTGGGCGGCGGCCAGGCGGCGGGCCCGGGCCACCGGCCAGCCGGGCTGCTCCAGTTCGGCCACGCCGGGGGTGTGGCGGAGCATCAGCACCTGGAGCTGGAGCGGCACCGGTTCGTCGACCCGGTCGCGGAAGAAGTCGTCCGGGTCGGCCCCGGCGCCGAGCCGGCCGGTGAACATGCCGCGGTGGGCGGTCAGCGCCTGCGGGAGGCGGGCGGTCAGCGCGGGGAGCCCGGCCCGGTCGGCCAGGGCCGCCGCGAACCGCTCCCCCGCGGCGGCGGCCGGGGCGCCCTCGGACCAGAGCAGCGGGACGGTCTCGGCGAGCCGGGCGGCCAGGGACTTCGCCGGGTTGTCGTACGACTGGGCGTCGGGGCGGCAGCGCACCGCGACCTCGTCGAGGCGGTCGGCGGCGGCCTCCAGCGAGCCGGGGGCGAGCTGGGCGGCGCCGATCCGGTCGGCCAGGGTGAGCAGCGGGGCCAGGAAGGCCCACAGCGCGGCCGGGTCCTCGGCCGGGAGGTCGGGTTCGGCGTCGGTGCCGTCCGGCTCCACCGCGCTGGGCTCGAACGGCAGCGGCAGGGCGCGCACCTGGAGCGCCGCCTCGAACAGTTCGGAGCCCTCGGGGGCGATCACCGCGATCGCGCAGCCGCGGGCGTACGCCTGCTCGGCCAGGTTGATCAGGCCGCCCTCGCGGCCGCCCGCGCTGGCCACCACGATCAGGTCCAACGCGTTGGCCCAGCCCGGGAGTTGCCAGGTCTCGCCGTCGGTGAAGGCGTATCCGCCGGGGCGGGCGTCGGCGGGCGGCAGCGGCCACACCTGGCAGCTGGGCAGGGCCAGCGCCGCGAGCACGGCGGCCGCGGTCAGCACCCCGCCGTGCCCGGCGACCAGCACCGCGCGGGGCCGTCCGTCCGGGTTCAGCGTGTTGACGCCGGCGGCGTCGGCCCGGCGCAGGGCGATCCTTATCCGGGCGCCCGCCCCGGCCAGGGCCAGCAGTTCGCGTCGGCGGTCGGCGCGCTGCACGGCGGCCGGGTCGTCCAGCAGGGAGTCGTCGAACATGGCGGCTGGCCTCCAACGGCTGGCGGGGCAGGGGTCAGGACGGGCGGCGGGCCTCGTCCACCAGCAGGACCGGGATGCCGTCGCGCACCGGGTAGACCAGGCCGCAGCCCTCGCCGGTGCAGCGCAGCTCGTGCACCTCGCCCTCGGTCTCCTCGTCGAGCGGGGAGCGGCACTCCGGGCAGACCAGGATCTCCAGCAGGAAGGACGGCAGGCTCATGGCGGTCGGACTCCGGGGCTCGGGAAGGACGGCGGTACGGGAAGCCGGTGACACAGCAGTACCCCGGCCGGTGGCAACCCTACCGGCCGGGGCACCCGAAAAGTCAGCGGCGGGCTGACGGGGGCGGGGACGCCCCGGGTCAGCCGCGGACGATGGCCAGCACGCCGTCGCGCAGTTCGGCCATCTTCGCCGGGTCCTTGGCCTCGGCGTTCAGGCGCAGCAGCGGTTCGGTGTTGGAGGCGCGCAGGTTGAACCACCAGTCCGGGCCGGCCACGGTCAGGCCGTCCAGTTCGTCGGTGGTGACGCCCGGCAGGCCGGCGTAGGCGGCGCGCACCTCGGCGGTGACGGCGGCCTGGTCGGCGACGGTGGAGTTGATCTCGCCGGAGGCGGCGTACCGCTCGTACTGGGCGGTCAGCGCGGAGAGCGGGCCGTCCTGCCCGCCGAGCGCGGCCAGCACGTGCAGGGCGGCCAGCATGCCGGTGTCGGCGCGCCAGAAGTCGCGGAAGTAGTAGTGCGCGGAGTGCTCGCCGCCGAAGACCGCGTCGGTGACGGCCATCTCCTGCTTGATGAAGGAGTGGCCGACCCGGGTGCGGACCGGGACGCCGCCCAGGTCGCGGACCACCTCGGGCACCGTCCAGGAGGTGATCAGGTTGTGGATGACGGTCGGGCGGGCCTCGCCGCCGGCCTGGGCGCGGGCGATCTCGCGCTCGGCGACCAGGGCGGTGATCGCGGACGGGGAGACCGGGTCGCCGTTCTCGTCGATGACGAAGCAGCGGTCGGCGTCGCCGTCGAAGGCCAGGCCGAGGTCGGCGCCGACCTCGCGGACCTTGGCCTGGAGGTCGACCAGGTTGGCCGGGTCGAGCGGGTTGGCCTCGTGGTTCGGGAAGGTGCCGTCCAGCTCGAAGTACATCGGGACGACCTCCAGCGGCAGGCCGTCGAGGACGGTGGGCACGGTGTGGCCGCCCATGCCGTTGCCGGCGTCCACCGCGACCTTGAGCGGGCGGATCGCGGTCAGGTCGACCAGCTTGCGCAGGTGCTCGGCGTAGCCGCCCAGGGTCTCCCGGGCGGACAGCGCGCCGACGGCGGCGCCGGAGGCCGGGACGTGCACCGCGCCGTCCTCGTCCAGCCAGGACTCGACCAGTTCGCGGACGTCCGACAGGCCGGTGTCCTGGCCGACCGGGGCGGCGCCCGCGCGGCACAGCTTGATGCCGTTGTACCGGGCCGGGTTGTGCGAGGCGGTGAACATCGCGCCGGGCAGGTCCAGGCTGCCGCTGGCGTAGTACAGCTGGTCGGTGGAGCAGAGCCCGATCTCCACGACGTCGGCGCCGCGGGAGGCCGCGCCCTCGGCGAACGCCCGGGACAGTGCGGGCGAGGACGGCCGCATGTCGTGGCCCACGACCACCGCGCTGCCGCCGACCACCTCGACGAAGGCAGCGCCGAAGGCGTGCGCCAGCGACTCGTCCCACTGGTCCGGCACGACGCCCCGGACGTCGTACGCCTTCACAAGCTGCTTGAGGTCCCGCACCAGAATGCTCCCGTGTGTGTGCTGCGACGTGCTGCGGACGGCACCGGCGCCAGCCTGTCCGAGCCGCAGAGGGGCAGCGTACCGGGCCCCGGTGGAGCCGCCGCGACGCGCCGGGTCAGCTCTCCGGGGAGCGCAGCACCCGCAGGTGGCCGCGGCGGCCCGACTCGCCCTCGGGCGGGGGTCCCTGACGCGGCGTGCGCTCCTGCGGGCGGGCCGCCTCGCGGACCGCGTTGGCCAGCGCCTCCAGGTCGTCGCTGCTGCGCCGCAGCGGGCCGGTGTCGCCGGCCAGGCGGACCACGTCCCAGCCGCGGGGGGCGGTCAGGCGCTCGGCGTGCTCGGCGCACAGGTCGTAGCAGTGCGGCTCCGCGTAGGTCGCCAGCGGGCCGAGCACCGCGGTGGAGTCCGCGTAGACGTACGTCAGCGTCGCCACGGCCGGACGGCCGCACGCGGTGCGCGAACAACGACGTACAGAGCTCACGAGGGTGGACGGTACCGCAAGTGGGACCGGCCCGCGAAGACCCGCCCCCGGCTCGCGTGTCCGCTCGCCGTTACGCGCCGTGCTGGAGTGGTCCACTTCCGGGCATCCAGGGACTACGCTCGACACTGCTATGGACAGCTCGACACCCCCGTCCCCGCCCGGTTCCGGCCGCCGCAAGCACCGCGACCGGCACGGCCGCGGCATGCGCGGGCCGCTGGCCCCGCCGCAGGTGCCCATCTCGCTGACCCGCTCCGAGCTCTTCGACGACTACGTCCGGGAGTCGATGGAGCGCCTGGTGCGGCGCTGGCCCCAGCTGGAGGACGTGGAGTTCGCCGTGCTGGAGGTCCCGCTGCCCGCCAAGGGCGAGCCGGAGCCCGACACCGTGCCGCTGGGCCGGGCGGTTCCGGGCGCGGCGGGGCGGCGCAGCCGGATCATGGTCTACCGGCGGCCGGTGGAGATCCGGGCCAAGTCCAAGGAGGACCGGGCGGCGCTGGTCCACGAGATCCTGATCGAGCAGGTCGCGGAGCTGCTCGGGCTCTCGCCGGACGCGATCGATCCGCGCTACGGCGAGGAGTAGGGCCCCCGGGCGGGGGCCCCACCGGGCTCATCGCCCGAGCACGACCCCGGGGTCGGCGGCCACCTGCGGGACCTGCACGGTGGCGTGGTCGTCGCGGAACTGCTGGGTGGTGAAGGCGGGCACGTCCTTGGCCGGGACGGTGATCTGGCGGGCGGCGAGGACCGGGCCGCCGCCGAGGGTCTGCAGGGTCAGGGCGTAGGGGCCGTTCGCGCCGGCGGGGTCGATGCCGTCGACGCCGACCGTGGTGCCGGCGGGGACGTCGACGTCCTTGCTGACCGGGGTGCCGCCGCTCGCGCCGGCCGAGCTGGTGACCTTGACCTTGGCGTCGCTGTCGGTGGCGGTGAGGAACAGCTTGGTCTGGCCGGCCCGGTTGTCGGCGACGGAGGCGCGGGCGCCGATCGGGTTGCCGCCGGCCAGCCAGGCGGCCTCGGTCCTGCCCTTGTTCTCGCGGTCGACGCGCAGGCCGGCCACGATCGGGGTGGGGTGGCTGTCGCTGGTGGGGGTGAGCCGGACGGCGCTGGCGCCCTCGCGGGTCTGCTCGGTGAACTGGAAGTCGAGGGCGGCGGTCATGCCGGCCTTGACGTGCACGGTCTCGTTGCCCGCAGGGGTGAACCAGCCGTTCTTGCCGGAGAGCTGGACCTTGAGGTCGGCGTCGTCGGCGGAGTCGGTGGCGATCACCAGGTGGGCGGTGGTGACGTCGTCGGGGATGCCGGGGATGACGACGCTCGCGGCGGGGTCGGCGGAGGGTTCGAGCCAGTCGCTGCCCTTGCCGGTGTCGATGGCGTGGACGCCGGCGGCGATCCGACCGCTGCGGGTGACCACGTGCAGGGCGAGGTTGTCGACGGGGCCCTTGGTGAGGCTGGCGAGGCTCATCGTCTCGGTCTTGCCGGGGGCGATCGAGATGCCGGTGGCGAGTTCGTTGTCGATCGGGCCCTTGTCGCCGTACATCCGCAGGTCGACGACGGCGGGGAGGCTGTCGGCGTTGACCAGGGTGACGTAGTCGACCCGGTTGCTCGTGGTGCTGGCGCCGGAGAACCAGAAGCTGGTGCCGGAGGGCAGGCAGTCGGCGCCGGACAGGCCGGCGCCGCCCTGCTCGGAGCTGGTCAGCTGGGTGGCGGTGAAGCCGGGGGCGAGGTTGCCGGTGGCGATCGCGAAGCTGCCGGGGGCGGTGTCGCCGTTGGCGGCGGGGCCGGTGGCCGGGAGGCCGGGCTTGGCCAGCGAGATCCGGGCGTCGACGGCGGCGGCCGGGCTGCCGGAGGGCGGTCCGCCCGGGGCCGCCGCGGAGGCGGCGTCCGACGGGGCGGCCGGGGCGGACGGGGCGGGCTGCGCGGGGTTCTGCGCGGCGAGCACGTTGTCGGCGGTGGCGTCGGCGAGCAGGCCGGTGCCGGCGCTGCCGGTGCCGCCCTCCGGGCTGAACAGGGTGAGCGTGGTGGAGCCGGTGACGCCCTGCATCGGCGGCGGGCAGACCAGCGCGGCGCGCTCGACCTGGGCGGTGGTGCGCTTGCCGCCGCCGGTGGCGGCGGAGGTGGCCGGGGCGCGCAGTTCGGCGATGCCGAACACCAGGCCGAGCACGGCCACGCCGGCCAGCAGGGACTGGCCGGTGCGGCTGCCGCCGGCCACGGAGCTCAGGTCGGGTGCCTTGAGCTTGGGCGCCTTCAGGGTGGGCTTCTTCATCGCGGTCAGCTCCCCGCCCCGGGCTGCCGCGGTTGGCCGCCGTAGGGGTCGTTGGGGTCGTAGTAGGTGGTGGGCTGCTGCTGTTCGGGCAGCCAGGGCTGCTGCTGCTCGTCCTGCTGCGGGTAGCCGGCGGCGTACGGGTCGGTCCAGCCCTGGGCGGGCGGGGCGTCGTAGCCGTACGCCTGCTGCTGGCCGTACTGGTCGTGGCCGTCGCCCTGCGGGGGCGCGCCGACGGGCTGGTGCCGGGTGTAGTCGTAGCCGTAGCCGTCGGACGGGTAGCCCTGCTGCTGGTACGGGTCCGCCTGGTACGGGTCGGCCTGGTACGGGTCGGCGAACGGCTCGGGTTCGGGCCGGTAGGGCTCCGGGTCGGCTTCGGCGCTCTGCTGGGCCGGGACGCCGGGGGTGTAGACGCCGGGCTCGGCCTGCGGGTCCTCGCCCTCGCCGCGTTCGGCGAGGCGGCGGGCCCGGCGGCTGCCGGGGGCGGGCGCCTGGGCCTGGACCTGGGCGGCCAGCGCCTGGGCGGCGACGACCTCCTCGGGGATGTCGTCGTCGTTGGTGTTGCGGCGTCCGGGCAGGGCGAGGACCAGGACGACCGCGCCGAGCGCGAGCCGGCCCCAGACCCAGGCGGTGTGGGCGGCGGCGCCGGCGCGGGTGACGTCGAGCCGGCCGCCCTCGGCGGGGAGGGTGAAGCCCTGGGCCCAGCCGTCGACGGTGACGGCCTTGAGCGGCTTGCCGTTCAGGGTGGCCTGCCAGCCGCCGTCGGCCTGTTCGGCCAGCCGGAGCTGCCGGCCGGCCGGTCCGGCCGGGACGGTGGTCCAGATGTCGTGCGCGCCGGCCGGGACGACCACCGGGACGGTGCCGGGGCTGGTGATCTGCGCCCTGGTGCCGGGGACGCTGGTGATCTGCCACAGGCCGACGCCGTTGTCGAGGCTGAGCCGGGTGACGCCGGGGGTGGTGTCCAGCACGTCGCGGACCTTGGCGATCACCGGGTCCTTCACCTCGACGTAGCTGATGCCGTACCCGGCCAGGGTGCGGGCCAGGTCGCCGCCGGAGCCGGCCAGCAGCTTGGCGGTGAGCGGGGAGAGCTGTCCGTCGGCGGCGCTGTCCACGGTGCCCTCGGCCTGGCCGGTGGTCAGGCCGGCGCCGCGCACCAGCGCGTACCGGACGGCGGTGCCCTCGGCGTCGCCGGTGACGACCAGAGTGCGGGAGCGGTCGGTGGTGGTGCCGGACTCGGCGATGAACGCCGGGACCTGGGCGTCGCTGCCGCGCCGCAGCGGGCCGTCGGCGCCGGTGACGGCCCACCAGACGGCGGTGCCGACCGGGGCGAGCACGGCGGCGGCGAGCACCAGGGCGGCGACCGGCTGGCGCCAGCCGAAGGCGATGCCGGAGACCCGGGTGTTGGCGCCGTCGGCGCCGATCGCGGCGGCGGCGAGCAGCGCGACCCCGGCCAGCAGGGTGGCGGGGCCGGCCCAGGCGGCGGTCTGCGGGCCGCCGGAGGCGGGGGTGACGGCGGTGCCGGCCACCGCGACCGAGAACAGCAGCCCGGCGGCGGCGGCGCCCCAGGCGGCCAGCACGGCGCGGCGGCGGTCGGCGCGCAGCAGCGCGGCGAGGGCGGCGAGCACCACGCCGGCGGACAGCCAGACCGGGGGCGTGCCGGCGCCGCCGGGGTTGACCAGGACCAGGCCGAGCGGGTCGGCGGCGGGGCCGTTGAAGCCGGGGACGCCGGCCTCCAGCAGCAGCCGGGAGGGGTGGGCGAGGACCTGGAGCGACCAGGGGGCGAGCACCAGCAGCGGCACGCCGAGGATCACCACGACGCGCAGGCCGAGCAGCCGCACCGCCTGCGCGCCGGAGCCGAACGCGCCGCCGCGGAGCACCGCGTGCAGCAGCGCGGCCAGGCAGAGCGGGACGGCGATGGCCCAGGTGAGCGGGACGAAGGCGGTGCTGACGGTGAGCATCAGCACGGTCATCCAGGCGGACCGCCAGCCGGGGCGGGCGCCCTTGGCGGCGGTCTCCTTGCGGATGCCGAGGCCGGCGGTGATCGCGGCGGCGCGGGCCAGCGGGGGCAGCAGCACGGCGAGCACCGCGGTGCCGATCCGGCCCTGGGCGAGCGCGCCGGTGGCGGCGGGCAGCACGGCGTAGGTGGCGCTGGCCCAGGCGCGGACGGCCTTGGAGGCGATCAGCGGGCGGGAGACCAGGTAGGCGCTGACCGCGGCGAGCGGGACCGAGAGCACCACGAGCAGGGTGAGCGCGAGGTCGGCGTGGTCGAACAGCGCCCAGGAGAGGATCGCGAGCACCGCGAGGTAGGGCGGGCCGTCGGCGGTGGAGCCGGTGCCGATGCCGTGCCAGGGCGCGGCGTACACGTCCCACAGGCCGGCCGCGCCGTCCGAGGCGGGCAGCAGGGCGCCGCCCTGGAGGAGGCCGGAGCCGATCAGGTTGCGGCAGGCGGCGAGCGCGAACAGCAGCAGCGCGGCGAACAGCACCGGGGCCGGGCGGCGCACCAGCTTCTTGAGCAGGGCGAACTGTTCGACCACCAGGTCGTCGGTGTCGTCGTCGCCGGGGCCGGACTCGACCGAGCCGTGCCGGCCGGCGCCGGCCTCGTCGGGGCCGCCGATGCCGAGCGAGCCGACGACGTTCTCGACGGCGAGCCGGACGGTGGCGCCGGGGGCGGGGAACAGCGTGCGGTCGTCCAGCGAGTCCACCGAGCGGGTCCGGCGGCGGCGCGCCCGGGCGGCCATCAGCCGTGGCAGGCGCAGCAGTTCGTGGCCGAGGCCGGCGATCTCGTCGTAGGCCTGCCGGGGGTCCTTGCCGACCAGGTTGACGACCACCCGGAGCAGGGTGCCGAGGACCAGCCGGAGCAGGACGTACGGGAAGAGCAGGCCCTTGGAGTTGGCGAGCAGGGTGTAGACGGCGCCGGACTTGTCGACCCGGTGCGGGTGGGCGGAGGCGCAGTCGATGGCGCGGCGTTCGCGGCTGGCGGCCTCGGCGTGCCGGAGCACCGCGTCGGGGGCGACCACCACCCGGTGGCCGGCCGCGTTGACCCGCCAGCAGAAGTCGGTGTCGTCCCGCATCAGCGGCAACGCCCGGTCGAATCCGCCGAGTTCCTCGAACACGTCGCGGCGGACCAGCATGCCGGCGGTGGAGACGGCGAGCACCGGGCGGACCTGGTCGTGCTGGCCCTGGTCCTGCTCGCGGCGGTCGAGGCCGGTCCAGCGCCGCCCGGAGCGGGCGATGGTGACGCCGACCTCGAGCAGCTGCCTGCGGTCGTACCAGGAGCGGAGCTTGGGGCCGACCACGGCGGCGGTCGGGGTGGAGTCGGCGACCTGGAGCAGGCGGCGCAGGGCGTCGGTCTGCGGTTCGCAGTCGTCGTGCAGCAGCCAGAGCCACTCGACCGGCTGGGTCTCGCGCGGTCCGCCGCGGCCGAGGTCGTCCTCGCCGCCGAGCGGGTCGCCGAAGTCGTCCCAGCCGCCGGTGACCGGGTCGTAGCCGGACGGGTCGAGGCTGTAGGAGAGGTCCTCGGGGCGCAGCGGGTGGCTGCCGGCGACGGCTTCGCCGACGGCGCGGCCGAAGCCGACCCGGCGGCCGAGGATCTGCGGGCCGCTCCCGGGGAGCCAGTCGCCGAGGGTGTCGGCGAGCAGCTGGGGCGAGTTGTCGGTGGAGCCGGTGTCCACCGCGAGGATCCGCTGGACCTGCCGGTCCTGGCCGAGCAGTCCGGCGAGCGCCTGCGGCAGCCAGCGGGCGCCGTCGTGCGAGACGATCACGGCGGTGACCAAGTGGCGCGGGTAGGCGGGCGGCCTGGCAGCGGAGAAGCCGCTCTGGTGGCTGTAGACAGTCATCGGGTGCGCGGACCACCGGTTCGGGTTTGACGGCAGATGACGCACCACACTAACGGCTCCGGGTGGCGCGATCCTCCCCGGCGGGTGTGAAGAGACGGTGCAGCGGGTACCGCGTCCGGTCGCCGCGGGGGCCCGGGAACGCGAAAGCGCCCCACCTGACCGGTGAGGCGCCGACACGGGCCGGGACGGGCCCGGGTGTCCGGATGCCCGGACGTGCTGCGGGGGTCAGACCGCGCTCTTCTTGAGGCGGCGGCGCTCGCGCTCGGAGAGGCCCCCCCAGATGCCGAACCGCTCGTCGTTGGCGAGGGCGTACTCCAGGCACTCGGCCCGGACCTCGCACGCCAGGCAGACCTTCTTGGCCTCCCGGGTGGAGCCGCCCTTCTCGGGGAAGAAGGACTCCGGGTCGGTCTGGGCGCACAACGCGCGCTCCTGCCAGCCGAGTTCCTCTTCGTCTTCCTCGATGCCCTCACCGATCAACAGCTCAAAGAGCTCGCTCATTCTGGCGCGCCTCCTCTGCCCCTCTTGGCGTCCCCGTGGTGTTGCCGTTGCCGGTGCGGCGGAACGACACGAGAGAAATTACAGTTGCGTCACTCTGGCCCAGTCAAGCCGAGCTCTGGTATTGGGCCGAGGATTCACTCCCCGGAACCAAGCCACTACGAATAGTGTACATATCCGGACAACCCGGACATCACGCCTGGTTCCTGACCAGCCATCAGGCCGCACGCCGCTCCCGACCGGGACGGTCCGGGGCGATCTCAGGGCGTCCCTTCCCGGAGTCTTTAGCTTCGAAACCTTAATGGGCGCTTATCACCCCATCCGGTGGTTCAGGGCCGATGTGACCCGAATGTCCGTCAGTCCGCCTTGACACTGGAGGGTCGCTTGCGGTGTGCTTGCCCGCATGTCAGAGTTCCCGGCCACCTCCACCGACCGGCGCCGCCAGGCGCTCCTCGGTGCTGCCGCGAACTCCTCGTGTTGTCGCCGCTGTCTCCGCTGTATCTAGGCGCTCGCGTCCCACCGCGCGCCGCCCCGGAACAGAGGCCGACCGCGCGACAGTCCCCCCTTGAACGTCCTCGCGGCCCCGGCTGATCCCAAGTCCGCAGCCGAACCCGAGGACGTCACCGTGCGAATGCCCCGACTCCGCAAGCGCAACCGCGACCGCAGGCGTTTTCCCGCGCCCGCCGCTCCCGCCACCCTCTCCCCCGCCGCTCCCGCCGCTCCCCGCTGGGCCGACGGCCTGAGCGACGTGTCCATCGCGGGCGACCCGCTGGCCTTCCCGCACCTGGCCCGCACCGACCTGCCCGCGCACCCCACCACGCTCGGCGGCTACGCCCGGCTGGTGCGCGAGATCGCCGCCGACCGGGCCCGCTGGGAGCCGCTGGTCCGCTACGACGCGCTGACCC
The DNA here is from genome assembly GCF_044769485.1 of Kitasatospora sp. NPDC090308. Classification (NCBI taxonomy): domain Bacteria; kingdom Bacillati; phylum Actinomycetota; class Actinomycetes; order Kitasatosporales; family Streptomycetaceae; genus Kitasatospora; species Kitasatospora sp. NPDC090308. The sequence goes on along the minus strand of NZ_JBIVXY010000026.1, from coordinate 45,885 downwards.
GCTGGTACGCCCGGCTGGAGACCGGCCCCGGCTACGAGGTGTGGCTGCTCAGCTGGCTGCCCGGCCAGTCCAGCGGCTTCCACGACCACGGCCGCTCCTCCGGCGTGATGACCGTCGTCCAGGGCGAACTCTCCGAGCGCTCGTTGACGGCCGGCGGCGAGGGCTCGCGCGCCCTGGCCCCCGGCGGCCTGCGGGTGTTCTCCACCGGCTACCTGCACGAGATGGTCAACGCCTCGCTGGAGCCCGCGGTCTCCGTCCACCTCTACACGCCCGGCCTGGTCGAGATGAACCGGTACCCGGCCGCCGCGGAGCAGGCCGCCGCGCACCAGGAGCGTCACCGGGTGCACTGACGCGCTGGCAGGATGAGGCCATGCGAATCACTGCGTTGGCGGGTGGGATCGGCGGGGCCAGGTTCCTGCGCGGACTGCGGGCGGCCCTGACCCCCGAGGACCGGATCACCGTGATCGGGAACACCGGGGACGACATCCACCTCTACGGCCTGAAGGTCTGCCCCGACCTGGACACCGTGATGTACACCCTCGGCGGCGGCATCCACGAGGAACAGGGCTGGGGCCGCACCGACGAGACCTGGTCGATCAAGGAGGAGATGAAGGCGTACGGCGTCGGGCCCGAGTGGTTCGGGCTCGGCGACCGGGACTTCGCCACCCACATCGTCCGCACCCAGATGCTGGCCGCCGGGTACCCGCTGTCCGCCGTCACCGAGGCGCTGTGCGACCGCTGGCAGCCCGGCGTGCGGCTGCTGCCGATGAGCGACGACCGGGTCGAGACCCACGTCCGGATCACCGACGCGGACGGGCCGCGGGTGGTGCACTTCCAGGAGTACTGGGTCCGGCTGCACGCCGCCGTCGCCGCCGAGGCGATCGTCCCGGTCGGCGCCGAGAGCGCGAAGCCCGCGCCCGGCGTGCTGGAGGCGATCGCCGAGGCCGACCTGGTGCTGCTGCCGCCGTCCAACCCGGTGGTCTCGATCGGCACCATCCTGGCCGTCCCCGGCATCCGCGAGGCGGTCGCCGGCGCGAGCGCCCCCGTGGTCGGCCTCTCCCCCGTCATCGGCGGCGCGCCGGTGCGCGGCATGGCCGACAAGGTGCTCGCCGCCATCGGCGTGCAGACCACCGCGGCGGCCGTCGCCCGGCACTACGGCGCGCGCCGCGACGGCGGGCTGCTGGACGGCTGGCTGGTGGACACCTCCGACGCCGCCGCCGTGGACGAGGTGGCGACCGCCGGGATCGCCTGCCGGGCCGTGCCGCTGCTGATGAGCTCGGTCGAGGCCACCGCCGAGATGGCGCGCGCCGCGCTGGCGCTGGCCGCCGAGGTCGCCGGGGCCGCCGGATGAGCGGGGGCGTCGGCGGCGGGGGGCTGCGGGTGCTGCCGGTCGCCGGGCTGCCGGAGATCGCGGCGGGCGACGACCTCGCCGAACTGATCGCCAAGGCGGGCCGGTTCGAGGACGGCGACGTCGTGGTGGTCACCTCCAAGGTGGTCTCCAAGGCCGAGGGCCGGCTGGTGCGCGCCGACGACCGGGAGGCCGCGATCGACGCCGAGACCGTCCGGGTGGTGGCCCGGCGCGGCCCGGCCCGGATCGTCGAGAACCGCAACGGCCTGGTGATGGCCGCGGCCGGTGTCGACGCGTCCAACACCGCGCCCGGGACGGTCCTGCTGCTGCCGGTCGACCCGGACGGCTCGGCCCGCCGGCTGCGCGCCCGGCTCCAGGAGCTGACCGGGCGGCGGCTGGCCGTGCTGGTCACCGACACCTTCGGCCGGCCCTGGCGCAACGGGCTCACCGACGTCGCGATCGGCGCCGCCGGGCTGCCCGTGCTGGAGGACCACCGCGGCCGGGTCGACAGCCACGGCAACGAGCTGCGGCTGACCGTCACCGCCACCGCCGACGAACTCGCCGCCGCCGCCGACCTGGTCAAGGGCAAGGCCACCGGCACCCCGGTGGCGGTCGTCCGCGGCCTGGACGGCCTGGTCACCGCGGCGGACGGGGAGGGCACCCGCCCGCTGATCCGCCCCGCCGAGCAGGACATGTTCCGCCTCGGCACCTCGGAGGCCGTCCGCGCGGCGGTCACCCTCCGGCGGACGGTGCGCGCCTTCACCGACGAGCCGGTCGACGGCGGCGCGGTGCGCCGGGCCGTCGCCGCCGCGATCACCGCCCCCGCCCCGCACCACACCACGCCCTGGCGGTTCGTCCTGCTCGAATCGGCGGACGCCCGCACCCGGCTGCTGGACGCCATGCTCGGTGCCTGGCAGCGCGACCTGCGGGAGCTCGACGGCTGGAGCGAGGAGCGCGTCGCGCGGCGCACCGCGCGCGGGGAAGTGCTGCGCGGCGCACCGTACTTGATCGTCCCGTGCCTGGTGACGGACGGCTCCCACGACTACCCGGACGAGCGGCGGGCCGCCGCCGAGCGGGAGATGTTCGTGGTGGCGGCCGGCGCGGCCGTCCAGAACCTGCTGGTCGCCCTGACCGGTGAGGGGTACGGCTCGGCCTGGGTGTCCTCCACGATGTTCTGCCGCGACACCGTCCGCGGCGCGCTCGACCTCCCGCCGAGCTGGGACCCGATGGGCGCGGTCGCGGTCGGCCGGGCGGCGGAGGCCCCGAGGGGGCGTCAGGAGCGGGACGCGGAGGCGTTCCTGACCGTGCGCTAGGCGTTCCTGACCGTGCGCTAGGCGGTCCGGGCGGGCTCTCCGGCGGCCCGGGCCACCGCCCCCGGAGGAGCCGCCCTACCGTCCGCGGTGGTCGTTGGGGGCCAGCCGGGGGCCGTACTTCGGGGGGCGGGCGCCGGTGAGCGGGAGGATGCGGCACAGGCGGTGGCGGTGCGGGCGGTAGGGCTCCAGCAGGGCGAGCATCTGGGCGTCGTCGCTGCGGGGGCGGCCGGCCAGCGCCCAGCCGACGGTGTGCGGGAGGTGGAAGTCGCCGACCGAGACCGCGTCGGCGTCGCCGTTGCTGCGCTGGAGCGTCTCGGCGGCGGTCCACGGGCCGACGCCGGGGACGGCGGTGAGCCGGGCGAAGGCGTCCGCCGGGGGCATCGCCGCGGCCTGTTCGAGGCGGGCGGCGAGGCGGGCGGCGCGCAGCACGGTGGCCGAGCGCTTGGGGTCGACCCCGGCCCGGTGCCAGGCCCAGCTGGGGACGAGGGTCCAGTCGCGGGCCGAGGGGACGGTCCGCATGCCGAGGTCGGCGGCGGGGCCGGGGGCCGGGGTGCCGTGGTCGTGGAGCAGGGTGCGCCAGGCGCGGTAGGCCTCCACGGTGGTGACCTTCTGCTCCAGGATCGCCGGGACGAGGGACTCCATGACCAGGCCGGTGCGGGTCAACCGGAGCCCGGGGCAGGAGCGTTGGGCCTCGCGCAGCGGCCCGGGCGGGAGGGCGAGCCCGGCCGGGTCGTCGTCGGCCCCGAGCAGGGCGGGGAGCTGTTCGAGCAGCCAGCCGCCGCCGGGGCCCCAGCCGGTGGCGTCGACGCCGTCGGCGCGCTGGAGGACGCGCAGGGTGCCGGGCCCGTCCGGGGTGCGGGAGGCGCGCCAGACGGCGCCGTCGGGGGTGCGCCGGAAGGCCGGGTCGCCGGTGCCGCGCTGGAGCGGGAAGAGGGTCCGGCCGAGGTCGAGGGGGTAGCCGGGCCGCCACTGCCGGGTCTGGGCGGGCATCGGTACGTCCTCGGGGTCGGGTGCGGGGCAGGGGCGAGCGTAACGCGACGCGGCGGTCCGACGGGCCGGACACCCTCCCGTCCGGCGGGGGGCAGGACGTAGGCTGGGGTGCACCATGACTGCGCCTTTCGCTGCCGACGCCCGCACCCCCGCCGAGCTGCTGCAGGCCTTCCTGCGCCCGGGGTCCGCTGCCGACCCGTCCCGCCCGTTGGTGACCTTCTACGACGACTCGACCGGGGAACGGGTGGAGCTGTCGGCGAAGACCTTCGACAACTGGGTGGCGAAGACGGCCAACCTGTTGCAGGACGAGTTGAACGCCTCGCCGGACGACCGGGCGGCGCTGCTGCTGCCGGCGCACTGGCAGAGCGCGGTGTGGCTGCTGGCGTGCTGGTCGGTGGGCGTGGTGGCGGTGCCGCGGGGCGAGCCGAAGGACGCCGAGCTGGTGGTCTCCGGGCCGGACGGGCTGGCGGCGGCGCAGGAGTGCTCGGGCGAGCGGGTGGCGCTGGCGCTGCGCCCGCTGGGCGGGCGGTTCCCGCAGCGGCCGGACGGGTTCCTGGACTACGCGGCGGAGGTCCCCGGGCAGGGCGACCGGTTCGCCCCGTACTCGCCGGTGGACCCGCAGGCGGTGGCGCTGGAGACGGTGGTGGACGGGCTGCCGCTGAAACTGACCGGCGAGCAGGCCGTGGCCCTGGCCCGGGAGGGCGCGGCCCGGCTGGGCCTGGACAGCGGCAGCCGGGTGCTGTCCACGCTGTCGTTCGACGACTGGACGGGCCTGGAGGCGGGCCTGCTGGCGCCGCTGGCGGCGGGCGCGTCGGTCGTCCTGTGCCGCAACTCCGAGCAGTTGACGGAGGATCAGTGGCAGAGCCGGATCGACTCCGAACGGGTGACTCTGCGCCTCGGGTGAGGTCCCCGGCCCGCCGGGGCGGGTAGTCCTGGGGCGATGGCAGTGGAGTGCGGCGACGGCGCGCTCCGCCCGGCGGAACCGGCCGGACGGGGCGCGCCGCCGCCGTTTTCCACCCTTTCGCCGGGTGACGGGCATCACACCGCGGACGGTTCGGCGGCCGGGCTCGTCTAGGGTGTCCGGGATGAACAGCGGACACCGGAACCGGGGCGACTCGGCGGACTCGACCCCGCCCGGCGTCGACCCCGCCGACCAGTGGGTGCTCGACCCGGCGACCGGCGAGTTCCGGCTCGACCTGGACGCGGGCCGGCCGGCCGGCGCCGAACGCGGCGGCGCGGCCCGCCCGCCGGGCGCCCGCCGGAGCGCGGCGGCGGGGGGCGGCGCGGCAGCAAAGGGCAGCGCGGCGGCAAAGGGCGGCGCGACGGCCCGTGGCGCGACGGCGGTGCCCGGCGGGCGGGCGGCCCGGCGCAAGGGCCGCTCCTCGCGCGGGCGGCGGGTCCTGAAGTGGACCGCGGGCTCGCTGGGCCTGGTGCTGGTCGCGGGCTGCGGCGGCGCGTACTACGTCTACCAGCACTTCAACGACAACATCTCCTCGGTGAAGGTCCAGGTCGGCGAGGAGTCGGAGCGCCCGCAGGCGACCGACGCGCTGAACATCCTGGTGATCGGCACCGACAGCCGGGTCGGCCTCGGCCGGGAGTACGGCGACGAGGGCTCGGCCGGGCACGCGGACACCACGCTGCTGTTCCACATCTCCAAGGACCGCTCGAACGCGACGGTGCTGTCCATCCCGCGCGACCTGATGGTCTCCGTCCCGGACTGCAAGGCGGGCGACAAGAGCATCCCCGGCGAGGCCCGGGCGATGTTCAACACCAGCCTGGGCCAGGACGGCCGCGACCCCGGCTGCACCTGGAAGACCGTCGAGAAGCTGACCGGCGTCCGGATCAACCACTTCATGATGGTCAACTTCGAGGCGGTGAAGACGCTTTCGACCGCCGTCGGCGGCGTCGAGGTGTGCGCCTCGACCGACATCGACGACCCGTACTCGCACCTGAAGATGACCGCGGGCCGGCACGTGGTGCAGGGCGAGGAGGCGCTGGCCTTCGTCCGCACCCGGCACGCGGTGGGGCTGGGCGGCGACCTGACCCGCATCCCGCTGCAGCAGCAGTTCATCTCCTCGATGATCCGCAAGATGAAGAGCAGCGACACCCTGACCAACCCCGGCAAGCTGTGGGACCTGGCCGACGCCGCCACCAAGGCGCTGACCGTCGACGACGGGATCGGCAGCGTCAACAAGCTGAAGGACCTGGCGCTCGACATCTCCCGGGTCGACACCAAGAACATCACCTTCACCACGGTGCCGGTGCTCGACGACCCGACGGACAGCAACCGGCTGGTCCTCAAGCCGAACGACGCCCAGCAGCTGTTCGGCATGATCGCCGCCGACCGCTCGCTGACCGACGTCCCGCAGCAGAGCGCCGCCCCCGAGCCCACCGCCCCGGCCTCCTCCGCCCCCGCCGCGCCCCGGGTCGACGCGGCGGGCGTCAAGGTCACCGTCCGCAACGGCAGCGGCACCGCCGGCCAGGCGAGCAAGGCCGCCAGCGCGCTCCAGGCCGGGGGCTTCGAGCTGGCCGTCGCGGGCAGCAACGCGGACGCGGCGGCGAGCAGCGCGGTCACCTACCCGGCCGGGCAGGAGGACGAGGCCCGGGCGGTGGCCGCGGCCCTCGGGCTGCCCGCGACGGCGGTGCAGGCCGGCAGCAGGCTCGGCGCGAAGGACGGCGTCGTCGTGGTGCTCGGCAAGGACTTCACCGGCGCGGGCAGCACGGCGTCGGCGGCGCCGACCGAGGCGCCCAAGGACATCCAGCGGGTGCAGGCGGACGACACCAACGTCTGCGCCGCGAAGGCGAAGTGACGCGAGGTCGGGGAGAGCGGCGGGCCCGGGGTCGCCGCGGGTGCCGGGGCGTTCCGCTGCTGCGGGTTCCCGTTCGCACCGGCCCTCGGCGGCCCGGGCTCTCCGGTGGCGTCCGGCGCGCGGCGGCACCGACCCGCCGTTCCCCGGGCCCCTGGCGGAGCCGGGTGGCGGGGCGCTACGCGTCCGGGGCGAGGGTGTCGGGGGCGGTCTCGGTGTAGGTCTCGCCGGTGCGCGGGCAGCGCCAGCGGCCGGGGGCGGTGGGGGTGAGCGGTTCGCCGGCCCGGCCGACCCATTTGATCCGGCGGGCGGGGACGCCGGCCACCAGGGCGAAGTCGGGGACGTCGCGGTGGACCACGGCTCCGGCGGCGACCAGGGCCCAGCGGCCGACGGTGACGCCGGCGACCAGGACGGCGCGTCCGCCGACCGAGCAGCCCTCGCGGAGGGTGACGCCGCGGGCGTGCCAGTCGTCGCCGCGCTTGAGCCGGCCGTCGGGGTCGACGGAGCGCGGGTAGAGGTCGTTGGTGAGGACGGCGGCGGGGCCGACGAAGACGCCGTCCTCCAGCACCGCGGGCTCGTACACCAGGGCGTGGTTCTGCAGTTTGACCCGGTCCCCGAGCTTCACGCCGGGGCCGACGTACGCGCCGCGGCCGATGATGCACTCGGCGCCGATCTCGGCGTCCTCGCGGACCTGGGCGAGGTGCCAGACGGTGCTGCCGGGGCCGATCACGGCGCGCGGGTCGACGTCGGCGGTGGCCTCGATCCGGGGGGCGCTGCTCGTCATGGCGCGACCCTAGCGCGGGCGGACGGCCCCCGTCCGGTGTTCCGGGGACCGTCCGGCGCCGGGCGTCACGGGCCCGGGGCGGTGACCGGGTCGATCGGGGCGGGCGGGGTGGAGGCGATCACCCGGCGGGCCAGTTTGCGCGGGGAGGTGAGGAAGCCGAAGCCCCAGCTCATGTGCATGGTGGCGAGGGCGAACGGGTGGAGCAGGCGGGCCTTGAGCGGCATCCGGGGGCCGCGCAGGCAGCCGTAGGCGATCACCGCGAGGTAGCCGACCGGGAGGGCCAGGAACGCCGGGTGCAGCGCGATGCCGAGCAGCAGGCCGGCCAGCACGCCGAGCAGGGCGGCCGGCGGGGCCAGGTAGCGCAGGTTGACCGAGCCGCGGTGGTAGCGGGTGACCACCCGGCGCCAGCGGCCGTAGTCCCGGTACTGCTTGGCCAGGGCGCGCATGGTCGGCCGGGGCCGGTAGGTGACCCGGAGCTGGGGGGTGAACCAGACCAGGCCGCCGGACTGCCGGATGCGGTAGTTGAGCTCCCAGTCCTGGGCGCGGACGAACTCCTCGTTGTAGCCGCCCTGCCGCTCCAGCACCGAGCGGCGGAACACCCCGAGGTAGACGGTGTCGGCCGGGCCGGCCAGGCCGCCGGTGTGGAAGGCCGCGTTGCCGACGCCGATCCTGGAGGTCATCGCGGCGGCGACGGCGTGCTCCCAGTCGGTCTCGCCCTCGGCGTGCATGACGCCGCCGACGTTGGCGGCGTCCATCTCGTCGAGCAGCCGGACGGCGGTGGCGATGTAACCCGGCGTCAGCAGGCCGTGGCCGTCCACCCGGACGACCACCGGGTGGCGGCTGGCCCGGATCGCCGCGTTCAGGCCCGCCGGGGTGCGGCCGGTGGGGTTGGGGACGGTGCGCACCCGCGGGTCGGCCGCGGCGAGTTCGGCGGCGATCTCGTCGGTCCGGTCCCCGGACGGGCCCAGCGCGATCACCACCTCCAGCTCACCGCCGTACTCCTGTTCCAGGATGCGGCGGACGGCGGTGCGCAGGTGACGTTCCTCGTTGAGCACCGGCATGATCACGGAGACCGCCGGCAGCTCCTCAGCAGCCTTGGTGTTCATCGTGCCCGAGCGTACCGGCGCGGCCCCGTGCCTGTCAGACGGGGTCCTCCCCCGTCCGGCGCGCCGTCCGGGCGCACCCGTCCGACCCGCCTAGCATGCGGAAGATGCCCCACCAGCGCCCGCCCGTCCGCCTGCCCGCACCGACCGGGGAGCGGCGGTCCGGGCGCCGGAGACGGGGGCGCTGGGCGGCGGGCGCCCTCTCCTTCGCGGTGCTGGCCACCTCGTGCGGCGGGTGGGCGGTGCTGAACGGCGTCGGCTCCTCGCTGGACCGGGTGGACGCGATCGGCGGCGGCCCGGGCCGGCCCTCGGACGACGGCGCCGCGACCTTCCTGGTGGTGGGCACCGACGAGCGCGCGGGCATCCCGGAGGCCACCCTCAAGGACGTGCTGCACGCGGGCGGCGAGTCCTGCCACTGCACCGACACCATGATGGTGGTGCAGCTGTCCGCGGACGGCGGCCGGGCCACCGTGGTCTCCGTCCCGCGCGACTCCTACGTGGACATCCCGGCGCACCAGGACCCCGCCACCGGCCGGCAGGTGGCCGCCTCCAAGGGCAAGATCAACGCGGCGTACGGGATGGGCGGGGCGCCGCTGGCGGTGCGCACCGTCGAGCAGAACACCGGGCTGCGGATCGACCACTACGTCGAGGTGAACTTCCTCGCCTTCGTCTCCACCGTGGACGCCCTGGGCGGCGTCGAGGTGTGCACCGCCAAGCCGCTGCGGGACGACTACTCGGGGCTGGACCTGCCGGCCGGCACCACCCGGCTGGACGGCGCGGGGGCGCTGCGCTACGTCCGGGCCCGGCACGTGGACGGCTCCGCCGACCTGGGGCGGATGCGCCGCCAGCAGGAGTTCCTGGCGCAGTTGCTGCACCGGGCCGCCGGGGGCGCCCTGCTCGACCCGGCGAAGCTCTCCGGGGTGCTGGACACCGTGCTGCGCTCGGTGAAGGTCGACAAGGGCTTGGGCAACGCCGAACTGCTGGACTTCGCGGGCCGGTTGAAGGACCTGTCGGCCTCGAACGCGGACTTCGCCACGGTGCCGCTGTCCGAGGTGGACCACCAGGTGCCGGGCTGGGGCTCCACCGTGCTGTGGGACGAGAAGGGCGCGGCGGCGCTGTTCGAGGCGGTCCGGGCCGGGCGGCCGCTGACCGGGGCCGCCGCCTCCGCCGCCCCGGCCGCCGCGCCCGCCGCCGTCCCGCCGCCGGTGACGGCGGCGGGTGCCCCGCCGGTTGCCGGAACGATTCCGCCGGAGCAGGTCCGGGTGCAGGTGCTCAACGGGACGGGCGTCCAGGGCCTGGGCTCCCGGGTGGACGCCGAGCTGCGCAGGGCGGGCTTCGCCACCACCGGCACGCCGTCCAACGCCCCCGGCGGCGGGTCGGCCGCCACCCGGACGGTGATCCGCTACGACCCGCGCTGGGACGAGTCGGTGAAGACCCTGGCCGCCGCGCTGCCCGACGCCGAACTCGTCCCCGTCCCGAACCTGGGGCCGACCTTCCAGGTGGTCGCGGGCAGCGCGTACCGCGCCCCGGCGGACCCGGCCGCCACCGGGGCCTCCGCTGCCGCCTCCGCCCCGGCCGCCTCGGCCGTCCCGGTCGCCGAGCAGCCCGGCCCCACGGCGGCAGCGACGCCGACGGCCGCGGCGGTGGCCGGGGCGGCGAACGGCAGCGCGATCAGCTGCCCGTCCTGAGCCGGCCGACCGGCCGGAGCGCGCCGCCGCCCGCCCCCGGGGAGCCGGGGGCGGGCGGCGGCGGCGGCGGGCCGGGGGTCAGTCCGAGGCGATGGCGGCCAGCACGTTCATCCGGGCGGCGCGGAAGGCCGGGACGAGGGCGGCGACCAGGCCGATGACCACCGAGCCGACCAGGACGAAGGCCACGGTGCCGACCGGGACCGTCAGGGTGGTCAGGCCCTGGTCGGCCAGGACGGAGCGGGCGGTGACGCCCCAGGAGAGGCCGAGCGCGGTGCCGAGGACGGCGCCGAACAGGGCGATGACCACGGATTCGAGCCGGACCACCCGGCGCAGTTGGCGGCGGGAGAGGCCGATGGCGCGCAGCAGGCCGATCTCCCGGGTGCGCTCGATCACCGACAGGGCCAGGGTGTTGACCACGCCGAGCACGGCGACCACGATCGTCAGGCCGAGCAGGCCGTAGACCATGTACAGCAGTTGGTCGACCTGGGACCTGATCATGTCCTTGTAGCCGGCCTGGTCCTTGACCGTCAGCTGCGGGTAGGACTCCAGCGACTTCTGCAGGCCGGCGAGCACCGCGCCCTTGTCGGCCCCGGCCGCGGCCCCGGCGAACACCGCGGAGTCCGCGGGCAGTCGGCCGTCCAGCGCGGCGGAGACGGTGGGGATGCCGGTGAAGAAGTTCCCGTCGAAGAGCTGGTTGCCGGTCTTCAGGACGGCGGCGACCGGGAGGGCTCGGGTGCGGCCCTCGCCGTAGTCGACGGTGATCGTGTCGCCCGCACTCAGGTGGTGCGCGTCGGCGAACTTCTGGTCGACCGAGAGGCCGCCGGTGAAGACGCCCTCGGCGCTGCCGGAGGCGAGCGGCATCCGGAAGTCCCGGGTGAAGCTCGGGTCGGCGGCGATCAGGACCGTCTCGGTGCGGGTGCCGTCGGGGGTGGTGAGGTCCGCCGGGACGGCCTTCTGCCGGGTGACGTGGTCGATGCCCGCGGTGTGGCCGACCGCGTCGACCATGGCCGGGGTGAGGCCGGAGCGGCCGCCGTCCACGATGTAGTCGGCGCCGACGGACCTGTCGATCTGGGCGGTGGCCGAGCTGACCATGGAGGAGGTGACCACGGAGGCGCCGATCACCACGGCCAGGCCGATCATCAGGGCGGCGGCGGTGGAGCCGGTGCGCCGCGGGTTGCGCATCACGTTCCGCTGGGCGAGGCGGCCGGCCGGGCCGAACAGGGCGGGCAGCGCGCCGCCGAGCAGCCGGAGCAGGCCGGAGACCAGCAGCGGGCCGAGCACCACGGCGCCGATCAGGGTGGCGAGCACGCCCAGGCCGATCAGCAGCCCGCCGGTGGCGCCGGCGGCGGAGGCGGCGGCCACCAGGGCGGCGGCGCCGAGCAGCGTGACCAGGGCGCCGACGGCGATCCGGACCCGGGCGGCCCGGGGCTCGGCCGGGGCGGCGTGGTCGAGCAGCGCGGCCATCGGGGTGATCCGGGAGGCGCGGCGGGCCGGGACGAACGCCGCGAACAGCGTCACCAGCACGCCGACCGCGTAGGACACGGCGGGCACCGTCCAGGTGACCTCCAGCGCGCCGGCGTCCAGGTTCATCCCGGCGGCCTTCATCAGCTGGATCAGGCCGAGCGCCAGGCCGAGGCCGGCGCCGATGCCGAGGGTGGAGCCGAGCACGCCGAGGATCAGGCCCTCGGTCAGCACCGAGCGGTTGACCTGGGAGCGGCTGCCGCCGATGGCGCGCAGCAGGCCGATCTCCCGGGTCCGCTGGGTGACCAGCATGGAGAAGGTGTTGACGATCAGGAAGCCGCCGACGCCGGCCGCCAGGACGGCGAAGCCGAGCATCGCGTACTTCATGAAGTCGAGGAAGGAGCCGACGTCCGCCGCGTTCTCCGCCCGCTGCTCGGCGGCGGTCCTGGCCTGGAAGCCGCTGCCGAGGTCGGCCAGTGCGGCGGTCTTCAGCTGGTCGTCGCTGCGGCTGCCGTCGCCGAACACCTCGACGGAGGTGTACGCCTCGGTGCCGAGCAGGACCTGCTGGGCGGTGGGCGTGTCCAGGAAGGCGAGGGCGGCGCCGGGGTTGGTGGTGCGGAAGGTGGCGATGCCGGAGATGGTGAAGTCGTGGTCGCCGCGGTCGGAGACGATCCGCAGCCGGGAGCCGAGGCCGAGGCCGGACTTCCGGGCGGTGTCGGCGTCCAGCACGATCTGGTCGGGGCCCTGCGGGACGTGGCCCGAGGTGACGTCGACCGAGTTGCGCGGGGTGTCCGTCCAGTTGCCGGTGAGGGTGGGGGCGCCGGTGGTCGGGCCGACGACCTTGTGGGTGGCCGGGTCGACCAGGGTGGCGGTGGAGGTCATGACCTGGCCGAGGGCGGCCTTGACGCCGGGCTCGGCGGCGATCTTCGCCCGGGTCTCGACCGGGACGGTGGGGATCGCGGCGGGGCCGCCGCGCTCGGCCATCCTGTCCTCCGCCCGGGAGACCGAGAGGTCGGAGGCGGTGGAGGCGAACAGCCGGTCGAAGGTGCCGGTGGCGGTGTGGTAGAAGACCAGGGTGCCGGCCACGAAGGCGACCGAGAGCACCACGGCGAGCAGGGAGAGCACCAGGCGCCACTTGTGGGCGAAGAAGCTCCGCAGCGAGGTCTTGAGCAGCATGTCGTCCGGCCCCGGCTCAGCTCGTCCGCTTGCCGTCGAAACGGCGCATGCGGGTCAGGACGGTGTCGGCGGTGGGGTTGTGCATCTCGTCGACGATCCGGCCGTCGGCGAGGAACAGCACCCGGTCCGCGTGGCCGGCGGCGACCGGGTCGTGCGTCACCATCACGATGGTCTGGCCGAGTTCGTCGACCGAGCGGCGCAGGAAGCCGAGCACCTCGGCGCCGGAGCGGGAGTCCAGGTTGCCCGTGGGCTCGTCGCCGAAGATGATCTCGGGGCGGGCGGCCAGCGCGCGGGCCACCGCGACGCGCTGCTGCTGGCCGCCGGAGAGCTGGCCGGGGCGGTGCTTGAGCCGGCCGGACAGGCCGACGGTGTCGATCACCTGCTCCAGCCAGGCCCGGTCGGGCTTGCGGCCCGCGATGTCCATCGGCAGCGTGATGTTCTCCACCGCGTTCAGCGTGGGGAGCAGGTTGAACGCCTGGAAGACGAAGCCGATCTTGTCCCGGCGGAGCTTGGTCAGCTGCTTGTCCTTCAGCCCGGTGATCTCGGTGTCGCCGATCCAGATCCGCCCCTCGGAGACGGTGTCCAGCCCGGCCAGGCAGTGCATCAGCGTGGACTTGCCGGACCCCGAGGGGCCCATGATCGCGGTGAAGCGAGCGCGCTGGATGTCCACGTCGACCGCGTCCAGTGCCGTCACCCGGGTCTCCCCCGCGCCGTACGCCTTGGTGACCTGCCGGGCCTGGGCGGCCGTGGCGGCCTGCTCCGGCAGGTGTGAGAGATGAGCGGCGTTCGCTGCCGTGGTCACTGAATGCTCCTCGTTCTGGGGTCCACCCGTCGTCCCCCAGCCTTCCGGTCGCCGCACCGGTCGCGGAATCCAGCAGGCATCCGTCTTCGGGGTGGGGCCAGCCCTACCTCCGGAGGTGGGGCTGGGGGGTGGGTCCACGCTAGGAGCCGGGGGCGGGGCCGGTCGTCCTCCACCGGGCTGAGCCGCGTCCCGGGAAAGCGTCCGGGGCCCGGGCCCTCTCCCCTAAGGGTCGCCGCGGTGCGGTCTGAGGGTCCGGGCCCCGGGCGGGGGACGTGGGTTGACGGGGAGTCAGCCGGCGGCGGCGAACTCCACCCGGGGGGCGAGCGCGGCGGAGAAGGCGTCCACCACCGGGGTCAGCAGCGTCTCGGTCTCGCGCTCCAGCTCGGTGCCGCCGTCCTCGCGCACCCCGATGTGCCGGTCCAGCACGAACCAGCCCTGGGTGATGTGCCCGGCGCCCATCGAGTTCAGCACCGGCCGCAGCGCGTAGTCCACCGCCAGCACGTGCGCGGTGGAGCCGCCGGTGGCCAGCGGCAGCACCGTCTTGCCGCGCAGCGCGTACTGCGGCAGCAGGTCGAGCAGGGCCTTCAGCAGGCCCGAGTAGGCGGCCTTGTAGACCGGGGTGCCGACCACCACGCCGTCGGCCTGCTCGAACAGCTCGACGGCCCGGGCTATCGCCGGGTCCGAGGTGTCCGCGGCGAGCAGCGCGGCGGCGGGCAGCGAGCGGACGTCCAGGGCGCGCACCCGGTGGCCGTGCGAGGTGAGCCGGCGGTCGACGTGGCGCAGCAGCCGGGTGGTGCGGGAGGTCGCAGACGGGGAACCGGAGACGGACAGGATCACGGCCATGGAGTCACCTCGGGGCGTACGGCCGCGGGCAGGGCGCGGCCGGAGAAGGGGGGGAAGAGGGGCGGCGGGGGCGCGGGTCGCCTGGGGTGAGTGCGCGCGGCGGGAGCGTCAGCCGCGACACAGCGAGCAGGACACCCGGCCGTGGTCGACGTGCCGCCGACGGGTGAGGACCTGAAGCTGCTCCATGCCGTCATGCAAACACGCCCGGTTTCGGCGGGTCAAGGCCGTGCCCGCCTGGTGAACACTGCCCGGAACGGTCCGCGCCCTGCATCAAAACGGCCACAACGGGGCCCGCGGGGGCTCCTCGACCACTGCGCGGCCCCCGGTTCGGGCATCCTTCCCCCATGAACACGTGGCAGGAGCGCCCGGGGGGCGGCGCACACGGGCAGGGCGACGCGGCGCGGGGCCGGAGCGGACCGGCGGCCGAGCCGCCGCTGCCGCCGGAGCTGAATCCGCGCGGCGCGGGCGTCCCGCTCTCCCGCCCCGCCCAGCAGGACCGTCCGAGCACCGGCCGCCCGCCGGGCCCGGGCCGGTACCCCGCCGAGGGGCGGCAGCCGCACGGCGGGCAGCAGCCCTACGGCGGGCAGCCCCCGCACGGCGGTGACCAGCCCCCGTACGGGCAGCAGCCGCCCGGGCAGCAGCCGCCCGGCCCCGGCACGAACCGGCCCGGCGGGAACCGGCCCGGCGGGGCCGCGCCCGCGCCCGGGGCCCGGCCGCGCCGCTCGCGCAAGAAGGTCGTCGGCTACTCGGTGCTGGGCCT
Organism: Kitasatospora sp. NPDC090308; assembly: GCF_044769485.1. Lineage (NCBI taxonomy): Bacteria > Bacillati > Actinomycetota > Actinomycetes > Kitasatosporales > Streptomycetaceae > Kitasatospora > Kitasatospora sp. NPDC090308. The sequence goes on along the minus strand of NZ_JBIVXY010000026.1, from coordinate 30,810 downwards.
GGTCCTCGCCCTGCTGGTCACCATGATCGGCACCTACTTCTGGGCGGACGGCAAGCTGCACCACGAGAACGTGCTGGCCGACTACCCGGGCCGGCCGGCGGCCGGCAAGGGCACCAACTGGCTGATCGTCGGCTCGGACAGCCGGGCCGGCCTGACCGACGCCGACGAGCAGGACCTGCACACCGGCTCCGCCGAGGGCAAGCGCAGCGACTCGATGATGATCCTGCACATCGGGGACAACGGGAACACCCTGATGTCGATCCCGCGCGACTCCTGGGTGCAGATCCCGGCCCACCAGGACACCTCCGGCAGCGGCAAGACCGTCCCGGCCGCCACCCGCAAGATCAACGCGGCCTTCGCGGCGGGCGGCGGGCGGCTGCTGGTGCAGACCGTCGAGACCAGCATGGACCTGCGGATCGACCACTACGCGGAGATCGGCTTCGCCGGGTTCGTCGGCCTGGTGGACGCCGTCGGCGGCGTGGAGATGACCATCGACCAGCCGGTCAAGGACAAGGACTCCGGCCTCGACCTCCAGGCCGGCACCCAGACCCTGAACGGCAAGCAGGCCCTGGCCTTCGTCCGGCAGCGCCACCAGATGGCCGACCAGGACCTCGGCCGGATGCGCAACCAGCAGAAGTTCCTCGGCGCCCTCGCCAAGCAGGCCGCCTCGCCGACCACCCTGCTCAACCCGTTCACCTTCTACCCGCTGGTCTCGGCCGGGCTGGACACCGTGATCGTGGACGACGACGCCGGGCTGAGCGACCTCGGCTCGATGTTCCTCGCCATGAAGGGCGTCACCGGCGGCGAGGGCAGGACCATCACCGTCCCGATCGGCAACGCCGACTACCACACCCCCACCGGCGAGTCCGCGGTGAAGTGGGACGCGGCGAAGTCCAAGGCGGTCTTCGACGCGATGAGGAACGACACCCCCGTCCCCGACACCAAGTGACCGCCCGCTGAGCGGGAGCGCCCCGGGGCGGCGTCCGGAATTCGCACGGCGAATCCGAACTGCCGTCGCGGGGCGCGTCGTTGGCGGCGCACCGGGGCGGTCGGCGGGACAATGTCCGCCATGTCGCTGGTGACCTCCCTCATCTACCGCCGCCGCAGCCGGCTGGTCGGCCGCCTGGTCCAGGAGGCCCTGGCCCTCTACGGGGTGGAGGTCCCGGCCGCCGCCGAGATCGGCCCCGGCCTGGTGGTCTTCCACCGCGGCTTCGGCACCGTCCTGCACCCGTACACCACCCTGGGCGCGAACGTCACGCTCTACAACGGCGTCACCATCGGCCGGGCCGACCCGTGGGTCCCGCAGGAGCTCTCCGCGATGCGGCGGGTGGTGCTGGAGGACGGCGTGGTGGTCTGCGCCGGCGCGAAGATCGTCTGCAAGAGCGGCACCCTGACCGTCGGGGCCGACACCGTCGTCGGCGCCAACGCCGTCCTCACCCGATCGACCGGGCCCGGGGAGATCTGGGCCGGCGCCCCCGCCCGGAAGGTCGGCGAGCGGCAGCGGGTGCACGAGCAGGCCGGCGCGGACCCGCGGTCCTGAGGCCGCGGGTCCGCGCCGGGTGGAACCCTGCCGCTAGGGGAGGTTGCGGGCCATCACGATGCGCTGGACCTGGTTGGTGCCCTCGTAGATCTGGGTGATCTTCGCGTCCCGCATCATCCGCTCCACCGGGTAGTCCCGGGTGTACCCGTAACCCCCCAGCAACTGCACCGCGTCCACCGTGATCTCCATCGCCGCGTCCGACGCGTAACACTTGGCCGCCGCCCCGAAGAACGTCAGGTCCCCGTCCGAGCGCTGCGACTTCGCCGCCGCCGCGTACGTGAGCTGCCGGGCCGCCTCCAGCTTCATCGCCATGTCCGCCAGCATGAACTGCACGCCCTGGAAGTCGCCGATCGGCTTGCCGAACTGCCGCCGCTCCTTCACGTAGCCCTTGGCGTAGTCCAGCGCGCCCTGCGCGATGCCCAGCGCCTGCGCCGCGATGGTCACCCGGGTGTGGTCCAGCGTGCGCATCGCGGTGGCGAAGCCCGTGCCCTCCGCGCCGATCATCCGCTCCGCCGGGACGCGCACGTCGTCGAAGTACACCTCGCGGGTCGGCGAGCCCTTGATGCCCAGCTTCCTCTCGGGCGCACCGAACGACACCCCCGCGTCGCCCTTCTCCACCACGAACGCCGAGATGCCCTTGGAGCGCTTCTCGGGGTCGGTCACGGCCATCACCGTGTAGAACTCGGAGACGCCCGCGTTGGTGATCCAGCGCTTGACGCCGTTGAGCACCCAGAAGTCCCCGTCCCGCACCGCCCGCGTCCGCATCCCCGCCGCGTCCGAACCCGCCTCCGGCTCCGACAGGCAGTACGAGAACATGCCCTCCCCACGGGCCAGCGCCCCCAGGTACTTCGCCTTCAACTCCTCCGAACCCGACAACTGCACCGGCAGCGAGCCCAGCTTGTTCACCGCCGGGATCAACGACGACGACGCGCACACCCGCGCCACCTCCTCGATCACCAGCACCGTCGCCAGCGCGTCCGCCCCCGCACCCCCGTACTCCTCCGGCACGTGCACCGCGTGCAGGTCCGCCGCCCGCAACGCGTCCAACGCCTCCTGCGGGAAACGCCCCTCCTCGTCCACCGCCGCCGCGAACGGAGCGATCTTCGCCTCCGCCAGCGCACGCACCGACTCCCGGAGCATCTCGTGCTCCTCGCCGAGCCGGTAGAGGTCGAAGTCCGCCCCGGAGTTGCCCGCCATGTTGCTCGCCCCTCGCGTTAATTACCGTTAAGTAGTGCTCATCCTAGGGTCGCCGCCGCCCGGGCGGCAGGTGACCGGGGCAACAGGGGCGGGCGGGTCAGCTGACGTCCTCGCCGAGGGTGTCGGCGCTGGTGCGGTGCTGGGCGAGGTAGTCGTCCATCCGGTCGGTGCGCATGGCGTTCCACAGCACGCCCGCGGCGCCGTCGTCCATCAGGACCACCGCCTGGCCGTCGATGGTGTCGAAGCCGCCGAAGGGGGCGTTCATGAAGTGGACGCCGTCGGGGCGGACGTCGCGCAGGCTCCAGGCCAGGTCGTAGAGGTCGGTGTTGCTGAGGCGGTCGTCGACGCTGGCGACGTCGCCGATGGTGCCGAGCAGGCCGGTGAGCTTGGCCGGGCTGGAGAGGGTGCCGGAGTCCATGGTCCGGAGCATCAGGGCGCGCAGGAAGTTCTGCTGGCGCTTGGTGCGGTCGAGGTCTCCGTTGGGCAGGCCGTGGCGCTCGCGGACGTAGAGCAGCGCCTCGGCGCCGTCCATGTGGTGGGTGCCGGCCAGCCACTCGCGGGCGTCGCCCTTGGCCTCGATGGTGCGCGGGACGGTGATGTCGACGCCGCCGACCGCGTCGGTGAGGGCCCGGAAGCCGTTCCAGTCGATCACCGCGAGGTGGTCGATCTTGATCTTGGTGAGGTCCTGGACGGTCTGGACCGTCAGCGCCGGGCCGCCCCAGGAGTAGGCGGCGTTGATCTTCGCCTTGCCGTGGCCGGGGACGGGCACCCAGGTGTCGCGCGGGATGGAGACCAGCGAGACGGACTTCCGGTCCGCCGAGATGTGCATCAGCATCATGGTGTCGCTGCGCTGGGCCCCCGCCTGCCAGGCCGGGGCCTTGGCGTCCCTGCCGGTGGTCGGCTGGTCGGAGCGGGCGTCCAGGCCGACCAGCAGGAAGGTCTGGCCGGTGTGCGGGACGGCCGGGGGCTGCTCGGCGGCCGGTACGGTCGGGAAGGCGTCCGGGATGCGCCGCACCGAGGAGGCGTAGTGGTCGGCCGCCCACAGCAGCCCGCCGAACGCCCCGCCCGCCAGCACCAGCAGCACCGCCAGCGTCCACACCAGCAGCCGCCGCCCCCGCCGCCGACGGCGCGGTCCGTCCGCCGCGGCGCCGGACTCCCCGCCGTCGTGGTTCCCGTCACCGTCGTCGCCGCCGCCCCCGTGCTCGTCGCGGCCGAAGATGCTCAGCGGACCGGGGTCCTCGTCCGGCCCGCCGCCCCGCCCCTTGGAAGTCATGGCGGCATTGTGAACCTTCCGTACAGACCTTCGAGCGAAAACCGCGAAACCGGGGCATCCGCGGCGCCCGGCGGTGCGGCTACCATCAGTGGCTGCGGCCGTCGCTCACCCCTGGTACGGCCCGGATCGAAGGGAACGCGCGTGGCTCCCCGCATCACGGTGATCGGCACCGGCTACCTGGGCGCGACGCATGCCGCGTGCATGGCGGAGCTCGGGTTCGAGGTCCTGGGGCTGGACGTGGACCGGGACAAGCTCACGGCGCTGGCCGCGGGCCGGGTGCCGATGTACGAGCCGGGGCTGTCCGAGCTGCTGCTGAAGCACGTGGCGGGCCACGAGGGCTCCAGCGGCCGGCTGCGGTTCACCGACTCCTGGGAGGAGGTCGCGGCCTTCGGCGACGTGCACTTCCTCTGCGTGAACACCCCGCAGCGCAAGGGCGAGTTCGCGGCCGACATGAGCTACGTGGACTCCGCGCTGGAGTCGCTGGCCCCGCTGCTGGAGCGGCCGGTGCTGGTGGTCGGCAAGTCGACCGTGCCGGTGGGCTCGGCGAACCGGCTGGCGGACCGGCTGGCCGAGCTGGCCCCGGTCGGGGCGGGGGCCGAGCTGGCCTGGAACCCGGAGTTCCTGCGCGAGGGCTTCGCGGTCGGCGACACCCTGCACCCGGACCGGCTGGTGGTCGGCGTGCGCAGCGAGCACGCCGAGCGGGTGCTGCGCGAGGTGTACGCGGGGCCGATCTCGGACGGGGTGCCGTTCGTGGTGACCGACTTCCCGACCGCCGAGCTGGTGAAGGCCGCCGCGAACTCCTTCCTGGCCACCAAGATCTCGTTCATCAACGCGATGGCGGAGGTCTGCGAGAGCGCCGGCGCCGACGTGGTGCAGCTCTCCAAGGCGCTCTCGTACGACGACCGGATCGGCCGGAAGTTCCTGAACGCGGGCCTGGGCTTCGGCGGCGGCTGCCTGCCCAAGGACATCCGGGCGTTCATGGCGCGGGCCGGGGAGCTGGGCGCGGACCAGGCGCTGACCTTCCTGCGCGAGGTCGACTCGATCAACATGCGGCGCCGCTCCCGGATGGTGGAGCTGGCCCGCGAGCAGTGCGGCGGCGGCTTCCTGGGCCGCCGGGTCGCGGTGCTGGGCGCGGCGTTCAAGCCGAACTCGGACGACATCCGGGACTCGCCCGCGCTGAACGTGGCCGGGCAGATCCAGCTCCAGGGCGCCCAGGTCACGGTCTACGACCCGAAGGCGATGGACAACGCCCGCAAGATGTTCCCCGGCCTGTCCTACGCGGCCACCCCGCTGGAGGCCGCCGAGGGCGCGCACGTGGTGCTGCACCTGACGGAGTGGCAGGAGTTCCGCGAGCTGGACCCGGCGGAGGTCGGCGCGGTGGTCGCCGAGCGCCACCTGGTGGACGGCCGCAACGTGCTGGACGGCGAGGCCTGGCGGGCCGCCGGCTGGACGTACCGGGCGATGGGCCGCCCGCCCGTGGAGTAGCCCCCGGGCGCACCCGGACGGCCGGGCCCGGAATGCCCGGGCCCGGCCGTCCGTTCTCAGCGGCATGAGCTACGGAGACGACGCCACCGTCCGGAAGATCCTCACCTCCTCCGGCGACACCTGGGCCGTGGTCGGCCTGTCGAACAACACCGCGCGCGCCGCGTACGGCGTGGCCCGGGTGCTCCAGCGGGCCGGGAAGCGGATCGTGCCGGTGCACCCGAAGGCCGAGACGGTGCTCGGCGAGCCGGGCTACGCCTCGCTCGCCGAGGTCCCCTTCCCGGTGGACGTGGTGGACGTGTTCGTGAACTCCGCGCTGGCCGGTCCGGTCGCCGACCAGGCGGTGGCGGCGGGCGCGAAGGCCGTCTGGTTCCAGCTCGGCGTCGTCGACGAGGACGCCTTCGCCCGCACCCGCGCGGCCGGGCTGGACATGGTGATGGACCGCTGCCCGGCGATCGAGCTGCCGAGGCTCTGACGCCGGCTCAGCCCCCGATCGGGAAGGCGATGTCGCAGACCTGGTCGGACGGCGCGGCGGCGGCCCAGTCGGCGAAGTAGACCTCCCGGCCCGCGCCGGTGCGCGGGCTGCCGTTCCGTTCCGTCCAGGCGCAGACCGCGTCGTAGGCGCTGAGGATCTGCGGGTACTCGACCTGCGCCTTGGTGATCCTGGTGTACGCCTCCCGGTGCGCGGGTTCGACGCGGTGCGCGGCGGTCAGGCCCGCGGCGCGGGCCGGGTCGACCGGGACGCAGACCTCGACCGGGCCGTCGTTGTCCTCGTCGACCTGCCCGTGGTAGATCACGAACGGGGCGGCCGCGACGCCGCCGTGGGCCGCCGCGACGGCCGCCAGCCGGGCGGTGGCCTCCGGGATGAAGCAGTCCAGCTCCTCCGGCTTGGCGCGGCGCTGCTCGGTGAGCAACAGCTGCTCGGGCACGTCCCGCTGTTCGATCCGGTACATCTCGTCGATCCCTTCGAGTCCGCTCAGTTGGACGCGGAGGTGGTCGGCCAGCGTCCGCTGCGAGGCGGTCCGCCGTTCGACGGCGGCCCAGTACGCGGCGACCCGCTCCGCCGCCGCGGGGCCCGGCAGGGCGAGCACCTCGGCGACGGCGGCCAGCGGCATGTCCAGGCCGCGCAGCCGGACGATCAGCCGCGCGGTGGCCAGCCGCTCCGGCCGGTAGTAGCGGTAGCCGCTGTCCGGGTCGATCCGGTCCGGCGGCAGCAGCCCCTGCCGGTCGTACAGCCGCAGCGCCTTCGGCGACAGCAGGCCGCGTCGGGCGAACTCACCGGTGGTGAGCAGCCGTTCCTCCTCCGCACCGGCCACGTTCGGGCCTGCCCCAGGGGCGAGGTCAAGTCCGTCGCTCATGCGCCGTCCAGCTGCTCCCGGGTGGCGATCGAGGGGCGGCGCTCGGCCCGCAGCCGGCTGGCGGCCGTCTCGGCGCCGCGCAGCGCCCGGACGGCGTTGTGCCAGGTCAGTTTGGCGAGGTCGGCCTCGGACCAGCCGCGGCGCAGCAGTTCGGCGACCAGCACCGGGTAGCCGGAGACGTCCTCCAGGCCGGACGGGGTGAACGCGGTGCCGTCGTAGTCGCCGCCGAGGCCGACGTGGTCGATGCCGGCCACCTCCCGCAGGTGGTCGAGGTGGTCGGCGACGGTCGCGGCGGTGGCGGTCGGGCGGGGGTGCTCGGCCTCGTAGGCGCGCTGCACGGCCATCGCCTCGGGGGTGGTCTCCAGCGGGTGCAGTCCCTTGGCGCGCATGTTGGCGTCGGCGGCGAGCGTCCACTCGATGGCGGCGGGCAGCACGAACTTGGGCACGAAGGTGGCCATCACGACGCCGCCGTTGGCGGCCAGCGCGGTCAGCACGTCGTCCGGGACGTTGCGCGGGTGGTCGCAGACGGCGCGGGCGGAGGAGTGCGAGAAGACCACCGGGGCCTCGGAGACCCGCAGCGCGTCGCGCATGGTGTCGGCCGAGACGTGCGAGAGGTCGACCAGCATGCCGAGCCGGTTCATCTCCCGGACCACCTCCTCGCCGAACGCGGTGAGCCCGCCGTGCGCGGGCTCGTCGGTGGCGGAGTCGGCCCAGGGCACGTTGGAGTTGTGGGTGAGGGTCAGGTAGCGCACGCCCAGCTCGTACAGCGCGCGCAGGGTGGCCAGCGAGGAGTTGATGGAGTGGCCGCCCTCGGCGCCCATCAGCGAGGCGATCCGGCCCTCGGCGCGGGCGGTCTCCAGGTCGTCGGCGGTCAGCGCGAGCCGCAGGTGCCCGGGGTGGCGCTCGGTCATCGCCCGGACGAAGTCGATCTGCTCCAGCGTCGCGCTGACCGCGCTGTCGCCCGCCAGTTCGGCGGGCACGTACACCGACCAGAACTGCGCGCCGACCCCGCCCGCCCGCAGGCGGCCGAAGTCGGTGTGCAGCCGGTGGCTCTGGTCGGCCGTCAGGTCGACGGCGTCGAGGTCGTACCCGGCCTGGGCGCGCATCGCCCACGGCAGGTCGTTGTGGCCGTCCACCACCGGCGTGGTGCGCAGGACGGCCCGGGCGCGGTCGAGCAGTTCGGGGGTCATGCCCCCGTTCTACCGCCGAGCCGGGGGAAAGGTCATCCCCGGCGCGTCGACCGGTCGGGGCGCCGGGGCCCGCGGGGTCCGACCCTCGCTCAGCGGGGTTTCCCACCAAGGGAATTGCCACGTTCCGTACTCGTCGCGTCACGCTTCGCCGCTAAGCTGAACGGCGCAGACGCCCGGTGGACGGGACGCCGGACGGCGGGTTCCCGGGGGCCGTGGCGTGCGGATCGCCCAACAGGGAGGGGAAGGCCATGAGCTTCCCGGAGCGAGAAGTCGACCCGTCTCGGAGTGCGCGGCACTTCTACGGGGCCGAGATCCGACGGCGGCGCGCGGAACTCGGCTGGTCCCTCGTCAAGCTCGCCGAGGGGGTGCACTTCTCCGTCAGCACGCTGTCCCGGGTCGAGAACGGGGACGTCAGGGTGCCCCGGGGGCTGTCGGAGATGCTGGACCAGGTCTTCCGGACCGACGGCCTCTTCGTCCGGCTGCTCCCGCTGGCGCTGCGGGAGGACCACCCGGCGAAGTACCAGGAGTTCCTGGCGATCGCGGACCAGGCACTCGTCCACGAGTCCTACAGCCCCAATATGCCGGGCCTGCTCCAGACCGAGGCGTTCGCCCGGCACGCGCTGCGCGCGGGCCTCCCCTACGCGCCGGAGGAGGAGGTGGAGGAGCGGGTCCGGGCCCGGATGGGCCGACAGCTCCGGCTACGCGGCTCGGGGTGCCGGTACTGGTTCATCCTGGACGAGTACGCGTTCCACCGGGCCTACGGCGGCCCTGCGGTGATGGCCGAGCAGCTGCGGGCGATCCTCGACGCGGCCACGCTGCCCAACGTGGTCGTGCAGGTGCTCCCGTTCAAGTCCGGCGGGCACTCCGAGACTTCCTCGATGACGCTGCTCACGCTGCCGGGCGGCGACCGGCTCGCGTACGAGGAGAGCAGCCGGACCGGGACGATCTACGAGACGACGGCGGACATCGCGGAGCGGCAGTGGCTCTACGATCTACTACGGGCTCAGGCACTGCCCCCGCAGGACTCCGAGCTCACGATCAGATCGATGCTGGAAGGACTGGCTTCTGATGCACCCTGACCTGAACGCCCCCGCCGAGGAGCGCCGTTGGCGCAAGAGCAGCTACAGCAACAACGACGGCGGTGAGTGCATCGAGGTGGACGACGCCCACCCCGGCCACGTCCGCGACTCCAAGGACCCCGACGGCCCGGTCCTGCACTTCCCCGCCACCGTCTGGCACACCTTCGTCACCGCGGTCGCCAGCGGCGGGTTCGGCACCGGCTGAGCGGCCCGGCCCCCTCCCTCGGGAGGGGGCCGGGAGGGGCCACCCGGCCCGCTCGCCCACGTGCTTACTTACGTGCCTACGCGCCTACTTGCCGAAGCCGAAGGAGTCGTTGCCCGCCACCTTGGCGCGCAGCTTGCGGCCCTTCTCGGTGGCCTGGTTGTTCAGCTCGGCCTGGAACTCGACCATTTTCTCGGCGAGTTCGGGGTCGAACGCGGCCAGCATCCGGACCGCGAGCAGGCCCGCGTTGCGCGCGCCCGCCACCGAGACGGTCGCCACCGGCACCCCGGCCGGCATCTGGACGATCGACAGCAGGCTGTCCATCCCGTCCAGGTAGCGCAGCGGCACCGGGACGCCGATCACCGGCAGCGGCGTCACCGAGGCCAGCATCCCCGGCAGGTGCGCGGCCCCGCCCGCCCCGGCGATGATCGCCTTCAGCCCGCGCCCGTGCGCCCGCTCGCCGTAGGCGACCATCTCGCGCGGCATCCGGTGCGCGGAGACCACGTCGACCTCGTACGGGATCTCGAACTCGTCCAGCGCCTGCGCGGCGGCCTCCATCACGGGCCAGTCGGAGTCGGAGCCCATCACGATGCCGACAAGGGGGGACTTGGTCATGGCGGTCCTTTCGTGGGTGCCCCGGCTTCGGCCCGGGGCGACGTGCGGTACGACGTGGTGTCAGTGGGGGGTTCTAACGTGTCAGCCGTGGTGACGGTGCACGTGAAGCGGGCGTTCAAGTACCGCTGCTATCCGAACGGGGAGCAGGCGGCGGAGTTGTCGCGGACGTTCGGTTGCGTGCGGCTGGTGTGGAACAGGGCGTTGGCGGCCCGCGTGGAGGCGTGGGAGCGGCGGCAGGAGCGGGTGGGGTACGGAGCGACGTCGGCGATGCTGACGGGTTGGAAGCGGACAGAGGAGCTGGCGTTCCTCAACGAGGTGTCGTGCGTGCCCCTGCAGCAGGCACTGCGTCACCTGCAGGCGGCGTTCACGAACTTCCTCACCCGACGGGCCGGGCACCCGCGGTTCAAGGCGAGGAAGAGGTCGCGGGACGCCGCCGAGTACACCCGTTCGGCGTTCCGCTACCGGGAGGGGTGATTGACACTGGCGAAGATGGCCGAGCCGCTGGACATCCGCTGGTCGCGACCGCTGCCCGAGGGGGCGGTTCCGTCCACGGTGACCGTTTCGCGTGATGCTGCAGGGCGCTGGTTCGTCTCGGTGCTGTGCGAGGACCCGACGGTTCGACACCTGCCCGTCCTCGACCGTGCTGTGGGTGTGGACCTGGGCGTCAGCGATCTGGTCGCGCTCTCCACCGGGGAGAAGGTCCGCAACCCCGGGCACGAGCGGCGCGAGCGCACACGCCTGGTCCGGGCACAACGGGAGCTGTCGCGGAAAGCCGCGGGTTCGGCGAACCGGGAGAAGGCCCGACGTAAGGTCGCCCGTGTTCATGCCCGGATCGCCGACCGGCGCCGGGACTTCCTGCACAAGCTGACCACTCGGCTCGTCCGTGAGAACCAAACGGTCGTGGTCGAGGGACTGTCGGTCCGCGATCTGCTCGGAAATCGCAGGCTCTCCCGGTCGATCGCCGACGCGGGCTGGGCCGAACTGCGGGCGATGCTCGCCTACAAGTGCGTCTGGTACGGCCGCGAACTGGTCACCGTCGACCGGTGGTTCCCCAGCTCGAAGCTCTGCTCGTCCTGTGGCGCCCGCCGCACCTGCCTGCCGCTGCACGTGCGCACGTGGGAGTGCGCCTGCGGCGCCGTCCACGACCGGGACGTCAACGCGGCACGCAACATCCTGGCCGCCGGACTGGCGGTTGCAGCCTGTGGAGACGGCGTAGGACCTCAACGGAGCACTCCGGGCGGGCAGTCGTCGGTGAAGCAGGAAGTCGTCCCACCGCCGCGCTCACGCGCGACGGCTCGGCCGCGAGGCTGAGGGGAACCCCCTCCGGCAGGAGGGGAGGGAAGTCACTCGGTGATCGTTCCTCGCAGGTAGGCGGCCGCGTGGCGGGCGCGCTCGCGGACGTCTTCGAGGTCGTCCCCGAAGACGTTGACGTGGCCGACCTTGCGGCCGGGCTTCACGTCCTTTCCGTACATGTGGATCTTGAGGCCGGGGTCGCGGGCCATGCAGTGCAGGAACGCCCGGTACATGTCGGGGTAGTCGCCGCCGAGGACGTTGACCATGACGGTCCACCTGGCGCGGGGGCGCGGGTCGCCGAGCGGGAGGTCGAGGACGGCCCGCAGGTGGTTCTCGAACTGGGAGGTGACGGCGCCGTCCTGGGACCAGTGGCCGGAGTTGTGCGGGCGCATGGCGAGTTCGTTGACCAGGATGCGGCCGTCGCGGGTCTGGAACAGCTCGACGGCGAGGTGGCCGGTGATGTCGAGCTCGCCGGCGATCCGCAGGGCGAGCTGCTGGGCCTCGTCGGAGAGGGCCGGGTCGAGGTCGGGCGCGGGGGCGGTGACCTCGGCGCAGATGCCGTTCTCCTGGACGGACTCGACCACCGGGTAGGCGACGGCCTGGCCGCTGGGCGAGCGCACCACGTTGGCGGCGAGTTCGCGCAGGAAGTCGACCTTCTCCTCGGCCAGCACGGGGACGCCGGCCAGGAAGGGGGCGGCGGCCTCGGTCTCGTCGGCGACGACCCAGACGCCCTTGCCGTCGTAGCCGCCGCGGACGGTCTTCAGCACGACGGGGTAGCCCTCGCCCTCTTCCGCGAAGGCGGTGACGTCGGCCGGGTCGGCGACCAGCCGGTGCCGGGGGCAGGGGACGCCGATGGAGTCGAGCCTGGCCCGCATGACGCCCTTGTCCTGGGCGTTGACCAGCGCGTCCGGGCCGGGGCGGACGGCGACGCCCTCGGCCTGGAGGGTGCGCAGGTGCTCGGTGGGCACGTGCTCGTGGTCGAAGGTGATCACGTCGCAGTCGGCGGCGAAGGCCCGCAGCGTGTCGAGGTCGCGGTAGTCGCCGAGCACGGTGGTGCCGACCACCTGCGCGGCCGACTCCTGGGGGGTGTCGGCGAGGAGTTTGAAGCGGATGCCCAGCGGGATGCCCGCCTGGTGCATCATGCGGGCGAGCTGCCCGCCGCCGATGACTCCGACCACTGGAAAGTTCGCATTGCCCGCTACAGTCACGCGCTCCAGGATATCCGGGCCGGTCGGAGGGCTCGGCACCGGCGGGCGCCGGAGCGCGCCGGGGGTGCCCCGGCGGGCGGCGGACGGGGTGCGGCGGCGTGCGCCGGAGCGCGGCGGACGGGGTGCTCCGGGGGCGGGGGCGTGCTCTCAGGGATTGCCGGTAGCCTGGTGGGCCGGATCGTAGAACACCACTTATCCGATCATGTGAAGCATACGGAGACAGCCCGGATGACGAGCAGCACCGAGACGCGTCCCCCGTTCACCCAGCGGATGCGCGGCCTGTCCCTGGAGGCGATCGGCTTCGCCGTGATCGGCGCCACCGGCGTGGTGGTCAACTTCGGGCTGTTCTGGGTCCTCACCAACGGCTTCGGCCTGGCCTCGCTGCGCTCCAACATCGCCGCGACGCTGGTGGCGATCGCCACCAACTACCTGGGCTACCGGTACTGGCTGTACCGGGACCGCGACGCCGCCTCCCGCAAGCGGGAGATCACCCTCTTCCTGGTGTTCAGCGGCATCGGCATGCTGATCGAGACCGGCACCCTGGGCTTCACCCAGTACGTGCTGGGCCTGGACACCCCGTTCGAGAAGCTGGGCGGCAAGCTGCTGGGCCTGGTGGTGGCCACCGTGTTCCGCTTCGTCTCCTACCGGACCTGGGTGTTCAAGGCGATGCCGGAGCTGGAGGAGCCCGCCGTGGTGCAGGAGGCCGAGCTGCTGCTGGCCGCCCCGCCGAGCCGCACCCTGGCGAACTGAGCCCGCCCGCCCTCCGTCCCCGCCGCCCCGCCCTCACTCGCCCCCGTGGGCGAGGAACAGCGCGAACACCGGCGGTCGCAGCGACAGCAGTTCGAGGCGGCCGCCGTCGGCCTCGGCGAGGTCCCGAGCGACGGCCAGCCCGATGCCGGTGGAGTTGCGGCCGCTGACCGCCCGCTCGAAGACCCGGTTGCCCAGTTCGCGCGGGACGCCCGCGCCCTCGTCCTGGACCTCGGCGACCACCGAGCTGCCGGAGCGGCGCACCCGCAGGGTGATGGTGCCGGCGCCGTGCATCAGCGAGTTCTCGATCAGGGTGGCGAGCACCTGGGCGACGGTGCCGGGGGTGCCGATCACCCGGGCGTCGCGCAGGCCCTCGATGACCAGCCGCCGCCCGCCGTCGCGCAGGGTGGGCCCCCACTCCTCGACCTGCTGCTTGATCACCTCGTCGAGCCCGAAGGTCACCGCGGTGGGGCTGTTGGGGTCGCGCTGGTTGGTGAGCAGCCGCTGCACCACGTCGGTGAGCCGCTCGACCTGCTGGAGGCCGATCGCGGCCTCCTCCCGGACGGTGCCGGGGTCCTCGGCGAGCGCGGTGATCTCCTCCAGCCGCATCGAGAGCGCGGTGAGGGGGGTGCGCAGCTGGTGCGAGGCGTCGGCGGCGAGGCGGCGCTCGGCGGTGAGCATCCGGGCGATCCGCTCGGCGCTGGTGTCCAGCACCTCGGCGATCCGGTCGAGTTCGGGCACGCCGTAGCGGCGGCCCTGCGGGCGGGGGTCGCCGGAGCCCAGCCGCTCGGCGGTCTCGGCGAGCTCGGTGAGCGGCCGGGCCAGCCGCTTGGCCTGCCAGACGGCGAGCGCCACGGCGGCCTGCACGGCGAGCAGCGCGACCACGCCGAGCAGCAGCAGCATGTTGCCGATCTCGTGGTCGAGCGCGGTGCGGGACTGCGCGGCGGTGACGGTCTCCCCGCTGCCGCCGGTCTCGGTGGCGGTCAGCGCGTCGCCCTCGACGGGACGGCCGAGGGCGATCTGCCGCTGTCCCGGGATGTCCACGGTGACGTAGTACTCGTCGGTGACGACGGCGGCGAACTTCTCGCCGCTGACCGGCTCGCCCGCGGCGAGCCGGCTCTCGACCAGCCCGAGCACCCGGACCGCCACCGCGTCCACCCGGTCGTTGGCGGCGTTGACGATCGACTGCTTCTCGATCAGGGCCAGCGGCACGCAGAACACCGCGACCACCACCAGGACCACGCCCAGCAGCGAGTTGATCATCCTGCGCTTCACGCCGGGCGGTCCTTCGGTCGGTCCTTCTCGGACTCTTCTCGGAAGTCTTCTCGGAAGCCTTCCCGGGCGGTCAGTTCTTCTCGAAGCGGAAGCCCACGCCCCGCACGGTGGCGATGTAGCGCGGGTTCGCGGCGTCGTCGCCGAGCTTCTTGCGCAGCCAGGAGATGTGCATGTCCAGGGTCTTGGTGGAGGTCCACCAGGTGGTGTCCCAGACCTGGCGCATGATCTCCTCGCGGGTGACGACCCGTCCGGCGTCCCGCACCAGCACCCGCAGCAGCTCGAACTCCTTGGCGGAGAGCGTGAGTTCCTCCTCGCCGAGCCAGGCGCGGTGCGACTCGATGTCGATCTTCACGCCGTGCGCGCCGGTGGTCAGCTGGTCCACGTTGCCGCGCCGGAGCAGGGCCCGGACCCGGGCCAGCAGTTCGGCCAGCCGGAACGGCTTGGTGACGTAGTCGTCGGCGCCGGCGTCCAGGCCGACCACGGTGTCCACCTCGTCGGCGCGGGCGGTGAGCACCAGGACCGGGAAGCTCTTGCCGTCGGCGCGCAGCCGTCGGCACACCTCCAGGCCGTCCATCTCGGGGAGCCCGAGGTCGAGCACGATCAGGTCGACGTCCTCGCTGAGGCCGGCGCCCAGCGCGGCCGGTCCGTCCTCGCGGACGAGCACCTCGTAGCCCTCGCGGCGCAGGGCGCGGGCCAGCGGTTCGGAGATTGCCGGGTCGTCCTCGGCCAGCAGCACACAGGTCATAGGGGGATGGTAGACCGCGCGGAGGCCGCCGATCAGAGGGTCTCCGGCCGTCCCGGCACGCCCGGGCCGGGCGCTGTGAACACTGTCACAGCCGGTGATCACCGGCATTCCACGGGCCCCTCCGGCGACAACTGCGCTTTAACGGACATTCTTCGCACGACCCTTGAGATCACAGGCAATTCTTCGCCCGAGGCATCAAAATGCACGGTGCACGGCCGCCAGACTTTACCTTCCGCATACCATTCACGCTCCGCAGTCACCCGAACTCGCGACTTACTGTGGTGGGGAACCCGAGAAAACAGGCAAGGAATCAGCATGGCTTCGACCACCCTGGAGACCGAGGCACGGCCCTCTCCCCCCTCGGGGCGGACCTTCCTCGGCCACCCCCGCGGCCTGGCCACCCTCTTCATGACCGAGACCTGGGAGCGCTTCAGCTTCTACGGCATGCGCGCGCTGCTGCTGGTCTACATGACCGCGACCCACGCCGACGGCGGCCTGGAGAAGGGCATCGCCCTCAGCACCGCGGTGGTCTCGGTCTACAGCGCCATGGTCTACCTGCTCGCGGTGCCCGGCGGCTGGATCGCCGACCGGCTGCTCGGCGCCCGGCGCACCGTCGCCCTCGGCGGACTGATCATCATGGTCGGGCACTTCATGCTCGCCGTGCCCAGCGAGGTGTTCTTCTTCGCCGGCCTGGTCCCGATCGCGATCGGTTCCGGCCTGCTGAAGGCCAACATCTCCACGATGGTCGGCCAGCTCTACGACAAGGACGACGACGCGCGCCGCGACGGCGGCTTCACCATCTTCTACATGGGCATCAACCTCGGCAGCTTCCTGGCGCCGCTGGTGATCGGCACCGTGGGCCAGCAGGTGAACTGGCACCTGGGCTTCGCGCTCGCGGGCGTCGGCATGGCGCTCGGCCTGATCCAGTACCTGCTGGGCACCCGCCACCTCAGCCCGCGCTCGGACGTCGTCGCCTCGCCGCTGCCCCGCACCGAGGGCCTGGCGCTGCTGCGCAAGGCGGCGCTCTGGCTGGCCGCCGCCGCCGTGTTCTACGGCGTGGTCGCGGTCAGCGGGCACTTCACCGTCTCCTGGGTGCTCTGGCCGCTGTCGCTGATCGGCCTGGCCGCCCCCGTCCTGGTGTTCGCCCGGATCCGCCGCGACCCGGAGCTGACCCGGCCGGAGCGGTCCCGGGTGGGCGGCTACCTGTGGTTCTTCCTGGCCGCCGCCGTGTTCTGGATGATCTACGACCAGTCCGGCTCGACCCTGAGCGTGTTCGCCGACCGGAACACCGCCGGGAGCCTGTTCGGCTTCTCCTTCCCCTCCAGCTGGTTCCAGTCGCTGAACCCGCTGTACATCATGGCGCTGGCCCCGGTCTTCGCCTGGCTGTGGAACGCCGCCGCCCGGCGCGGGCGCAACCCCTCCACCACCGCGAAGTTCGCCTTCGGCCTGCTGATGATCGGCGCGTCCTTCCTGGTGATGATGCTGGCGATGGCCGCGGCCTCCGGCGGCGTCAAGGTCTCCCCGCTCTGGCTGGCCGTGGTCTACCTGGTCCAGACCGTCGGCGAGCTGACCCTCTCCCCGGTCGGCCTGTCCGTCACCACCAAGCTGGCGCCCGCCAAGTACGCCAGCCAGATGATGGGCGTCTGGTTCCTCGCCGTCACCGCGGGCGACTGCGTGGCCGCCCTGGCCCAGCTGCTGCTGGGTGACGACGTGGTCGGCTCGACCTGGTACTTCGCCGTCCAGGGCCTGCTGGCGATCGCGGCGGGCGCCGGCCTGTTCGCCGCCCGCCGCCGGATCGGCACGCTGCTGGGCGACGGGCGCTGACGCCGCGCGTCAGACCTTCCTGACCCCGCCCTGCCACACCGCGGCGGTCAGCGGGACGCCCGGCCGGTACGCCAGGTGGACGTGCGAGGGCGCGTCCAGCAGGTGCAGGTCGGCCCGGGCCCCGGGGGCGATCCGGCCCACGTCGGGGCGGCGCAGCGCGAGCGCGCCGCCCGCGGTGGCGGCGTGCACCGCCTCGTCGGGGGTCAGGCCCATCTCGCGGACGGCGACGGCCACGCAGAACGGCATCGAGCTGGTGAAGCTGGAGCCCGGGTTGCAGTCGGTGGACAGCGCGACGGCGGCGCCCGCGTCCAGCAGCCGCCGGGCGTCCGGGTAGGGCGCCCGGGTGGAGAACTCGGCGCCCGGCAGCAGCGTGGCGACGGTCTCGCTCCCGGCCAGCGCGGCGACGTCCGCGTCGGTCAGGTGGGTGCAGTGGTCGGCGGAGGCGGCGCCCAGCTCCACCGCCAGCTGCACGCCGGGGCCGTGGCCCAGCTGGTTGGCGTGCACCCTGGGCCGCAGTCCCTGCGCCATCCCGGCGGTCAGCACCGCCCGGGCCTGGTCGCCGTCGAACGCGCCGCGCTCGCAGAACACGTCGACCCAGCGGGCGTACGGCGCGCAGGCGGCCAGCATCTCGCCGGTCACCAGCTCGACGTACCCGGCCGGGTCGTCGGCGTACTCGGGGGCCACCACGTGCGCCCCCAGGTAGGTGGTCTCGGCGGTGTGCCCGGCGGCGATCCGCAGGGCCCGCGCCTCGTCCTCGGTGCTCAGCCCGTAGCCGGACTTCACCTCGACGGTGGTGGTGCCCTGGCGCAGCATCTCCGCCAGGTAGCGGGTCAGGTTGGCGTTCAGCTCGGCGTCCGAGGCGGCCCGGGTCGCGGCGACGGTGGTCCGGATGCCGCCCGCGCCGTACGGCAGGCCCGACATCCGGGCGCTGAACTCGGCGGTGCGGTCGCCCGCGAACAGCAGGTGCGCGTGGCTGTCCACGAACCCGGGCAGCAGCGCCCGTCCGCCCGCGTCGGTGTGCTCGTCGGCGGCGGGCGCGTCCGCGTCCGGGCCCACCCAGGCGACGCGGTCGCCGTCCACCACCACGGCGGCGTCGGCCAGCAGTCCGAGCGGGCCCGCGCCGAGGGCGGGGTCGTTGGTGACCAGCGAACCGATGTTGCTGATGAGCAGGCTCATGGGGGTCCGTTCCTTGATCGGTCGTGCTTCCGGGGGCGGGCCGTCACCGCAGGGCGCCGACGGCCGCCGCGAGGGCGCGCCCGGTCTCCGGGACGAGCTGGTGCACCCCGTCCCTGACCACGTGCCGGCCGCCGACCACCAGGTGGCGGACGTCGGCCGCGCCCGCCGCGAAGACCGCGGTCTCGGCGCCGAGCAGGGGCGGCGGCCCGGCGGTGCGGACCGAGTCGAGGGCGATCACGCAGAAGTCGGCGAGCGCACCGGCCTCCAGGCGCCCGGCCTCGGGCCAGCCGAGCGAGGCGTGGCCGTCCGCGCCGCCCGCCCGGAGCAGGTCGGCCGCCGTCCAGTGGCCGCGGGTGCGGGTGCGCAGGCGCTCGTCGAGCTCCAGGGCGCGGGCCTCCTCGAACGGGTCGATCACGGCGTGGCTGTCGGAGCCGAGCGTGACCGGGCAGCCGGCCGAGGCGAGCCGCCGGGCGGGACCGATGCCGTCGGCGAGGTCCCGTTCGGTGGTGGGGCACATGCAGATCGTGGTGCCGGACTCGGCGAGCAGCCGGACGTCCTGGTCGGTGAGGTGGGTGGCGTGCACGGCGGAGGTGCGCGGGCCGAGGACGCCGTGGTCGGCGAGCAGCCGGGTGGGGGTGACGCCGTGGGCGGCCAGGCAGGCGTCGTTCTCGGCGGTCTGCTCGGAGAGGTGGACGTGCAGCGGGGCGCCGCGGGTCGCGGCCCACCGCGCGACGGTGCCCAACTGCTCGGCGGGCACCGCCCGGACGCTGTGCACGGCGGCGCCGATCCGGGCGTGCCCGGCGCCCTTCAGCGCGTCGGCGCGCTCGGCCCAGGCGTCGGCGTCCCCGTCGGAGAAGCGCAGTTGGGGACCGGTCGGCGCGGCGCCGAAGCCGGACGACAGGTAGCAGGTGTCGAGCAGGGTGATCCGGATGCCGGCCCGGGCGGCGGCCTCGACCAGCGCCGCGCCCATCGCGTTCGGGTCGGCGTACCGGGCGCCGCCGGGCGCGTGGTGCAGGTAGTGGAACTCGCCGACGGCGGTGATCCCGGCGAGCGCCATCTCGGCGTACACGGCGGTGGCGAGCGCCAGGTAGCGGTCGGGGTCGAGCGCGGCGGCGACCCGGTACATGGTGTCGCGCCAGGTCCAGAACGTCCCGGAGCCGACCTGGACGGTGGAGCGCAGCGCCCGGTGGAAGGCGTGCGAGTGGGCGTTGGCCTGCCCGGGCAGCGCGAGCCCGGCCAGCCGGACCGCCCCGGCCGGGCAGGGGCCGCTGCCGTGGACGACCTCGGCGATCCGGCCGTCCGCGCCGACGGTGATCAGCACCTCCGGCTGGACGGCCGGGCCGCCGGGGTGCGGCAGCCAGGCGTGCTCGGCCCAGTACGTCACGACGGCCGGCATGCGAGGTCCTCCAGTACGTCGGCCAGGGCGGCGACCCCGGCGTGGCAGTCGGCGCGCTCGGCGTGCTCGGCCGGGGAGTGCGAGACACCGCTGGGGTTGCGCACGAACAGCATGGCGGTCGGGACGGCGGACGCCAGGATTCCGGCGTCGTGTCCCGCGCCGGTCGGCAGCACCGGGGCGTCCAGGCGGGCGGCGAGGCGGTCGCGCAGCGGGGCGTCGAAGTCCACCACGGGGGTGTACGACTCGCGGGTCAGCTCGACCCGGACGCCGTCGCGGGCGCCGCGTTCGGCGGCGGCCTGCTCGATCGCCCCGACCACCTGGTGCAGGGTGCGCTCGTCGGGGGCCCGGGAGTCCAGCCAGCCGCGGACCAGCGAGGCGATCGCGTTGGTGCCGTTGGGTTCGACGGCGACCTTGCCGAAGGTGGCGAGCGCCCCGGCGAGCCGGGCCTTCTTGCGGGCGGCGAGCACGGTGGTGGCGTAGGTGAGCATCGGGTCGCGGCGGTCGGCGAGCAGGGTGGTGCCGGCGTGGTTGGCCTCGCCGTGGAAGTCGAACCGCCACCGCCCGTGCGGCCAGATCGCCCCGGCCACCCCGACCGGCCGCCGCTCGGTCAGGCAGCGGCCCTGCTCGACGTGGAGTTCGACGAACGCGCCGATCCGGCCCAGCAGTTCGGGGTCGGCGCCGATCAGCGCCGGGTCGTGCCCGGCCCGCTCCATGGCGTCGGGCAGCCGCACCCCGTCGGCGTCGCGCAGCGCGTACGCGGCCTCCCGGTCGAGCAGGCCGGTGGCCAGCCGGGAGCCGACGCAGGCGACGCCGAACCGGGCGCCCTCCTCGTCCGCGAAGTTGGCGATGCCCAGCGGGCGGGTCAACTCCCTCCCCTTCTCGACCAGTCGGTCGAACGCGGCGAAGGCGGAGACCACCCCGAGCGGGCCGTCGTAGGCGCCGCCGTCGGGGACGGAGTCCAGGTGCGAGCCGGTGACCACGGCGTTCCCGGCGGCCGGGTCCCCGTGCCAGGCCCACTGGTTGCCGTTGCGGTCGGTCCCGTACGCCAGGCCGCGGGTCCGGGCCTGCTGCTCGAACCAGGCCCGGCACTCGGCGTCGGCGGAGTTCCAGGCGTGCCGCCGGTAGCCGCCGGTGGCGGCGGAGCGGCCCACCGGGAGCAGCTCCGCCCACATCGCGTCGAAGCTCACAGCTCGTTCATGGGGACGCGCACCCCGCGCTCCGCCGCGACCTCGTCCGCCCGGTCGTAGCCCGCGTCGACGTGCCGGATGACGCCCATGCCGGGGTCGTTGGTCAGCACCCGGCGGATCTTCTCGCCGGCCAGCGCGGTGCCGTCGGCGACGGTGACCTGCCCGGCGTGGATCGAGCGGCCGATGCCGACGCCGCCGCCGTGGTGGACGGAGACCCAGGAGGCGCCGGAGGCGACGTTGACCATGGCGTTGAGCAGCGGCCAGTCGGCGATCGCGTCCGAGCCGTCGAGCATCGCCTCGGTCTCCCGGTAGGGGGAGGCCACCGAGCCGCAGTCCAGGTGGTCGCGGCCGATCACGATCGGCGCGGACAGCTCGCCGGAGGCCACCATGTCGTTGAACCGCTCGCCGGCCTTGTCGCGCTCGCCGTAGCCGAGCCAGCAGATCCGCGCGGGCAGGCCCTGGAAGTGGACCTTCTCCTGGGCCATGGTGATCCAGCGGTGCAGCGACTCGTTCTCCGGGAACAGGTCGAGGACGGCCCGGTCGGTCTTGTGGATGTCCTGCGGGTCGCCGGAGAGCGCGGCCCAGCGGAACGGGCCCTTCCCCTCGCAGAACAGCGGCCGGATGTACGCGGGGACGAAGCCGGGGAAGGCGAACGCCCGGTCGTACCCGGCGAGTTGGGCCTCGCCGCGGATCGAGTTGCCGTAGTCGAAGACCTCCGCGCCGCGGTCCTGGAAGCCGACCATCGCCTCCACGTGCCGGGCCATCGACTCCCGGGCCCGGGTGGTGAACTCGGCGGGCTTCTCGGCCGCGTAGGCCGCCATGTCCTCGAAGGCGACGCCGGTGGGCAGGTAGGCGAGCGGGTCGTGGGCACTGGTCTGGTCGGTGACGATGTCGATCGGGGCGTCCGCGGCGAGCAGCTGCGGCAGCAGGTCGGCGGCGTTGCCGAGCAGGCCGATCGAGAGCGGCTGCCGCCTGTCGCGGGCCTCGACGGCCAGCTGGAGCGCGTGGTCGACGCCGGTCGCCTCGACGTCGAGGTAGCGGTGCTCGATCCGGCGGGCGATCCGGGACGGGTCGCAGTCGATGCAGATCGCCACGCCGCCGTTCATGGTGACGGCCAGCGGCTGGGCGCCGCCCATGCCGCCGAGCCCGGCGGTGAGGGTGACGGTGCCCGCCAGGGTGCCGCCGAAGCGCTTGTTCGCCACCGCGGCGAAGGTCTCGTAGGTGCCCTGGAGGATGCCCTGGGTGCCGATGTAGATCCACGAACCGGCGGTCATCTGGCCGTACATGGTGAGGCCGAGCGACTCCAGGCGGCGGAACTCCTCCCAGTTCGCCCAGTCGCCGACCAGGTTGGAGTTGGCGATCAGCACCCGCGGCGCCCACTCGTGGGTCTGCATCACGCCGACCGGGCGGCCGGACTGCACCAGCATGGTCTCGTCCTGCTTGAGGTCCCGCAGGGTCCGCACCATCGCGTCGAAGGAGCGCCAGTCCCGGGCCGCCTTGCCGGTGCCGCCGTAGACCACCAGCTTGGACGGGTGCTCGGCGACCTCCGGGTCCAGGTTGTTCATCAGCATCCGCAGGGCGGCCTCCTGCTGCCAGCCCCGCGTGCTCAGCCCGGTGCCCCGCGCCGCGCGGACCTCGCGCGGGCCGTTCGCCTGCTCTGCCATGGACCAGCCTCCTTGCCGGATGGAATTCATTCACCATGAACGCGACTGAATATATCCAAACAGCACCGGCCCGACCAGAGTCCCGCGCCCTCGCCGACGCGGACGGTCCGGTCAGGCCGGGACCGGGACGGGCCGGCCGGTGGAGAAGTCGTAGACCCTGGCCTCCAGGTCGGTGGCGACAGTGACCCGGTCGGGGCCGTTCCAGTCCGCGGCGGTGAGGGCGCCGCCGCCCTCGAACTCGCCGACCACGGTGAGCAGCGTCCAGCGGCGGCCGGACCAGCCGGAGCCGGTCTCCACCTGGACGTCCCGGACCTGGGCCCGGGTCTCGGTGGTGTTCGTGCCGTGGTGGATCACCGTCAGGACCCGGTCGGCGCGGCCCGGCGCGGCGGTGCGGACCTTCCGCTCCGGGTAGCTGACCGGGTCCTCCCCCATCAGCAGCACCACCGTGCCCAGCAGCACCGACAGCGCGGCGGCCGGCACCAGGCCGGCCCTCGCCAGCTGCCGCACCGCCCGGCTGCCGAGCAGCAGGCCCGCCACCAGGGCCGCCAACAGCAGGACGACGCCCAGCCAGTCGGCCCGCCCCAGACTGTCGGCGACCACCATCCACCCGCCGGAGCGGGTCTCGCGGTCGCCCCAGACCATGGCACCCGCCGCGAGCAGCGCGACCCCGGCGCACCCCCACCCGGCGATCGATCGAACGTCCATCACTCTCCCCCTCCCCCGGCGGACACTCCAGTTCGACCCCGCCGGGGATCTCGGGGATTCCCGACGGAGCCGGACCGAGCAGTGGTTCGACGTCGGGTCCCTCCTCCGCCCGCCGGACTCCGGGGTCCCGCTCGGCGCGCTCAAGGTGGGTGGCGCCCCTGGCGATCGCGTGTCCGGGTACCGGGGTTCTCCGACGCGCCCCGCCTCCGCGACGCCTTCGCCCACCCGGAGCCGGCGGATGCGCCGATCGCCGCCGACAGCGGCACGCGGGCCCTGGACGGCTTCACCGGGACAGCCGGGCGACAGGTGCCGGACGCCTCGGTGCACGAGGGCACCCGGCGGGCACGCTCCCGGCGGTGACCGCCTTCCTCCACGACGGCCTGCCCCGCGTGCTGTCCGCCGACCCGGCCCGGGCCGCGGCCGTCCCGCCCCCCGCGCCAGACGGTGCGAGATACCTCGGCTGAAGTCCTGGCGGGCCCCGGGCACCTGACCTCGGCGACTTCGGGGTTCCCGGCAGAGTCAAGCCGGGCGCCCGCCGGACGGCCGTCAGGCGGCCTCGTCGCCGTCCCAGTCGATGCCGATCTCGGCCAGCCAGCGGCGGTCGGCCGCGTCGGGTTCGGGGTTCGGCTGGCCGGGGCGGGTCGGGGGGCGCGGGATGTGCTGGACCGGGCCGACGCCGTAGCGGGCGGCGGCGGCCTCGGCGGCGGGGTCACCGGGTTCCAGGACGCCGATGTGGACGGCCTCCTCGTCGCCGGGGTCGAGGACGGTCAGTTCGGGGTGCGGCGGGCGGCGCAGGGCGATGCGGCGGCCGCAGAGCGGGCAGGACCATTCGTCGGCCCCGGAACCGAGCCGTCCGGTGAGTCTCATCTGGTGGATCGGCGGTGGCATTGGACTTCCCCCGTCCAAGCTGTCTTTCTCCCTGTCCGGAGAGATGCCCGCCCACCACCCCTCGTCAACCCGACGAGAAGGTGTCATTCGGCAAACAAAGGGTGTCAGTCCAGGAAGAGTTGACGGGCCGTCGCGGACTGCTCGATGGCCTCCAGCCGGGCTTCGGCGCCCGGCAGTTCGTCGCACATGGCCTGGAGCAGGACCCGGCCGAGCATCATCGGCGCGCACGCGGTGTCGAAGACCAGGCCGGTGCCGACGGCGGCGGGCAGCAGCGCGTCGGAGAGCTTGGCGACCGGCGCGAACGCCGAGTCGGCGACGGTGAGCACGGTCAGGCCGCACTCCCGGGCCACCGCGAGGGCGTCCATCAGCTCGCGCGGGTAGCGCGGCAGGGCGAAGCAGAGCAGCGCGGTGGCCCCCGCGGCGGCGGCCTGCTCCAGCCGGTCGGCGAGCATCGAGCCGCCCTCGTCGAGCAGCCGGACGTCGGGGTGCACCTTGCCGGCGAAGTACGCGAAGCCGCGGGCCTGCGCGGAGGCGGCCCGCAGGCCGAGCACCGGCAGCGGGCGGGAGGCGGCCAGCACCCGGGCGGCCCGGACGATCGGGGCCGGGTCGGCGAGCAGTTCGGCGAGGTGGCGCAGGTGCTCGATCTCGGCCAGGACGGCCTGCTGGTGCTCGTTGCGCACCACGTCGTGGTGGCTCTCGGGGGTGCCCGGTTCGCCGACGCCGAGTTCGCGCAGCTGCTTGCGCAGCGCCGGGTAGCCGTCGTAGCCGAGCGCGACCG
This sequence comes from Kitasatospora sp. NPDC090308, assembly GCF_044769485.1. Classification (NCBI taxonomy): domain Bacteria; kingdom Bacillati; phylum Actinomycetota; class Actinomycetes; order Kitasatosporales; family Streptomycetaceae; genus Kitasatospora; species Kitasatospora sp. NPDC090308. Next base: position 5,988 of record NZ_JBIVXY010000026.1, on the reverse strand, counting down.
CGAACCTGGTCACCGACGGCTGGCTGACCCCGGCGAGTTCGGCGACCTCGACGCTGGACAGGAACGGCGCCTCGGCGGCGTGCCGGACCAGCGAGTGGGCGATCCGGCGCTGGGTGGGGGTCAGCCGGTGGCCCTCGAAGAGGTGGAGCAGCCGGGCGGAGGGGCCGGCGGCGGTGCCGGTCTCGTCCAGGGCGGTCATGTGCGGTACCTCCACGCTCGGTCGGGCGGTCGCCGGTGGCTTCGACGGTGGGACGACTGTGGCGCAGTCCCGGCAGGTGGGCAATCGCGTTTCGACTGGCGGGACGGGCGGGTCCGGAGGCCGGTGGGCCGGTTCCGGTGGGTGCGCCCGCCCGTCCCGCCAGGGGTCGGGGCAGGGGTCAGGCGAGCGGTCCGGTGACCCGTTCGACCGCCGCCAGCAGCGCGCCGGAGGCGACCAGGTCGGCGGCGGCCTCCAGGTCCGGCGAGAGGAAGCGGTCCCGGCCCGGGCCGCCGACCCCGGCCGCACGGGCGGCGGCGACCGCGGCGGCGGTCGCCGGGGCGAGCACGCCCGACTGCTCGGCGGCCTGCTCCCGGATCTCCAACGCCCGTGCGGCGGCGACGAGTTCCACCGCCAGGACGCGGCCGAGGTTGGCCACCGACCGGCGCAGCTTGCGGGCCGCGGACCAGCCCATCGAGACGTGGTCCTCCTGCATCGCCGAGGACGGGATGGAGTCCACCGAGGCGGGCACCGCGAGCCGCTTGTTCTCGCTGACCAGCGCGGCCTGGGTGTACTGGGCGATCATCAGGCCGGAGTCGACGCCGGGGTCGTCGGCCAGGAAGGCGGGCAGGCCGTGCGAGCGGGCCTTGTCCAGCAGCCGGTCGGTGCGCCGCTCGGCGATCGAGGCCAGGTCGGCGGCGGCGATCGCCAGGAAGTCGAGCACGTAGCCGACCGGCGCGCCGTGGAAGTTGCCGTTCGACTCGACCCGGCCGTCCGGGAGCACCACCGGGTTGTCCACCGAGGCGGCCAGCTCCCGTTCGGCGACCAGCGCGGCGTGCGCCAGGGTGTCCCGGCCGGCGCCGGCCACCTGGGGGGCGCAGCGGATCGAGTACGCGTCCTGGACCCGCGGCGCGTCGTCCTGGTGGTGGCCGGTCAGCCCGGAGCCGCGCAGCACCGCCAGCATGTTGGCGGCGGAGGCGGCCTGCCCGGGGTGCGGGCGGATCGGGGCGTGCAGCTCGGGGGCGAGCACCTTGTCGGTGCCCAGCAGCGCCTCCAGCGACATCGCGGCGGTGACGTCGGCGGTGGTGTAGAGGCGGCGCAGGTCGGCCAGCGCCATCACCAGCATGCCGAGCATGCCGTCGGTGCCGTTGATGAGGGCCAGGCCCTCCTTCTCCAGCAGTTCGACGGGGGTGATCCCGGCGGCGGCCAGCAGCTCGGCGGCGGGGCGCTCCACCCCGTCCGGGCCGAACGCGGTGCCCTCGCCCATCAGCACCAGCGCGCAGTGCGAGAGCGGCGCGAGGTCGCCGGAGCAGCCCAGCGAGCCGAACTCGCGCACCACCGGGGTGATGCCCGCGTTCAGCAGCGCGGCCATCGTCTCGGCGACCAGCGGGCGCACGCCCGTCCGGCCGGAGGCCAGCGTCTTCATCCGCAGGAACACCAGCGCCCGGACCACCTCGGTCTCCACCACCGGTCCCATGCCCGCCGCGTGCGAGCGCACCAGCGAACGCTGCAACTGGGCCCGCAGCTCGGGGCTGATGTGCCGCACCGCCAGCGCGCCGAAGCCGGTCGAGACCCCGTACACCGGACGCGGCTCGGCGGCCAGCGCGTCGATCCGGGCCCGGGCCCCGGCCATCTCGGCGAGCGCGTCCGGCCCGATCTCCACCCGGGCCCCGCCGCGGGCGACGGCGAGGACGTCCTCGGCGCTGACGTCGGCCTTGCCGACCCGGACGACGACACTGTGCATATCCATATGCACAATCTCATCAGGTGAATGGAGATGTGACAAGCACGGTCGCGGGCCGCCTCGCTATCCTTCGCACACACGGGCGACCGGAGGGGCGGCGATGGGCACCGACAACGGCAGGCTGATGGTCAGGGTGCCGAAGCAGGGCCGCGGGAAGTTCCGGGTCCACACCGGCCGCACCGTCCTCGACTGGGCCCGGCCCGGCGGCAACACCCCGTTCGTGCTGCCGCCCGGCACCCACCGCGTCCAGGTCCGGCGGGGGCTCGACCGCTCCAATACCGTGACCGTGGACGTCCCGGCCGCCGGGCGGGTGCAGGTGGAGGTCCGCGGCACCTGGGCCGGACCGGCCGTCCTGCTGGCGGGGCCGGCGGCCCTGCCGCTCACGAGCCGCCTCGGGTTCGACGGTTCGCCCTGGTCGTTGCTCGCCTGGCTCCCGCTGCTCCTCGCCCTCCTCCTCCCCGGCACCGGACTCAGGCTGCGTGTCGTCGAACCCTGACGGGTGGTTGACTGGCCCGCGGAGGTGCGAGACGGATGGCACGGGCGACGGAACGACGGCGGGTGGTGCGGCTGCGCGGGGACGAGCGCTCCGCGCGGCCGGACAGCCTGGCGGCGGAGGAGCCGCTGGAGATCCGGATCGGCGGCGAGGCGCTCACCGTCACGATGCGCACCCCGGGGCACGACTTCGACCTGGTCGCCGGGTTCCTGGTCGGCGAGGGCCTGGTCGGGGCCACCGAGGAGCTGGCCGCCCTGCGCTACTGCGCCGGGACGGACGCGGACGGCGCCAACACGTACAACGTCGTCGACGCCGCCGTCCGCGGCGCCCGCCCCGCGCTCTCCGCCCACCGCAACCTGCTCACCACCAGCGCCTGCGGCCTGTGCGGCCGGGACACCGTGGACGCCGTCCGGACCCGCTCGCGCTGGGACGTCTCCACCGACCCGCTCCGGGTGCCCGCGGCGCTGCTCTACGACCTGCCCGAGCGGCTGCGCGCCGCCCAGCGCGCCTTCGACAGCACCGGCGGGCTGCACGCCGCGGGCCTGTTCGCCCCGGACGGGACGCTGCTGTGCGTGCGTGAGGACGTCGGCCGGCACAACGCCGTGGACAAGGTGGTCGGCTGGGCGCTGCGCGAGGGGCGGCTCCCGCTGACCGGCCACCTGCTGCTGGTCTCCGGCCGGGCCTCCTTCGAGCTGACCCAGAAGGCCGCGCTGGCCGGCCTCCCGCTGCTGGCCGCCGTCTCGGCCCCCTCCTCGCTCGCCGTCGACCTGGCCGAGGAGCTCGGCCTCACCCTGGTCGGCTTCCTGCGCGAGCGCACCGCGAACGTCTACACCCGCCCCGACCGGATCGGGTAGCGGCACCGGGTCGGCGCGCCCGTCGGCGCGGGGCGACCGCCGGGCCGGGGCCGTTCACCGGGTCAGGGCGGTGACCAGCAGGGTGAGGCCGGCGATCAGGACCGCGACCCGGGCGTAGTGGTAGCGGTCCCAGCGGTCGCTCTGCTCCCGCCAGTCCGCGGGGCGGTTCTCCGGGGTCCAGCTCTTGCTCCGGTTGTTGATCGGGACGAGCAGCAGGATCGACATGACCACGCTCAGGGCCAGCAGGGCGGCGCCGGTGACGACCAGCCCGGTGCCGGGGTGGTGCCGCCCGGCGACGGCCCAGCCGACCGCGAGGACGAGCGAGCCGATGTACCAGAACGGCATCAGGGCCCCGAGCATCCGGCCGCCGTGGGCGCGGCCGAGCTGGTAGCCGTCCTCGGGCAGCGCGCCGAGGATGCGGTTGACCACGAAGGCGACCGAGAACTCCACCCCCACCAACAGGCCGACGACCACGACGGTGAAGACCTCGAGTGCGTTGAGCATGATGACCCCTCCTGGAATCTAGCGCCGCTAGCTGATGAAGTGATGCTAGTACTGCTGCCGCTTGCTTGTCTAGCAGTGCTAGAATCGGGTCATGTCGGTACAGGAACGCAAGGAACGCGAACGGGCCGGGCGCGAGCGCCTCATCGTGGCCACCGCCCGCGAACTCGCCGAGCAGCAGGGCTGGGACGCCGTCACCACCCGCCGGCTCGCCGAACGCATCGAGTACAGCCAGCCCGTCCTCTACAGCCACTTCCGCGGCAAGCGCGAGATCATCGGCGCCGTCGCCCTCCAGGGCTCCACCGAGCTGGCCGCCGCGCTACGGGCCGCCACCGCCGCCGCGGACGGCCCCCGGGCCCGGGTGCGCGCCCTGGCCCGCGCCTACCTGGGCTTCGCCGCGGACAACCCGGCGGTCTACGACGCCGTCTTCCAGCTCGACGGCGGCCTCGCCTACGCGCGGGAGGACACCCCGGAGCCGCTCAAGGACGCCTTCGCCGCCCTGGTGGAGACCCTCGCCGAGGTCGCCGGGGAGGGCGTCCACCCGGGGCTGTTCACCGAGACCTTCTGGGCCGCCCTGCACGGGCTGGCCACCCTCTCCCGGGCCGGCCGGCTCCCCGCGCCGGACGCCGAGCAGCGGCTGGAGCTGCTGGTGGACCGGCTGGCCGTCGTCCGGGAGGACGTCTAGTGCCGCGTCAGGCAACCTTCGCCCGTCAAGGAGCGGTGTCCGGTGCGTGCTCTCGGCGTGCCGGCCGGAAGCCCTCGTCCTGGGTGTACTCGGGTTTTCGGCCGGTGCGGCGAGAGGGCGTGTCGGGTGCCGCGACGGGGCGAAGGTTGCCTGACGCGGCACTAGTAGACTGTCGCATCTTATTTTCTCCGTGTGCTCGGGTAGAGGTGGCGTAGTTTCACGCGTGCGTCGTGGGTGGTGAAGTGCCAGTCGACTTGGCGCTGGTTGTTGTTGGTGTGCTGCTGCCAGGCGGCGAGTTCGGCGTTGAGCACTGTGAGGTCGTCGATGCGGCGGTCCAGGCACTGGCGGGTGAGCGCGGAGAGTTCGATCTCGGCGATGTTGAGCCGGGAGCCGTGTTTGGGGGTGTGGTGGATCTCCAGGCGCTGGGCCAGGGCGAAGGCCTTCGCCGGGTCGAACGCCTCGTAGAGCGAGGCGGTGTCGTGGGTGTTGAGGTTGTCCATCACCAGCACGACCGTGGCTGCGTCGGGATAGTCCACGCTCAGCAGGCGCTCGACCTGGTGCGCCCAGTCGACCCTGGTGCGGCGGGACTGGGCATCCACCCGCCGCCATCCGCGCAGCGGCTCGACCCAGCAGAAGGTCGAGCAGGTCCCCGAGCGGACGTACTCGTTGTCCTCGCGCCGGTCGCGGCCCGGCCGCGCGGGAAGCGGATCGCGGACGTGGCCGAGCAGCTGGTACGGCTTCTCGTCCGTGCAGACCACCGGGCGGGCCGGATCGAAGGGCCGGTGGTAGACCGCCAGGACGTCCTCCATCGCCGCGGCGAAAGCCGCGTTCGCCGCTGGCGGGATGGTCCAGCACTTCTTCACGTGAGGACGCAGTTCCGTTTTTTCAAGACCCGGCCGATGGTGGAGTGGTCCAGGTCGGGGATGTCCTCGACCAGCGCGACGTGCTTCTCCAGCAGGCGCAGAGACCATCGGGCGTGTCCCTGGGGCGGCGTCGAGCAGGCCGGCGCGATCAGCCTGACTTCGACGCCGCCGGTCACCGCCGAGGACACCGGCGGGAGAGCGCGCTCCTTGCGGCCGACCGTGGCCCACACATCGCCGCCGGTCTCCGCGTACCGCTTCGAGATCAGGCGGACCGAGTCGCACGAGACCCCGGTCCGCTCCGCGATCACCGCCCGCGGAGCGACCTCGCCGATCGAGGTGTCCAGGGCGAGCAGCACCCGCACCCGCCTGATCATCGACGCGCCGCGGACCCCCGTCGTCGTCACCCGCTCCAACGCCAGACGGTCCTCGGCGCTCAACGCGACCGGATACTTCTTCTGCGAGGACACGGCACCCCTGCCCGGCCGAACGAAAACGACAAGGGAGGCTCGCTCGACCCAACTCCATCAACCAGGAAGACACTTAGCCGCGACAGTCTACTAGTAGTGCTTCGTTACGTTGGGTGATCTTGCCTGTTGGTGGGCATTCTTCGGGTGTGAAGCTGGGGGATGTGGAGCGGCTCCGTGGTGAGTTG
>NZ_JBIVXY010000025.1:20526-64897 GCF_044769485.1 Kitasatospora sp. NPDC090308 | reverse complement strand
CTCCGGGTCGGCGGGGGGGGGGGGGGGGGGGGGGGGGGGGGGGGGCGGCCCCCCCCCCCCCCCGCGCGCGGGGGGGGGGGGGGGGGGGGGGGGGGGGGGGGGGGCGGGGGGGGGGGGCGCCGCCGCCCCCGGGGGGGGGGGGGGGGGGGGGGCCCCCCCCCCCCCCCCCCCGGCCGGCTCCGAACTACCGCTCCCTCACCTGCCGTTGCGCAGCAGGGTGCGGATCACCCGCATGGCGACGGAGAGGCTGGACAGCTCGTAGTTGCCCGAACCCCTTATGTCGTCGAGGGTGGTGCGGGCCCGGCTGAGCAGGGTGCTGTTGAGGTCGGCCCAGGCCGTGTAGCGCTCGTCGGTGCCGGAGCCGGCGGGCCCGGCGGCGAGCACGTCGGCGGTGAGGGCGGCGTGCGCGGCGAACAGGTCCTCGCGGATCGCGGCGCGGGCCATCGAGGACCACCGGTCGGTGCGCGGCAGGTCGATGATCCGGTCGAGCAGGTGGCTGATCTGGAGCCGGTCGCCGAGGTCGTAGTACAGCTCGGCGACCTCCATCACGTCGGCGTCCGAGCGGTCCGCGACGCCGACGATGTCGAGGGTCGGGAACGCGGAGGACAGGCCGGCGATCCGGGTGGCCAGGTCGTCGGGGACGCCGGCCTCGGACAGCTCGCGGTGGACGGACTCGAACCAGGCCAGGTCCTCGCCGGCCAGCGGCTTGGGCAGCGCGTCCCAGACCTGGTTGACCCGGTCGTGGAAGAACGCGATGGTGTCGGCGATGTCCAGCGGCTGGCGGTTGTTGAGCATCCACCGGGTGGCGCGCTCGACCAGGCGGCGGGCGTGCAGCCGCATCCGGGTCTGGACCCGGGCGGCGACCTTGTTGTCGAGCCGCTCGACCTGGTCCCAGATCTGCTCCAGGCCGAAGACCGCGCGGGCGGCGGCGTGGGTGCGGGCGATCTCCTCCATGGTCGCGCCGGTCTCCTCGCGGAGCCGGAACGCGAAGGTGCAGCCGCCGCGGTTGATCGTGTCGTTGACGATCAGGGTGGTGATGATCTCGCGGCGCAGCGGGTGGTGGTCGATCTGCTCGGCGAACCGGGCCCGCAGCGCGCTGGGGAAGTACTCGTGCAGCACGTCCCGGAAGTACGGGTCGTCGGGCAGGTCGGTGGCGAGCAGCTCGTCGGCCAGGGTGATCTTGGTGTAGGCGAGCAGCACCGACAGCTCGGGCTGGGACAGGCCGCGGCCGGCCTGCTGGCGGTCGCGGATCTGCTTCTCGGTGGGCAGGTACTCCAGGGCCCGGTCGAGCTGTCCGTTGGCCTCCAGCCGGTTGATCATGCGGGAGTGCACGTTGACCATGCTGGCGGCCTGGGCGACGGCGTTGGCGAGCACCACGTTCTGCGCGTAGTTGTTGCGCAGCACGAGGTGGCCGACCTCGTCGGTCATCTCGGCGAGCAGGGCGTTGCGCTGCTTGACCGTCATGTCGCCGTCGGCGACGACCTGGTTGAGCAGGATCTTGATGTTCACCTCGTGGTCGGAGGTGTCCACGCCGGCCGAGTTGTCGATGGCGTCGGTGTCGATCCAGCCGCCCTCGCCGCGCGGGCCGCCGGTGGAGGCGAACTCGATCCGGCCGAGCTGGGTGCAGCCGAGGTTGCCGCCCTCGCCGATCACCCGGGCCCGGACGTCGCCGCCGTTGACCCGGATCGCGTCGTTGGCCTTGTCGCCGACCTCGGCGTTGGTCTCGGTGGCGGCCTTGACGTAGGTGCCGATGCCGCCGTTCCAGAACAGGTCGACGGGGGCCTGCAGGATGGCCTTCATCAGCTCGGCGGGGGTGAGCTTGGCGGTCTCGATGCCGAGCCGCTCGCGGACCTGCGCGGAGAGCTGGACGGACTTGGCGGAGCGCGGGTAGACGCCGCCGCCGGCCGAGATCAGCGACCTGTCGTAGTCGTCCCAGGAGCTGCGCGGCAGGTCGAACAGCCGGCGGCGCTCGGCGAAGGAGGCCGCGGCGTCCGGGTTCGGGTCGAGGAAGATGTGCCGGTGGTCGAAGGCGGCGACCAGTCGGATGTGCTCGGAGAGCAGCATGCCGTTGCCGAACACGTCGCCGGACATGTCGCCGATGCCGATGACGGTGAAGTCCTCGGTCTGGGTGTCGACGCCGAGTTCGCGGAAGTTGCGCTTGACGGACTCCCAGGCGCCGCGGGCGGTGATGCCCATGCCCTTGTGGTCGTAGCCCGCGGAGCCGCCGGAGGCGAACGCGTCGCCGAGCCAGAAGCCGTACTGCTCGGCGACGCCGTTGGCGATGTCGGAGAAGGTCGCGGTGCCCTTGTCGGCGGCGACCACCAGGTAGGTGTCGTCCTCGTCGTGGCGCACCACGTCGAGGGGGTGCACGACCTCGCCCGCGACCAGGTTGTCGGTGATGTCGAGCAGCGCGGAGATGAAGGTCTTGTAGGAGGCGACGCCCTCGGCGAGCCAGGCGTCCCGGTCGACCGCCGGGTCGGGCAGCTGCTTGGCGACGAAGCCGCCCTTGGCGCCGACCGGCACGATGACGGTGTTCTTGACCATCTGGGCCTTGACCAGGCCGAGGATCTCGGTGCGGAAGTCCTCGCGCCGGTCGGACCAGCGCAGGCCGCCGCGGGCGACCTTGCCGAAGCGCAGGTGGACGCCCTCGACCCGGGGCGAGTACACCCAGATCTCGAAGGCGGGGCGCGGCGCGGGCAGGTCGGGGATGGCCTTGGGGTCGAACTTCATCGACACGTACGAGTGCCAGTGGCCCTCGCTGTCGTGCTGGAAGAAGTTGGTCCGCAGGGTGGCCTTGATCAGGTGCAGGAAGGAGCGCAGGATGCGGTCCTCGTCCAGCGAGACGACCTCGTCGAGGGCGCCGGTGAGCTCCTCCAGGATGCCCTCGGTGAGCTCGTCGCTGCCGGACCGGTGGCTGGGCGAGAGCCGGGCCTCGAACAGGTTGACCAGCAGCCGGGTGGTGTGGGTGTTGTTGCGGAGCGCGTCCTCCATGTAGTCCTGGGAGAACGTGGAGCCCGCCTGCCGCAGGTACTTGGCGTAGGCGCGCAGCACCACGGCCTGGCGCCAGGACAGCTTGGCGGTGAGGACGAGCTCGTTGAAGGCGTCGTTCTCGGCCTCGCCGCGCCAGGTGGCGGCGAAGGTGTCCTGGAAGCGCTCGCGGTCCTCCTCGTTGAGGTCGGTGCCCTCGCGGAGCCGGAGGCCGAAGTCGACCACCCAGGCGGTGCTGCCGTCGGTGCGGCGCAGCGCGTACGGGTGCTCGTCGAGGACCTCGACGCCCAGGCGCTGGAGGACGGGGAGCACCTCGGTGAGCGAGATCGGGCCGCCGACCCGGTAGATCTTGAAGCGGCGCTCGTCGTCGCCGGCGCCGACCGGCTGGTACAGGTTGAGCCGGAAGTCGCCCTCGCCGGTGAGGGACTCGATCTGCTTGAGGTCGGCGACGGCGGTGCGCGGCGGGAAGTCGGCGCGGTAGCCGTCGGGGAAGGCGGTGGCGTACTTGTGGGACAGCTCGGCGGCCCGCTCCTCGCCGAACTCGCTCTGCAGCTGGTCGTTGAAGCCGTCCATCCAGAACCGGGCGGCCTCGGCGAGCCGGTTCTCGATCCGCTCGACGTCGGCGTCGGACAGCTGCGGCAGCTCGGTGCCGGGGGCGACCCGGATCACGAAGTGCAGGCGGGTGAGCACCGACTCGGTGGCGTACACCGTGTAGTCGATGGTGTCGCCGTTCAGCTCGCTCTTGAGGATGTCGGTGAGGGCGAGCCGGATCCGGGTGGTGTAGCGGTCGCGCGGCAGGTAGACGTACGCCGAGTAGTAGCGGCCGTACTCGTCCTGGCGCAGGAACAGCCGCAGCCGGCGGCGCTCCTGGAGGTAGAGGACGCTGGTGGCGATCGACTGGAGCTCGGCGGCGGCGGTCTGGAACATCTCGTCGCGCGGGAAGGTCTCCATGATCTGGAGCAGGTCGCGCCCGTCGTGGCTGTCGCCGGAGAAGCCGGCCCCGTTCATCACCTCCTGCACCTTGCGGCGCACCACCGGGATCCGGGTGACGGACTCGGTGTAGGCGGCGGAGGAGAACAGGCCGAGGAAGCGGCGCTCGCCGATCGGCTCGCCGGAGGCGTCGAACTTCTTCACGCCGACGTAGTCGAGGTAGGCGGTGCGGTGCACGGTGGAGCGGCTGTTGGCCTTGGTGAGGACCAGCAGCTTCTTCTCGTGCGCCTTGGCCCGGACCGGGGCGGAGAGCCGGCCGAACGCCTCGGAGACCGGGTGGTGGTCGCTGTCGTGGCTGAGCGGGTCGGCGCGCAGCACGCCGAGGCCGGTGCCGGCCACGGCCTTGAGCACCTCCTCGCCCTCGTGCTCGACCAGGTCGTACTCGCGGTAGCCGAGGAAGGTGAAGTGGTCGTCGGCGAGCCAGCGCATCAGCTCCCACGCCTCGCCCACCTCCTGCTCGGGCAGGTGCGCGGGGGGCTGCTCGGCGAGTTCGTCGGCCAGCCGGAGCGCGGAGTCGCGCATCTTCGACCAGTCCTCGACCACCTCGCGGACGTCGCCCAGCACCCGGCGCAGGCCCGCCTCCAGGGTGCGCAGGTCGTCGCGGTCGGTCTCGCGGTCGATCTCGATGTGCATCCAGGACTCGACCACGGCGTCGGCGGGCCACTCAGTGCCGGCGGCCTGCGCGCGGTTGCACGCGTCGGTGTCGAGGATCTCCAGCAGCTTGCCGGTGATGTCGCGGCGCACCGCGAGCTGCGGGTGCACGACCAGGTGGATGGCGCGGTCCAGGCGGGTCAGCTCGTTGGTGACCGAGTCGACCAGGAACGGCATGTCGTCGGTGACGACCTCGACCACGGTGTGGCCGCAGGACCAGCCGTTCTCCTCGACGCTCGGGGTGTGCACCCGGACCTCGGCGGTGCCCTGCGGGCGCTTGAGGCCCAGCCGGTAGTGCGAGGCGGCGGCCCCGTACACGTCCACCGGGTCCCGGTTGACCACGTCCTCGGGGGCGGTGTGGAGGTAGTAGTGGTGCAGGTAGGCGGCCAGAGCACCGTTGCTCAGGCCCTCCCCCGGCGCCGCTCCCCCCACCTGGCTGTTCTCAGCGGCTGCTGCTGCTTTCCTGAGCAGGTCGGCCTTGGCTGCGTCCAGCTTGGTCTGCATGGCTGTTTCGGCTCCCGTCGCGCGCCGTTGCGTGACTCGGTGATGACTGTGGGTGCACCGCCGGGCCCCGTCGGCAATCCTCCCGTACGCGTGGGGTGAAAAGCGCTCAAGGCACGCATGAGTCGCGTTCCGCCCGGGTACGACAGTACGTTTGGCCTGCCTGACCGATAACCGGCGACGTCGTCAGCCTAGCCTGACGAAACGAAGGTGTCAGGGGACACTGAGGAGCAAACCTGCAGGAAGATCGGGCCTTCCTGGACACCTTGTCCAACGCATGCCCACTCCGCTGTCCGTCATTCGGGTGACCACTCCATGTGCGGGTGGACGTAGTCGGTCGGCGGGGTGAACGTCTCCCGGATCGAGCGGGTGGAGGTCCAGCGCAGCAGGTGCTCGGCGGTGCCCGTCCCGGCCGCGGCGGACCGGCCGCCGGACGGCCACCGGCCCGCCGGGCCGGCCGGCTCGTCGTTGACGTGGAAGTCGCCCGCGGCGAACCGCAGCCGCTCCACCGCCCGGGCGATCGCCCGCCGGTCCCGGGCGACCACCGAGCCGCTCAGGCCGTGCGGCGCGCCCCGGCCGATCCGCTCCAGCGCCTCCTCCCAGCGGAGGTCGTCGTAGACCTGCACGGCCAGCAGCGGGCCGCCGTACGCGGTGGAGAAGATCTCGCCGTCGCGGTCGCCGCCGAGCAGCACGGTGGGCCGCACGAACCAGCCGATCGCGTCGTCGTACTGACCGCCCGCCAGCAGTTCCACCCGCGGGTCCGCCTTGGCCCGCTCGATCGCGCCGGTGACCTTGGCGAACGCCCGGGCGTCGATCAGCGCGCCCATGAAGTTGCCCGGGTCGGTGGCGTCGCCCACCGCGAGCGCGTCCACCTCGCCGAGCAGGTCGTCCTTGATCCGCCGCCACAGGCTCCGCGGCAGGTACGCCCGGGACAGCGCCGAGCAGCGCTGGCCCTGGTACTCGAAGGCGCCGCGGATCAGCGCGGTGCGCAGCACCGCCGGGTCGGCCGAGGGGTGGGCGACCAGGAAGTCCTTGCCGCCGGTGGTGCCGACGATCCGCGGGTAGGTGCGGTAGCGGGCGATGTTCACCCCGATCTCCCGCCACAGCCGCTGGAGGACCTCGGTGGAGCCGGCGAAGTGCAGCCCGGCCAGCGCCGGGTCGCGCAGCGCCACCTCGGTGAGGGCCTGCCCGTCGCCGGTGACCAGGTTGACCACGCCGGGCGGCAGCCCGGCCTCCTCCAGCAGCAGCACCAGCAGGTGCGCGGTCAGGGTCTGGGCGGGCGCGGGCTTCCACACCACGGTGTTGCCCATCAGGGCGGGCGCGGTGGCCAGGTGCCCGGCGACCGCGGTGGAGTTGAACGGGGTGACCGCGCAGACGAAGCCCTCCAGCGGGCGGTGGTCGGCGCGGTGCCAGCCCCCGGGCGGGGAGGGCGGCTGCTCGGCCAGCAGCCGGCGGGCGCGGTGCGCGTCGAACCGCCAGGAGTCGGCGAGTTCGCACACCGCGTCGGCCTCCGCCTGCCACACCGGCTGGGACTGGCCCAGCACGGCGGCGGCCACCAGGGTTTCCCGCCAGGGCCCGGCCAGCAGGTCCGCGGCCCGCAGGAACACCGCGGCCCGGTCGTCGAACGGGAGTTGCCGCCAGCCCTCGGCCGCCGCCAGCGCCGCGTCCACCGCGGCCCGCACGTCGGCGGCCGTCGCGTTGCCCAGCACGCCGAGCCGCGCCGCGTGGTGGTGCGGCTGCACCAGCTCGGTGCGCTCGCCGCCGCCGAGCCGGCGCTCCCCGCCGATCACCATCGGCAGCGAGGTGTGCCGCCCGGCCAGTTCGGCCGTCCTGCGCTCCAGCCGGGCCCGTTCGGCGCTGCCCGCCGCGTACCCGCGCGGCGGCTCGGTGACGGGCGGGGGGACGTTGGTGACCGCGTCGATCGGCATGGTGCTGAGGTGCTCCGTAAGGGTGCTGGTACCTGCTGGGACTTCCCCAGCCTGGACGCGCCTGCCCCCGCCGCGCGCCGTGACACGCCTACCTGTCGTACCCGGCGAGTTCCTCCGCCACCGCGACGGCCTCGGCGAGCGAGTCCACCACCGGCACGCCCAGGTGCGTCAGCTTCTCCCGGGTGTGCGAACCCCCGGTGTAGAGCACCGACTTGATGCCCGCCGCGAGCGCCGCCTCGGCGTCGTCCGCGGCGTCCCCGATCAGCACCGTCCGCCCGCGGTCGATCCCGTCGCCCAGCGCGTCCAGGTGCACCGCCAGGTGGCCGGCCTTGCGCCCGCCGGACTCGCCGCGCCGGCCGTCCACCCGCGCGAAGTGCGGGGTCAGGCCGAACGCGTCCACCGCGGGCACCAGCTGCTCGTGCGCGTACATCGACAGCACCGACTGGCTGCGCCCGCCCGCCGCCCACCGCGCCAGCAGCGCCTCGACGCCCGGGGTCAGCCCGCACCCCGGGAACAGCTCGGTGTACTTGACGTGGAACGCGTCGTCCAGCGCCAGCCACTCCGCCGGGCTGGGCGCCCGCCCCAGCAGCCGCTCGTAGAACCGCGGGATCGGGATCTCGTACTGCGCCCGGTACTCCTCCAGCGTCAACGGCGGCAGCCCGACCGTCGCGAACGCGGCGTTGCTGGCCCCGACCACGGCCGCCATGTCGGACAGCAGGGTGCCGTTCCAGTCCCAGACTATGTGTGTGCGCACCCGGCAAGGGTACGCGGGGCTAGGCCCTGTCCGGTCGGTCTTGCCGGATCAGCGCGCGGCGTCGGGGGCCCGGCTGGGAGTGCCGGCGGAACGCCCTCGTACTGGATGTACTCGGGTGTTTCGCCGGTGCTTCCAGGCGGGATGCCCGGCGTCGCGCGCCCGGCAAGACCGACCGGACAGGGCCTAGTCGGCGGCCCGGCGGAAGGTGCGCAGGCTGAGCCAGGCGGTGCCGGCCAGCAGGGCGGCCAGCCAGAGGGCCGCCACCAGGTGGGGGTGCTGGCCGGGGAAGCCGCCGTCCGGGACGTAGGGGTTGCCCCAGAGGCGGCGGCAGGAGTCGGAGACCGCGCTGATCGGGTTCCACTGGACCACCGGGTGGAGCCAGGACGGCATCGCCTCGGCCGGGAAGACCGCGTTCGACAGGAAGGTGCAGACCACCAGGACCAGCGCGCCGATCGAGTCGATCGACTCGACGTTGCGCACCACCAGGCCGATGGTGATGCCGACCCAGACCATCGCCAGCACGAACCCGGCCGCCACCGCGAAGCCGGCCAGCACCGACAGCGGGCTGCCGTGGGTGCGCCAGCCGACGGCCAGGCCGGCCGCGCAGACCACGGCCAGGACGGCGAGGCTGACCAGGAAGTCGCCGATCGCGTGCGCCACCAGCACCGAGGCGCGTGCGATCGGCAGCGAGCGGAACCGGTCCATCAGGCCGGCCTTGAGGTCGAGGGCGACGCTGATCGCGGTCGGGCCGATGCTCGCCAGGCCGACCTGCATCGCGATGCCCGCCATCAGGTACTCCTGGTAGCTGCCCCCGGCCGGGGCCTTGATCGCGTTCTTGAACAGGTAGCCGACGGCCAGCAGCATGACCATCGGGTTGAGCACCACGCCGATCAGCCGGCCGGGGGCCCGGCGCAGGTGGCGCAGCCGGCGTCCGGCCAGGGCGAGTGTCTCGACGGCGGAGCCGCCGATCGGGGCCGCGGCGAGCGGTCCTGCGGCGAGAGTGCTCATGAGGTCCTTTCCGAGCGGGGGTTCCGGGCGAGCCGGCGCAGCCGGGCGTCGACGAGGGCGCCGATCTCGGCCTGCGGGGCCGGGTGCATCAGGTATTCGTGGGCGTGGTCGATCCCGTGGACCACCACGCCGCCCGCCACGTGCGGGGCCCAGCGCCGGGCGGCGTCGGCGACCTCGCGGGCGGTGCGGCCGGCCGTCGCCACGAACAGCGTCATCTCGCCGTCGAAGCGGCCCGGGGTGAAGCGTTCGGCGAGTTCCACGTGGTGGCGCATGACGGCGACCAGCCGTTCCACGTCGGCCTCGGTGAGGGTGGCGAACGGTCCGCCGTGCCGGGACAGCACCCGGGCGACGGCGGCCGGGTCGACCGCGTCCGCGGCGGCCGCGGCCTGCTCCTCGCCGAGGTACTCCAGGAAGCTCGTCAGCAGCCCGTCGCGGCCCGGCATCTCGCCGTCGAGCGCGCGGTCGTACGGGAAGGCGTCCAGGTTGGCCAGGTAGGCCACCCGCTCGCCCGCGGCCCGCAGCCGCACCGCCACCTGGTGGGCCAGCAGCCCGCCGAAGGACCAGCCGAGCAGGTGGTAGGGGCCGTGCGGCTGGATCGCCCGGATCCGGGCCAGGTACGCGTCGGCCTGCTCCTCGAGGCTCGCCGACGGCCCGCCCGCGCCGCTGACCTGCGGCGCCTGTAGGCCGATGACCGGCCGCCGCTCGTCGAGGTACCCGGCCAGGCCCAGGTAGGGCAGGCTGGTGCCGAGCCCGCCGTGCACGCAGAACAGCGGCGGCAGTTCGCCGGTCGGGCGGATCGGCAGCACCGGGCCGAACGGGTCCGGGTCGTCGGCCAGGCCGCTCGCGCGCAGCTGGCCGGCCAGGTGGGCGGCGCCGTTGGGCCGTTCGCCCCGGTGGTCGAGCAGCGCGCCGAGCGCGGCGGGGGTGCGCTGGGTGAAGACCTCCGTCACGGCCAGCCGCAGCCCGCTCTTGGCGGCCCGGGCGACCAGTTGGACGCTGCCGATGCTGTTGCCGCCCAGGGCGAAGAAGTCGTCCTCGGCGCCGACCGACGCGCGGCCGAGCACCTCGGCGAAGGCGGCGGCCAGCGCCCGCTCGGTCGCGGTGGCCGGGGCGCGCCCGGGGCCGGCCGTCCGGTCGGGGGCGGGCAGGGCGTCCCGGTCGAGCTTGCCGTTCACCGTCACGGGCAGTTCCGGCAGCGTGATCAGCACCGGCGGCACCATGTAGTCGGGCAGCCGCCGGGCCAGCCGGCTGCGCACCTCGGCGGGGTCGACCGCGGCCCCCGGGGCGGGCACCAGGTAGCCGGCCAGGGTCTGCAGGCCCGGGTGGTCCTCCCGGGCGACCACCACGGCCTGGTCGACCAGCGGGTGCTCCAGCAGCACGCTCTCGATCTCGCCGAGCTCGATCCGGAAGCCGCGCACCTTGACCTGGTGGTCGGTCCGCCCGAGGTAGTCCACCGTGCCGTCGGGCCGCCAGCGGACCAGGTCCCCGGTGCGGTACATCCGGGCGCCGGGCGGGCCGTACGGGTCGGCGACGAAGCGTTCTGCGCTCAGCGCGGGCCGGTTCAGGTAGCCGCGGGCCAGGCCGGTGCCGCCGAGGTAGAGCTCGCCGGTGACGCCGACCGGCACCGGGGCCAGGGCGGCGTCCAGCACGTACGCGCGGTGGCCGGCCAGCGGGCGGCCGATCGGCGGGCGGCCCGCGGTGACCCGGTCGCTGACCAGGCAGACCGCGGTGGTCTCGGTCGGGCCGTAGATGTCGTGCAGCCGCACCGCCGGGCCCCAGCGCTCGACCAGTTCGGCGGTGACCGCCGCGCCGCCGACCGTCATCACCAGGTCCGCCGGGAGTTCGGCGTCGGCGGGGAAGGCGGCCACCACCACCGGCGGCAGCAGGCAGAGGTCGATCCGCTGCCCGGTCATGAAGTCGGCCAGCGGCCGGCCGGCCCGCAGCTCGTCGGGGACCTGCACCAGGGTGGCGCCGGCCAGCAGCGAGCAGCACAGCTCCCAGACCGCCGCGTCGAAGCTGAAGGTGGCGAACTGCAGCACCCGGGTGTCGGGGCCGATCGCGAACCGCCGCCGGTGGTCGGCCGCCAGCTCGGCCACCGTGCGGTGCACGACCAGCACGCCCTTGGGCTGGCCGGTGGAGCCGGAGGTGTAGATCACGTAGGCGGGGTGGTGGTCGCGCAGCGGGCCGCGGCGCTCCCGGTCGGTGAGCGGCGCCGGGGAGCGCCCGGCCACCCGGGCGGCGGTGGCCGGGTCGTCCAGCAGCAGCACGGCGGTGGCCCGGTCGGCGGCCCCGGCGGGCAGCGCGCCGGCGGGCAGCGCGCCGGCGGCGAGCGTCCCGGTCGAGGTGAGCAGCAGCCGGGCGTCCGCGTCGGCGAGCATGTGGGTGATCCGGTCGGCCGGGTAGGCCGGGTCGACCGGCAGGTAGGCGGCGCCGGACTTGAGCACGGCCAGCAGGGCGACCAGCAGCTCCTCGGAGCGGGGCAGCATCAGGGCGACGATCGCCCCGGGGCCGGCGCCCCGGTCGGCGAGTTCGCGGGCCAGCCGGTTGGCCCGGGCGTCCAGTTCCCGGTAGGAGAGGGTGCCGCGGGCGGAGACGAAGGCGGGGTGCCCGCCGCGGCGGGCCGCCCAGCCCTCGAACAGCTCGGGCAGGGTGGCGCCGGTCGGCGCGGCCGGGGGGAGGGCCGGGACGGCCCAGTCGTCCAGGATCTGCCGCCGCTCGGCCTCGTCGAGCACCGGCAGGCCGCTCAGCGGCGTCCCGGGCGCGTCGACGGCCGCCGCCAGCAGCCGCAGGAAGCGGGCCGCCATCCGCTCGGCGGTCGCGCGCCCGTACAGCTCGGTGGCGAACTCCAGCCGGCCGGCCAGCCCCTCGCCGGGGCCCTGCTCGGTGAACTCGAAGACCAGGTCGAACTTGGCCGCGGTGCTGCCGGTCTCCCGGAAGGAGGAGCGCAGGCCGGGCAGGTCGAACCGGGGGGCCTCGGTGTTCTGGAAGGCCAGCATCACCTGGAACAGCGACTGCCGGGCGAGCGAGCGGACCGGGGCGAGCGCGTCCACCAGCCGTTCGAACGGCAGGTCCTGGTGCTGGAAGGCGGCCAGGTCGGTGTCGCGGACCCGGTGCAGCAGCTGCTGGAAGGTGGGGTCGCCGCCGAGGTCGGTGCGCAGCACCAGGGTGTTGACGAAGAAGCCGACCATCGGGTGCAGCGCCTCGTCGGCGCGGCCCGCGACCGGCACGCCGATCGGGATGTCGGCGCCCGCGCCGAGCCGGCCCAGCGTGGCGGCCAGCGCGGCCTGGACCACCATGAACGGGCTCACCCCGGACGAGCGGGCCAGCCGCACCAGCCGCCCGTGCAGGTCGGCCGGGACGGCGAAGCGCACCACGTCGCCCCGGTAGCCGGCGATCGGCGGGCGCGGGTGGTCGAGCGGCAGGCCGAGCTCCTCCGGGATGCCGCGCAACGCCTCGGTCCAGTAGGCCAGTTGGGTGTTCTGCAGGCTGTCGGGGTCGTCCTCGGCGCCCAGCATCCGGCGCTGCCAGAGCGCGAAGTCGGCGTACTGGAGCGGCAGCGGCTCCCAGTCGGGGAGGGTGCCGGCGGTGCGGGCCCGGTAGGCGAGGGCCAGGTCCGCGGCGAGCACCGGGGTCGACCAGCCGTCGAAGGCGATGTGGTGGACGACCAGCAGCAGCACGTGCTCCTGCGGGCCGAGCGCGAACAGCCGTACCCGCAGCGGCAGGTCGCGGGCCAGGTCGAAGGTCCGGTCGGCCTCCTCGGTCAGCCGCCGCTCCAGGTCGGCGCCGGCCACCGGCTCCGGCTCGGGCGCGGGGCGGGCCTGCTCGGCGGCGAGCACCACCTGGCCCGGCTCGTCCCCGAGGTCGGGGAAGACGGTGCGCAGGATCTCGTGCCGGTCGGTCAGGTCGCCCAGGGCGGCGCGCAGCGCGACCGGGTCCAGGGCGCCGTCCAGGTGGACGGCCAGCGGGACGTGGTAGCCGCCGGCCTCCGGGTCGAGCCGGTTGACGAACCAGAGCCGGCGCTGGGTGTGCGACAGCGGCAGGAAGTCCGGCCGGTCGGCGGCCCGCAGCGGCGGGCGGGGGGCCGCCGGGGCGGCGTCCAGCCGGGCCGCCAGCGCGGCGGGCGTGGGGTGCTCGAACAGGGTGCGCACCGACACCTCGGCGCCGAGCGCGCCGCGCACCCGGCCGGCCAGCCGGGTGGCCAGCAGGGAGTGGCCGCCGAGCTCGAAGAAGTCGTCCTCGGCGCCCACCGCGGCCAGGCCCAGGACGTCGGCGAACAGCCCGCAGAGGATCTCCTCGACCGGGTCGGCGGCCTCCCGGCCGGGGGCCGCCGCCGGGTCGGGGGCGGGCAGCCGCGCGCGGTCCACCTTGCCGCTCGGGTTGAGCGGGAAGGCGTCCAGCCAGACGAACGCGGAGGGGACCATGTACCCGGGCAGCGTGCCGCGGACGCCCTCGCGCACCGCCGCGGTGTCCGGCGCGGCGCCGGGCGCGGCCACCAGGTGGGCGACCAGCCGGGTGTCGCCGGGGGCGAACTCGCGGGCCGTCACGACGGCCCGTTCGACCTCGGGCCGGGAGGCCAGCGCGCTCTCGATCTCGCCGAGTTCGATCCGGTAGCCGCGCACCTTGACCTGGTGGTCGGTCCGCCCGAGGTAGTCCAGCGCGCCGTCGGGGCGCCAGCGGACCAGGTCGCCGGTGCGGTACATCCGGGTGCCGGGCGGGCCGTACGGGTCGGCGACGAAGCGTTCGGCGCTCAGCGCGGGCCGGTTCAGGTAGCCGTGGGCCAGGCCGGCGCCGGCGATGTGGAGTTCGCCGACCGCGCCGACCGGCACCGGGCGCAGCGCGTGGTCGAGCACGTACACCCGGGTGTTGGCGATCGGGCGGCCGATCGGCGGGGCGCCGGCCGGGGTGTCGTCCAGCCGCTCGGCGGTCGACCAGATGCAGGTCTCGGTGGGCCCGTAGACGTTGAACACGGCGCCCGCGCGGCGGCGCAGTTCGGCCGCCAGGGGTTCGGGCAGCGCCTCGCCGCCGACCAGCACCCGCAGCCCGGCCAGGCTCTCGGGGGCGGTGGCGACCAGCGCCTGCCAGTGGCTCGGGGTGGCCTGCATCAGGGTGGCCCGGCCGGTGGTGACGGCCGCCGCCAGCGCGGCCGGGTCGACCGCGGTGGCCCGGTCGGCCAGCAGCAGCCGGGCGCCGGCCAGTTGCGGGACGAACAGCTCCAGCATCGCGATGTCGAAGCCGAAGGTGGTCACCGCGAGGAAGCGGTCGTCCTCGGTGACCCGGAGCCGGCGGCACATGTCGTCGACCAGGTTGGCGAACGCGCCGTGCGGGACGACGACGCCCTTGGGCCGGCCGGTGGAGCCGGAGGTGTAGATCACGTAGGCGGGCAGCGCGGCGCTGAGCGCGGCGCCCCGTTCGGCGTCGGTGAGTTCGCCGTCGGGGAGCAGGGCGCGCTCGGCCTCGGCCACCGGGTCGTCCAGCAGCAGCGCGGTGCCCGTCCAGCCCAGTCCGGCGAGGGCGGGCGCGGTGCTCAGCAGGACGGCGGGGGCGGCGTCGGCGAGCATGTGGGCGATCCGGTCGGCCGGGTGCTCGGGGTCGACGGCGAGGTAGGCGGCGCCGGTCTTGAGCACCGCGAGGGCGGCCACCACCAGGTCGGCGGAGCGCGCCAGGGCCAGGCCGACCACGCTGCCGACCCGGGTGCCGCGGTCGATCAGCTGGCGGGCCAGCCGGTTGGCCCGGGCGTGCAGTTCGCCGGCGGTCAGCTGTTCGTCGCCGCACTGCACCGCGACGGCGCCGGGCCGGGCGGCGGCCCGGTCGGCGAGCAGCCGGGGCAGCAGCGCGGCGGGCGCGGGCGCCTCGGTGCGGTTGCGGGCGTGCAGCAGTTCGTCGCGTTCGGCGGGTTCCAGCAGGTCCAGCCGGGCGAGCGGGAGGTCGGCCGCTTCGGCGATCCGTCCGAGCAGGGCGGCCAGCCGGTGGGCGAGCCGTTCGGCCTCGGCGTCCGCGAACAGGTCCGGGCGGTACTGGACCCGCAGTTCCAGTTCCCGGCCGGGCAGGGCGACCAGGCTCAGCGGGAACTCGGTGGCGTTGCGGATCTCGGAGCCGTGCAGGGTCAGGCCGGTCAGCTCGGCGAAGGCCGTCGCCGCGGGCATCGGGTAGTTCTGGAACATCACCGCGGTGTCGAACAGGCCGCCGAGGCCGGTGAGTTCCTGGATCTCGGCGAGGCCCAGGTGGCGGTGCGGGAGCAGCTCGGCCTGCTGGTCCTGGAAGTCGGCGAGCAGCTGCGCCACCGTCCGGGCCGGGTCCGGCCGCAGCCGGGTGGGCAGCGTGTTGGCGAACATGCCGACCATCGACTCGACGCCGGGCAGGTCGGCGGGGCGGCCGGAGTCGACCACGCCGAAGAGCACGTCGGAGCGGCCGGTCAGCTGGCCGACCAGCAGGCCCCAGCAGCCCTGCACCACGGTCCCGAGGGTGAGTTGGCGGGCGCGGGCCCACTCGGCCAGCCGGGCGGTGTCCCGCGGCGCCAGCGCGGCGACCGCCGTCCGGGGCAGCAGCGCGGCCCGGGCGGCGTCCGGCAGGACGGTGTGGGTGGGCTCCTCGACGCCGGCCAGCGCGGCGCGCCAGGCCGCCCGGGCCGCCGCGCGGTCCTGCCGGTCCAGCCAGGCCAGGTACTCCCGGGGGTGCGGGACGGGCGCGGTCGGCGCCGGGCCGCCCGCGTACCGGGTGAAGAGCTCCTCCAGCAGGATCGGCATCGACCAGCCGTCCAGCACGATGTGGTGGACGGTCAGCAGCAGGCGCAGCCGGCCGCCGCCGAGCCGCACCAGGGTGGCGCGCAGCAGCGGGGGGCGGGTCAGGTCGAACGGCTCGACCCGGTCGGCCTCGGTCAGCCGCTCCAGCGCGGCGGCCCGCTCGTCCCCGGCCGTCCCGGACAGGTCGTGCTCCCGCCAGGGCGGTTCGACGGCGGCGGGCACCACCTGCACCGGCTCGCCGGAGCGGCGGGCGCGGAAGCAGGCCCGCAGGCCGGCGTGCCGCTCCAGCAGGCCGGACAGCGCCGCCCGCAGCCGCCCGGCGTCCAGGTCCCCGGCGAGGTCGGCGACCAGTTGCAGCACGTGGACGTCGACGCCCCGCTCCACGAAGTCGGCGTGGAACACGAAGCCCTGCTGCAGCGGTGAGAGCGGCAGGAACTCGCTCGTGCGGCCACGTCCCACGGTGCGTCCCATCATGACTCCAGCTCGATGTCGAGTTCGTCCATCTCGTCCTCGCTCAGCTCCAGCAGCGGGGCGGGCGCGGCGGCGCGGGCCGCTTCGGCCGGCGCGGCGGCGGCCACCGCCGCGAGGGCGGCGGGGGTGCGGTGCCCGAAGACGTCCCGGGGGGTGATCCCGAGGCCGCGGGCCCTGGCCTGGGCGGCCACCCGGATGGAGCTGATCGAGTCGCCGCCCAGGGTGAAGAAGTTGTCGTCGACGCCGACCTCGGCCAGGCCGAGCACCTCGGCGAACACCTCGCACAGCACCCGCTGCGCCCCGGTGGCCGGCCGCCGGCCGGCGGCGGGCGCGGCCTGGTCGGGCGCGGGCAGCGCCTTGCGGTCGACCTTGCCGTGCGCGGTCAGCGGCAGGGCCGGCAGCGGCACCCAGGCGGTGGGCACCAGGTGGTCGGGCAGCACCCGGGCCAGCTCCTCCCGCACCCCGGCCGGGTCGCCGCCGCCCACCACGTACCCGACCAGCCGGGTGGCCCCCGACCGGTCCCCGACCGCGGTGACGGCCGCGTCGGTGACCCCGGGCAGGGCGCGCAGCGCGGCCTCGACCTCGCCCAGCTCGATCCGGTGGCCGCGCACCTTGACCTGGTGGTCGCGCCGCTCGACGAACTCCACCTGCCCGTCGGGGCGCCACCGGACGTGGTCGCCGGTGCGGTACATCCGGGCGCCGGGCTCGTCCGGGTCGGCGACGAACGAGGCGGCCGTCCTGACCGGGTCGTGCAGGTAGCCGCGCCCGACGCCCGCGCCGCCCACGTACAGCTCGCCGACCGTGCCCAGCGGTACCGGCCGCAGGTCGTCGCCGAGCACGTACAGGCGGGTGTTGCGCACCGGCGCGCCGATCGGCACCCGGACGTCCACGCCGTCGCCCGGCCGCAGCACGGCGTGCGTGACGTCGTCCGAGCACTCGGTCGGGCCGTACGCGTTGACCAGCGGAATCTCCGGGCAACGCGCCCACCAGCGGTGGCAGAGGTCCGGCGGCATCGCCTCGCCGGTCACCACCAGCCGCCGCAGCCGGCCGGCGGGGGCCGTACCGGCCGCGTCCCAGGCGTCCAGGGCGGCCCGCAGCAGCGAGGGGACCACCTCCAGCACCGCCGCCCGGTCGGCCTCGGCCACCGCGAACAGCGCGTCCGGGTCGGCGGCCGTCGCCCGGTCGACCACCCGGACGGTGCCGCCGACCAGCAGCGGCGCGAGCATCTGCCAGACCGACACGTCGAAGGTGACCGGCGCGTTCTGCACCACCGTGTCGCCCGCGGCCAGGTCCAGGTCCTCGACCTTGGCGAGCAGGTGGTTGGCCATCCCGGCGCGGTGCACCATCGCGCCCTTGGGCTTGCCGGTGGAGCCGGAGGTGAAGATCACGTAGGCGAGGTCGTCCGGTCCGCCCAGCGGCTCGGCGAGCCGGTCGAGCGGGACGGCGCCGGTGCTGAACTCCCCGTCCAGCGACCGGACACGCGGTGCGGTGCCGCCGGTCGGGGCGGCCCGGGCGGTCAGCTCGACGGTCAGGTCGGCGGCCAGGTCGTGCTGTCCGGGGCCGACCAGCAGGTGGCCGACCCGGGCGTCGGCGAGCAGCGCGGCGGTCCGGGCGGGCGGCGCGTGCACGTCCAGCGGCAGGTAGGCCGCGCCGCTCTGCAGCACGCCCAGCACCGCGCCGACGAAAGCGGTCCCGGGTTCGGCCAGGACGCCGACCAGGGTGTCCGGGCCGACCCCGTCGGCCGCCAGCGCCACGGCGAGTTCGTCGGCCCGGCCGACCAGTGAGGAGTAGGAGGCGGCGGTGCGGCCGTCGCTCACCGCGAGCGCCGCCGGGGTGCGCAGCGCGAACTCCCGCACCTGCTCGACCACTCCGGCGCGGATCGCCCCGGTGGCCGGGCGGGCGGTGTCGTTCCACTTGCGCAGCAGGCCGGTCTCGTCCTCGGTCAGGACGTCCAGCTGCCCCAGCCGTGCGGCGGTTCCGGCCGCCAGGTCGAGCAGCAGCCGGCGGAACCGGTCGGCGATCACCGCGACCTGGTCCTCGGTCAGCAGGTCGGGGGCGTAGTCGAAGCGCACCTCCAGCCGTCGGCCCGGCAGGACCACCAGGCTGAGCGGGTAGTGCCGGGCGTCGCGGGCGGAGACCTCCTCGATGCGCAGGCCGGTGCCGTCCGCGGCGTCGGCGGCCCCGTCCACCGGGAAGTTCTCGAACACCAGGGCGGTGTCGAAGGGTTCGCCGAGGCCGGCCAGCGCGGGGTTGCCGTCGAGCATCTCGGCGAGCCCCAGGTGGTCGTGGTCGCGCAGCGCGGCCTGCGCGTCCTGGACCCGCTGGAGGTGGGCGTCGACCGGGTCGGCGGGGTCGAGCACGGCCCGGACCGGCAGGGTGTTCAGGAACGGGCCGACGATCTCCTCCACCCCGGGCAGCGCGGCCGGGCGGGTGGAGACGACGGAGCCGAACAGCACGTCCGAGCGGCCGGTCAGCCGGCCCAGCAGGATCGCCCAGCCGCCCTGGAAGACGGTGTTGACGGTCAGGCCGCGGCGGGCGGCGAAGCCGGTGACCGCGGCGGTCTCCTCCTCGCTCAGCAGCAGCGGCAGGCGGGCGGGCGGGGCCGGGCGCCGGTCGGGGGCGGCGGGGCGGAGCAGGGTGGGCTCGGCCAGTCCGGCCAGCGCGGCGCGCCAGGCGGCGCGGGCCCGTCCGCGGTCCTGGCCGGCCAGGTGCGCCAGGTAGCCGCGGAACGGGACGGCGGGGGGCAGCGCGTCGGCCGCGCCGCCGTGCCGGTAGCAGGTGAGCAGTTCGCGGACCAGCAGCGGCATCGACCAGCCGTCCACCAGGATGTGGTGGAGGGTCCAGATCAGCCGGTGCCGGTCCTCGTCCAGGCGCACCAGCGTCCAGCGCATCAGCGGCGGGCGGGACAGGTCGAAGCCGCGTGCGCGCTCCCGGTCGGCCAGCCGGTCCAGCGCGGCCGTCCGCTCGGCCGTGCCGAGCCCGGAGAGGTCGTCGGCGGCCAGCGGCACCCGGACGCCCGCGCGCAGCACCGCCACCGGGGCGCCGGCGGGCCGGTGGTGGAAGGCCGCGCCCAGGTGGGGGTGGCGTTCCAGCAGGGCGGCCAGCGAGTCCTCCAGTGCCGTCCGGTCCACCGCGCCGACCAGGTCGGCGGTGACCTGGAGGGTGTACGGGTCGGTGCCGTCCGGGTCGAACTCGGCCTGGAAGAGCAGGCCCCGCTGGAGCGCCGTCAGCGGCAGCACGTCGGTGACCGGGCCGCCCTCGCCCCGTTCGATCTGCTCGATCTCGGGCTGGCCGAGCGCCACCAGCGGCAGGTCGGACGGGGTGCGGCCGCCCGCGCCGGGCGTCGCGGCGTGGTCGGTCAGGGCGCGCAGCACGGCGAACCAGGTCTCGGCGAGGTCCCGGACCTCGGCCCCGGTCAGCACGCCGTCCGCCCAGAGCCAGTCGGCCACCAGGTGCGGGCCGTCGGCGCGGTCCTCGGTGACGGGGGTGACCGCGAGGGGGTGGCGCAGCGGCATGTCGGGGTGCACGCCGGTGCCGACCACCGCGCTGCCGCCGTCCAGCGTCCACGGGCCGGTGCCGCCGTCGACCCGGAACCGGCCCAGGTAGTTGAAGCCGAGCGCGGGCGCGGGGGCGGCCGCCAGCAGGCGGGCGGTCTGCGGGTTGAGGTGGCGCAGCAGGCCGAAGCCGATGCCGCGGTCCGGGACGGCGCGCAGCTGCTCCTTGACCCGCTTGACCGCGGCGCCGAGCGCCGGGCCGCCGGCCAGGACCTCCGCGCGGTCGTGGCGGCCGGGGTCCAGCCGGACCGGGAAGACGGTGGTGAACCAGCCGACCGTGCGGGCCAGGTCCGCCTCCTCGGCGATCTGCTCGCGGCCGTGGCCCTCCAGCTCGATCAGCACCGGCGCGCCGCCGTCGGCCCCGTGCCGGGCGCGCCAGTCGGTGACGGCCAGGGCGAGCGCGCCGAGCAGCACGTCGTTGATCTCGCCGTGGAAGGCCGCGGGCACCGCGGTGAGCAGCGCCGCCGTCCGGTCGGCGGGCAGTTCCAGGCGCAGCCGGCCGGCCGTGCCGTAGGTGTCCCGGGCCGGGTCGGGGGCGCGCCGCCCGAGGAGCGGCTGGTCGTCGGTCAACTGCTCTCGCCAGTAGGGGAGTTCCGCGATCCGGGCGCTGCTGCGGGCCTGTTCGCCCAGGATCGCGGCCCAGCGCCGGTAGGAGGTCGGGACGGGCTCCAGGACGGGCGGGCGTCCGGCGGCCAGGGCGGTCCAGGCGCGTTCCAGGTCCGCGACCAGGATGCGCCAGGAGACCCCGTCGACCACGGTGTGGTGGCCGAGCAGCAGCAGTCGGCCGTCCCTCGCGGGGCCGCCGTCCAGCAGCACCGCCCGCAGCGTCCCGGCCTCGGCCGGGACGAGCCGGGCGCGGGCGGCCCGGACCTGCTCGGCGACCAGCGCGTCGAGCGCGGCCGGGTCGCCGAGCGCCCCGGTGGCGTCGACCGCGTCGACCAGCCGGGCGGCGTCGACGGCGCCGGGCGGCCGGGTGCGCAGCGTCCAGACGCCGGGCGCGGTCGCGGTGACGGCCATCCGGAGCGCGTCGTGGCGGGCGAGCAGGGCCGCCAGCAGCTCGGTGAGCCGTTCGACGGTCAGCCCGGGCGGCGTCCTGACCACCACGTACTGGCTGAACTCGCTTGCCGGGCCATCGAGTTCGCCGAGGTCTTCGGTGAGCTGGGCGATGATCGGGGTCGGCTCGACCTCGCCGACGCCGTCCTCGGCGTCGGCGTCGGGGCGGACGGTCCGCCCGGCGGTGGGGCCGGCGGCGGTCGCAGCCAGTGCGGCGGGGGTCTTGAGGGCGAAGACGTCCCGCGGCAGGAGCACGACGCCCCGGGTCCGGGCCCGGCTGACCACCTGGATGGAGCTGATCGAGTCGCCGCCCAGGGTGAAGAAGTTGTCGTCGACGCCGACCTCGGCCAGGCCGAGCACCTCGGCGAACACCTCGCACAGCACCCGCTGCGCCTCGGTGGCCGGCCGCCGACCGGCGGACGCGGCGGCAGCGCCCCGGCCGGGGTCGGCGGCGGGGGCGGGGGTGCCGGGGGCCGTCAGCGCCTTGCGGTCGACCTTGCCGTGCGCGGTCAGCGGCAGGGCCGGCAGCGGCATCCAGGCGGTGGGCACCAGGTGGTCGGGCAGCACCCGGGCCAGCTCCTCCCGCACGGCGGCCGGGTCGGTGCCCGGCGCGACCAGGTGGGCGACCAGCCGGGCCCGGCCGGCGGCGTCCCTGGGCGCGGTGACGGCCGCGTCCAGCACCCCGGGCAGGGCGCGCAGCGCGGCCTCGACCTCGCCCAGCTCGATCCGGTGGCCGCGCACCTTGACCTGGTGGTCGCGCCGCTCCAGGAACTCCACCTGCCCGTCGGGGCGCCACCGGACGTGGTCGCCGGTGCGGTACATCCGGGCGCCGGGCGCCCCGTACGGGTCGGCGAGGAAGGCGCCGGCGGTCCTGACCGGGTCGTGCAGGTAGCCGCGCCCGACGCCCGCGCCGCCCACGTACAGCTCGCCCGCGCCGCCCGGCGGCACCGGCCGCAGGTCGTCGCCGAGCACGTACAGGCGGGTGTTGCGCACCGGCGCGCCGATCGGCACCCGCGGGCCCACCTCGTCACCGGCGCACAGCAGCGCGTGGGTGACGTCGTCCGAGCACTCGGTGGGTCCGTACGCGTTGACCAGCGGGATCGCCGGGTAGCGCTGCCACCAGCGGTGGCAGAGGTCCGGCGGCATGGCCTCGCCGGTCACCACCAGCCGCCGCAGCCGGCCGGTGGCGGGGGTGGCGTCGAGCGCGTCCCAGGCGTCCAGGGCGGCCCGCAGCAGCGAGGGGACCACCTCCAGGACGGTGACCTGCTCGGTGGCGGTGACGGCGAACAGCGCGTCGGGGTCGGCGGCCGTCGCCCGGTCGACCACCCGGACGGTGCCGCCGACCAGCAGCGGCGCGAGCATCTGCCAGACCGACACGTCGAAGGTGACCGGCGCGTTCTGCACCACCCGGTCGCCCGCGGCCAGGCCGAGGTCGTCGATCTTGGCGTCGAGGTGGTTGCGCAGGCCGTCGCGGTGCACCATCGCGCCCTTGGGCTTGCCGGTGGAGCCGGAGGTGAAGATCACGTAGGCGAGGTCCTGGCCGGCGGCCCGCGGCGGCAGCGGGTCGAAGAGCGGGACGGGGTGCGCGGTGAGCCCCGGCGGCAGCGGGTGGAGCCGCGTCCCGGCCGGGGTGGTGGGCTCGGCGGTCACCTCGGCGGCCAGGTCCCGCTGCCCGGGGCCGACCAGCAGGTGGCCGACCCGGGCGTCGGCGAGCAGCCCGGCGGTCCGGGCCGGCGGCGCGTGCACGTCCAGCGGCACGTAGGCCGCGCCGGCGGTGAGCACCGCCAGTACCGCGCCGACGAAGGCGGTGCCGGGCTCGGCCAGGACGCCGACCAGGGTGTCCGGGCCGACCCCGTCGGCCGCCAGCGCGGCGGCCAGCTCGTCGGCCCAGCCGACCAGCGAGGAGTAGGAGGCCGCGGTGCGCCCGTCGCTCACCGCGAGCGCCGCCGGGGTGCGCAGCGCGAACTCCCGCACCCGTTGCGGCACCGAGCCGCCCGGTGCGCCGGCCGGTCCGGTGCCGGCCCGCGCGAGGCGGGCGCGTTCGGCGTCGGTGGCCAGGTCCAGGCGGCCCAGCGGGGTGTCCGGGTCGGCGTCGGCCAGGCGGCGCAGGAAGGCGCCGAAGCGGTGCAGGTGGTCGGTGACCTCCTGTTCGCCGTAGAGCGCGGGGTTGCCGTTGAGGTGCAGTTCGACGCCGTCGTCGGGGCCGTCCAGGACGGTGATCATCAGGTCGTCGACGATCCCGGTGGAGAGGTTGTTCAGCCGGGCCTCGCACGGGCCGAGCCGGAACTGCGGGGTCTGCGGGAGCACGTTGACGAACGGGCCGAACGGCCGCCGGTCGTCGGCCCGCAGGCCGATCGAGCGGCGGATCCGGTCGGCCGGGTAGCGCTGGTGGCGCAGCGAGCGGGCCAGCGTCCGGGAGGTGTCGCGGAGCAGTCCGCCCACCGTGGTGGCGGGGCCGACCCGGGCCGGCAGCGGCAGGTAGTTGGCCACCATGCCGGGCACCGAGCGGGCGGTGGCGGTCAGCCGGGCGGTCATCGGCAGGGTGAGCAGCACGTCCGACAGGCCGGCGGCCTTGCCGGTGTACGCGGCGGCGGCGGCGATCGCGAAGGTCGGCCAGGTCACCTCGGCGGCGCGGGCCGCCGCGCGCAGCGCCCGGGCGGTGGGCGCGTCGAGCGCGAGGCTGCCGCGCAGGAACGCGGTGCCGGGCACCGGTGCGCCCGCGGCCAGGCTGGTGGGCCCGGCCGGGCCGCTCAGGTGGCCCTCCCAGAACGCGCGGTCGCGCTCCACCGCGGCCGACCCCAGGTAGTCGGCCTCCTCGCGCAGCAGCAGTTCCAGTCCGGGCAGCGCGCCGTCCGCGACCGGCTCCCCCGCGGCCTGCGCCCCGTAGACCTCGCTGAGCCTGCGGTAGACCGCGAGGCGGCTGTAGCCGTCGGAGAGCAGGTGGTGCATGGCCAGGTAGAGCAGGGAGCGGTCGGCGGCCACCCGGAACAGGACGGCCCGGAACAGCACGCCGCCGAGCAGGTCGAAGGGCCGGTGCAGGTCCTCGTCCATCAGCCGCAGCGCCTCGCCCACCGGGTCCCGGTGGTCCGTCAGGTCGACGGTGCGCAGCGGGAGTCCGTCCAGCGGTTCGATCCGCTGGACCGGCAGGCCGTCCGCCTCGGAGAACCTCGCCCGGGTGCACTCGGCCTCGTCCGTCACCCGGGTGAGGGCTCCGACGAGCAGCCGGTCGTCCAGCGGGCCCCTGATGTCCAGGTAGTCCGCCATGTTGTAGGCGAGGCGTCCGCTGGCGAGCTGCTCGTCGAACCAGATGCCGGTCTGGGCGCCGGTCAGCGGGAGGGTCGAACGGGTGGGCGAGGTCATGACGTCTCCATCGGGGTACTGCGGGCTGGTGAGGACGGTCCGGACCGGGGTGTCAGCGGGCCTCGGCCCGGAGCGTGTCCTGGAGCACGTCGGGGCCGTACAGGTCCGTCACCCACGTGTCCTGGTAGACGGTGTCCAGGTAGCGGTCGCCCAGGTCGGGCGCGATGGCGACGGCCGACTCGCCGCCGTCCAGCGGGTGTTCGGCCAGGAAGGCGACCGCCCCGCTCACCACCGTCCCGGTGGACCCGCCGAACAGGAAGCCGTGGCGGGCCAGCCGGCGGCAGGCCCGGATGGTGTCGGGCTCCGCCACCATCACCACGTCGTCCACCACGGACTCGTCGAGCAGCGCCGGCCGCACGCCGGTGCCGAGGCCCGGGATGTGCCGCGGCTCGGGCGGGCCGCCGAAGGTGACCGAGCCGACCGCGTCGACCGCCACGATCCGCACCGACGGCTTCTGTTCGCGCAGGTAGCGGGCGCAGCCCATCAGCGTGCCGGTGGTGCCCGCGCCGACGAACAGCACCCCGAGGTCGGGGAAGGCCTTGAGGATCTCCGGGCCGGTCAGCCGGTAGTGCGCCTGCCAGTTGTTCGGGTTGGCGTACTGGTTGAGCCAGAGGAAGCCCTCGTTGTCCGCGCAGAGCCGGCGCACGTGCCGGATCCGCGCCCCCAGCAGCCCGTCGACCCGGTCCGGCTTGGTGATGACGTGCACCTCGCTGCCGAACACCTCCATCAACTGGCGGGCGCCGAGGGTGCAGCGGGAGTCGGTGACGCAGATGAACCGGTAGCCGCGGCTGGCGGCGACCAGGCTCAGCGCCACGCCCAGGTTCCCCGAGGAGCTCTCCACCAGGGTCGACCCGGGCCGCAGCCGGCCCGACCGCTCGGCGGCGCTCACCATCGCGTGCGCGGCCTTGAGTTTGATGGAACCGGCGAAATTGAAGCCCTCGCACTTGAGCATCAGGCGTTGTCCGACGACCGTTTCGAGATTGACGAAAACGTCCTCGGCATTGAATTCGTACGGAGCGGAGATGACTTGAATGGGACACCGTCCACGTCGATATCGCCGGCGGGATGATTTTCGGGCCGGCTCGGTTACAGCGGTGGATGCCTTCGTCGGTCACGCGTCGTGGAATCCCTTGCAGCGCCTGACCTCACGATCATTTCAAACGGCGCTGACAGGCAGTTGACCAGGCGCTGACCGATTGCGGCTTGCTTGCTTGGCCATGGGGGCATTGCTAGCTTGTGGCCGGAGGGTTTCCGGCCCGGCGGCCGGGACTGACGGGGAGACACGGGGGACCGATCATGCGCCTGGTACTCGCGGAAGACCAGTTCCTGCTCCGTGAGGGCCTGTCCCGGCTGCTCGAACTGAACGGTTTCGACATCGTCGCCGCGGTCGGGTCGGGTCCGGAGCTGACCAGGGCGCTGGCCGAGCACGAGCCCGACGTCGCGCTGGTCGACATCCGGATGCCGCCCACCCACACCGACGAGGGGCTGCGCGCCGTCCTGGAGGGCCGCCGACTGCGGCCCGGACAGCCCTCGTTGCTCCTCTCCCAGTACGTCGACCAGCTCTACGCGCAGGAGTTGCTGGCCGACGGCGACGGCGGGGTCGGCTACCTGCTCAAGGACCGGGTCTTCAACAGCGACCAGTTCATCTCGGCCCTGCACCAGGTCGCCGCCGGCGGCACCGTGATGGACCCGAACGTCGTCTCCAGGATGCTCAGCCACAGCTCGCAGGACCAGCAGATCGCCCGGCTCACCGAGCGCGAGCGCGAGGTGCTCGGCTACATGGCCGAGGGCCGGTCCAACGCCGCCATCGCCGCGGCCCTGGTGATCACCGAGAAGGCCGTCGCCAAGCACATCAACAGCCTGCTCGCCAAGCTCGACCTGCCGCCGTCCAGGGACGACAACCGGCGGGTGATGGCCGTGCTCGCCTACCTCAACCGGGTCTGACCGGGCGGGGTGCGCGCCGCCGCCAGCGGGGCCGGCTCACCCGTCCGCCCGGCCCGACAGCAGGCCCTGGAACAGGTTCAGGTGCTGGATGTTGCGGGTGCCCTCCATGAACTCCACCCCGCGCGCGTCGCGCACCAGCTTGTCCAGCAGCGGGTGGGTGGCCCGGGCGGCGGGCGCCAGCAGTTCGCCGGCCTCCAGCGTCACCTCCTCGGCCAGCCGGCAGGCCCGGGCCTTCGCCGCCGAGGCGAGGTACCCGTCGCCGGTGGCGTCCACGGCGGCCGCGGCCCGGTGGACGAGGGCGCGGGTGGCCCCGATCCGCCGGCCGATCCGCTCGATCCGCTCCCGGGCGGTGCCCCGGGCCGCGGCCCGGTGCTCCAGCAGCAGGTCGTGCGCCGCGCCGGCGACGCCGAGCGCGAGGGCCGCCACCGAGGGCCGCAGCCGGTTGAAGACCTGGACGGAGGCCCAGATCCCGCGCCGGGTCGGCGACAGGTGCCGGCCCAGCACCCGCTCCGGGTCGACCCGCACCCGGTCCAGCGTGACGGCGCAGATCCGGGCGCCGCGGACGCCGAGCGAGTCGAGCGGTTCGGCCCGGTAGCCCGGGTCGCCGGTGTCCACCAGGACCGCCGTGACGCCGAGCGGACCCGGCCGGGTGCGGGCGAAGACCGCGGCGACCCGGGCCCGCGAGGCGTTGCCCACGTACCGCTTGGCGCCGGTCAGTTCGAGCGTGCCGTCCCCGGCCGGGCGCAGCGCGGTGTCCAGGGCCGAGGCGTCGGAGCCCCGGTCGGGTTCGGTCAGGGCGAAGCAGGTCCAGGTGGGCTCCGCGAGCACCCGCCCGTAGAACCACTCCCGCTGGGCCCGGTCGCCGAGCTGTTCGACCAGGACGCCGGACATCGAGGGGCCGGGCGCGGCCAGCGTCATGCCGATGTCGCCGCGGGCCAGTTCCTCCAGCACGACCGCGCGTTCCAGCGCGGTGGTGCCCTCGAACCGGTGCGGTCCGATCCGCAGCGGCGGCCGGCCGAACTCGGCGGGGACGCCGAAGGTGCTCATGAAGCGGACGCCGGGCAGGTCGAGGTGGTCCGCGATCCGGTCGGGGTCGCGGTCCAGGTCGAGCGCGGCCGCCGCGAACCCGGCGCCCCACTCGCGGGCCCGGTCGCGCAGCGCGGCCAGGCGGCCGTCCGGCGCGGTCACCGGTCCTCCTCCGCGGGCAGGTGGACGTCGGCCAGCAGCTCCGAGACGTGCGCGGTGGCGCCGGGCCCGTCGGCCAGGTAGCCGTGGGCGCCCAGCAGCCGCAGCAGGGCCCGGCCGGTGTCGGTGAGCTGGCGGTGCAGGTCCCGCAGCGCGGGGCCGGTCAGGTCCGGCGGCGCGGTGGCGTCCAGCAGCGCGGCGAGCTCCAGCTGGTGCCCGAGCGCCTCGGCCAGCTGGCCCTTGACCAGCTGCTGCATCAGGACGGTGCTCCCGCCGCTGGCCCGTCCGGCCAGGTGCGCCAGGCAGGCGTCGCGCAGGCCCTGGACCAGGCCGAGCCGCAGCCGCAGCAGCGCCGTCCGGTCGACGGCCGCCCCGGCGCGGGCCGCCCGCGGGTCGTGGACCAGGACGACCGCGCCGCCGGGCAGCGGGTGGCGGCGCACCGGGTCCGGGCCGGCGGCCGGCTCGGGCAGCAGCGTGTGGCCGGTCGGCCCGAACGGCGGGGTGTCGCCGTGCGCCTCCAGCAGCAGGCGCAGCGCGGGGAGCAGCCCCTCGGTCCGCGCGACCCGCTGGAGTTCCGGCGCCAAAGCCGGTGCCGGGGCCGGGGCCGGGGCCGGGGCCTGCGCCGCCAGTCCGGGGGCCTGCGCCGCCGGGGCGTGCGCCGCCGCGGTCACGGTGCCGGGGCGGGGTCGACGCGGCACACCGACAGGTCGCCCAGGGCGGGGTCGTACTCGGCCAGCAGGACGGGCACCCCGGTGGGCAGCCCCTCGGCGAGCAGGCTCAGCGGGGCGGTGCACGGGTAGCCGGCCGCCGCCCGCCGGGCGACGGGTCGGCCGGGGTCGGGTTCGGGGCCCGCGTCGGGGCCGGCGTCGAGGCCGGGTCCGGCCAGCAGCGCCGCGGTGCCCCGCGGGTCCAGTTCGGCGGCCAGCTCGCGCAGCGCCCGGCCGGCCTGCCGCGGGTCCAGTCCGCAGACCTGGCGCACCTGGTAGCCGTCCGGCCGACCGGCGTCGACGGCCTCCAGGACCAGGGCCGCCGCGCTGTCGCCGGCCAGGCGCAGCGGTCCGTCGGCCGGGACCCGGTAGGGCAGCACCGTCTGGTCGAAGGCCAGCACCAGGGCCCGCCGGAAGCCGTGCCGGTGGGCGTAGCTCTGGGCCAGCGCGAGGGCGCTGAACGGCGCGGAGCGGCCCTGGTCGGTGACCGCGAGCAGCAGCGGGCGGCCGGGGAGCCGTTCGGCGAGGGTGGGCGCGGTCAGGGTGGTGGGCAGCAGGTCCGGGGTGGCGTAGGCCAGGACCATCAGGTCGGTCGCGGGCTGGGGGCCGAGCCGGTCGAGCAGGTCGGCGCCCATGTCCTGGAACCGGTTGCCGGTGGCGCCTTCGAGCACCGCCCGGTCCAGCGCGAGGCCGGCGTGGCCGGTGTGGTCGAGGAGGTAGCCCCGGTCGACGGGGTTGTCGAGCCGGGCGGTGCCGGTCGGGAAGAACCGGTGCGCCGCCGCGGTCACCGCGAGGCCCGGGTGCCGGGCCGGGCCGCGCGCGGCGGCACCGGCCCGCTCCGGTGCTGAGACGGACATCCTCAGGCGTCCAGCTCGGCGGTGATGAAGTCGGCCAGCGACCGGACGGTGGCGAAGTGGCTCATCTCCAGCTCGTCGGTGTCGAACTCCCCGTCCAGCAGCTCCTCCAGGCGCAGCAGCAGGTCGAGCACGCCGGTGGAGTCCAGGCCCAGGGTGTCGAAGAGCTTGGTGTCGGGTGCCAGGTCGCCCAGGTCGCGCTGGAGCACGGCGCCGAGCGCCTCGGTGATGGCGGCGACCACCCTGGTGCGGTCGGTGGTCTCGATGGTGTCGGTCATGTGGATCGCGCCCTTTCGTGGCGTGGTGGCGTGGTGGCGTGGTGGCGTCGCGGTGGGGTGCCTCGGTGGTGCGGTGCCGTCGCGGCGGAGTGCCGTCGCGGTGCGGTGGCCCGGGCCGCCGGGTCGCGGGTCAGTCCTGCTCGACCAGGCGCTGCTTGCGCAGCAGGTCCTCGGTGCTGTCGGCCTCGCGCACCAGGTGGGCCCGGCCGTCCTGGACGAGCACCTCGGCGGGGTGGCCGTGGCTGAGGAAGAGCACCGGCGAGGCGCTCGGCCCGTAGGCCCCGGAGCGCTCCACCCCGAGCAGGTCGCCGGCCCGCAGGTGCGGCAGGCGGACCTTCTTGCCCAGGGTGTCGTTGGGGGTGCAGAGCGGGCCGGTGACGTTCCAGACCTCGTCGGCCGGCTCGTCGTAGCGGTTGAGCAGCCGGATCGGGAAGTTGCGCTTGACGAAGGAGCCGATGCCGACGGCGGCCATGTGGTGGTTGGTGCCGCCGTCCGCGACCGCGAAGTTCTCGCCCATCGAGGTCTTCGTGTAGCGGACCCGGACCACGTACGTGCCGCTCTCCGCGGTCAGGTAGCGCCCGAGTTCCATGATCATCCGGGTCCGGGGGTGCGCCTCGGCGAACTCCGCCAGCACCGGGTTGACCTCGCGGGCCAGCAGGGCCAGGTCCAGGTCCCGCTCGCCCTCGAAGTAGGAGACGCCGAGGCCGCCGCCGATGTCGACCATGTCGAGTGCGAACTCGTGGTGCGCGGCGATCCGCCGGGCCAGTTCCAGGATGCGGACGGTGTTCTGCACCACCGCGTCCTCGTTCAGGATCCGGGTGCCCATGTAGACCTGGACGCCCATCAGCCGCACGTGCTCGTACTGCTTGCCGAGCGGGGCGCCCTCCAGCAGCCGGGCCTCGTCGATGCCGAACTGGCGCGGCTTGCCGCCCATGGTCAGGCCGGAGCCCTTGACCGCGAAGCTCGGGTTGACCCGCAGGGCCACCGGGGCGACCAGGCCGAGCCCGGCGGCCAGTTCCTCGATCAGCTCCAGTTCGGGCAGCGACTCGCAGATGACCGCGTAGACGCCCTGGGTCAGGCACTCGGTCAGCTCGGCGCGGCTCTTGCCGGGCCCGAGGAAGACGATGTCCCGCGGCGCGACGCCGGCCCGGCGGGCGGTCAGCAGTTCGGCGAGCGAGGAGACCTCGGCCCGGGCGCCGTGGCGGTGCAGCAGCGCGCAGACCGCGATGTTGGGGTTGGACTTCATCGAGAAGAACACCTCCAACCGCGGGTGCAGCAGCGCGCGCAGGTCGGTGATCCGGCGCCGCAGCGCCTCGCCGTCGTACACGTACAGCGGGGTGCCGAACTCCTCGGCGAGGGCGGTGGCGTCCAGGCCCTGGACCTGGAATTCAGCGCTCATGCTGGTCCCTTTCGACTGCGGCCGGGGACGGGCCCTGGGGCCGGGCGGGGGTGGGGGCGGAGGCCGCGGCGCGGCCGAGCCGCTCGGTGACGGCGGCGTCCAGCGCGGCGAGCTCCTGCGCGGAGCCGCCCATCAGGAGGCCGTAGAGCCGGCCGTTGAACGGCGTGCCCGCGGCGGCGCCGGCGTTGACCGTGGCGAAGTTGTTGACCACCAGGCCGGTCCCGCCGGGTTCCCGGAGCAGCAGCCCGTCCAGCAGGTCGCGGACCGCGCCGAACGGCAGCGGCGCGGTGAGCGTCAGCGGGTAGTGGCGGGCCAGCGCGGTGCGGCCCGGGCCGAGCAGCTGCTCCTGGAGCCGGACCTGGTAGGTGGACATGTTGTTGCGCGCGTTGATCTCGATGACCGGGTAGAGGCCGCCGTCCGGGTCGGTCATCGCGTCCACGCCGACCACGCCGTGGAAGCCGTCGGCGGCGAGCCGGGAGCCGAGCAGTGCGGCGGCGCGGCCGAGTTCGGCGAGCTGTTCGGGGCGGAGGTCCGGCGGGAAGCGGTGGCCCAGGTGGACGCCGTTGGCGGTGATGGCCTCCTTGACGAAGTCCAGGTGGACCGAGCCGTCGCGGCCGATGGTGAACTGGTAGTTGAGGTCGGCGGCCTTGGCCACCCGCTCCTCGATCACGAAGGCGATCCGGTCGGTGCCGGCGGCCTTCGCGGCGTCGGCCACCATCCGCCGGGTGCGCTCCAGCCGCCGGGCGCTCTCGATCACCGAGATGCCCTTGCCGGAGACCCCGAGCGCCTCCTTGAACAGCAGCACGGCGCCCTCGTCCAGCAGCGCCGCGGCGGCGGCGACCGCCTCGTCCAGCTCGGCCGTCGTCGCGCAGGCCCAGCCGCGCGGCTGGCGCAGGCCCAGCTCGTCGGCGATCCGCCGGCTGTGGACCTTGCTGTTGACGGCCTTGCACAGGGCGGCGGGCGGGCCGGCGATCCCGATGCCCGCCTTGGCGGCCAGGTCCTCCTCCAGTTCGGAGACCCCGTGCGGGAGCAGCAGCGCGCCCTGTTCGCCGAGCCGGGCCAGCACGGCGAGCAGCCCGGGGTCGGCCAGCGCGTCCCGGGTGACGGTGTTGCCCGGCAGCTGGTCGGCCACCACGTGGACGGTGGGCAGGCGCAGGCCCAGTCCGCGCAGGTAGTGGAGGTACTCCCGGTCGGGGGCGGTCTTCAGCACCACGTGGTCGTCGGCGCCGCCGAGCAGCAGCGCGAACTCGTCCATCCGGTTGACCACCGCGGTGTTGCCGGCCGAGGTGAGCCGGGGCAGTCCGATCTCGCCGCGCGCCCACTGCTCCTCGACCTCGAAGTTGCCCAGGAACACCAGGGCGGTGCGGTCGTCCTCGGTCACCGCGGCCTTCAGCCGCTGGTTGAATCCCGGTTCGGTCATGCCCTGTCCTCCCGTCGCGTTCACGTTCAGTGCTCCACGACCATCGCGGCGAAGCTCGCGCCGACCCCGACCGAGACCATCAGGTAGCGGTCGCCGGGCCGGAGCCGGCCGAGGGCCTGGGCGCTGGCGTAGTTGATGAAGGGGTCCGCGCCGAAGCAGTGGCCGGTCTGCGGGATGTTGTCCAGGAAGATCCGGTCCACCTCGACGCCGAGGCGGTCGCTGAAGCGCACCCAGGCGATCCGGTTGACGTTGTGCGGCAGTACCAGGGCGATGTCGGCGACGGTCAGGCCGGCGTCGGCCAGCGCCTCGTCGATGACGCCCATCAGCATGTCGGGGTAGATGTCGCGGAAGGCGGCGAAGCCCTCGTCGGACATCACCAGGCCGGGGTCGCCCACCGAGACGGTGCGGGTGGCGAAGCCGAGCACCCGGTCGCGGGTGGCCGCGGCGGAGACCAGCACGGCCGCCGTGCCCTCGCCGGTGATGCCCATGCCGGCCAGCACCTGGGCCACCTGGGTGTACGCCTTCTCGCCGACCAGCACCAGGGCCAGCGCCTCCGGGTCGGGGTCCTCCGCCAGCAGCATGCCGGCCACGTCGACGGCCACCAGGCCGGAGGCGCAGGCCTGTTCGGTCAGGGCGAAGGTCTTCGCGTGCCGCAGTCCGGCCTCCCGGCGCACCTCGTGCAGCGGGCTGAGCGGGTACGGCGAGAGGAAGCGCTGGGTCCGCGGCCGGAGCACGTAGCGGACCTTGTCCTCCCGGCCGCGCAGCGCGGTCAGCTTGCCGACGGCGGCCAGCAGGCTCTCGGTCTCGCTCTCGGTCTCGTCCCAGCAGACCTCGGACAGGCCGAACCCCCGTCCGTAGCGCCGCAGTTCGGTGTCTGTCAGGCCCAGCGCCCGCTGGCGGTCCGCGATGGACACCTGGGTGGGCCAGTGGGTGGATACCTCGATCAGTGAGGTCACGGCTAGCCGGCTCCTCTCAGCCGCAGTCGACGGTTCGGCGTGGTGATCCGGGGCGGACACCGTCGTGGGTGCCGGGCGGTCGCCTGGACAGGCACCGGCCGGGTGCCGTGCCCCTGCACGGCTGGTCCCCCGGGCGGTACGCCCAGGGGGACGGGGATCAAGCTAGTGGACCGAATTGACAAACGACTGACCGAATACTGACCACGCGACGATCGAGGATGACCACTGTGCCGGCCGCCCACCGGACCGCCGGGACGAGCTAACGCACCCTCAACTCGCTTGCCTGCCAAGGAAGATGATCAGCTAAGCTGCGATGGCTCATCGGACGAGGCGGGCCGGAGCCGCTCGCCGGCGCACGCGCGCCCCCGACCCGGCCACCGCCCGGACGCCGCCACGGAGCACCCCACACCCCCTTCGAACCGAGGAACGCCATGTCCCAAGAGAGCCTGCTCTTCCTCAACCGACCGGCCGTGCTCGCCTGCCTGGAGAAGCTCGACCCGGTCGAGGTGGTGGCGGAGGTCCTGCGCGACCAGGCCGCCGGGCGGACCGAGATCCCCGCCGAGGGCTACCTGCCGTGGCACAACAGCAACGGCGCCTACAGCCGGGCCATCGCGATGCTGGGCGCCCTGCACCGCGAGGAGGGCTCGGTCTACGGCATGAAGCTGATCAACGCGGCCGTCGACAACCCGTCCCGGGGCATCGAGCGGGCCGGCGGCCTGAGCTTCGCCTTCGACCCGGAGACCGCCCGGCCCGGGCTGATCGCCGAGGCCGGCTACCTGAGCGCGATCCGGACGGCCGCGTACACCATGGTCAGCCTGCGCGAAATCGGCCCCGAGCGGTGGGACGGCCTCACCCTGCTCGGCACCGGCGCGCTGGCCCGGGCCCACCTGGACCTGCTGGTCCGCACCTTCCCCGAGGCCCGCCGGGTGACGGTGTTCGACCTGTCCGCCGAACGCTCGGCGCAGCTGGTCGCCTGGGCCGCCGAGCGGCACCCGGGGCTGGCCGTCACGGTGGCCGCCACCGCGGCCGGGGCGGTCGCCGCCTCCCCGGTCACCGTCACCCTGACCACCAGCGACGACCCGTACGTGCCGGCCTCCTGGATCCGGCCGGGCAGCTTCCTCGCGCACGTCTCGCTGGGCGACCTGACGGAGGAGGTCTTCCTCGGCGCCGAGGCCGTGTACGGGGACGACCTCGACCTGATCGAGGAGAACCCGCGCCGCATCCTCGGCCGGCTGCTCCAGGAGGGCAGGGTGACCCGGCCGGGCACCGCGTCCGCGCCCGGCACCGGCCCGGGGCGGCCGATCGACGGCACCCTGGGCCAGGTGCTGCTCGGGCGGGTCCCGGCCGTCCGGCCCGGCACCGGCTACGTGGTCAGCAACCCGTTCGGGATGTCCATCCTGGACGTCGGCATGATCGACGCCGTCCGGCGCACGGCCCTCGAACTCGGCGTCGGACAGCGGCTCGACCTGCTCTGACGGTACGCCGACACTCCAGCACCCCCGCGTGGCACTGCCTGACGGGGCATCAGGTAGCGTCCGCGGGGCGGGTGTTGGAGGTTTACCGGGGCCCTGGAATCGGCAAGGAATTCGACCGATCGTGTTAGGTTGATCCGGGCCGCATTGCCGACTGCGGTCGGCGCCGGCGGTCGGCCCACGCCTGCTCACCCAGGAAATACTCGGTACACGTCCGCCCCTCGGAAGGGCGCGGGCGATTCGGACGGACACGACGGGGGAAATCAATGATCAACCGCTTGGTCTTTTCTCCACCCGGGCGCCTGGGCCGCCCGGTCCCGCTACCGGGGCAATGTCACCTTCTGCCGTAGCGCTGCGCCACGAAAGCACGCTACGGGCGGGCCATTGGCCCGCCCGTCGGCCTTAGGCCGCATCCCACCGCACACCACCCCATTGACCGGTTGTAGGGATCAGCGCCGCCCAGTGGAGACAGGCCGGGCGACGCATGCGCAGACGTGTCCTTATGCGGTCAGAGCCTCGGAATCGGGTCGCAGAAAATGAGATATTACCACCCAGTAGAAAGCCGGTTCGACGCCAGGAACCGGGTATCCATCGAAATCCTCGGATCGCTGCGGGTGTCGATCGAGGACCGGCACGACAGCATCGGCGCGAACCGGGTGCGGACCCTGCTCGCGGTGCTGAGCTTCAGCCCCGGCGAGGTCGTCTCGATGGACGTCCTGATCGAGGAGCTCTTCTCCGACCAGGCCTCGAAGAACCCCAAGAACGCCCTGCAGGCGAACATGCGCCGGCTGCGCACCTCCCTGGAGGCGGTCACCGGCGTCCCCGGGAACCTGCTGGTGCCCACCTCCGCCAACGGGTACCTGCTCGACCTGCCCCCGGAGGCGGTCGACGCCCGAAGATTCGACGCGCTGGCCGCCCGCGGCGCCGCACTGCTGCGCGACCAGCCGTACGAGGCGGCGCAGCGGCTGGAGGAGGCGCTGCGGCTCTGGCGCGGACCGGCCCTGCTCGACGTCTCCGGCGGGCTGCGCTGCCACAGCCAGGTCAACCGGCTCAACAGCCGCCGGCTGGACGCCCTGGAGGACCTCTACGAGGCCCGCCTGAGCGTGGGCGCCGAGGGCAACGCGGTCAACGAGCTGGAACAGCTGGCCTGCGAGCACCCGGAACGGGAGCGGATGTCCGAGTTACTGATGCTCGCGCTCTACCGGGCCGGCCGCCAGGGCGAGGCGCTGGCGACGTTCCAGCGGGTCCGTTCCTGGTTGAACAACGAACTCGGACTGGAACCCCGGAAGAAGATGCGCGGTCTCCAGCAGGCCATCCTGGCCCAGGACCCGTCGATCGACGCCGGCCTGGTCTGGGCCGACGCGCGGTGACCGGCTGAGTTCCCCCCTTCCGTTCGGCGGGCCCCTCCGGCTGTTGCGGCAGCCGGAGTGCTCACGGCACGTCCAGCGGGCCGTCGAGGTCCCACTCGGCCAGTTCGATCCGCCCCGGGGTCTCGACGGCCAGGGCCGCCGCGTACCCGGGGCCGGGATGCAGGTCGGCCATCGCGATGGCCGGCGGGCCCGCGCCCCCGGCCCCGGGGACGCCGCTCCAGGACAGCAGCGCCGCGCGCTGCCCGGGCGCGGCCAGGGTGAGGCCGCGCAGCGGCACGGAGAGCCCGCGGCCGACCGCCTTGAGGACCGCCTCCTTCCTGGTCCAGTAGACGTGGTAGGCC
This sequence comes from Kitasatospora sp. NPDC090308, assembly GCF_044769485.1. Taxonomy (NCBI): domain Bacteria; kingdom Bacillati; phylum Actinomycetota; class Actinomycetes; order Kitasatosporales; family Streptomycetaceae; genus Kitasatospora; species Kitasatospora sp. NPDC090308. The sequence continues at coordinate 28,973 of NZ_JBIVXY010000025.1, read as the reverse complement.
GCCGGCCGGTCCTCCGGGCGGATCTCCCGGAAGTCCGCCAGCTCCCGTTCGGAGAGCACCCGGGGCGCCAGCCGGTCCACCTCGCGCGCGGCGACCCGCTCCACGTCCACCCCCGGCTCGGCGTGCTCGGTGACGGCCAGCACCACCCGCCCGCCGGAGTGCGACAGCGAGAACCGCGCGGCGGCGCCGGGCACCCGCGGTTTGCCGTGCGGGCCGCCGCAGTACCGGCACCGGCGGCTGAACGCCACCGCCCTCGGCGCCACCCCGGTGGCCCGGCCCAACGCGGTGCGGACCAGGGCCCGGGCGGTGGCGTACCGGGCCCGGTCCTCGCGCGCGGCCAACTGCCCGTACCGGGCCCGTTCCTCGTCGGACATCAGGGCGCGCACCCGGGCCCGGTCGACCACCGGCGACCAGAGCACCCGGCAGCTGACCGCGTTCGGCTGTGCCATCGCGCTACGCGGCCTGGTGGCCGGTGAGTTCCAGGAACACGTCGTCCAGCGAGGGGCGGCGCTGGGCGAGGCCGCTGACCTGGATGCCGGCCGCGTGCAGCGCGGCGGCGGCGGCCGAGACCCCGGCCAGCCCGTCGTTCAACTGCACGCCCAGCACGCCCCTGCGGTCGTCCCGGGTCAGCTCGCCGACCATCAGCGGGTTCAGCGCGGACAGCGCCGCCGGCAGGTCGGCCGGATCGGCCACGGTGACCTCCAGCCGCTCCTGGCCGACCTTGCGCTTGAGCTCGTCGGCGGTGCCCTCGGCGGCCACCACGCCCTTGTCGATCACCACGATCCGGTCGGCCAGCTCGTCGGCCTCCTCCAGGTACTGGGTGGTCAGCAGGACGGTCACGCCGTCGGCCACCAAGTCCCGCACCACGGACCACAGGACCAGCCGGCTGGACGGGTCGAGCCCGGTGGTCGGCTCGTCCAGGAAGATCACCTCGGGGCCGCCGACCAGGGTGCTCGCCAGGTCCAGCCGGCGCCGCATGCCGCCCGAGTAGGCCCGCAGCGGCTTGTCGCCGGTGTCCGCGAGGTCGAACCGCGCCAGCAGCTCGTCCGCCCTGGCCCGGGCCCCGGCCCGGCCCAGGTGCAGCAGCCGGCCGAGCAGGACCAGGTTCTCGCGGCCCGTCAACTCCTCGTCCACCGCGGCGTACTGGCCGGACAGGCCGATCCGGCGGCGCACCTCGCGCGGCGCGGCGGCGACGTCGAACCCGGCCACCGCGGCCCGGCCGCCGTCCGGTCCGAGCAGGGTGCTGAGGATGCGGACCGTCGTGGTCTTGCCCGCCCCGTTGGGGCCGAGCAGCCCGAGCACGGTGCCCGCCGGGACGTGCAGGTCGATCCCCTTGAGGACCTGCTGGTCCCGGTAGTTCTTGCGGAGGCCCTCCGCCTCGATCGCCGCCTGGGCCGCCACGGCTCAGGCCCCGCGCTCGATCAGGCTGAGCGGCCGCAGGTCGGTCCAGTTCTCGTCGACGAAGCGCACCGCCTCCTCCCGGGGCACCGAGCTGAGCGCCTCGCGCCAGCCCGCCGGGACCTCGGCGAAGGCGGGCCACAGGCTGTGCTGGTTCTCGCCGTTCACCAGTACGTGGAACGTGCCGTCGGGATCGTCGAAGGGGTTGCTCATCGAGGTTCCGTCCTGTCCGTCTTCCAGGGTCAACTCCGTTGACCACTATGCTCCATGGCTGCTGACGCGGAACTGACGAACGGCTGATCGCCGCCGTCCGCCGGGGCCGCGCCGGGACCGGGGCGGGGTCCTCGCGACCCCGCCCCCTCCGACGTCCGCCGGGCCGGTCAGACGTCCACCGGCTCCTGGTACGCCCCGTCGCTGCGCCGCGGCAGGTCCGCGGTGACCGCCCGGCCGGTGCGCGAGGGCCACCAGTTGGCCCGGCCCAGCAGGGTCATCGCGGCCGGCAGGACGAAGATCCGGATCACCGTGGCGTCCAGCACGATGGCCACCGCCAGCCCGACGCCGATCTGCTTCAGCTCGATGAAGGTCAGCGTCCCGAAGGTGGCGAACACCGCCACCATGACCGCGGCCGCGCCGGTCACCACGCCGGCGGTCCTGGTGATGCCGTCCAGCACCGCGTTGCGGGTGGTCATGCCGGCCACCACGCCCTCCCGGATCCGGCTGACCACGAAGACGTGGTAGTCCAGCGACAGGCCCGACAGGATCACGAAGAGCAGCACCGGCACCCAGGAGACCACGTGCCCGGTCGAGTGGTAGTCGAGCAGCCCGTCCGCCCAGGTGTGCTGGAAGACCAGGCACAGGAAGCCGAACGAGGCGGCGACCGAGAGCAGGTTGAGCACCACGGTGGTCAGCGCCACCACCACCGAGCGGAACGCCAGCACGATGATCAGGAAGGTCAGGGCGAACACCACGCCCATCACCATCGGCAGCCGGTCCTTCAGGTTGGCGGTGTAGTCCATGTCGTCCGCCTGGTCGCCGCCGACCGCGTACTCCACGCCCGGCAGGTCCTTCAGCGCCGCCGGCACCAGCACGTCCCGCAGCCGGTCGACCGAGTCCCGGGCCGGGGAGGTGCCCGGCGGCGTCGGCGTGCCCGCCTCCAGGACGGCGCCGCGCCCGTCCGCCGAGACCCGGACCGTCGGCGGGATGTCCCTGGCGAACAGCGGCTCCCGCCCGAGCTGTTCGGCCAGCTGCTCCAGCCGCCCGCGGACCGCCTCCTGCTGCCCGGCCGGCGCCTTCACCGCCACCACGTCGGTGTTGGCGTTCGAGGGGAACTCGGCGAGCAGCCGGTCGTAGCTCTGCATCGTGGCCAGGGTGCGCGGGTAGTCCGCGATCTGGGTGGCCTTCAGGTCCATCCCCAGCGCGGGCAGCGCCAGCGCCACCAGCGCGCCGACCGCGAGCACCAGCGAGACCAGCGGGTGCCTGGTGGCCGGGCGCAGCAGGAAGTTCCAGGCCCGCGGGTTGCTCCGGCTCCGGGTGAGGCGCCACACCAGCGGGATCCGCGGCCGGTCGACCGCCCGGCCCAGCTTGACCAGCAGGGCCGGCAGCACGGTGACCGCCGAGAGCATCGCCACCGCGACCACGATGATCGCGCCGGTGGCCATCGAGGCCAGCATCAGGTCGCCGGCCAGGTAGAGCCCGGCCATCGAGACCAGCACCGCGACGCCGGAGACCACCACCGAGTGGCCGGAGGTCGCCGCGGCGATCTCCACCGCCGAGGTCGCGCCGTAGCCCTTGGCCGTCTCCTCGCGGAAGCGGCGCAGGTAGAAGAGGCAGTAGTCGACGCCGACCGCCAGGCCCATCAGCACGATGACGTCCGTCACCGTGCCGGGGTCGGGCACCACCTGGGAGGCCAGCGCCCACAGGCCCAGGGTGGAGGCCACCGCGGTCAGGCCCAGCAGCACCGGCACGCCGGCCATCACCACGGCGCCGAAGATCAGCGCCAGGATGACCAGGGTGACCGGCACGCTGATGGTGGTCGCCTTCTGCAGGTCCTTGCCGAGCCAGTCCTGGAAGTCGCTCTTGATCGAGGCTTCGCCGACCTCCTCGACCCGCAGGTCGGGGTGCGCCTGCTGGACCGCCCGGGTGGCCGCCAGCAGCGGCGCGACCCGGTCGTTCGCGGTGTCGGGGTCGCCCTCGACGGCGACCTGCAGCAGCAGGACCCGCTGGTCGGCCGAGGGGATCGGGTCGGACACCGAGGCGACCCCGGCGAGCGCGCCGAGCTGCTGCTTGAGCTCGGCGGCGGCCGCGGCGGACGCGTCGTCCAGCCGGCCGTCGAGCGGGCCGACCAGCACGTTCTCGGTGGCCGGGCCGCGCAGGCCGTTCTCGTTGACGATCCGGTCGGCCGTGGCCGCCTGCCCGACCAGGAGTTCCTGGTTGGTGGCCTCCCGGCCCTTCACCACCGTGCCGATGGAGAAGGCGACCACGGTCAGCAGCAGCCAGACCAGGACGGCCCACCACGGATGGTTGGCGCTCCACCGGCCCATCCGCGAGGCGAAGTGGCGTTTCTTGCCCGTCATGTCGATCGGTCCTTCGGTCAGGAGCGGAAGAGGAGTCGTGTCTTCGGCGGGCGGGGACCGCCCGGCGGGCCGGGGGGAACGGGTGCGGGCCGCTTCCGGGCATGCCGGGGGAAGGGCCGTCGGGCACGCCGGAGGAGGAGCCGCCGGGCATGCCGGAGGAGGAGCTGTCGGGCATGCCGGAGGAGGGGCCGTCGCGGGGCCCTGCGGCCGGGGAGGGGCGCCGCCGGCCCGCGGCGCCCCCGTGTGGCCGGTGGCGGGGGCTAGTCGCCCTGGGTGGTGCCGGTGTCGGGCAGCAGGTCGCAGCCGATGGAGAAGGCCGCCATGGTCGGGCCGCCGGCGGGGCTGTTGATCGCGAGCAGGCCGTCGAAGGCGGCCAGCCGCCGCTCGACCCCGCGCAGCCCGCTGCCGCGGCCGGCGTCGGCCCCGCCGACGCCGTTGTCGTGCACGGAGACCCGCAGTTCGCGGTCGACGTAGTGGATGTCGACCGTCACCTCGGTGGCCTTGCCGTGCTTGGTCACGTTGTTGAGCAGCTCGGCGATCGCGAAGTAGGCCGCCGACTCCACCGGGGCGGGCAGCCGGCCCGGCACCGAGCCGGTCAGCTGGACCCGCTGCGGCAGTTCCAGCGTCAGCGTGCGGACGGCGTCCACCAGGCCGCGGTCGGCCAGCAGCGGCGGGTGCACGCCGTGCACCAGGTCGCGCAGTTCGTTGAGCGCCTTGGCCGAGTTGTCCTTGGCCTCGGCGAGCAGCGCGCGCACCGCCGCCGGGTTCTGCTCGATCAGCGACTCGGCGGCCGACAGCGTCAGCCCGAGGGCGACCAGCCGGACCTGGGCGCCGTCGTGCAGGTCCCGCTCGATCCGGCGCAGCTCGTTGGCCTGCATGTCCATCGCGTCCGAGCGGGAGTTGGCCAGGTGCTCGACCCGGTTGGTCAGGTCGGCCCGGGTGGAGCCCAGGACCAGCCGCACCCAGCGGCCGTGCAGCCCGAGCATCAGCCTCGGCAGCAGCAGCACGCCCACGGCGAGCTCCACCGCGCCCAGGACGGCGGCCAGGATCGCGGTGCCCTGGCTCCGGACCGGGACGAAGGTGAACCAGATGCCGTCCCAGGACTCGCTCAGGCCCTTCCACGCGAACGGCAGCGCCAGGCCCCAGAGGCCGCCCAGGATCGCGACGGCCGGCAGCAGCGCCAGCACCGGACCGACCACCGGGTTGACCAGCGTCCAGAGCAGGTCCCGCCAGGTCGCGCGCTCACCGAGCATCCGGTGGGCCCGCCGCAGGCGGGTCCGGGCCGGGCCGTCGGCGGGCTCCGGCGGGTAGGCCGCGTCCACCCGGACGCCGGACCAGCGCAGCGCCAGCCGGCGCTGCAGGCGGGCGTCCGCCCGGATCGCGTCCAGCGCGCCGGGCAGCAGCAGCAGGCCGACGCCGACGAAGCTGAGGCACACCACGAGGCAGAACCAGAGCAGCAGCAGCGCCTCCCCGAGGGCGATCCCGGTCAGGGACACCCCGCGGAGCACCAGCGCGGCCGCTCCGCCGAGCTCCGGTCGGGTCTTCTCCGTTCCTTCCACACGTGCACTCATGTCCTGGCCCCATTTCGCCTTCACCGAATCACTGTGCTTCCAGCATGACGGCCCGTCAGGCGGATTTCGGGGGTGCTAGTACCCCTCTTGCCCGGGGTACCACCACCCCCGGCGGGGGTACGGCACGGTGCCCCGGACGCCTGGGCGTCCGGGGCACCGTGCCGTGCTCGCGGGGAGGCCGGGTGAGAGCCGGCGGGGTCAGTTGAAGGTGTCCGGGTCCGGTCCGGTGCGCAGGCCCCGGTCGGTGGCCGCGATCGCCGCCAGGTCGTCCTCGGTGAGGGCGAAGTCGAAGACGTCCAGGTTCTGCCGGATCCGGGCCGGGGTGACCGACTTGGGGATCACCAGGTTGCCGAGCTGCAGGTGCCAGCGCAGCACCACCTGGGCGGGGGACTTGCCGGTGCGCCCGGCGATCGCGGTGATCGCCGGGTCGTCCAGCACGGCGCCCTGGGCGAGCGGGCTCCACGCCTCGGTGGCGATGCCGTGCGCGGCGTGGAAGGCGCGCAGTTCGGCCTGCTGGAGGCCGGGGTGCAGCTCCACCTGGTTGACGGCCGGGACGGGGCCGCCGGACTCGATCAGCCGGGTCAGGTGCGCGGGCTGGAAGTTGGAGACGCCGGCGGCGCGGATCCGGCCCGCGGCGGCGAGCTCCCCGATCGCCCGCCAGGAGTCGGTGTACCGGTCCCGGGCCGGGGTGGGCCAGTGGATCAGGTACAGGTCGACGTACTCCAGGCCGAGCCGGTCGAGGCTGGCGTCGAAGGCCCGCAGCGTCTCGTCGTGGCCCTGGTCGGCGTTCCACAGCTTGGTGGTGACGAACAGCTCCTCGCGCGGCAGCCCGGACGCGGCCAGCGCCTTCCCGACGCCGTGCTCGTTGCCGTAGACCGCGGCGGTGTCGATGCTGCGGTAGCCGGCCTCCAGGGCGGCGGCGACGGCCGCGGTGGTCTCCTCGTCCGGGACCTGGAAGACGCCGAAGCCGAGCTGCGGCATCTCGACGCCGTTGTTGAGGGTCACGTGGGGGACGGTGGTGCTCATGTTCCTTCTCCAGTCGGGGAGTTCGAGGGTTCTCAGTGGTTCAGGACCGGAACGCGGGCGGTGGCGGGGGCCGGTGCGCGGCGCTCCAGCACCGCCGAGGCCACGGCCAGCAGCAGCGCGGAGCCGGCCAGCAGCGCGCCCACCCAGTTCGGGGCGGTGTAGCCGAACCCGGCGGTGATCACCGCCCCGCCGAGCCAGGCGGCCAGCGCGTTGCCCAGGTTGAATGCTCCGATGTTGACGGCCGAGGCCAGCGTCGGCGCGCCGTGCGCCTGGTCCAGGACCCGCTTCTGCAGCGGCGGCACGGTGGCGAAGCCCAGCGCGCCGATCAGCAGCAGGGTGACGGCGGCGGTGACCCGGTGGTGCGCGGTGACGGTGAACAGGGCGAGCACGACGGTCAGGGCGCCCAGGGTGGTGAACAGCATCGGCATCAGCCGGCGGTCGGCGAACCGCCCGCCCAGCAGGTTGCCCAGGAACATGCCGACCCCGAGCAGCACCAGCAGCCAGGTCACCCCGCCCTCGGAGAACCCGGCGACCTCGGTCATCATCGGCTTGACGTAGGTGATCGCGGCGAACACCCCGCCGAAGCCGAGCACCGTCATGCCCATCGCCAGCACCACCTGGACGTTCCTGAACGCCGCCAGCTCCCGCCGCAGGTGCGCCCCCTCGGGCCGGGGCAGCTCGGGCACCAGCCGGGCGATGCCGAGCAGCCCGACCACGCCGAGCACGGCGACGGCGGCGAAGGTGGCCCGCCAGCCGACCTGCTGGCCGACGAAGGTGCCCAGCGGCACGCCGACCACGTTGGCCACCGTCAGCCCGGTGAACATGGTCGCGATCGCCCCGGCCTTGCGCTCCGGCGCGACCAGCTCGGCGGCGACCACCGACCCGATCCCGAAGAACGCGCCGTGCGCGAGCGAGGCGACGATCCGCCCGGCGAGCATCGCCCCGAACCCGGGCGCCAGCGCGGACAGCAGGTTGCCCGCGGTGAACAGCACCATCAGCAGCATCAGCATCCGCTTGCGGCTGATCCGGGTCCCGAGCACGGTCATCAACGGAGCCCCGACCACCACGCCGAACGCGTAGCCGGTGACCAGCAGACCGGCGGTCGGGATGCCCACCCCGAAGTCGGCCGCGACCTCGGGCAGCAGCCCCATGATCACGAACTCGGTGGTGCCGATCCCGAACGCCCCGATGGCCAGGGCGAGAAGCGCGAGGGGCATGACGCGAACCTCCATACAATTGCCAGTGCGCCTTACGAGCTTCGACAATAATTGCACACGCACACACTTGCAAGCGCAACGAACTCCCGAGCGCGGCCCCGCCCCGACGCCCCCACCCCGGAGACCCCCGCCACCCACCCCGGGAACGCCGCAGGCCCGCCCCGACCCCGCGAAGCCGCCTGCGGCGAGCCCACAGCGACACCACGGACACCCGCTGACAGAAACCCACCCGCACCCATCGAGCCCCCCAGCACGCACGACAAGGCTCACCCCGGGCAACCGGGCGGCGAAGAACCACCCGTACTTGCCCAGCACCTGCCCCAAAGCCCTCCGCCCCCGCGAAGCCACCTGCGACCGAGCCCACAGCGGCACCCGCCGACAGAAACCGCCCGCACCCACCCGAGAGACCACCGCCCACCCCCGAAGCACCGGGCCCCTCCCCCTCGACGCCCATGGCGAGACCCACTCCCGACAGCACACGCATCCAGCGGCAGCAACCGCCCGCACTTGCCCCCGCACCCGCCAAGCCCACTCCTGACACCCCGGGCAACTGGGCGGCGGAGACCGCCCGTACTTGCCCAGCACCTGCCCCAAAGCCCTCCGCCCCCGCGAAGCCACCTGCGACCGAGCCCACAGCGGCACCCGCCGACAGAAACCGCCCG
>NZ_JBIVXY010000025.1:0-20426 GCF_044769485.1 Kitasatospora sp. NPDC090308 | reverse complement strand
CACCCGCCCGGAAGGCCGTCCACCGACCCCCAACGAGCGCCGGCCCCCGCCCTCGACAGCCACGCCCGCGGCAAGACCCACCCCCGGCACCGCCGACAACCGCCCGCGCCCGGGGTCGCCGAAGGCCCCGCCCCGGCGACCTGCCCCGGCGCCCCGCTGCCCCGGTGGCGAGCCCGCCGGGCGGCGCTGAACCCGTCCCGTGGAGCGCCGCAGGCCCGTCCCACCCCGACCTGGCCCGCAACGCGGAGACCCCGCCACGGCCGGGGCCGTGGCGGGGTCTTCGGGTGGTGCGGGGTCGGGCGGTCAGGCGATCAGGCCGGGGATCTCCTGGATCGCGAACCAGAGCAGTTCGTGGTCCTCCGCGCCGTCGACGGTGAACTGCGCGTCCTGGTCGCCGCCGTCCGCGGCGGTGACCGCGCCGGCGGCGGCCGTCACGTCGGCCAGGACGTCCGGGTCGGTGTCGTCGGCGTGGACCGCGGCGGCCTTGGCGAGGCGGATCGGGCCGGCCAGGACGACCCGGCCGAGCGAGGCCTGGTCCTGGTACTCGTCGCCGGGGAAAGGCGTCACCGCCGAGTCGGCGACCTCGACGGCCAGCACCACCCGGCGGCGCGGGGCGTCCGGGTCGGCGGCCAGCAGCCGGACCGAGGAGAGCGCCGCCCGGTTGAGGGCCGCGTACTCCAGCTCCTCCAGGTCGTCGCTGACGTACCACTCGCGCAGCGCGGGCGTCACGGCGTAGGCGACGCTCTGCTCCAGGACGCCCTCGGGGTGCGCCACCGCCAGGTCCTTCAACGTGGTCGGCACGTACACGCGCATCGGGGCACCCTTCTGACGGTCTCACTGTGCGACGGGTCAAGAATACGCAGCCCGCCGGGCGGCCCGCGATGGCCCTCCGGCGCCCGGCCCCTGCGCCGATCAGGTCACCGCCGACGTCCCCCTACGGGCCGTTCCGCTGCCCGAGCCGCCGTCAACTCCGCGCCCCGGCACCGGCCGCGCCACCGTTGCGCCCGACGGGCCGCCACCCGTACGGGTGGATTTCCGGGCGCCGCCGCAGCCGCCGGAAACCCCTTGGCCCGCCCTCCGCCCGCCCGGTAGCAAAGGCCCCGGCAGCATCACTGCCACTGACACTCCCGCCACCGAGAGGGCCACGATGACCGAGCAGATGACCGAGCAGCAGCTCACCCGGACGCCCGGCCCCCGGATCCGTCCACTGGTCCGCCCCGCCCCCGCCACCCGCCGGCCGGTCCGCCACCCCCACCCGACCCCGTCCCCGGCCGCGCCCGCACACCCGTCCCCGCACCCGCACCCGTCCCCGCACCCCCACCCGGCCGGTGACGGCCCCCGCCCGGTCCGCAGCCCGCGCGCGGCCTGCGACGGGCCCCGCCCGCCGTACCGGCCCCGGACGGCCGCGCCCGGCAGCAGCGGGCACGCCGAGCTCGCGGGGCGGTTCGCGCACCGGCTGGTGGAGGTGCTGTGCGGGGCCCGCCCGGTGCACCAGTTGCAGCGGCACACCACACTGCCGGGCTTCCACCAGCTCGCGGCGCTGGTCCGGACCGGCCCGCTGCGCCCGCGCGGCCGCACCCAGCGTCCGCGGCTGGGCCGGGTGCACGACTGCGCGCCGGGCCCGGGCGCGGTGGAGGCGTGCGTACGGGTGGAGCTCGGCCCCCGGCACCACCTGCTGGCCTTCCGGCTGGAGCGGCACACCCGCACCGGCCAGTGGCAGTGCGCCGCCGTGGAGACCGGATGAGGCCCGGGAACGCGGCGGGGCGCCGCCCCCCGGAGGAAGCGGCGCCCCGTGCAGCGGAAGCGGCAGCCGGTGCGGATGCGGGTCCGGGCTCAGGCCTTGCGGCGCCGGCCGCCCTTCGCCGCCTTGGCGGCCTTGCGGCGCTCGGCGCGGGTCAGGCCGTCGCCCTCGTCCAGCGGGCCGTCCTCCTCGAAGTCGCCCTCGATCACGCCGCCGCCGACCTGGTCGGACGGGGCGATGTAGTGGAGCTTCTTGCGCTCGGGGGCCTCCAGGCCCTTGGCGCGGATCTCCGGGCGGGCGGCCGGGACGGCGGCGTCCTTCTCCAGCTTGTCGAGCAGCACCTGCTCGTCGTCCGGGACCGGGACCTCCTCGACCTGCTGCTCGACCTGGACCTCCAGGTTGAACAGGTAGCCGACGGACTCCTCCTTGATGCCCTCCATCATCGCGGAGAACAGGTCGAAGCCCTCGCGCTGGTACTCGACCAGCGGGTCGCGCTGGGCGTAGGCGCGCAGCGCGATGCCCTCCTGGAGGTAGTCCATCTCGTAGAGGTGCTCGCGCCAGCGGCGGTCCAGCACCGAGAGGACGACCCGGCGCTCCAGCTCGCGCATGATCTGCTCGCCGAGCTGGTCCTCGCGGCGGCCGTACGCGGCGGCGATGTCCTCCTGGATGACCTTGGTGAGGTACTCGGGGGTGAGACCGCCCTGGTCCGCGGCCTCCTCCTCCAGCTCGTCCAGGTCGAGCGAGACCGGGTAGAGCTGCTTGAGCGCGGTCCACAGCTTGTCGAGGTCCCAGTCGTCCTCGAAGCCCTCGCCGGTGGCGGCGTTGACGTACGCGGCGACGGTGTCGTCCATGAAGTGGCCGACCTGCTCCTGGAGGTCCTCGCCCTCCAGGACGCGGCGGCGCTCGCCGTAGATGACCTCGCGCTGGCGGTTGAGGACCTCGTCGTACTTGAGGACGTTCTTGCGGATCTCGAAGTTCTGCTGCTCGACCTGGGTCTGCGCGGAGGCGATGGCGCGGGTGACCATCTTCGACTCGATCGGCACGTCCTCCGGGACGTTCGCCATCGACAGCACGCGCTCGACCATGCCGGCCTTGAACAGGCGCATCAGGTCGTCGCCCAGCGACAGGTAGAACCGGGACTCGCCCGGGTCGCCCTGGCGGCCGGAGCGGCCGCGCAGCTGGTTGTCGATCCGGCGGGACTCGTGCCGCTCGGTGCCCAGGACGTACAGGCCGCCGATCTCCTGCACCTCCTCCTGCTCCGCCTTGACCGCGGCCTTGGCCTTCTCCATCGCGGCCGGCAGCGCGGCCTCGTACTCCTCCGGGGTCTCCTCCGGGGTGATGCCGCGCTGGGCCAGCTCGGCGGCGGCCAGGTGCTCGGGGTTGCCGCCGAGCATGATGTCGGTGCCGCGGCCGGCCATGTTGGTGGCGACGGTGACGGCGCCCTTGCGGCCGGCCTGGGCGACGATCTGCGCCTCGCGCTCGTGGTGCTTGGCGTTCAGCACCTCGTGCGGGATGCCGCGCTTGCGCAGCTCCTGCGACAGGTACTCGGACTTCTCGACCGAGACGGTGCCGACCAGGACCGGCTGGCCCTTCTCGTGGCGGTCGGCGATGTCCTCGACCACGGCGGCGAACTTGGCCGGCTCGGACTTGTAGATCAGGTCGGGCTGGTCGATCCGCTTGGGGTTCTTGTTGGTCGGGATCGGGACCACGCCGAGCTTGTAGATCTGGTGGAACTCGGCCGCCTCGGTGGTGCCGGTACCGGTCATGCCGGACAGCTTGTCGTACAGGCGGAAGAAGTTCTGCAGGGTGATGGTGGCCAGCGTCTGGTTCTCGTTCTGGACCTCGACGCCTTCCTTGGCCTCGATCGCCTGGTGCATGCCCTCGTTGTAGCGGCGGCCGGCCAGGATGCGGCCGGTGTGCTCGTCGACGATCATGACCTCGCCGTTGATGACGACGTAGTCCTTGTCCGCCTTGTAGAGCTCCTTGGCCTTGATGGCGTTGTTCAGGAAGCCGACCAGCGGGGTGTTCACCGACTCGTAGAGGTTGTCGATGCCCAGGTAGTCCTCGACCCGGGAGACGCCCTCCTCCAGGATGCCGACGGTGCGCTTCTTCTCGTCGACCTCGTAGTCGCGGTCGATCTTGAGGCGCTGCACCAGCTTGGCGAAGTCGTTGTACCACTTGGTGGCCTGGTCCGCCGGGCCCGAGATGATCAGCGGGGTGCGGGCCTCGTCGATCAGGATCGAGTCGACCTCGTCGACGATCGCGAAGTTGTGGCCGCGCTGCACCAGTTCGTCCTGCGACCACGCCATGTTGTCGCGCAGGTAGTCGAAGCCGAACTCGTTGTTGGTGCCGTACGTGATGTCCATCCCGTACTGGCGCTTGCGCTCGGCCGGCGACATGTTCGCCAGGATCACGCCGACCTCCAGGCCCAGGAAGCGGTGCACCCGGCCCATCCACTCCGAGTCGCGCTCGGCGAGGTAGTCGTTGACGGTGATCAGGTGCACGCCCTTGCCGGTCAGCGCGTTCAGGTACGCGGGCAGGGTGCCGACCAGGGTCTTGCCCTCGCCGGTGCGCATCTCCGCGACGTGCCCGTAGTGCAGGGCGGCGCCGCCCATGATCTGCACGTCGTAGTGGCGCTGTCCCAGGACGCGCTTGGCGGCCTCGCGGACGGTCGCGAACGCCTCGGGGAGGATGTCGTCGAGGCTCTCGCCGTCGGCCAGGCGGGTCTTGTACTCGTCGGTCAGCGCGCGCAGCTCTTCGTCGGTGAGGTTGACGAAGTCCTCTTCGATCGAGTTGACCTGGGCGGCAATCCGCTGCAGTTTGCGGAGGATCTTGCCCTCGCCTGCGCGCAGGATCTTGTCGAAGACGGACACGTGAGCGGGCTCCTTGCCTCATTCGGCTCTGGATGACTGCCGGTGGGGAGTCCACCCCACCGTACGGGCCATCGTATGCGAGGAGTCCGAGCGGCCGGGAGGTCCGTCAGCACGGTATTCCTGTGTCACCCCTGGGAGCACATCGTCCGATGCCGGGTCCAAACGGTCAAAGCGGTTCGCCGACGGCCGGTTGTCAGTGCCTGCGCCTAGCCTCGCCCCATGGCCGAGACCTTTGCCGAGACGTTCTCCGAAACCTCCGCCGCGGCCGCCGCGACGCCCGCGCCCGCCGTCCGGATCACCGCCGACCACGCCCGCCGGCTCGCGCTGCGCGCCCAGGGCCTGCTCGGCTCCCCCGACCGCCGCTCCGGCCCGCAGGGCGTGCTGCGGCAGCTCGGCGCCGTCCAGCTGGACACCATCTCGGTGCTGGCCCGCTCGCACGAGCTGGTGCCGTACGCCCGGCTCGGCGCGGTCGGCCGCCGCCCGGTCGAGCAGGCGTACTGGGGTCGGGGCACCGCCTTCGAGTACTGGTCGCACGCGGCCTGCGTGCTGCCGATCGAGGAGTGGCCGCTGTTCGCGTTCCGCCGCCGCGCCTACCGGGACAAGGGCCGGGTCTGGGGCCACCAGGTCCCGCCGGAGGCGTACGCCCGGGTGATCGACCAGCTGCGCGCCGAGGGCCCGCTGACCTCCACCGCGCTCGGCGGCGCCAAGCGGACCTCCGAGTGGTGGGACTGGTCCGACACCAAGATCGCCGTGGAGCGCGCGCTCGCCTTCGGTGACGTGGTGGTCACCGAGCGGCGCGGCTGGAAGCGGGTCTACGACCTGGCCGAACGGGCCGTCCCGGCCGAGCTGTTCGGGCAGGACCCGACCGACGCCGAGTGCCTGGTGCGGCTGGTGGCGCAGGCCGGGGCCGCGCTGGGCGTGGCCACCCGGGCCGACCTGATGGACTACCACCGCCTCAAGGGCGCCCAACTGGCCGCCGCGCTCCCGGAGTCGGGCCTGGTCCCGGTCGAGGTGGAGGGCTGGGGCGCCCCCGCCTGGGCCGACCCGGCGGCGCTGGCCGCGGAGCCGCGCGGGCGCCACCGCACCACCCTGCTCTCCCCGTTCGACTCGCTGGTCTGGGACCGCCCGCGCACCGAGCGGATCTTCGGCATGAGCCACCGCCTGGAGGCGTACACCCCCAAGCACAAGCGGGTGCACGGCTACTTCGCGATGCCGCTGCTGGCCGCCGGCCGGCTGGTCGGCCGGGTCGACCCGGCCCGCGAGGGCGGCACCCTGGTGGCCCGTCAGGTCTCGCTGGACGCACCGAAGTTCGTCCCCGCGCTGGCCGAGGCGCTGCGCGAGGCCGCCGACTGGGTGGGCTGCTCGGACGTCCGGGTGGAGCGGCTGGCGGACGAGTCGCTGCGGCCGGAGCTGGAACGGCTGCTGGGCTGAGCCGCGGCCGGGCCGAGCCGCCGCCCGGCCGAACGGACGCCGGGCCGAACGGACGCCGGGCCGAACGGCTGCGCGGCCGAACGGCGACGGCCGCCGGGCCCGGTCGGGTCCGACGGCCGTTCCCGGCTCGCGCTCAGCCTATTTCGAGGATCTTCTCACGCATCGCGTACACCACCGCCTCCATCCTGGAGTGCAGTTGGAGCTTCTCCAGGATGTTGCGCACGTGGTTCTTCACCGTGTTCTCGCTGATGAACAGCTCCTTGGCGATCTCCCGGTTGTTCATCCCGGTGGCCACCAGCTTGAGCACCTCCAGCTCCCGGTCGGTCAGCCGGGGCGCGGGCAGCAGCTCCCGGTCGTCCGAGCGGCGCTGGATCATCGACTTGAACTCGGTCAGCAGCTTGGCCGCCATCGACGGGCTGATCTGCGACTGCCCGTCGGCCACCGCGCGGATCGCGGTGGCCACCTCGTCGGTGGAGATCTCCTTCAGCAGGTAGCCGGTGGCCCCCGCCTTGATCGCCTCGTAGAGGTCGGCCTCCTCGTCGCTGATCGTCAGCATGATGATCTTGGCGCTGGGCACCACGTCCTTGATCGCGGTGCACGCCTCGATGCCGCTGCGCCGGGGCATCCGGACGTCCATCAGGATGATGTCCGGCAGCAGGTCGGCGGCCTTCAGCACGGCTTCCGCGCCGTCCCCGGCCTCGCCGATCACCCGGATGTCCGGCTCCTCGGCGAGCACGATCTCCAGGCCGCGGCGGAACAGCGCGTGGTCGTCCACCACCAGCACCCGGATCGGCTCCTCCCGGCGCGGCGGGAAGCCGGCGTCCTCGGGCCCCAGCCCCTCGCGCGAAAGCTCCGCCATCCGCTCCTCCCCCGCCCTCCGGTCACGTCCGACGCGCCCATCATTCCACGGCCCGGACCCGCCGCGATCACCCTGCGCCGTCGAACCGCCCGGCTGGGTGACCCCGTCCGTCCCGCCCGCCCCGCCCGTCCCGGCGGCCGCACCGGCGGCCCCCGCACGCGCCGGCGGCCTCCCGCACGCGCCGGCGGCCCCGGCGGCCGGGAGGGCCGCCGGGGCCACCGTGGTGCTCCGGCCGCGGGCGGGGCCCGCCGTCAGTCCGCCTACTCCTCGTCGGGCCCGTTGATCGCGCCGCCCGCCCCCGCGACGTCCGCGGCGGCGGCCTGGTCCTCCTTGAGGTGGATCACGCCGTAGTGGTAGCCGTGCCGGCGGTAGACCACGCTCGGCAGGCCGCTGTCCTTCTCCTGGAAGAGGTAGAAGTCGTGGCCCACCAGCTCCATCGCGTACAGCGCCTGGTCCAGCGACATCGGCGCCGCGGCGTGGGTCTTCTCGCGGACCACCAGCGGCCCGTCGCCCTCCACCTCCAGGCTGCCCGCCACGGTCCGGCGGGCCGCGCCGTCGGTCTCCGGGGCGGCCTCGGCGGCGGGCAGGTCGGCCAGCGCGGCGGTCGCCGCGGCGACGCTGAGCGGCGTCCGCCCGTTGACCCCGCCCTTGTGCACCCGGCGGCGGTCGGCGGACTTGCGCAGCTGCGCCTCCAACTTCGCGGAGGCGAGGTCCAGCGCCGCCCACGGGT
Organism: Kitasatospora sp. NPDC090308; assembly: GCF_044769485.1. Classification (NCBI taxonomy): domain Bacteria; kingdom Bacillati; phylum Actinomycetota; class Actinomycetes; order Kitasatosporales; family Streptomycetaceae; genus Kitasatospora; species Kitasatospora sp. NPDC090308. The sequence continues at coordinate 12,792 of NZ_JBIVXY010000025.1, read as the reverse complement.
CGCTGGCGGACGCCTCGGCCCGGATCACCGGGCCCCGGCTGCGGAGGGTGATCTCCACCCGGTCGGCGCGGTCGGCCTGGCGCGGGTTGGGCTCCTTGGACACCTCGACATCCAGGCTGATCGCCTTGGTGTCGAACTTCTGGACCTTCTCCAGCTTCTCGGCCACGTGCTCGCGGAACCTCTTGGGCACCTCGGTCTTGCGGCCCTTGACGACGATGTCCACGCAGAACTCCGATCCCTCGTGCTGACCGGCTCGGAGTGCGTCCCGAACCGGCGTGAGACCCAGCCGGACCAGTCGGTCACCGCCCGCCCCCCAGGACACCGCCCGGGGAACCCGCGAGGACCACCGGCCCTTACCTCACTTCCTCCCCACCAGGAGAATTCGAAACCCCTGGAAACCTCATGCAACACCTGACGCGGGGATCTCGCCTCCCCAGTCGGACGACCGTAACGAGGTCCGGCCGGCGGCCCGGCTGTTCCCCCCTGTCTACCCACCTACGGGTGAAACACCGGCGAACGGCTGGACAACACGCCCGGCACCGCCCACCGTATGGCTGATGCCGCCGCCCGGCGGGCGTTCCGGAGGGGTTCCGTGACCAGCCGCAGCACCGCCCACCAGGCCGGATCCGGTCCGGCCCCGGTCCTCGCCGCCCTGCTCGACCTGCTGCTCCCCGCCCGCTGCGCCGGCTGCGGAAGCGGCCTCACCGGCCTGTGCCCGCCCTGCCGCGCGCTGCTGGACGGCGCCGCCGCCGGGCCGGCCGGGCCGCACCGGCCGCCGCCCGGGCTGCCGCCGGTGCACGCCGCCGCCCGCTACGCCGGGCCGGTGCGCCAACTGCTGCTCGCCCACAAGGAACGCGGCGCGCTCCGGCTGGCCGCCCCGCTGGGCACCGCGCTGGCCGCCGCCGTGCGCTCCGCGACCGGCGCGGGCGCCGCCCCGCTGCTGCTGGTGCCGGTGCCCTCGGCCCGGTCCGCCACCCGGGCCCGCGGCCACGACCCGACGCTGCGGCTGGCCCAGGCCGCGGCCCGCGAACTGCGCCGCGGCGGCGTCGCCACCCTGGTCGCGCCGGTGCTGCGGCACAGCCGCCCGGTGGCCGACCAGGCGGGCCTGGGCGCCGCCGAGCGCCGCCGCAACCTGGACGGGGCGCTGGCCGTGCCGGCCCGGGACGCCCGGCGGCTGGCCGGGCACCGGCTGGTGCTGGTGGACGACCTGGTGACCACCGGGGCGAGCCTGGCCGAGGCGGCCCGGGCGCTGCGCGCGGCGGGCTGCCCGCCGCGGGCGGCCGCCACCGTCGCGGCCGCCGCCCGGCGGGACCGGGGAGGCCGGGGAGGCCGGGGCCACGGGCGGGCTCAGCCCGGGTAGACGAACGCGGTGGCGGCCTTCCCCTTGGTGGGCACCTCGTGCCACTGGTTGTCCTTGAGCAGCGACAGGCCGCGCTCCGAGGAGGCCAGCACGGCCGAACCGGCCGGGCCGCCCGAACCGACCGAGCCGCTGGGGCCGGCCGGCAGCCGGGCCTCGGTCGCGGACAGCGCGGTCATCGACTCGCCGCCCTGGAGCGGGGAGTCGGTGGACTGCGAGCCGTCGGTGCCCAGGAAGTGCAGCTGCTGGAGCCGGTCGGCCTCCTTGCCGAGCACCACCAGCTGGTCGGTGTCGCCCCAGGAGACGGCGGCGACCTCGGTCAGCTGCGGCGCGATGTCGCGCAGCGCGGTGATCCGGGCGGTCGGCTGCTGCGCGGTGCCGCCGTGCTGGACCAGGCCGAGCAGCAGGGTGGTCGGGCCGGCGCCGCGGCGGACCAGCAGGGCGATCCGGGTGCCGTCGGAGGAGATCCGCAGCGACTGCACGCTCTGCCCGCCCAGCCCGTCGACCTGCACCGGGACGACGGTGCGGTCGCGCACCATCAGCACCTTGGGCGCGGCCGGGTCGCGGTCGACCAGCCACAGGTCCTGCCGCCCGTCCCAGCTGGGCGAGGCCAGGCCCTGGTCGGGCTGGGGGGCGCGGCTGTGCACGATCGGCTCGCCGTACTTGGCGCCGTCGCCCAGCTCGGCCTCGACCAGGTCGCGGCCGTCGGCGCCGACCACCGCGGCGGCGCCGCCGTCCCGGCGGACCGCGACGGCACCGTTGCCGGGCCGGAACTGGCCGGGCTGCGGGGCCTGCCCGAGCACCCCGGGGACGGGGACCGGGTCGAGGCCGGTGTCCTGGTAGCGGGTGAGCCGGCCGTCGTCGAGCTGGATGTACGCGGCGACGCCGTTGTCGGTGCCGGCCAGCACGCCGGGGGCGACCAGCGCGGCCTCGGCGCTGCTGAGCGAGCAGCCGCCGCCGGTCATCGACAGGTCGAGCCGGTCCAGTTTGCTCTGCTGGTCGGCCAGGGTCTGGAAGAGCTGCTGGGCCATCTGCTTGCAGGCGGCCGGGTCGCCGCCCTCCAGCCGGACGGTGGCCGTCCGGTTCTCGCCGACCGAGGCGCCGAGCACCCGGACGTCGTCGAGCCTGGAGGTCACCACCGGGCCGAGCCAGCGCGAGGGCCCGTCGGCGGTGGCCTGGGCGGCCTCGGTGAGCGGGTCTATTCGGCGGCGCAGGTAGATCGGGTCGGGCACCAGCACCGGGGAGGTCTGCGGGTGGGCGGCGGAGGGGTCGGCCTGGGCGAAGAAGTAGCGGTGGACCGGCTTGTAGGTGTTCTTGAAGTTGGTCTGGTCGACGATCAGGCCGTCGGGCAGGTCGCTGATCCGCCACTCGCCCTTGTTCGGGCCGTCGGACTCCTTCACGAAGACGAAGGTCTGCTCGTACGGGTCGTTGGAGTGGGCCTGGTAGCTGTGCTTGGCGTCGAGCGCGGCGACCTGCTTGCCCGTGACCTGCAGTTCGACGGAGACGGTGTTCTCCGCGGGGGGCAGGCCGAGGGGCGAGCTCGGGGCGCCGGCCAGCACCACCACGCCCGCGTCGGGCCTCCAGTTCTGGGCCGCGACGGCGGTCAGGTACTGCTTGGCGGTGTCGTAGTCGGCCTGGTCGGCGTTGGAGGAGTCCAGGAAGCCGGCCAGCAGGTCCCGGGGGGTCTCGCCCTTGTGCGGGGCGACGGGGTAGACGTGCACCTGGAGGGCGTCGGCGGCGTTCTGCGAGACCTCCAGGCGCTGCGGGGCGCCGCCGGAGGGCATCGAGACGCAGCCGGTGGCGGCGGTCGCCAGCAGCACCGCCCAGCCCACCGCGAGGACCCGCCGGTCAGCCGTCCTGTCGGTCCTGCGCACCGGCGGTCCCCTCCTGGTCGGTGTCGGCGCCGCCCGGTGCGGGCGGGCCCGGCTGGGTCGGCCGGGCCCGGTCGACCACGATCTGCGCGCCGGTGGCGCCGTAGCCCGTGACGTCCGACGGGTCGGAGACCGGGGCGGCGGCGGGCCGGCCCAGGCCGGGGCCGATGCTGAGCACGCCGCCGAGGCCGGAGCCGAAGGCGTGCCGGTCGGTGTCCGGGGTCTCCGGGACGGCGGTGGACTCGCCGCCGGACAGCGCGGCCGTGCCGCGCGCGGTGCGCCGGTAGGGGGCGCCGGCCGAGGACATCCCGCGGTTGTAGCGGGAGTCCTCCGGCTCCAGCCGGAACGGGGCCCGGGAGATCTCGCCGCCGCGGGTGCGCGGCAGGGTCAGCCGGAAGTGCGAGCCGCCGCCGGGCTCGCCCCAGGCCTGGAGCCAGCCGCCGTGCAGGTGGGCGTCCTCGACCGCGATGGACAGGCCCAGGCCGGTGCCGCCGGTGGTCCGCACCCGGGACGGGTCGGCCCGCCAGAAGCGGTGGAACACCCGGGACGCCTCGCCCGGCTTGAGGCCGATGCCGTAGTCGCGCACGCCGACGGCGACCGCGCCCTCGGCGGAGCCGAGCCGGATCACCACGTCCCGGCCCTCGCCGTGCTCCAGCGCGTTGACCACCAGGTTGCGCAGGATGCGCTCGATCCGGCGGCCGTCGACCTCGGCGAGCACCGGGTTCTCGGCACCGCGGATCAGCACCGCGCTGCCCTTGGCCCGGGCCAGCGGGTCGGCGGCCTCCACCACCCGGGTCACGATGTCCCGCAGGTCGACCGGTTCGGCGTCCAGGATCGCCGCACCCGCGTCGAACCGGCTGATCTCCAGCAGGTCGGCGAGCAGCGACTCGAAGCGGTCCAGCTGGTCCTGGAGCAGCTCGGCGGAGCGGGCCGCCATCGGGTCCAGGTCCTCGCGGCTGTCGTAGATCAGGTCGGCGGCCATCCGGACGGTGGTCAGCGGGGTCCGCAGCTCGTGCGAGACGTCCGAGACGAACCGGCGCTGCACCCGGGACAGCTCCTCCAGCTTGCGGATCTGCGCCTGCAGGCCGTTGGCCATCCGGTTGAACGACTCGCCGAGGCGGGCGATGTCGTCGGTGCCGGTGACCTTCATCCGCTCGTCGAAGTGCCCGGCGGCGAGCCGCTCGGAGATCCCGGCGGCCATCCGCACCGGCGTGACGACCTGGCGGACCACCACCCAGGCGATGCAGCCGAGCAGGATCACCAGGAACAGCCCGGCGGTGGCCAGGGTGCCGATCACCAGGTTGAGGGTGGAGGTCTCCTGGTAGAAGGAGAAGACGTAGTAGAGCTGGTACGGGTTGCCGTCCGGGCCGGTGAACTGCTTGCCGATCGCCAGGCCCTTGTCGTCGTCGGGCTTGGCCTGGCTGTCCGGGGCGCGGTGCAGCCTGACCTGCTGCTCCTGCGGGTTGGCCTGGTCGGCGGCGACCTGGGCGCGCAGCGCGGGGGTGATCGAGTCGGGCAGGATCGAGCCGGAGTAGCGGGCGCCGCGCAGGTCGGCGCTGGAGGCGCTGGCCTGCTGGCCGCCGGGGGCGAGCGCGATCACCGAGTAGACGCCGGCGCCGCCGGAGGCCAGGTCGGAGACCTGCTTGGTCAGCCAGGCGTTGATCTGGTCTCGGGTCGGGTCGGCGGTGGCGCCGGCCTTGTTCTGGAGGTTGATCGCTTCGTTGATCTTGTCCTGCTCGATCTGGAAGCCGCCGAGGGCCTGCCCGTGGGCGGACTTCTGCTTGGTCTCCAGCAGGCCGGTGCGCACCTGGGCGACCACCACCACGCCGAGCACCAGCACCACCACGAAGGACAGCAGCAGTGTCATCGCGACCACCCGCAGCTGGATCGAGCGGCGGTACAGCGCCAGCAGCCGGCCCACCGGGTGCCGGAACGGGCGGACCACCGGCGCGAACAGCGCCGCCCACCACCGCCGGCGCGGCCGGCCGGTGGTGGAACTCAGCACGTCGCCGCGCACAGCGTGTTCCCCGCCGGAGTGCTCCTCCGACGGGGAGTCGTCAGCCCTCGCCTCGCTCATCCTCAGCTGGGCCCGGCCTTGTACCCGACGCCGCGCACGGTGACCACGATCTCCGGACGCTCCGGGTCCTTCTCGATCTTGGAGCGCAGGCGCTGCACGTGGACGTTGACCAGCCGGGTGTCGGCCGCGTGCCGGTAGCCCCAGACCTGCTCCAGCAGCACCTCGCGGGTGAACACCTGCCAGGGCTTGCGGGCCAGCGCGACCAGCAGGTCGAACTCCAGCGGGGTCAGCGGGATGCCGCGGCCCTCGCGCTTGACGGAGTGCCCGGCGACGTCGATCACCAGGTCCCCGATGGTCAGCTGCTCCGGAGTGGGCTCCTCGGCCCGGCGCAGCCGGGCCCGCACCCGGGCGACCAGTTCCTTGGGCTTGAACGGCTTGGTCACGTAGTCGTCCGCGCCCGACTCCAGGCCGACCACGATGTCGACCGTGTCGGTCTTCGCGGTCAGCATGACGATCGGGATGCCCGACTCGGCCCGGATCTGCCGGCAGACGTCGATGCCGTCCCGTCCGGGCAGCATCAGGTCCAGCAGTACGAGGTCCGGCTTGGTCTCCCGGAAGGCGGCCAGCGCCTTGTCCCCGTCAGCGACGAAAAACGGCTCAAAACCTTCACCCCGCAGCACGATGCCGAGCATCTCGGCCAGTGCGGTGTCGTCATCGACGACGAGGACGCGTCCCTTCATGTCTCCATCTTCTCATCACCTGAATGTGACCTGCGCCGCACGGCCCCGCCGTCCCGCGCCCCGACCCCCACCGAAGCAGTCATACCATCGCAAAGGTTGTGACCCGGGGCCCTCGGCCGGACCGTTGTGGATCAGCAACGGGACACCCCTGGGGTGCGCGTGCGCACCGTGGCACGATAAGCACCCCGAAGCACCCGAGCCAGGGTGCCCCGACGAGGAGCCTCGATGACCGAGACCCCGGGCTGGACCTCACCCGGTTCTCCTGAGCCACCGCCCGGCACCGCGGAAACCGGCCACCCGGCCCCCGCCGCCGCCCTCGCTCCCGGCGCCCCCGCGACCCCCGCCCCGGCGACGGCCGCCCCCGCCCTCCCGGGCACCCCGCCGGTCCCGCTGCGGCCGCTCGGCTTCGGCGAGCTGATGGACGGCGCGTTCGCGCTGGTCCGCCGCAACTGGCGGGCCGCGTTCGGACTCGGCCTGGGCCTCGGCGTGGTCGTCGAACTCGTCCAGGCCGGCGTCGACTGGTGGATCCACCTCAACGGCACCGACGTCGAGGCGGCGTTCTCCTCGTTCTTCACCCGCCCGGTCGCCGCCCTGGTCAGCATCCTGGCCGCCGGACTGCTCGCCCCCGTCGTCGGCAACGCCCTCACCGGCCGGGACACCACGCTCCGGGAGGCCTGGGCCCAGGTCCGCCCCCGGCTCGGCCGGCTGCTCGGCCTGTACCTGCTGGTGGCCGCCGTCCTGATCGGCGCGCTCGCCGTCCCGGTCGGCCTGCTGGCCCTGCTGGCCGCCGCCACCGACCAGCCCGGCTGGCTGGTCCTGCTGGTCCTCGCCCCGCTGCCCGCGGTCTGGCTCTCGGTGCGGCTGCTGCTCGCCCTGCCCGCGCTGATGCTGGAGAAGCAGTCCGTCGGCCACGCCCTCAAGCGCTCCTGGCGGCTGGTCCGCGGCGCCTGGTGGCGGGTCTTCGCCCTGCTGCTGGTGTTCTCGATCTGCCTGTACTTCCTCACCGAGGTGCTGCTCGTCCCCGGCCGGCTGGTCGCCGACCTGGTCGTCGGCCTGTCCGACGGCTTCGGCAGCGACGACACCGACGCCACCGTCGGCATCGCCGTCACCGCGGTCGGCGGCACCCTCGCCCACACCGTCACCGTCCCGCTGGCCGGCGCCCTGTTCGCCCTGGTCTACGCCGACCGGCGGATCCGCCGCGAGGCGCTCGACCTGGAACTCACCGGCGCCGCCGGCCGACCCGGCCCCGACCGGGCCGCCGCGCCCGCCCCCTCGGGAGTCTGACCGGATGGGGACCAGGGGGGAGGGGGCGCTGCTCGCGAACGGCGCCCCCGTCGACGTACCGCGCGACGCGGCCCGCGACGCCGCGCACGAGGAGCTCCGCAAGGCCGTCTACCACCAGCACGACCCCGGCGTCGTCGAACGCGTCACGGACTGGATCGGCAACCGGATCGGCCGGGCCTTCGACGGCTTCGCCGCACCGCTCGGCGGCGGCGGCAACGCCGCGCTCGTCGTGCTGCTGGTCGTCCTGCTGGCCCTGGCCGGCCTGGCCTGGTGGCGCTACGGCGCGCCCCGCCGGACGGCCCGCTCCACCGGCACCCTGTTCGCCGGCGCCGAAGGGCCGCGCAGCGCCGCCCGGTACCGCGCCGACGCCGCCGCGCACGCCGCCGCCGGCGCCTGGGCGGACGCCGTCCGCGACCAGATGCGCGCCCTGGTCCGCGGGCTGGAGGAACGCACCGTGCTCTCCCCCCGGCCCGGCCGCACCGCCGACGAGGCCGCCGCCGAAGCAGGCCGCGCCCTGCCCCCACACGCCACCGAACTCGCCTCCGCGGCACGGCTGTTCGACGACATCGCGTTCGGCGACCACCCCGCCGACGAACGCGCCTACCGGCTGCTCGCCGACCTCGACCACGCCCTCGGGCGCACCCGCCCCACGCCCGTCCCGGCCGGCGGAGGAACCGCATGACCGCCACCGCCCCGCCGCCCGCCACCGCCGAGCCCGCCGACGAGCCCGCCGGCCCGCCGTCCGCCGGACCCGCCCGGCCGGCACCCCGCACCCGCCCGGGCGCGCTGTGGCGGCGCTCCCGCTGGTGGCTGCTGGCCGCCCTGGTCCTGGCCCTGGTCGGCACCCTGGTCGCCGGCATCCCCGGCAGCTCCGCCTACGACCCGCTCGACCCGCGCTCCGGCGACCCCGACGGCACCCGCGCCGCCGACCAGCTGCTGCGGCAGCACGGCATCGACTCCCGCACCGCCGCCGGCCCCGCCGAACTCGCCGCCGCCCTGCGCGCCGACGACACCACCCTCGTTCTCACCCGCCCCGGCGAACTCGCCTACCACGACCTCGCCGCCCTCGCCGCGCTCACCCCCGGCCGCCGCAGCCGCCTCGTCCTGATCGCCCCCGACCAGCCGGCCCTGAACGCCTTCGCCCCCGGCGTCGACGCCCTCTCCGGCAGCGGCGCCACCCTCCCCGTCGCCCCGTCCTGCCCGCTGCCCGAGGCCGCCCGGGCCGGCACCGCCACCCTCGGCGGCCAGAGCTACCAGGGACGCCCCGGCGACACCGGCTGCTACCCCGCGGCCGGACACCACCTGCTGGTCAGCCGCACCCTCGGCGACCAGCAGGTGATCGCCCTGGGCACCGGCGCCCCGCTCACCAACGGGCTGCTCGACCACGAGGGGAACGCCGCACTCGCCCTCGGCCTGCTCGGCGCCGACCCGCACCTGGTCTGGCAGACCCTCGGCCCGAACGACTACGCCGCCCCCGAACAGCCCAAGACCCTGGGCGACTTCATCCCCGCCGGCTGGTACTGGGGCACCCTGCAACTCGCCGTGGCCGGCCTGCTCGCCGCCCTCTGGCGCGGCCGCCGCCTCGGCCCGGTGCTCACCGAACGGCTGCCCGCCGTGGTCCGCGCCTCCGAGACCACCGAGGGCCGCGCCCGGCTCTACCACCGGGCGAACGCCCGCGGCCACGCCGCCGAGACGCTGCGCCGCGCCGCCCGCCACCGGGCCGCCGCCGCCCTCGGCCTCCCGCACACCACCGGGGACCCGGACCCGGCCGCCCTCACCGAGGCCGCCGCCGCCCGGCTCGGCCGCCCCGCCGCCGACCTCCAGCACCTGCTGTACGGCCCGGCCCCCACCGACGACGCCGCGCTGCTGCGGCTCGCCGACGACCTCGACGACATGGAATGGCAGGTACGACAGCCGTGACCGAAGCCGTGACCGACCAGCTGCTCAAGACCGTCCCGGACCGGTCCGGCGACGCCCGCGCCGCCCTCACCGGCCTGCGCGAGGAGATCGCCAAGGCCGTGGTCGGCCAGGACGCCGCCGTCACCGGCATCGTCGTGGCCCTGCTCTGCGGCGGCCACGTCCTGCTGGAGGGCGTCCCCGGCGTCGCCAAGACCCTGCTGGTGCGCACCCTGGCCACCGCCCTCGACGTGGGCACCAAGCGCATCCAGTTCACCCCCGACCTGATGCCCGGCGACGTCACCGGCTCCCTGGTCTACGACACCCGCACCGCCGAGTTCTCCTTCCAGCCCGGCCCGGTCTTCACCAACCTGCTGCTCGCCGACGAGATCAACCGCACCCCGCCCAAGACCCAGGCGTCCCTGCTGGAGGCCATGGAGGAGCGCCAGGTCACCGTCGACGGCGAACCCCGCAGGCTCCCCGAGCCGTTCCTGGTCGCCGCCACCCAGAACCCGGTCGAGTACGAGGGCACCTACCCGCTGCCCGAGGCCCAGCTCGACCGCTTCCTGCTCAAGCTGATCCTCCCGCTGCCCACCCGCGACCAGGAGTTCCAGGTCCTGTCCCGGCACGCCAACGGCTTCGACCCGCGCGACCTCGCCGCGGCCGGCGTCCGCCCCGTCGCCACCGCCGCGCACCTGGCCGCCGCCCGCGCCGAGATCGCCGGGCTGACCGTCTCCCCCGAGGTCCTCGCCTACATCGTCGACCTGGTCCGGGCCACCCGGCAGTCGCCCTCGCTCGCCATGGGCGTCTCCCCGCGCGGCGCCACCGCCCTGCTCAACACCTCCCGGGCCTGGGCCTGGCTGGCCGGCCGCGCCTACGTCACCCCCGACGACGTCAAGGCACTCGCCCTGCCCACCCTGCGCCACCGCGTCCACCTGCGCGCCGAGGCCGAGATGGAGGGCACCACCGCCGACAGCGTCATCCAGGCCGTCCTCGCCCAGACGCCCGCGCCCCGGTAGCCCGCCCGGGCCGGGGCCCCGCCCCGGCCCACCGCCGTCCCCACCCCCAGAAAGCGAGCCAGCACCCCATGGCCCTGACCGGCCGAACGGCCCTCATCGCCGCCCTCGGCGCCCTCCTGGTGGGGCTGGTCCTGCCCTCCTGGACGGGCATCGGCGCGGTCGTGCTGCCCCTGCTCGCCGCCGTCGCCGCCGACCTGCTGCTCGCCGCCCCGGTCCGCCGCCTGCGCCTGGAACGCTCCGGCGCCCCCACCGTCCGCCTCGGCGAACCCACCACCGTCGACCTGCTCGTCACCAACCCCTCCGGCCGCCCGCTGCGCGCCCTGATCCGCGACGCCTGGTACCCCGCCGCCTGGGCCCCCGGCACCGCGTACGCCGCCTCCCGGCACACCGCCACCGTCCCCGCCGGCGAGCGCCACCGCCTCACCACTCCGCTCGCCCCCACCCGGCGCGGCGACCACCACGCCGGCAAGGTCACCGTCCGCTCGCTCGGCCCGCTCGGCCTGGCCGGCCGCCAGGCCACCCTGGACGCCCCCTGCCGCGTCCGCGCCCTGCCGCCCTTCACCAGCCGCAAGCACCTCCCCTCCCGCCTCGCCCGGCTGCGCGAACTCGACGGCCGCACCTCCGTCCTGACCCGCGGCCAGGGCACCGAGTTCGACTCCCTGCGCGAGTACCTCCCCGGCGACGACGTCCGCTCCATCGACTGGCGCGCCAGCGCCCGCCGCAGCACCGTCGCCGTCCGCACCTGGCGCCCCGAACGCGACCGGCACGTCCTGATCGTCCTCGACACCGGCCGCACCTCCGCCGGCCGGGTCGGCGACGCCCCCCGCCTGGACGCCGCCCTGGATGCCGCCCTGCTGCTCACCGCCCTCGCCACCAAGGCCGGCGACCGGGTCGACCTGCTCGCCCACGACCGCCACCGCCGCGCCGCCGTCGCCGGACGCTCCCCCGCCGAGGTGCTCCCCGCCTTCACCGACGCGATGGCCCTGCTCGAACCCGCCCTGATCGAGACCGACCTGCGCGCCCTCACCTCCACCGCCCTGCGGATGGCCCCGCAGCGCTCCCTGATCGTCCTGCTCACCGGCCTCGACGCGCACCAGATCCAGGAGTCGCTGCTCCCCCGACTCCCCCTCCTCACCAAGCGCCACGAGGTCGTCCTCGCCTCCGTCGCCGACCCCCGCCTGGACGAACTCGCCCGCGCCCCCCGCACCACCGTCCGCGACGTCTACGGCGCCGCCGCCGCCGAACAGACCCGCGCCGACCGCCGCCGCACCGCCGACCTGCTCACCCGCCGCGGCGTCACCGTCCTGGACGCCCCGCCCGAGACCGTCGCCCCCGCCCTCGCCGACGCCTACCTCGCCCTCAAGGCCGCCGGCCGCCTCTGACGACCCGTCTCCCGCCCCCGCCGGAAACCGCGTTGCCGCCCCCCGACCGCGGTTGCTTGGATGTCCGGGTGCTGTACCAAGAAGAGCTGATCGCCCGCGTCCGCACCGCCTGCGAAGCCGACCTCGGCCTGGACGCCGCCCTGATGTACGGCTCCTTCGCCGCCGGCGAGGCGGACGCCCACAGCGACATCGAGTTCTGGCTGTTCTTCACCCCGCACCGCCGCGCCGAGATCGACCCGGCCGCGTGGTGCGCCGCCATCGCGCCGACCAGCCACGTCCTGCTCAACGAGTTCGGCTCCCACGTGGCCTTCTTCCCCGGCCTGGTCCGCGGCGAGTTCCACTTCGCCACCGCCGACGACATCCCCACCGTCGCCACCTGGCCCGCCCGCGGCGCCGCCGTCGACCGCATGCTCCTGGTCGACCGCAGCGGCGCCCTGGCCCCCGTCCTGGCGGCCCTTCCCCGGCACCGCGCCCCCGCCCCCGACGACCCCGACGTCATCGCCCGCCACTGCGACCCGCTCGCCAACTGGCTGGTCCTCGCCCACCACCTGACCGCCCGCGGCGAACACCTCCGCGCCTGGGACGCCCTCGGCCACGCCCACCGCCACCTCCTCTGGATGGCCCGCCTCGCCGAGAACTCCACCGCCCACTGGCTGACCCCGTCCCGCGCCGCCGAACACGAACTCTCCCCCACCACCACGGCCGACCTCCGCGCCACCACCGCCCCCGCCGACCCCCACTCCCTCACCACCGCCCTGCGCGCCGCCAGCACCCTCGGCCAACGCCTCTGGACCACCCTCGCCACCCGCCACCGCCAGCCCTTCCCCACCGCCCTCTTCGCCGAACTCGACGCCGCCCTCGACACCCTCCCCACCCGATGAACCACCTCACCTTCCACCACCTCGGCCTCCCCGACCTGGCCCGCCGAGTGCCGAAACCGACCGCGGGCTCCACCCCACTCACCGTCCTGCCGGTCGACCTCGAAGCAGACCTGCGCCTCAGCGACCCCGCCGACAACGACCGCACGATCTGGAACGAGACCGCCTCCCCCGTCGCCGAACTAGCTCCGACTCCCCGCCGGCGAAGGCAGACGGGAGGACTTCACCTTCGACTCGATGTCCTACGACGTCCCCGGAAATGCAGAAAGGGCCCCAGCCGTGAGGCTGGAGCCCTTTCTTGAAAGATTGTTCGGCGGCGTCCTACTCTCCCACAGGGTCCCCCCTGCA
>NZ_JBIVXY010000024.1:0-70710 GCF_044769485.1 Kitasatospora sp. NPDC090308 | reverse complement strand
AGGGGGGACCCTGTGGGAGAGTAGGACGCCGCCGAACAATCTTTGTGGGAAAGCCCCCTGACGGGATGTCAGGGGGCTTTTTCGCGTTCCCGGGAGCAACGGCCAGTGGAAGCCAGTAAGAGGGGTGGTGCTAGGTCCACCCCAAAGACGGGTGGCACAGCCAATGTGCCGACCGGCGGACCGCGGAGAGACTGGGGAGCGTTCTGGAACGGGGTTCGACTTCTCGGGGAGTGGTCTTGGCGACGACAGCGTGGTTCGATCGGGTGGCCTTCGGGCCCGAGTGGGGGGAGCGGGCTCGGGCGGCGGTGCGGGCCGGCGGGCAGGCCGTGGTGATGACGGCGGCGGCCGCGGTGGGGCTGGCGGTGCCTGTGCTGGCGGCGGTGTTTACGGGGGTGGTGGCGTTCCACCTCTTCAGCGGGGGGGCGTTGGTGCCGTACTGCCTGGCGGCGCTGAGCATGGCGCTGGTCTGGACGGTGTCGACGTACTGGTTCGTGCGGCACGGCGCGGCGTGGACGCGGCGGCGGGTGGAGCGGAGGGCGGCGCAGCCGTGGGTGGTGGTGTATTCGCCGAGGGAGGCGCTGGAGCAGGATCCTCGTGGGTTCTGGTGGACGGGGCACTCGTACCACCGGGGGCACGAGGTGGCGCGGGCGGTGCAGTTCGTGCAGTGGGCCGTGCGCGATTCGCAGATCAGGCGGGAGGCGCTCTGGCTGGTGGCGAATCCGGCGGGGTTGCTGGTGCTGGTGCTGCCGTTCCTGGGGTTGGTGGCCGGGGGCGTCGTAAGTCTCTGGGCGGCGGGGTGGCTGCTGCACGACACGTTCGGGCAGCTCGGCGGCTACATGAAGGCCGTGGGCACGGGCCTGTTCGGGGTGGGGCTTGTGGTGGCGGGGCTGTCGGGACTGCCGGCGGGGGTGCAGCGGCACGGCGTGTGGGCGTGCCGGGTGCTGGGGGACGGGCCGCGGCAGAGCCGGGCGCAGCTGACCGAGCGGGTGGCGCACCTGACGGAGACCCGGGCGGACGCGGTGGACGCGCAGGCGGCGGAGTTGCGGCGGATCGAGCGGGATCTGCACGACGGGGCGCAGGCGCGGCTGGTGACGATCGGATTGACGCTGGGGGCGGTCGAGCACCTGATGGGGACGGATCGGGCGGCGGCCATGGAGCTGCTGGCGGAGGCGCGGGAGGCGTCGGCGAAGGCCCTGCAGGAGTTGCGTGACCTGGTGCGGGGGATCCATCCGCCGGTGCTGGCGGAGCGCGGACTGCCGGACGCGGTGCGGGAGTTGGCGTTGACGGCGGTGGTGCCGACGGAGGTGACGGTGAGTCTGCCGGGGCGTCCGGAGGCGGCCTTGGAGACGGCGGTGTACTTCAGCGTGAGCGAGCTGCTGGCGAACGCGGCGAAGCACGCCCGGGCCCGGCACGCCTGGGTGGACGTGCTGTACCGGGCGGGCCGGCTGCGGGTGGTGGTGACGGACGACGGGCACGGGGGTGCGCGGATGGAGGCGGACGGCGGGCTGCGGGGGATCGAGAAGCGATTGGGTACGTTCGACGGAACGATCTCGCTCGACAGTCCGGTGGGCGGGCCGACCACGATCATGATGGAGCTGCCGTGCGCGTTGTCCTCGCCGAGGATCTCTACCTCCTCCGCCAAGGTCTGACACGGCTGTTGGAGATCCACGGGTTCACCATCGCGGCGGCGGTCGAGACCGGGCCGGATCTGCTGGCCGCGCTGCTGTCCGAGCGGCCGGACGTGGCGGTGGTGGACGTCCGGCTGCCGCCGACGCTGACGGACGAGGGGCTGCAGGCGGCGTTGGCGGCGCGGCGGGAGATCCCGGGGCTGCCGGTGCTGGTGCTGTCGCAGCACGTGCAGCAGTTGTACGCGCGCGAGCTGCTGGCGGACGGGACGGGCGGGGTGGGGTACCTGCTCAAGGACCGGGTCTTCAACGCCGACCAGTTCGTGGACGCGGTGCGGCGGGTGGCGGCCGGAGGGACGGCGATGGATCCGGACGTGATCGGCCGGCTGTTGCAGTCCAACGCGGTGTCGGGGCCGTTGCAGCGGCTGTCGCCACGGGAGCGGGAGGTGCTGGGGCTGATGGCGGAGGGTTGTTCGAACTCGGCGATCGCGGCGCGGCTGACGGTCAGTGACGGCGCGGTGGCCAAGCACATCGCCAACATCTTCGGGAAGTTGGAGCTGGCGCCGACGGAGGACGGCAACCGGCGGGTGCTGGCGGTGCTGGCGTACTTGAACGGTTCGGCGGAGCGGCTGGTGGACGGCTGAGCGCGGCCGTGGAGGGCCCGGCGCGCGGCTCGCAGGAGCAGGCGCAGAGGGAGAGGAGAGGGGAGGAGACGGGAGGAAGCGGGCGGGCGGAGCCCGGAACGGGGGCTGCGGTGGTGCGTGCGGTGGTGTGGACCAGTGGAGGTGCGGTGGTGGTCCGGGCTGGCGACAGGGGGGAACGCCCGTACGAGTAGTATCCGGTGGGCCGAGTCTGTCGACGGCGTACCGGCATCGCGTCCTGACGCGGTGATGATGCGTGCGCCCCGGGGCGGGGACGTGTACTCGGCGGCTACAGGTCGTATACGGCAGCTGCCGAGTCCCAGGGGTTGATCAACGAATGGCACGTCCTTCCCTTACCCGCGCGCACCGGGCACTGCTGGGTGTGGTGGCCATCGGCGCGTGCGTGATCTCGGGCATCGGTTTCGCGGGGTCGTACAACTCGGTGCGGGACCTGGCGATGGAGAAGGGCTTCGGCGCCTTCTCCTACGCCTTCCCGATAGGCGTCGACGCGGGCATCGTGGTGCTGCTCTCGCTGGACCTGGTGCTGACCTGGCTGCGGATCCCGTTCCCGCTGCTGCGGCAGACGGCCTGGCTGCTGACCGCGGCGACGATCGCGTTCAACGCGGCGGCGTCCTGGGGCGACGCGCTGGGCATGGCGATGCACGCGGTGATCCCGGTGCTGTTCGTGGTGGTGGTCGAGGCGTCCCGGCACGCGGTGGGGCGGATCGCGGCGATCACCGCAGACCGGCACATGGAGTCGGTGCGGCTGATGCGCTGGGTGCTGTCGCCGGTGCCGACGTTCCGGCTGTGGCGGCGGATGAAGCTGTGGGAGCTGCGCTCGTACGACGAGACGGTGCGGCTGGAGCAGAACCGGCTGGTGTACCGGGCGCAGCTGCGGTTCCGGTACGGGCGGGGCTGGCGGCGGTCGGCGCCGTTCCAGGCGCTGCTGCCGCTGAAGCTGGCGAAGTACGGCGTCCCGCTGGACCCGACGGTGCTGGACCGGATCGACGGTCCGCTGGTGGTGCCGGGCAGCGCGGCGGCGGTCGAGCAGTCGGCCCAGGCCGTTCCGGCCGTCCAGGCGGGGTCGTCGGCGCAGGCGGTGGCGGCAGGTCAGCCCGTCCAGACGGTGCGGGGCGGCGGGGTGACGCAGGCTCAGCAGCCGGCTCAGGTCCAGCGGCCGATCCAGGCGCAGGCCCAGGCCGCGGCGTCGGGTGCGCCGGAATCCCAGCCGCAGCCCCAGCCGGTGCCGCCGGTCTCGGCGGCGGTGGCGGTGCCGACGTTGGCGAAGCTGGCCGCGGTGCGGCTGCGCGACCAGCAGGACCCGGAGGCGGCGCAGGCCGCGCCGGTGATCGACTCGTCCGCGGAGCTGAACGTGTGGACGGCCCGTCCGGTGCGCTCGCACGTGGCGGAGCCCGACCAGGTGCACACGGCGCGGGTGCCGGGGCAGGCGTCGCCGTGGTTCAAGGCGCCGCGGCCGAGCGGTCCGGAGGAGGCGGTGGCGGTCCGGCCGCAGCCGGGCTACCAGGTGTCGCGGGCCGAGGCGTACCCGGAGCAGGGTGGTGGCCCGGAGGAGTACCGGGCGGAGGAGTACCGTCCGGCGGCGAACGGGCACGGTCCGGCGGCGCGTCCGCAGGCGGTCCGGCAGCAGGTGCCGGTGGCGGAGGGCGCGGAGCCGATCCTGGTGCCCGGCCGGCCGATGCGGCTGGAGTCGATGATGGCCTCCGAGTCGGAACCGCTGCCGTTCGACGAGGGGGACGCCCCGGCGCGCCGTCCGATCGCGGGCGCGGGTCAGGTGCTGGACGCCAACGAGTGCTTCGACGCGCTGGTCAGCTACATGGAGGAGAACCAGCGGCACCCCGACGAGCGCCGCTTCGCGGAGTACCTGAGCCAGCGCGGCGTCCCGGGTTCGCGGCCGGACGGCGGCGTCACGGTGAAGGACGTCGAGAAGGTCTGGCAGGACCTCCAGGAGAGGTACATGGAGTCCGGTCGGGGCGAGTGACCTGGCGGCCCCCTGCGGGGCCCGTTTGGAGAGACGTACAGCAGGTGCGATGGCCGTCCGCCGGTTCTTCCGGCCGGGCGGCCATTGACGGTTCCGCGGACCCGCCGTTACCTTCGCCTCAACAAATTGTTGAAGTCGCGCGGTGAGTGGAGGAGCCCCGGATGTCGCAGCCCGCCCAGGTCGATGCCGTCCAGCCCGTCTCGTTCTCGGACGCCGCCCTGGCGGCCGTCGAGGCGCTGCTCGCGCCGGTGGACGCCGAGTTGACGCGCCGTTACCCGGGCGAGCGCGGTTCCCGGCAGCCGGTGCACACCGTGTACGTGCCGGCCGACGCGTTCGGGGCGCACACCGTCCGGGAGTGGGGCGCGCAGGCGCTCGCCGCGTTCGACGAGCACGCCGGTACGCCCGGACGGCTCGCCGCGGCGCTCGGGGTCGCGGACGACGCACTGCTGGCCGACGTGCACGCCCGGGTGCGGACCAAGCTGGAGCGCGAGCCGATCGAGGACCTGCGGATCGACTTCGAGGACGGCTACGGCCCGCGCCCCGACGCCGAGGAGGACGCGGAGGCCGTCCGGACCGCCCGCCTGGTGGCCGCGGCGGTCGCCGACGGCAGCGCCCCGCCGTACGTCGGCATCCGGATCAAGTGCCTGGAGGCTCCCGTCCGGGCCCGCGGCATCCGCACCCTGGAACTGTTCCTGGCCACCCTGGTGGCCGCGGGCGGGCTGCCGGACGGGCTGGTGCTGACCCTGCCGAAGGTCACCCACGCCGCCCAGGTCACCGCGCTGGTACGGCTGCTGGAGGACTTCGAGCGGCGGGCCGGGCTGCCCGCCGGACGGATCGGGTTCGAGATCCAGATCGAGACCACCCAGGCGATCCTCGGCCCGGACGGCCGGGCCACCGTCGCGCTGCTGATCGGGGCGGCCGAGGGCCGCGCCACCGCGCTGCACTACGGCACCTTCGACTACAGCGCCGCCTGCGGGGTCAGCGCCGCCCACCAGAGCATGGACCACCCGGCCGCCGACCACGCCAAGGCCGTCATGCAGGCCGCCGCGGCCGGCACCGGCGTCCGGCTCTCCGACGGCTCCACCAACGTCGTCCCGGTCGGCACCGCCGATCAGGTGCACGCCGCCTGGCGGCTGCACCACGGCCTGGTCCGCCGCTCGCTGGCCCGCGCCTACTACCAGGGCTGGGACATACACCCCGCCCACCTGCCCACCCGGTACGCCGCCGTCTACGCCTTCTACCGCGAGGGCCTGGCCGCGGCCTGCGCCCGGCTCGCCGCGTACGTCGCCAAGACCGGCGGCGACGTGCTGGACGAGCCCGCCACCGCCCGCGCGCTCAGCGGCTACGTGCTGCGCGGCCTGGACTGCGGCGCCGTCGACCCCGCCGAGGTCACCGGGCGCACCGGCCTGGACCGCGCCCGGCTGGACGCCCTGGCCGGACGCTGAGTCCGCCGCCGGACGGAGTCCAGCCGGACGGAGGCCCCCGGCGCACGGCATAGGCTGGACGGGAGGACCGGCGCGGGACCGGGCGCCGAGACGAGACCGACAGCGGAGAGCACCAGCGCCATGGCGGAGCCGAGCCCCAAGCCGTACCTGACCGTCCGGGGCTCCGGCAGCCGCGAACTGGAGATCAAGAAGTCCCGGTTCATCTGCCACCTGGCGCGGGTCGCCGACGAGGACGAGGCGCAGGCGTTCGTCGCGGGCGTCCGCAAGCGGTACTGGGACGCCCGGCACAACTGCACGGCGTTCGTGGTCGGCGGCGAGCAGCCGCGCGAGCGCTCCAGCGACGACGGGGAGCCCGCCGGGACGGCCGGGGTGCCGATGCTGGAGGTGCTGCGGCGGCGCGGGGTGACCGACACCGCCGCCGTGGTGACCCGCTACTTCGGCGGGATCAAGCTGGGCGCGGGCGGCCTGGTGCGGGCGTACGGCGCGGCGGTGTCCGAGGCGCTGGACGAGGTCGGGCTGCTGGAGCGCCGGCCGGTCGTGCTGCTGTCGGTGGCCGTCGACCACACCCGGGCCGGGCGACTGGAGAACGAGCTGCGGGCGGCCGGGTACGCGGTGGCCGGGCTGGAGTACCTGGCCGACGGGGTGCGGATCGAGGTCGGCGTGCCCGAACCGGCGACGGCGCAGTTCCACGCCTGGCTGGCCGAGGCGACCGGCGGCTCGGCCGCGGCCCGCCCGGCCGGGCGGACCTTCGTCGAGGTCGAGGTCTGACCGCCGACCGGGGGACGCCCGGCATTGATCGCGGACGGGCGGGTAGCAGAGGCGGCACGGACGGTGTTCCCGTTGCCGTCCGATGACACCCGATCGAAGGAAGCGGGGCCCGATCCGGAACTTCCGCTCCTGATCGCTTCGTCTCCTAGAGACACGACCGACGATTCGCCAACGACTCCGGGGAGGAGGACTCGCAGACCCCAGCACCGCACCACGGGAGGTTCCGCGCATGCCCACCGACCACGCCCAGCCACCGTACCGGCTGACGGCAGCGACACCCCGCCCGCACCACGACACCACCGCCCTCGTCGACCAACTCCTCGCCGAACAGGTGAAGTCCGAGGGCCACGAGGAGCCCGCGCCCCGCGAGCGGCAGGCGCCGCCCGAGCGACTACGCCTCGGCGACCGGGTCCTGCTGGACCGCGACGACGGCACGCTGCCCGGCCGCGGCCCCGGAGCCCGCTACAGCCGCCGCCGACTGCGCACGCCCGCCGTGCACGGCACCGACCAACTGACCCTCACCCTCGCCTCCGACACCGCCGACGGACCGACCCGGCTGCTCATCGAGGCCGAACACCTCCCCGCCGGCCCGACCGTCACCCCACCCGGGCGGGTGCCCGTCCCCGACCTGGTCCGCAGCCTGCTGCCCCTGCTCGACGCCGCCGAGGGCCCGGTGCCACTGGCCGTCGCGCCCCGGCTGCTGGCACCCGCCGACCTGGACGGCCTGATCGACGAACTCTGCGACCCGGAACGGCGGTTGCCCACCGTGGTGGCCAGCGTCCCGCCCGCCGTGCCGGTCGACCGCTGGCAGCAGCAGGTGCTCGACCCGCTGGTGCGCCAACTCCCCGGCCTGGCCTCGCTGTACGTGCTCGGGCACGGCGCGCTGCCCCGGTTCAACCTGGCCCTGGAGTACCACAAGGTGTACGGCGGCGCGGTCCGCACCTTCCTGCCCGAGGTCGACCCGGCCTCCCGGGCCGACGCCGCCCGCCACCCCGTCCTGCCGCGCGGCCGGATCGACGAGAACCCGCGCCGCGCCGCCGCCCTGCTGGCCCGCGAGCCGCGCCGGATCGCCGCCGAACTGCCGCTGCCCGCGCCGCTGGCCGCCGTCCCCGAACTCTGGCTGCCGCCCGAGGCGCGCAAGGCGCCCGCCCCGCCCCGGGCCGCGGTCGAACGCCCGCCGGTGCGGCTGGAGCGCTGCCGGCTGCGGATCGAGACCCCGCGCGAACCGCGCCGCGCCCGGTGCGGCACCGGCCCCGCCAGCTTCGGTGAACTCGTGGACCGATTCAGCGAGTTCGCGCTGCTGGAGTTCACCGGCGACAGCAAGGAGACGCTCGCCCTGGACGGCCAGAGCGAGGCCGACGGCTGGGCCAGGCTCACCTGGGACGGTCTGACCGCGCTCCAGGAGTACGCGGACGCCGCCGTGCGCGGCGAGGCCGGCGGCGACTTCAAGCAGTGGTGCGAGCACACCCCGCCCGGCTGCCACCGCTTCCCGCCGCGCAAGGCGGTCCGCGGCGAGTCCCGCACCGTCGCCAGCCACGGCAAGTGGAAGCGCCAGCGGATGCTGCCCGTCCCGCCCGACGTCGACTCCTCCTGCCGCGCGTTCATGGGCGCCCACCTGCGGATCGGCGGCGGCGGCACCGCCCCCCGGGTGCACTACCTGGACGACTGCTCCGGCAGCGGCCGGATCTACGTCGGCTACATCGGGCTGCACCTGACCAACACCCGCACCAACTGACCGCCCCGGGCGGGGGCCGGCGCCGCTCCGGCCCCCGCCCGGGGCGGACCCCGCACCGCGCCCGCGCCCGCACCCGCGCCCGCACGGCGGACGGCCCCCGGTCCGGCCTGAGCGGACGTCAAGGGTCGGCCAAACCAACCGGGTTGGCTGACCCCGGAGCCCGAACGGGGGACAATGCTGCTCGGGCCCCGTCGCGGCGGCCCGCCGACGTGCGCCGGACGAGCAGGGGGAACCACCGCCGATGCAGCATCCAGCCGAGGGCAGCGCCGACGGCACCACCACGGTGCTCCAGCCCGGATTCCTCGCCTCGCTGTTCCACGAACTCGGCGCCGACGAGGACGAGGAGCCCACCGGGGCCCACCCCGAGCCCCCCGCCGGACCGCAGCCCCCCGAGCCCCCGGCCGGGCCGTCAGCCGGGCCGTCAGCCGGGCCGTCGGCCGCGGTGCCGCCGCAGCCCGGCCCGGCGGACGCGCCCGCCGACCCGGACGACCCGGTGGCCGCGCACGGCCGGGCCGCCGCGCTCACCCACCACCGCACCCTCGCCGTCCAGGCCGACCACCAGCGCCTGGCCGACCTGCTGCGCCGGGCCGCCCGGCCGGTCTCTGCGATGGACTTCGAGAGCCAGTTGCGCAGCTACCAGCCCAGGCCGTTCCCGGACGCCGGGCCCGGAACGGGCGAACCCGAGCCCGCCTGGGCCGACTTCGCGCCGCCCGAGCCCGCCGGCGCCGGCCCCGAGCAGCCGCGCTCGCGCCGCCTGCTCGACTCCGGCTACCAGCGCGAACTCGCCCAGGCCCGGCTGCGCCACCAGCGCGCGCTGCGCGAGTGGCGCACCCGGCAGGCCGAACTCGCCGACAGCGGCGCGGTCGCCGCCCGGCAGGCCCACGAGGAGGCCGAACGGGCCCGGGCCCGGGCCGTCCAGGAGTACAACGACAGCCTGGAGGAGTGCCGCCGCGCCTACCGGCAGGCCGAGCCCGCCGCGGTCGAATCGCTGCTGGAACGGGCCCTGGCCGCCGCCGAGGGCGCCACCCAGGACCTGCCCGCCCCCTGCCACGCCGTCTTCCGCGCCCTCACCCGCACCGCCGTCCTCGACCTCGACCTGCCGCCGCTGGACACCGTCCCCGCGCTCTCCGGCTACCGGCTCACCGAGACCGGCGCGGTCGAACCCGTGCCCCGCCCCGCCGCCGACGTCCGCACCGACTACCTGCGGCTGGCCGCCCGGCTCGCGCTGCGCGCCCTGCAGGCCGCCGACGCCGTCGACACCGAACAGGTGCTGTCCGGCGTCGTCCTGAACGGCTGGCTGCGCCTCCCCGGCCGGCCCGCGCGGTGCCTGCTCAGCGTCGACGCCGACCGGGACGCGCTGGCCCGCACCCGGCTGGTCCCCGACGCCGGGCACCTGGGCGACGGCGGCGCGGACGGCGGCGTCTACGCGGAGGCCGAGCACGACGAGTCGCTGCTGCGGCTGCGCGCCCTGGCCGCCGTGATCACCCCCGACCCGTACGCGGACGAGGCGGTGCTGCCCTGGGGCAGCGCGTCCTCCGCGGTGCCCGCGCTGGGCGAGCTGTCGCCCGGCGAGTTCGCCCGGCTGGTGCGCGCCGTCCTCACCGCGGGCGGCCTGCGGGACTGGAGCGTCCGGCTGCGCGGCCCGGCCGGCCTGGTCGCCACCGCCGAGGGCGAACCCGGCAGCCGGCTGCCCGGCCGCTGGGTGGTGTGGGCCTCCCGCGGCCCCGGCCCCGTCACCGCCGAGGAGATCGCCACCCTCGCCGAGGCGGTCCGCGAGGAGGGCGCCGACCGCGGCCTGCGGATGACCTGCGGCCGGTTCACCGACGAGGCGCTCGACCTCACCGGCGAGGAGCGCTACCAGCGCATCCACCTGATGGACGGCCCCGGCATCCGCGAACTCGCCCGCACCCACCTGGAGCTGCCGCTCACCCTGTGAGGCCGGTGGGAACCCGCCGGAGAGCGGTGGGAACCCGCCGGTTCGCCCGGCGGACGGCCGGACGGGCTGTCAGGCTGGGGGAGTGGAGAACCGATTCCCCGGCCACCGGCCCGACCGGAGCCCGACCGCACCGACGACCGGGCGGGCGGCCGAGCACGACCGCGAACTGGCGATGACCGAGATGTACGGCGAGTGCGGGCTGCTGCGCGAACTCGCCGAGTCCGCCGGCGTCCGCCTCGACGACACCGTCGAGTCGCTGACCGCCCTGGACCAGCTGCTGCCCCGCTGGCGCGACGACCGGCAGGTCTCCCAGTGGCTCGGCACCGACGCCGGGCTCTACCTCGGCACGGTGATCCGCCGCCGGGTCCCCGACGCCCGCTGGCGGCTCGCCGCCGACGGGCGGCCCCTGATGGTGCTCGGCACCGGCTTCGAACTCGACGCCACCGCGATCGGCCGCGACTGGGCCGAGCAGGGCGCGCCGCAGCTCGCCGCGGTCTACCGGGCCGCGAGCGACGACTGACGGCGGCGGGGCCGGTGGGGACGCCTCGGCCGTCCGGGGGTTGGTCCGACAGCTGATCCGGCGTCACCCCGACGGGCCGTCCGGGCGGCGCGCCGCCGCCCGGGCCCGCAGGCTGGTCGCAGGGCCCGGCACCGTCCGGCCCGGGCCGGACGGACTGGATGCCCGTGGGCAGCGGTCAGCACAGCCGTCCGGCCCCCGGCAGCGTGACGGGGGAGGCCGAAACTGACCGCCGTGCTGGTCGCCGCGGGCGCGTTCCTGATGACCCTGATCGGCGGGTTCGCCGCCCAGCGCACCGGGGACCGCCGCCACCTCGTGCTCGGCCTCGCCGCCGGACTGATGCTCGGCGTGGTCGCCTTCGACCTGCTGCCCGAGGCGCTGGAACAGGCCCCGCAGGAGGTCCACGGCGTCCCCGCGGCACTGCTGATGTTCGCCGCCGGGTTCCTCGCCATCCACGTGGTCGAACGCTCCGTCGCCATCCACCGCAGCCACGAGGGCGAGTACGCCGCGCACAGCCACGGGCACGCGCACGGCCACGCGCACGGGCCGGGGGAGCGGCAGCGCGAGCAGGGCGTCGGGATCGCGGCGGCCTCCGCGCTGGTCCTGCACAGCGTGATGGACGGCTTCGCGATCGGCGCCGCGTTCCAGGCCGGGACGACGGTCGGCACGGTCGTCGCCATCGCCGTCGTCGCGCACGACTTCGCGGACGGCTTCAACACGTACACCCTCACCCGGCTGTACGGGAACAACCGGCGGCGGGCCCTCGCGCTGCTGTTCGCCGACGCGCTCGCGCCCGTCACCGGGGCCGGGATCACACTGCTGTTCACCATCCCGGAACAGCTGCTCGGGCTCTACCTCGGCTTCTTCGGCGGCTTCCTGATGTACCTGGCGACCTCCGACATCCTGCCCGAGGCCCACAGCCCGCACCCGTCGAAGGGCACGTTGGTGTGCACGCTGCTGGGGGTGGGGTTCATGTGGTTGGTGGTGGGGTTGGCGTGACGGTGGAGGGCGGGGGCGCCTTCGGCGGGGTGGGGCTCATGTGGTTGGTGGTGGGGTTGGCGTAGGAGGTCGGCGGCTCAGCTCTCGGCCAGGGCGTTCCAGTGGTGGCGCAGGGCGGTGAGGGTGGCGGTGACGGCGGGGCGGCGGGAGGTCTGGGTGCGCCAGAGGGCGTAGACGCGGCGGACGGGTTCGGGGGTGACGGGGCGGGCGGTGGTGCCGGGCGGGAGGGGGCCGCGGCCCAGGCGGGGGATCAGGCCGAGGCCCAGGCCGGCGGCGATCAGGGCGAGCTGGGTCTGGAACTCGCCGACCCGGTGGGCGACGTCCGGTTCCTCGCCGGTCTCCCGCATGGTGCGCAGCAGCCAGTCGTGGCAGATGTTGCCGGGCGGCACGCTGATCCAGCGCTGACCGCGCAGCGCCGGCACCGGGACGGCGTCCAGCGCGGCCAGCGGGTGCCCGGCGGGCAGCAGCAGGTCGACCGGGTCCTCCCCGAGGTCGAGCCGGTCGAGGCCGTCCTGCACCGGCAGCGGGACGGTCTCCCAGTCCTGCACGACCGCCAGGTCGACCTCGCCGCGGGCCACCAGCTCGGCCGCCGGGTAGGGGTCACTCTCCAGCAGTCGGACGTCCAACTCGGGGCAGGTGGTGTGCAGTTCGGCGAGGACGACGGGCAGCAGGCCGCGGGCCGCGGTGGGGAAGGCGGCCACCAGCAGCCGTCCGGCGGCCCGGCCGTGCTGTTCCTCCAGCGTCACCTCGGCCTGTTCGACCAGGGCCAGGACGCGCTGCGCGGTGTCCGCGAGCTGCCGGGCGGCGTCGGTCAACTGGACGCCCCGGCCCTGGCGTTCGAGCAGGACGGTGCGGGTCTCGCGTTCGAGTTTGGCGATCTGCTGGGAGATCGCGGACGGGGTGAAGCCGAGGGCCGCGGCGGCCCCGCCGACCGAGCCGTGCACGGCGACCGCGTGCAGGGCGCGCAGGCGTCCCAGATCCATCATGCAGCGATGCTAAACGATGGGGTTGAGGAATCGTCGCTGGTGCTGAACGGTCGGTGCGGGGGATGCTCGGGGCATGCCGCCCTCCTCCGCCATGCCGCCCCGTCACATCGCCCTGGCCGTGCTGGTCGCCGCCGTCTGGGGCCTGAACTTCGTGCTGATCGAGGTCGGTCTGCACGACTTCCCGCCGCTGCTGTTCTGCGCGCTGCGGTTCGCCGTGGTGGCGCTGCCCGCGGTGTTCCTGGTCGGCCCGCCGCGGGTGGCGTGGCGGTGGGTGCTGGGGGTCGGGCTGGCGCTCGGGGTGGTGAAGTTCGGGCTGCTGTTCCTCGGCATGCACGCCGGGATGCCGGCCGGGCTGTCCTCGCTGGTGCTGCAGGGGCAGGCCGGGTTCACCGCGCTGTTCGCCGCCGGACTGCTGGGCGAGCGGCCGGCCCGGCTGCGGGTGGTCGGGCTGGTGGTGGCGTTCGCCGGGATCGCGCTGGC
The DNA here is from genome assembly GCF_044769485.1 of Kitasatospora sp. NPDC090308. Classification (NCBI taxonomy): domain Bacteria; kingdom Bacillati; phylum Actinomycetota; class Actinomycetes; order Kitasatosporales; family Streptomycetaceae; genus Kitasatospora; species Kitasatospora sp. NPDC090308. Next base: position 57,579 of record NZ_JBIVXY010000024.1, on the reverse strand, counting down.
CGCCGTCGACCGGGGCGCGGGCGGCCCGGTGGGGGCGTTCGCGCTGGTGATCGGCGCGGCGGTGGCCTGGGGCCTGGCCAACGTGCTGACCCGCCGGGCCGCCCCGCCGGACGCGCTGCGCTGGATGGTGTGGGTCTCCGCGGTGCCGCCGCTGCCGCTGCTGGGGCTGTCACTGCTGGTCGAGGGCCCGGACGCGGACCTGGCCGCGCTGCGCGGGATCAGCTGGTCGGGCGTCGGGGTGGTGCTGTACGTCGGCCTGGTGTCCACGCTGTTCGCGTTCGTCGCCTGGAGCCACCTGCTGCGCCGCTACGACGCCTCGGTGGTGGCCCCGTACTCGCTGCTGGTGCCGGTGTTCGGGATGTCCTCGGCGGCGCTGCTGCTCGGCGAGCGGTTCGGCCTGCCGGCCGGGGCGGCGACGGTGCTGGTGATCGCCGGGATCGGGCTGGGGGCGGTGCCCGCTACGGGGTGGGACCGGCTTCGTAGGCTTCCTCGGCGTGCCGCAGCGCCCGCAGCAGGGCGTCCTGCTCGGCAGGGCTGACCGGGCCGAAGTACTCCTGGGCGACCTCGTGCCGGACCCGGGAGATCCGCTCCAGCGCGCCGTGCCCGTCCTCGGTGAGCACCAGCCGCACCGCGCGGCGGTCGGCCGGGTCGGGGGTGCGGGCGACCAGGCCGGCCTCCTCCAGGGCGTCGACCACGGTGGTGGCGGAGCGCGGGGCGATGTGCAGCCGCTCGGCGAGTTCGCTCAGCCGCATGGTCTCGGCGCTCTCGCAGCCGGGCGCGTGGGCGAGGGTGCGCAGGGCCCGGCCCTGGGCGGGGGTGATGCCGTACGGCTCCAGCCGCTGCATGGTCCGCCGGCGGATCCGCTTCATCGCCCGGGTGAGCGCGTCGGCGAGTTCCGCTGCGGTGTCGGCGGGGCCGGGGGAGGTCATGGGCACAGGGTAGCGGGCGGGTCGGGGCCGGTACGGAGGGTGACCGATCTCGCCTCGATAACATGTTGAGCTTGGCTCAGCAATCGAGTAGCTTAGGGCAGCCTAAGTCATCCGAGTCATTCGTGTCCGCAGTTCGCAAGGAGTCCGTCATGGCCCGCTCCACCGCCCGCGTCAGCACCGACCGCCCCGCCCGCTACGCCAAGCAGCTCGCCGCTCACATGGGCCGCAAGGTTCCCGCCGAGTGGTCGGAGGAGACCGGCCGCGGCTCGCTCGCCTTCGGTGCCGGTCGGGCCGAGCTCACCGCCGAGGAGGGCGCGCTGCTGCTCGCCGTCGAGGGCGCCGAGGAGAGCCTCGACCAGCTGGAGGACGTGGTCGGCCGCCACCTGGTCCGCTTCGGCACCCGCGACGAGCTGGTCGTCGCCTGGCAGCGCGAGAGCGGCGCGGCCGGCACCGTCCAGCGCCTCGCCGCCGAGGAGGGCTGACCGGCCCCGGCCGTGGGAGTCCTGGCGGGGCGTCAGGTGCGCGGGCGTCAGGTGCGCGGGCGTTCGGGGAGCAGGCGCGGCAGCAGCAGGTGCAGCCCGAGCAGCAGCAGACCGGCCAGGCACCAGCTGGCCAGCACGTCCAGCAGCCAGTGGAAGTCGCTCCACACCAGGCCCGCCCCCACGCCCAGGCAGACCAGCGAGGCCAGCGCGCCCACCCGCCGCCCGGCCGCCACCGACAGCACCCGGGCCAGCAGCAGCGCCGCCGTCCCGTACGCGATCGACGAGGTCGCGGTGTGCCCCGACGGGTACCAGCCCCACTGGGACCCGGCCAGCGGCACCCCGTACGGGCCCGGGCGGGCGAACCAGACCTTCGCGGGCACCACCAGCAGCGGGATCAGCACCGCGGCCGCCACCGCCACCGGCACCGGCACCCACCAGCGCGGACGCCCGCCGCGCCGGGCCAGCCAGGCCGCCAGGCCCGCGCACCCCAGCAGCACCGGGACCGCGACCGTCCCGCCGCCCAGGTCGGACAGCGCCACGCCCAGGTGGTTCAGCAGCGGCGAGCCGATCGCCCGGCGGACGTGCCGCACCCCGTCGCGCACCGCCGTGTCGACCCCCAGCAGCGGCCCGTCCACCGCGACCTGCCAGGAGACCGCGGCCAGCAGCACCGCCAGCGCCGCCGCCAGGACGGCGAAAATCGGCCGCCCCGGAGCAGGGGGGAGAGCTCCGGGGCGGCCAAGGTGATCGCCGCGCCGTGCGGCCCGGGGGGTGTGGGCGGGACGGCCGGTCGATCGTTCATGTGCGTCCGCCTCAGCGGCGGACGGGGTTGTGGGCAGTGCGTGCGGTTCGCTGTCCATCTGTGATGACAGTACGTCAAAGCCGGCTCCCGGAAGGGCGGACCGGCCGGCATCCACAGCATCTTCACCACCGGTGGAGCAACCTCCACCCGTGCGGCGGAACCCGCCGGGGCCGGCCCCGGCGGGTTCCGCGACCGGCCGGGGTCAGGCGCCGGCGAAGGCCGACTCCAGGATGTCCAGGCCCTCGGCCAGCAGGTGCTCCGGGATCACCAGCGGCGGCAGGAAGCGCAGCACGTTGCCGTAGGTGCCGGCGGTCAGCACCACCAGGCCCTCCGCGTGGCACGCCTTCGCGATCGCCGCGGTCACCTCCGGGTTCGGCTCCTTGCCGCCCGGCTTCACCAGCTCCACCGCGACCATCGCGCCGCGGCCGCGGACCTCGCCGATCACGTCGTACTTCTCCTGCATGGCCCGCAGCCGGCCCAGCATGACCTCGCCGATCCGGCGCGCCTTGCCGTTCAGGTCCTCGGACTTCATGGTCTCGATCGCGCCCAGCGCGGCCGCGCAGGCCACCGGGTTGCCGCCGTAGGTGCCGCCCAGGCCGCCCGAGTGCGCCGCGTCCATGATCTCGGCCCGGCCGGTCACCGCCGCCAGCGGCAGGCCGCCGGCGATGCCCTTCGCGGTGGTGATCAGGTCCGGGACGATGCCCTCGTCCTCGCACGCGAACCACTCGCCGGTGCGGCAGAAACCGGTCTGGATCTCGTCCGCCACGAACACGATCCCGTTCGCCTTCGCGAACTCCACGATCGCCGGCAGGAAGCCCTTGGCCGGCTCGATGAAGCCGCCCTCGCCCTGGATCGGCTCGATGATGATCGCCGCGACGTTCTCCGCGCCGATCTGCTTGGTGATGACCTCGATCGCCTGCGCGGCGGCCTCGGCGGCGCAGTTCTCCGCGCCGGTCAGCCAGCGGTACGGGTACGCCACCGGGACGCGGTGGATCTCCGGCGCGAACGGGCCGAAGCCCTGCTTGTACGGCATGTTCTTCGCGGTCAGGCCCATGGTCAGGTTGGTCCGGCCGTGGTAGCCGTGGTCGAACACCACCACGGCGGTCCGCTTGGTGTAGGCGCGGGCGATCTTCACCGCGTTCTCCACCGCCTCGGCGCCCGAGTTGAACAGCGCGGTGCGCTTGTCGTGGTCGCCCGGGGTCAGCTCGTTCAGCTGCTCCGCCACCGCCACGTAGCCCTCGTACGGGGTCACCATGAAACAGGTGTGCGTGAACGCGGCCAGCTGCTCGGTCGCCCGCGCCACCACCGCGGCGGCGCTGTTGCCCACGTTCGTCACGGCGATGCCCGAACCGAAGTCGATCAGGCTGTTGCCGTCCACGTCCTCCAGCACGCCGCCGCCGGCCCGCGACACGTACACCGGCAGCGTGGTGCCCACGCCCGCCGGCACCGCGCCGAGCTTGCGCGACTGCAGCTCCTGCGACTTCGGGCCGGGGATCGCGGTGACCAGGCGGCGCTCCTGCGGGAGCGGAGTTGCAGCGCTCATCTGTCTTCTCCAAGTTCTTGACGCGGTACCCGCAGGCTACGACCGGCCCCGCGGCCCGGGCATGCGCCACTCGGTACTGCTGGGCCGCCCGAATTGTCCGACGCGGCCAGTGGCCGAAGATCGGCTGCGCGCCCGCGCACTCCACTACATTGGCCCCCGGGTGTGTCGGTGGGACGGCGATGCGGGTATGGCACCGCCGGCAACGTAGGAGGGGCCCGAAGTGGAACTGAACGACCCGAGAACCCGACACACCCATCCCCATCTCCCCCCGCCCCGCGCCCCCTTCCACCTCCCCACCTGGGCCACCGCCCCCCGCCCCGAGGCCGCCCCCGGCATCTACCGGCAGCACCACACCCCGCACGACCCGAAGGCCGCCGAACAGGCGGGGACCCCGGCGGGGCCGCTGCTGCTGCGGGCGGCGCTGAACCTGGTGGCGGCCTGGCTGGTGTTCATCTACGGCCGGGGGTTCGCGCTGTCCGGCCTCGGCCTGCTCGGCCTCGGTTCCCTCTCGGAGATCCCGACCATCCTGATCGCGCTCCTGGTGAACCTGCTGATCATCGCCGGGGTGATCAGGTTCTTCGGACACATGGGCGGCTGGCGCGAGGTCGGCCGCCGCTTCCTGCTCCCACTGCTCTCCCGCACCGTCACCGAGACGCCCTCCGCCCCCGAGCAGACCCCTGCCGTCGACGTCTGGGCCGAGCTGCGGCCGGCCGGGGACGCGGTGCGCCGGCTGGAGGGGGAGCCGGTCGGGGACGTGGACTACGTGCGGCTGCACCAGGCGTGGCGGACGGTGGGCGGGGACCCGGTCGCGTGGCGGGAGTTCGCCGCGCAGGTGGCGGCCCGGGGCGCGGCGGCGTGCGCGCACCCGTCCGAGCAGCGGGACCTGCCGGGCGGGCGGACGGCGCGGCACGACCTGCTGGTGCGCCAGGTGCGGCTGGGCACGGCGCAGGACGTGCCGAAGAACCCGGTGACGCACCGGAACGCCGGCTTCGCGCTGGACCCGCGGGTGCTGGGCACCTCGCTGCTGGCGGTCGGCCCGGCCGGCACCGGCAAGACCGCCTCGTTGGCCCGCCCGGTCGCCGAGGCGCTGTGCCTGCAGGCGCTGGCGGGCGCGGCCTGCGCGGTGGTGGTCGGCGCGGCCGACGCGGACCTCGGGCCGGACGACTGGTACGACGTGGTGATCGCCCCCGGCGACCCGGACGCCCCGTACGGCCTGGACCTGTACGGTGCGGCGCCGCACTCGGACGAGGCGGCGGCCCGGCTGGCCGACGCGCTGCTGCCGGACGAGCTGGCGCCGCGCGCGGAGAGCGCCCGGGCCGCGATGCAGCAGGTGGTCGGGCCGTACCGGGCGGCGTACGGCGGCTACCCGGGGGTGCGGGCGCTGCGGGCGCTGCTGGCGGGGGACACGGAGGGCTGGGCGGAGCTCGCCGAGCGGCTGCGGAAGTCGGGGCGGTGGCCGGAGTTCGAGGCGGACCTGCAGCAGCGCGAGCGGATGCACGGCCGGGCCGACGACCCGGGCGCGCTGCTGGCGGACCGGCTCGCGCTGCTGGACCGGCCCGCGCTGGCGGCCGGGTTCTCCGGCGGCCCGGACGCCAAGCCGGCGTTCGCGATGCGCGCCCTGGAGCACCCGCTGCGGGTGCGGGTGAAGCTGCCCGAGCGCAGCCACCCGGAGGCCGCCCGGATCCTGTCGCGGCTGCTGCTGGGCCAGTTCACCCAGGCCGCCGCCGACCGCCGGGACCGCGAGCTGTTCGCCGGGATGGTGCTGGACGACGCCACCGCCGCCGTCGACGCGCAGGCGATCCGCGGCGTCCAGCGGCTGCGCGGGGCCAACGCCGGGGTGCTGCTGCTGCTGCGCACGCTGTCCGACCTGCCGGAGGCGCTGCGCGCGCCGCTGTTCGGCGCGGTCGGCAACCGGATGGCGTTCCCCGGCATCGCGCCCTGGGACGGCCGGCTGTTCTCCGAGGCGTGGGGCACCCACCTGGTCAGGGAGACCGCCGTCACGCACGTCCCGGACACCTCGGGAGGAACGGTTCGCCGGGCCGGCCGGCTGCTGCGCAAGGCGCTGTCCGGCACCACCGCGCAGACCGAGTCGGTCACCACCCGGGACGTCGAGCGGCACCGCTGGTCGCCGTCCGACCTGGCGCACGCGCTGCCGTCCGGGCACGCGGTGATCTCGCTGACCTCGGTGACGGGCGAGCAGGTGCCGCCGCTGCTGGTCGACCTGCGGCACTGAGCCCGACCGGCCGGCCGGCCGACCAGCCGGCCACGAGAGCATTTGGGTCACGAAAGCTACGGACCGGCGGATTCCGGCGCCCCGGCTTGTCCGGAGCGTCCATAATGGGAGGAGAACCCTCACTCGCCCGGCCGCAACGGCGCGGCCAGGTCGAACCACCGAAGGTGCCATGCCCCCCACTCTCGCCTCCGTCGTCCGGACCTCCGCGCTCCACCTGACGGTGCTGGCCGGCGCGGACCACCTGGAGCGACCCGTCCGCTGGGTCCACACCAGCGAGCTGGACGACCCCACCCCGTTCCTCGAGGGCGGCGAGCTGCTCCTCACCACCGGCATCAAGTTGGGCAGGAGCGCCGCCAAGCTGCAGGCGTACGTGCACCGGCTGGCCGACGCGGGCGTGGTCGGCCTCGGGCTGGGCGTGGGCCTCTCGCACAGCGAGGTGCCGCAGGCCCTGGTGGAGGCCGCCGCCCAGCGCGGGCTGCCGCTGCTGCGGGTGCCCGAGGCGACGCCGTTCATCGCGATCTCCAAGACCGTCTCGGCCGCGCTGGCCGCCGAGCAGTACGAGGCCGTCACCACCAGCTTCGAGGCGCAGGAGGAGCTGACCCGGGCCGCGCTCGGCAAGGACGGCACCACCGCGATCGTGCGCCGCCTGGCGGCCCGGCTGGGCGGCTGGGCCGCGCTGTACGACGGCTCCGGCGCGCTGTCCGCGGTCGCCCCGGACTGGGCCGCCCGCCGGGCCGGCCGGCTGGCCGCCGAGGTGGACCGGCTGCGCCGCCGCCCCGCCCCGTCCAGCGCCGCCCTGCAGGGCCGGGCCGGGACGATCGACACCGCCGACGAGGACTACGTGGTGGTCCAGTCGCTGGGCGCCGACCGCCGCCCGCGCGGCTTCCTCGCGGTCGGCACCGAGGACCGGATCACCCCGACCGAGCGGTACGTGCTGAACGCCGCCGTCGCGCTGCTCACCCTCACCCTGGAGCGCTCGCGCGAGCTGCGGCAGGCCGAGGAGAAGATGGGCGCCGCGCTGCTGCGGATGGTGCTGGCCGGAGAGGTCGGCACCGCCCGGCAGGTCGCCACCGGGCTGTTCGGCGGCCTGCCCGAGGGCACCGTCCGGGTGCTGGTGGCCGCCGCCGGGCCCGGCCCGGAGGCGGCGGAGGCGCTCGGCGAGCTGGGCGACCGGGCCGAGAACGCGGGCGGCAAGGTCGGCGAGAAGCTGCTGGTGGCCCGCGAGGACGGCGCGCACGGGCCGCGGCTGACGGTGCTCGCACTGGACAACGGCTCGGCGCACCGGGCCTGCCTGGGCGCCGTCGAGGAGCACGAGGGCCTGGCGCTGGGCGTCTCCGCCCCCGCCGCGCTGGAGGACGCCGGCACCGCGCACGCCCAGGCCGAACGGGCCCTGGCGGTCGCCCAGCGCGGCGGCCGCCGCACCGTCGACCACGAGGAGGTCGGCGCCGGCTCGCTGCTGCCGCTGCTCGGCGAGGAGGCCGTCACCGCCTTCGCCGAGGGCCTGCTGCGCCCGCTGCGCGAGCACGACCGCACCGCCCGCGGCGACCTGGTCGCCTCGCTGCGCGCCTGGCTCTCCCGGCACGGCCAGTGGGACGCCGCCGCGGCCGACCTGGGCGTGCACCGGCACACGCTGCGCTACCGGATGCGGCGGGTCGAGGAGCTGCTCGGGCGCTCGCTGGACGACACCGACGTCCGGATGGAGCTGTGGCTGGCGCTGCGCTCCGGCGAGGACTGACCGGGGGCGGGCGAGGGGCGGGCGGAGCGCGGACGGGGGGCGGGCGCGCACCCGGACGGCCGTGTCCGCGGCGTACTAATCGGACCTGACTTTTCGTCCCGTCCGTCCAATCGGAAACCCGCTTCCCTCCCCCTACCGTGAAGGCGACAAGTCTTCGAGGGAAGGGGCCGGTGCGACCGTGACCACCACTCATGAGTTCTGGCTGGCCGGGCGGCGGGCGAGCGGCGAGGCGGAGTTCGAGGTCCGCCACCCGCACGACGACAGTCTGGTGGCGAAGGTCAGCGTGCCGACCGACGCGCAGGTGGAGGAGGCCGTCGCGGCCGCCGCCGCCGCGGTACCGGTGTTCGCCGCGACCCCGGCGCACCAGCGGGCGGGCGCGCTGGACCACGTCGCCAGGCGGCTGGCCGAGCGCACCGAGGAGATCGCCCGGCTGATCACCGCCGAGAACGGCAAGCCGATCAAGTGGGCGCGCGGCGAGGTCGGCCGCGCGGTGTCGGTGTTCCGCTGGGCCGCCGAGGAGGCCCGCCGGACCAACGGCGAGACCCTGCGGCTGGACACCGACCCGGGCGGCACCGGCCGGTACGCGATCGTGCGGCGCTTCCCGCGCGGCGCGGTGCTCGGCATCGCCCCGTTCAACTTCCCGCTGAACCTGGTGGCGCACAAGGTCGCCCCGGCGATCGCGGTGGGCGCCCCGATCGTCCTCAAGCCCGCCCCGGCCACCCCGCTCTCCGCCCTGGTGCTGGGCGAGATCCTGGCCGAGACCGACCTGCCGGCCGGCTCCTGGAGCGTGCTGCCGGTGGAGAACGCCAAGATGCCGGCCCTGGTGCAGGACACCCGCCTGCCGGTGATCTCGTTCACCGGTTCGGACAAGGTCGGCTACCAGATCATGGACTCGGTGCCGCGCAAGCACGTCACCCTGGAGCTCGGCGGCAACGCCGCGGCCGTGGTGCTGGCCGACTGGAACTCCGAGGCGGACCTCGACTGGGCGGCGAGCCGGATCGCGCTGTTCGCCAACTACCAGGGCGGCCAGTCCTGCATCTCGGTGCAGCGGGTGATCGCCGACGCGAGCGTCTACGACCGCCTGGTGGAGAAGGTCGTCGCCAAGGTGGGCGCCCAGGTCACCGGCGACCCGTCCGACGAGGCCACCGACGTCGGCCCGCTGGTGGACCGGAAGGCCGCCGAGCGCGTCGAGTCCTGGGTGGAGGACGCGGTCGCCAAGGGCGCCAAGGTGCTCACCGGCGGCAGCCGGGACGGTGCGGCGTACGCGCCGACCGTGCTGGCGGAGCTGCCCGCGGACGCGATCCTGGCCACCGCCGAGGTGTTCGGCCCGGTGCTGTCGCTGCACCGGGTGGAGGGCACCGAGGAGGCGTTCGCCGCGGTCAACGACTCGGCGTTCGGCCTCCAGGCGGGCGTGTTCACGCACGACGTGCAGACCGCGTTCCGGGCCCACCGGGAGCTGGAGGTCGGCGGCGTGATCATCGGCGACGCGCCGTCCTACCGGGCCGACCAGATGCCGTACGGCGGCGTGAAGGACTCCGGCGTGGGCCGCGAGGGCGTGCGCTACGCGATGGACGACTTCACCTTCGAGAAGGTGCTGGTCCTCACCGGCCTCGACCTCTGAGCGGCCCCCGCGAGGCCCGCCGAGCGCTCCTGCGCCCTTCCCGGGTGTCCCGACGCCCCGCCCCGCCGCCTCCCCGCGGCCCGGCGGGGCGTCCGGCCGTCCGGCCGTCCGGCTGCCGACCCGGCCCCGTCCCGGGCCGGGGCAGGGCCGGCGGCAGGACACAATGGGGGGCATGAACTCGCTCGCCCATCCGCAGTCGCGCTTCACTCCGGCCGTGCAGGACCCGGACGGCCCCCGGGAGTTGGTCATCCTGGGCTCGACCGGTTCGATCGGCACCCAGGCCATCGACGTGGTGCTCCGCAACCCCGACCGGTTCAGGGTGGTGGCCCTGTCGGCGGCCGGTGGCCGGGTCGAGCTGCTCGCCGAGCAGGCCGTCGCGCTGGGCGTGCGCACCGTGGCGGTGGCCGACCCGGCCGCCGCCGGGCCGCTGCGCGCCGCGCTGGCCGCGCGGGCCGGCGGGGCCCCGCTGCCCGAGGTGCTGGCGGGCCCGGACGCGGCGACCGAACTGGCCGCGACGGAGTGCCACTCGGTGCTGAACGGCATCACCGGCTCGATCGGCCTGGCGCCGACGCTGGCCGCGCTGCGGGCCGGCCGGGTGCTGGTGCTGGCCAACAAGGAGTCGCTGATCGTCGGCGGCCCGCTGGTGAAGGCGGTCGCCAGGCCCGGCCAGATCGTGCCGGTGGACTCCGAGCACGCCGCGCTGTTCCAGGCGCTGGCCGGCGGCACCCGCGCCGAGGTCCGCAAGCTGGTGGTGACCGCCAGCGGCGGCCCGTTCCGCGACCGCACCCGCGAGCAGCTGGCGGGCGTCACCCCGGCCGAGGCGCTGGCCCACCCGACCTGGGCGATGGGCCCGGTGGTGACGATCAACTCGGCGACCCTGGTGAACAAGGGCCTGGAGGTGATCGAGGCCCACCTGCTGTACGACGTGCCCTTCGACCGGATCGAGGTGGTGGTCCATCCGCAGTCGGTCGTTCATTCGATGGTGGAGTTCACGGACGGCTCCACGCTCGCCCAGGCCAGCCCGCCGGACATGCGGATGCCGATCGCGCTGGGCCTCGGCTGGCCCGACCGGGTGCCCGACGCCGCGCCCGGCTGCGACTGGACCAAGGCCGCGACCTGGGAGTTCTTCCCGCTGGACGACGCGGCCTTCCCGGCGGTCGAGCTGGCCCGCGAGGTGGGTACGCTCGGCGGGACGGCCCCCGCGGTCTTCAACGCCGCGAACGAGGAATGTGTGGACGCTTTTCTGAACGGCGCGCTGCCCTTCACCGGAATCGTGGACACTGTGGCGAAGGTGGTCGCCGAACACGGCACCCCGGCGGCGGGAACTTCGCTCACGGTGGAGGACGTACTCCAGGCTGAGCACTGGGCCCGCGCCCGGGCCCGGGAACTGGCGGCAGGTTAGGTACGACGGAGGCGACGCGGTGGACAAGCTGATGTGGGTGCTGGGCGTCCTGATCTTCGTGGTCGGGCTGCTCTTCTCGATCGCCTGGCACGAGCTCGGCCACCTGTCCACCGCGAAGCTGTTCGGCATCCGGGTGCCGCAGTACATGGTCGGCTTCGGCCGGACCATCTGGTCGACTAGGCGCGGTGAGACGGAGTACGGCCTCAAGGCGATCCCGTTCGGCGGCTACATCCGGATGATCGGCATGTTCCCGCCCGGCGCGGACGGCCGGATAGCGAAACGCTCCTCCTCGCCCTGGCGGAGCATGATCGAGGACGCCCGGGAGGCCTCCTACGAGGAGCTCCAGCCCGGCGACGAGACCCGGCTGTTCTACACCCGCAAGCCGTGGAAGCGCGTCATCGTGATGTTCGCCGGCCCGGGCATGAACCTGATCCTGTCGCTCGGCCTGTTCCTCGCGCTCTTCATGGGCATCGGCGTGCAGCAGGCCGTGCCGACCGTGCAGGAGGTCAGCGAGTGCGTCGTCCCGGTCAGCGCCAAGACCGACGACTGCGGGCAGGGCGCCGAGAAGTCCCCGGCCAACCTGGCGGGCCTGCGGGCCGGTGACACCGTGCTCGGCTTCGGCGGCGTGCCGATCCACGACTACCCGCAGCTGCAGAACCTGATCCGGGACTCCGCGGGCAAGCAGGTCGACATCCTGGTCCGGCACCGCGACGGCGGCGAGCAGACGCTGTCCGCCGCGATCAAGACCAACACCCTGCAGGCGTACGACAAGGACAACAACCCGGTCAAGGGCCAGACCGTCACCGCCGGCTTCCTCGGCATCACCCCCGCCACCGGCGTGCACCACATGTCGCTCGGCGAGAGCACCGAGCAGATGGCGACGATGGCCCGGCACAGCGTCGAGTCGCTCACCCAGCTGCCCGGCAAGATCCCCGGCCTGTGGCACGCCGTGGTCGACGGCACCCCGCGCGACGCCGACTCGCCGATCGGCATGGTCGGCGCCGCCCGGCTCGGCGGCGACGTGTTCTCGATGGACCTGCCCGCCACCCAGCGGCTCGCCTTCTCGGTGCAGCTGCTGGCCGGCATCAACCTGATGCTGTTCCTGTTCAACATGCTCCCGCTGCTGCCGCTGGACGGCGGCCACATCGCCGGCGCGCTCTGGGAGTCGCTGCGCCGCAACCTCGCCAAGCTGCTGCGCCGCCCCGACCCCGGCCCGTTCGACGTGGCCCGGCTGATGCCGCTGGCCTACGTGGTCGCCGGCGTCTTCATCTGCTTCACCGGCCTCGTGATGGCCGCCGACATCGTCAACCCGGTGCGCATCAACTAGCGCCGCGCGCCATCCACGGCCGGGTGTGCCCCGCCACCCGGCCGTGCCGTACCGTTGGACGCCGGGCGCCCCCGCCACCGCGGTGCGCCCCGGCTCACCGACCTCTCCAGAGGAAAAACTGCGCACATGACCGCGATCTCGCTCGGTATCCCCTCCCTGCCGCTCAAGCCGCTGGCCCAGCGCCGCCACTCGCGTCAGATCATGGTCGGCAACGTGCCGGTCGGCGGCGACGCGCCGGTCTCGGTGCAGTCGATGACCACCACGCTCACCTCCGACGTCAACGCGACCCTCCAGCAGATCGCCCAGCTGACCGCCTCGGGCTGCCAGATCGTCCGGGTCGCCGTCCCCTCGCAGGACGACGCCGACGCGCTGCCGATCATCGCGAGGAAGTCGCAGATCCCGGTGATCGCCGACATCCACTTCCAGCCGAAGTACGTGTTCGCCGCGATCGACGCCGGCTGCGCCGCCGTCCGCGTCAACCCCGGCAACATCAAGGCGTTCGACGACAAGGTCGGCGAGATCGCCAAGGCCGCCAAGGACGCCGGCGTGCCGATCCGGATCGGCGTCAACGCCGGTTCGCTCGACAAGCGCCTGCTGGAGAAGTACGGCCGGGCCACCCCCGAGGCGCTGGTGGAGTCCGCGCTCTGGGAGTGCTCGCTGTTCGAGGAGCACGACTTCCGCGACATCAAGATCTCGGTCAAGCACAACGACCCGGTCGTGATGATCAACGCCTACCGGCAGCTCGCCGCCGCCTGCGACTACCCGCTGCACCTGGGCGTCACCGAGGCCGGCCCCGCCTTCCAGGGCACCATCAAGTCCGCGGTGGCGTTCGGCGCGCTGCTGGCCGAGGGCATCGGCGACACCATCCGGGTCTCGCTCTCCGCCCCGCCGGCCGAGGAGATCAAGGTCGGCATCCAGATCCTGGAGTCGCTGAACCTCCGTCAGCGCGGCCTGGAGATCGTCTCCTGCCCGTCCTGCGGCCGCGCCCAGGTCGACGTCTACAAGCTCGCCGAGGAGGTCACCGCCGGCCTGGAGGGCATGGAGGTGCCGCTGCGGGTCGCCGTCATGGGCTGCGTCGTCAACGGCCCCGGCGAGGCCCGCGAGGCCGACCTCGGCGTCGCCTCCGGCAACGGCAAGGGCCAGATCTTCGTCAAGGGCGAGGTGATCAAGACCGTCCCCGAGTCGAAGATCGTCGAGACCCTGATCGAGGAGGCCATGAAGCTGGCCGAGCAGATGCAGGAGGAGGGCGTGGAATCCGGCGCCCCCGTCGTCGTGGCCGCCGAGTGACGGTCTGAAGCCCCCCGGCGGGGCCGCCCGGCAGGGGCGGTCCCGCCCGTTCGAGAGGTGCCACCCGTGCTCGACCGAGGTGTGATGCTGCCCGGCCCGTTCCAGGCCGCCCGGGCGCTCGCCGCCACCCGCGTGCTGGAGGCCCCCGACCTCGACGAGGCGCTGGAGATCCTGCACCGCGACCCCGTCGCCAACGCCTTCGTCGCCACCCGGGTGGAGGCCGTCGGCCTCGACCCCTGGCGGCTCGGCGGCGAGATGTGGGGCTGGCACGACGCCGACGGCCGGCTCGACGCGCTCTGCTACGCCGGTGCCAACCTCGTCCCGGTCAGCGCCGGGCCCGAGGCCGTCCGGGCCTTCGCCGAACGGGCCCGCCGGCAGGGCCGCCGCTGCTCCTCCATCGTCGGCCCCGCCGAGGCCACCGCGACCCTCTGGGCGCTGCTGGAGCGCTCCTGGGGCCCGGCCCGCGACGTCCGCGCCCACCAGCCGCTGATGGCCACCTCCACGCCCGTCACCGAGGTCGAACCCGACCCGCTGGTGCGCCGGGTCGAACGCGCCGAGATCGAGGCGCTGATGCCCGCCTGCGTGGCCATGTTCACCGAGGAGGTCGGCATCTCCCCGCTGGCCGGCGACGGCGGGCTGCTCTACCAGGCCCGGGTCGCCGAACTGGTCTCCACCGGGCGCTCGTTCGCCCGGTTCGACCAGGACGGCAAGGTGGTCTTCAAGGCCGAGATCGGCGCCGTCACCCTCGGCGCCTGCCAGATCCAGGGCGTCTGGGTGGCCCCCGAGCACCGCGGCAGGCGGCTCTCCGAGACCGGCATGGCTGCCGTCGTCAACACCGCCCTCGCCGAGGTCGCCCCCGTCGTCTCGCTGTACGTCAACGACTTCAACATCCGCGCCCGCGCCGCCTACCGCCGGGTCGGCTTCCGCGAGGTCGGCGCGTTCATGAGCGTGCTGTTCTGACCCGGCCGGGCCGGCCGGCCCGCGGTCAGGGGCGCGCCGGGTCGCGCAGCGGCAGGTGCGCGCCCATCACCGCGTACGGGCGGACGGTGTTCGGGAAGCGCACCGCCGGCGCCAAGTCCCGGTAGCCCAGCGAGCGGTAGAGCCGGCGCGCCGGGGTCTCCGCGTCGATCGCCGACAGGATCGACCGGTCCAGCCCCGAGTGCCCGCACAGCGTGCGGATCAGCCGGGTGCCCAGGCCCAGCCCCTGGAACTCCGGCAGCACGTGCAGCTCCGTCACCGCGAACACCCCGTCCAGCCAGTCCTCGTGGCCGCGCGCCGCCAGGTACGGCTCGATCACCGTCGACCACCAGTGCTCGCGCCGGTTCGGCATCCCGTACCCGAACCCGACCAGCCGCCCCCGCGCCATCGCCCCCAGCGCCACCACCCCCGGCTGCAGCGCGTGCCGCCCCACGATCGGCAGCCGGACCGCGACCTCGTGCGGCCCGAGCCCGAACGCGACCGCCTGGACCTCCAGCACGGCAGGCGCCCACGCCGCCAGGTCGATGGCCTCGATCGTCACCCCGGTGAGCTGCTCCATGAAGCGGGACGTTACTACCTGCCGTCCCGGGCGGCGCCACGCCCCGGCCTCAGAGCCAGGACGCGAACTCCAGATGGAGTTCGGCCGCCGCGGTGTCGTCCGCGGCCAGCGCCTCCAGGGCGGTGTCCGCCGCCCGCAGCAGGGTCCAGGCCCGGACCCGGTCGGCGGGGAGCTCCACCGCCTCCGCGAGCCGGGCGAGCCGGCGGCGGGCCGCGCCGCGCGGGCCCGGGGAGGCGGCCAGGGTGTCCAGCCGCTCCAGCACCAGGCCCGCCAGGTCGTAGGCCCGGTCGCCGACCAGGGGGCGCGGGGCCACCGCCAGCCACGGGGCGCGGTCCGCGGCCAGCACCCGGCCGTGCTGGAACTCCCCGTGCAGCAGCCACCCTTCGGCGTCCGCCGCCAGCGCGACCGCCTCCAGGGCCTCGTCCAGCAGCGGTCCGGCGTCCGCGGCGAGCGGCAGCGCGCGCCGGGCGGCGACGCGCTCGGCGAGCCCTCGCGCGTGCTCCGCCAGGGTCGGGAAGCCGTGGCCGGCCGGGGCCGGCACCCACAGGCGGCGCAGCAGGCTGGTGGCCTCCAGCATCGCCTGGGCCTCGGCGAGCGAGCGCAGCGGGATCTCCCCGTGCAGCCGTTCCAGCAGCAGGGCGCCGTCCGCCTCGGCCAGCAGCAGCACCGCGCCCCGCCCGGCCCACGTCCGCAGCGCGGCGGCCTCGCCGGGCGACCGGGAGACCTTCACCGCCACCGGCGCCAGGTCGCCGGCCCGGTGCGCGTACAGCACCACGCTGCCCCGGCCGCCCGGCTCCACCACCCGCTCGGGCACCAGGTCCCAGTCCGCCAGCCGCCGCGCGAGCAGCCCGGGCAGCTTCGCCAGCCACGTCCGGGCCGCGGGGCTCCCCTCCGCCCGCACCGACTCGACCAGACGCTCGGGGACGCTGAACCGCGCAGCTTGTGCCATGGGAGCGATTATCCGGGGCGGGGCCGGCGCCCGGGGTCAGGCCGCTTCCGCCAGGCCCGGGAGGGCGGGCAGGTCGGCGCCCCAGTGGGCGGCGCGCAGGGCGCACTCGCGCAGGGCGGCGGCGGCCCGCTCGCGCAGGGCGGCGGTGGCGGCGAGGTCCGCGTAGGCGGCGGTCAGCTGGGTCTCCAGGTAGGCGGCCAACTGGGCGGCGGTGGCGGCGTCCTTGACCTGGAAGGGCAGGCGGTAGCCGGGGGCGGCGGCGGTGGGGGAGGCGCCGCCGGCGGTGAGGACGCGCTGCCAGGTGTCGCGGCGGGCCTGGTGCGCGCCGTACGTGGTGCGGGCGTCCTCGCGCTGGGGCCCGGCCGGGAGGAACGCGCCGACCACGCCGTAGCCGTAGACGGCGGCGTGCTCGGCGGCGAGGGCCGCCTGCAGGGCGGCGGCGTCGGCGGCCGGGAGCGCGACGGGGGAGGCGGAGGCGGAGGCGGCGGGGGAGCCGGAGGGCGCGGGGGCGGCGGCGGGGGCGGCGGGGTCGCCGAGGGCGGCCGCGTGGGCCGCGTCGGAGGCGGCGACCGAGGCGAGGGTCCGGGCCAGCTCCGGGGAGGCGGCGGCCAGGTCGGCCAGGCGCAGCGCGGCGGTCCGCTGCTCGGCGGCGGCCAGGTCGGCGGAGGTCCGGGCGGTCGCGCTCGCGCTCGCGGCGGGGGAACCGGCGGGGGAACCGGCGGGCGAGGCGGCGGAGGAGACCGGGCCCGAGGGGGAGGGGGAGGCGGCGGCCGAGGGCAGCGGTCCGGCCAGCGCCTCGCGGTGCCGGGCGAGGTCCTCGCGCAGGTCGGCGAGCCGGTCGGCGTCGGCCGGTCCGGTGGCGAGGACGGCGTCGTAGTCGGCCAGCAGGGCGTCGGTGGCGGCGAGTTGGCGCAGCCGCAGCGGCCGGTCCGGGTCCGCGGCGGCGGGCTTCGGCGGGGCCGGACGGTCGCCGGTGCAGCCGCAGAGCAACTGGAGCCCGCCGAGCGCCCCGAGGGCCAGCAGGGTCCGCCGTGTGGGTGCGGGCATCGGTGCTCCAGCCGGGTCGGTGGGGGCCCTGTGCCCCCGTCGGGAGAATCTTTACCGGAGCCGCACCGGCCCCGTACGGAGCTTGGACGGTATCCGACCGCTGTGAGCTTGCTCGCAGGGGGTGCGGGCCGTCCGGGTCGGAATCGGCGGTTCGGGGGTTGACCCGATAGGCTTCGCGATGAGTTAGCACCTTCGACAACAGCAGACGCGGCCGAGGAGTCACCCGGATGAGCACCACCCCCACTGACCGGCTGCGCGCGTTGTTGGAGCCGCTGGCGGCCGAGGCCGGGTTGGACCTGGAAGAGGTCAGGGTGACCCAGGCCGGCAGCCGCCGCCAGGTGCAGGTCGACGTGGACGCCGACGGCGGCGTCGACCTCGACGCGATCGCCGAGTTCTCCCGCCTGGTGAGCCAGGCGCTGGACGCCTCCGACCTGATGGGCGAGGCCCCGTACCTGCTGGAGGTCGGTTCGCCGGGCGCCGAGCGCCCGCTGGACGCGCCGCGGCACTGGCGCCGGGCGACCGGCCGGCTGGCCGCGGTCAAGCTGGTGGACGGCGCGGAGCTGACCGCGCGGGTGCTGGAGAGCGACGAGGACGGCGCGCTGGTCGAGGTGCAGCCGGTCAAGGGGCGCGGCCGCCCCAAGGAGCGCCGACTGGAGTTCGCGGAGATCGCGCGGGCCCGGGTGCAGGTCGAGTTCAACCGCAAGGACGAGGAACTGCTCGACGCCGCCGCCGACATCGCGGACGTGGACGAAGAGGAAGAGGAGGCGTAGTCGTGGACATCGACATGAGTGCCCTGCGCGGGCTGGTCACCGAGAAGGGCGTGCCGTTCGACCTGCTGGTCGAGTCGATCGAGTCGGCCCTCCTCATCGCGTACCACCGCACCGAGGGCTCGCGCCGCCGGGCGCGGGTGGAGCTGAACCGCAAGACCGGCCACGTGACGGTCTGGGCGCTGGAGGACGCGTCCGAGCTGGAGGAGGGCGTCGAGCCGAAGGAGTTCGACGACACCCCGTCGGGCTTCGGCCGGATCGCCGCGTCCACCGCCAAGCAGGTCATCCTGCAGCGGCTGCGGGACGCCGCCGACGACCAGACCTTCGGCGAGTACGCGGGCAAGGAGGGCGACATCGTCACCGGTGTCGTCCAGCAGGGCAACGACCCGAAGAGCGTGCTGGTCGACATCGGCAAGCTGGAGGCCATCCTGCCGCCGCAGGAGCAGGTCCCGGGCGAGGACTACCGGCACGGCACCCGGCTGAAGTGCTACGTGGTGGGCGTGCGGCGCGGTGTCCGCGGCCCGTCGGTGACGCTCTCGCGCACCCACCCGAACCTGGTGAAGCGGCTGTTCGCGCTGGAGGTCCCGGAGATCGCGGACGGCTCGGTGGAGATCGCCGCGATCGCCCGCGAGGCCGGCCACCGCACCAAGATCGCGGTCTGGTCGCGCCGGCAGGGCCTGAACGCCAAGGGCGCCTGCATCGGCCCGAACGGCATGCGGGTGCGCACCGTGATGTCCGAGCTGCACGGCGAGAAGATCGACATCGTCGACTGGTCGGAGGACCCGGCGGAGATGGTCGCCGCCGCGCTGTCGCCCGCGCGGGTGACGAAGGTGGAGATCGTCGACCTGGCCCAGCGCTCCGCCCGGGTGATCGTGCCGGACTACCAGCTGTCGCTGGCGATCGGCAAGGAGGGGCAGAACGCCCGGCTGGCCGCCCGTCTCACCGGCTGGCGGATCGACATCCGTCCGGACACCGAGGCCCCCGCCGGGGAATCGGCAGCCCGCTAACAACGTTGTCAGGTGCCTCCGGAGATCTACTCGGCGGCGGTGAGTCCCTTCGGAGGGGTAGACTTGAACGTGTCTGGCCGGACGCATGTCCGGGCATGCCCTGAGCGCACCTGCGTGGGCTGCCGCAAGCGCGCGGCCAAGCACGAGCTGCTGCGTGTCGTGGCGGGCGAGGGCGACTGCGTCCCCGATCCCCGCGGCACACTGCCGGGCCGGGGTGCGTATCTGCACCCCGACCCGAACTGCCTCGACCTCGCGGTCCGCCGCCGGGCGTTCCCCAGGGCCCTCCGGGTCCAGGGCGCGCTCGACCCCGGCGCCCTGCGGGAGCACGTCGGGGCGGAAGCCAGTCCGGCCGATCGGCAGTCGGCCCACTGACGGGCCCCGCGCCCGGCAACACGCACCAGCGCACGGCACGTGGCACGTCGCCGTGCACCCCAGTCAGGTACCTCGCGAGATGGAAGTAGGTCGAGATTGCGATGAGCACTCGATGAGTACGCGATGAGTACGCCCATGAAGTAACAGCAGTCCGGCGGACGAATACCCCGGACGCATAGACAGGAGCGAAGTGGCTAAGGTCCGGGTATACGAACTCGCCAAGGAGCTTGGCTTGGAGAGTAAGGCCGTCATGGCCAAGCTCACCGAGCTGGGCGAGTTCGTGCGTTCGGCGTCCTCGACGATCGAGGCGCCGGTCGTGCGTAAGCTGACTGACGCTTTGGGAGCGACCCCGCCGTCCGGCGGCGCGTCCTCCGCGAAGCCTGGCCCGCGGAAGCCCGCGGCGCCCCAACCGACCGGCAGCGCCGGTTCCGCGGCACCCAAGCCGGGTGGCGCCCCCACCCCCGGCCCGCGTCCCACCGTGACGCCGGGCCCCCGTCCCACCCCCGCGACCCCCGCGCCCGCGGCGGGTCCGTCCGCGCCGAAGCCGGCCGGGGCCCCCGCCCCGGGTCCGCGCCCGGCGACGCCCGCCCCGGCCGCTCCGGCGCCGGCGGCGGAGTTCTCCTCCCCGGCCCCGGCCGGCGAGGCTCCGGCGCGTCCGGCCGCCCCGCGGCCGGCCCCGGCGAACCCCGCGGCCCGTCCGGGTCCGCGGCCGTCCGGCCCGCGGCCGGGCAACAACCCCTTCACCTCGGGCGGCGCGTCGGGCATGGCCCGTCCGGCCGCTCCGCGTCCGGGAGGTGCGCCGTCCGGTGAGCGCGGCCCCCGTCCCGGTGGCGAGCGCGGTCCCCGTCCGGCCGGTGCGCCGGGTGGCGAGCGCGGTCCCCGTCCCGGTGGCGAGCGCGGTCCCCGTCCGGGCGGTGCCCCGGGTGCCGGCGCTCCGCGTCCGGGCGGTGCGCCGTCCGGTGAGCGCGGTCCCCGTCCCGGTGGCGCCCCGCGTCCCGGTGGCCCGGGTGCCGGTGCCCCCCGTCCCGACGGCATGCCGCGTCCGGCCGCTCCGCGTCCGGGCGGTGCGCCCAGCCCGTCCGGGATGCCCCGTCCGAACCCCGGCATGATGCCGCAGCGTCCGGGCCCGCGCCCGGGTCCGGGTGCCGGTGCGCGTCCGGGTGGCCCCGGTGCGCGTCCGGGTGCTCCGGGCGGTGCCCGTCCCGGCTTCCAGGGCCGTCCGGCCGGTCCGGGCTCGCGTCCGGCCGGTGGCGGCTTCGGCGGCCCCCGTCCGGGTGGCGGCGCCGGTGGCGGCGGCGGCTTCGGTGGCGGCGGTGCCCGTCCCGGCGGCTTCGGCGGTCGTCCCGGTGGCCCGGGTGCCCGCGGTGGCACGCAGGGCGCGTTCGGTCGCGGCCCCGGTGGCCGTCCGGCCCGCGGCCGGAAGTCGAAGCGCGCGAAGCGCCAGGAGTACGAGGCCATGCAGGCCCCGTCCGTCGGCGGCGTGATGCTGCCGCGCGGCAACGGCTCGACCGTTCGCCTCTCGCGCGGCGCTTCGCTGACGGACTTCGCGGAGAAGATCAACGCCAACCCGGCGGCGCTCGTCTCGGTGATGTTCAACCTCGGTGAGATGGTCACCGCCACCCAGTCGGTCTCCGACGCCACGCTGCAGCTGCTGGCCGACGAGATGGGCTTCGTGCTGGAGATCGTCAGCCGGGACGACGAGGACCGCGAGCTGCTGGAGTCGTTCGACATCGACTTCGGCGTCGACGAGGGCGACGAGGAGCAGCTGGCTCCGCGTCCGCCGGTGGTCACCGTCATGGGTCACGTCGACCACGGCAAGACCCGCCTGCTCGACGCGATCCGCAAGACCAACGTGGTCGCGGGCGAGGCCGGCGGCATCACCCAGCACATCGGTGCCTACCAGGTGGCGACCGAGGTGAACGGCGAGGAGCGCCGGATCACCTTCCTCGACACCCCGGGTCACGAGGCGTTCTCCGCCATGCGTGCCCGTGGTGCCAAGTCCACCGACATCGCGATCCTGGTGGTCGCGGCCAACGACGGCGTCATGCCGCAGACGGTCGAGGCGTTGAACCACGCCAAGGCCGCCGGCGTGCCGATCGTGGTCGCGGTCAACAAGATCGACGTCGAGGGCGCGGACCCGACCAAGGTCCGCGGCCAGCTCACCGAGTTCGGCCTGGTGGCCGAGGAGTACGGCGGCGACACCATGTTCGTCGACATCTCCGCCCGCCAGGGCCTCAACATCGAGGAGCTGCTGGAGGCCGTGGTCCTGACCGCGGACGCCTCCCTCGACCTGCGCGCCAACCCGGAGCAGGACGCCCAGGGCATCGCGATCGAGGCCCACCTGGACAAGGGCCGCGGCGCCATGGCGACGCTGCTCATCCAGCGCGGCACCCTGCGGGTCGGCGACTCGATCGTGGTCGGCGACTCCTACGGCCGCGTCCGCGCGATGCTGGACGAGAACGGCAACAGCCTCTCCGAGGCTGGCCCGTCCCGTCCGGTCATGCTGCTCGGTCTGACCTCGGTGCCCCGCGCCGGCGACAGCTTCATCGTCGTCGACGAGGACCGCACCGCCCGCCAGATCGCCGAGAAGCGCTCCGCCCGCGACCGCAACGCCTCGATGGCCCAGCGCCGCGTCCGCGTCTCGCTGGAGGGCTTCGAGGCCGCGCTGGCCGCCGGCAACATCGAGAAGCTCAACCTCATCATCAAGGGTGACGTCTCCGGTTCCGTCGAAGCCCTCGAGGACGCGCTCGTCAAGCTGGACGTGGGCGAGGAGGTCGAGCTCCGGATCCTGCACCGCGGTGTGGGTGCCATCACCGAGTCCGACGTGGACCTGGCGATGGGCTCGGACGCCATCATCATCGGCTTCAACGTGCGCGCCGAGGGGCGTGCCCGTACCGCGGCCGAGCGCGAGGGCGTCGACATCCGGTACTACTCGGTCATCTACCAGGCGATCGAGGAGATCGAGGCCGCGCTCAAGGGCCTGCTCAAGCCCGAGTACGAGGAGGTGCGCCTCGGCTCCGCGGAGATCCGCGAGGTGTTCCGCTCCTCCAAGTTCGGCAACATCGCCGGTGTCCTCGTCCGCGAGGGCATCATCCGCCGCAACACCAAGGCGCGCCTGCTGCGCGACGGCAAGGTCGTGGCGGAGAACCTCAACATCGAGGGCCTGCGCCGCTTCAAGGACGACGCGACCGAGGTCCGCGAGGGCTTCGAGGCCGGTGTCACCCTGGGCTCGTTCAACGACATCAAGATCGAGGATGTCATCGAGACCTACGAGATGCGGGAGAAGCCGCGCTCGTAACGGGTACCGGGCCGGGGTCGGCCGGCGGGTGCGTTAACCCGTCGACCGGCCCCGGCCGTGCTTGTTAGGGTCGGGCTGTCGGAACTCCTTCGAGGCTCCCAGGCCGGCCCAGGCCTGTCCCCCATGTTCGTAGGAACACTCACCTTCGACCTGCTCCTCGGCGACGTGCACTCGCTCAAGGAGAAGCGGTCGATCGTGCGGCCCATCGTGGCCGAACTGCGGCGCAAGTACAGCGTGTGCGCCGCGGAGGTAGGAGACCAGGACCTGCACCGCAGGGCCGAGATCGGCTGTGCGGTGGTGTCCGGCGACGCCGGGTACGTCAGCGAGGTCCTGGACAGCTGTGAGCGGCTCGTCGCCGGCCGCCCCGAGGTGGTGCTGCTCTCCGTGCGGAGGCGCCACCACCACGACGACGACGAATGACCTGCGGGCGTCACCACCGTCACACCCGCACAGGACCGAGAGCGCCCACAAGGCTGGGCGCGGGCGGGTACGTTGGGGAGAGGGCCCCACCGGGTGAGGTCATGACCCGGGGTACGCGCCTACTGCACGAGGAGGCAACGTGACCGACACCGCTAGGGCGCGCAAGCTCGCCGACCGCATCCAGGTGGTCGTGGCGGAGACCCTGCAGCGCCGGATCAAGGACCCGCGCCTGGGGTACGTCACCATCACCGACGCCCGGGTCACCGGGGACCTGCGCGAGGCCACCGTCTTCTACACCGTCTACGGTGACGAGGCCGAGCGGGAGTCCAGCGCGGCCGCGCTGGAGAGCGCCAAGGGCATCCTGCGCTCCGAGGTCGGCAAGCAGACCGGGGTACGGTTCACCCCGACCCTGACCTTCGTCGCCGACGCCCTGCCCGACAACGCGCGCAACATCGACGACCTGCTGGACAAGGCCCGGCTCTCCGACGCCGCCGTCCGCACCGCCGCCGCCGGAGCCGTGTACGCGGGCGAGGCCGACCCCTACAAGTCGGCCCGCGACGACGACGAGGACGAGTGACCATGGCCGGGAAGCCGGCCGAGTCCGGCACCGCGAGGGCGGTCTCCACCACACAGGTGGAGACCGCCCTCGCGGTGCTTCCGGGCCCTCGCAGCGAGTCATCGTCCGAATCCGGGGCGGAGACGGCCCCGGCCGCCGCCGACGGCCGGTTCGAGGCGCAGTGGCAGCGGGCCCTGGAACTGATCGCGGACAGCGACGAGATCGACCTGGTCTGCCACATCTGCCCGGACGGCGACGCGCTGGGCTCGGCGCTGGCCGCCGCGCTGGCGCTGCGCGGCCTGGGCAAGCGGGTGCGGGTGTCGTTCGGCGACGACCCGCAGGTCATCCCGGAGTCGCTGTCCTTCCTGCCCGGGCAGGAGCTGATCGTCCCCGCCGCCGCGGTGCCCGCCGCGCCCGCGCTGGTGCTGGCCTTCGACGCCGCCTCCGAGGAGCGGCTCGGCCTGCTGCGCGAGAAGGCGTTCGCGGCGGGCGCGCTGGTGGTGTTCGACCACCACGCCTCCAACCCCGGCTTCGGCACCGTCCGGCTGATCGACCCGGCCGCGGCTGCCACCGCCGTCCTGGTGGACGAGCTGCTGCGGCGGCTGCGGGTGCCGCTCGACCAATCCATCGCGACCTGCCTGTACACCGGCATCGCCACCGACACCGGCTCGTTCAAGTACCGGGCCACCACGCCCGCCACCCACGAGATGGCCGGGCGGATGCTGGCCACCGGCATCCGGCAGGACCTGATCTCCCGCCAGCTCTGGGACACCACCTCCTTCGGGTACCTCAAGGTGCTCGCCGGGGCGCTGGAGCGGGCCGCGTTCGAGCCCGAGGAGGCCGGCGGGCACGGGCTGGTGTGGACCTGGGTGCCGTACCAGGACCTGGCGCTGTTCGGCGTCACCGTGGAGGAGATCGAGGGCCTGATCGACGTGCTGCGCAAGCCCGCCGAGGCGGACGTCGCGCTGGTGCTCAAGCAGGACCCGGACGGCACGCTGCGCGGCTCCTGCCGCTCCCGGGGCGCGGTCGACGTGGCGGCGGTGTGCGCCCGGCTGGGCGGCGGCGGACACGTGTACGCGGCCGGGTTCAGCGCGCGGGAGGCCGTGGAGGTCGTCGTGGAGCGGTTCCGGGCGGCGCTGGCCCAGGTGGCGGCGGAGCCGGGGCCGGCCGCGGCGCCGTAGCCGGGACGTTCTCGTCCGGGCGTCCAGACCCGGGTGCCCCGACCCGGGCGTCCGGCCTGCGGGCGGCGTCCGGGGGCTCCGGCGCGCGTTAGGCTCGTGCGGTTCGGTGCTCGGGCCGGGCGGGCCGCGGGAGCGGTCGCGCCGGAATGCGCGCAGGGATGCGGGCCGGATTTCGAAATGATGATGAAGCGATGAAGCGTAAAGGCACGGGCCCCGACGGGCTGGTGATCGTCGACAAGCCGGAGGGCATCACCTCGCACGGCGTGGTCGCCAAGCTGCGGTGGCTGGCCGGGACCCGCAAGGTCGGGCACGCGGGCACCCTCGACCCGATGGCCACCGGCGTGCTGGTGATCGGCGTGGAGCGGGCCACCCGGCTGCTCGGGCACCTGATGCTCACCGCCAAGACCTACGAGGCCACGATCCGGCTCGGGCAGACCACGGTCACCGACGACCGGGAGGGCGAGGTCACCGCGTCCGCCGCCGCGGACGGCGTCACCCGCGAGGCGGTCGACGCCGAGGTCGCGAAGCTCACCGGCGAGATCATGCAGGTCCCGTCCAAGGTCAGCGCGATCAAGATCGACGGGAAGCGCTCGTACGCCCGGGTCCGCGAGGGCGAGGACTTCGAGCTCGCCGCCCGCCCCACCACGGTGCACGCCTTCACGGTGCACGAGGCGCGCGCCGCCGTCGCCGAGGACGGCACGCCGGTGCTCGACCTCGACGTCACGGTCGACTGCTCCTCCGGGACGTACATCCGGGCGCTGGCCCGGGACCTGGGCGCGGCGCTCGGCGTCGGCGGACACCTGACCGCGCTGCGGCGCACCAGGGTCGGGCCGTACGCGGTCGAGTCGGCGCGCACCCTGGAGCAGCTGGAGGAGAAGCTGGAGGTGCTGCCGATCGCCGAGGCCGCGGCCGCCGCCTTCCCGCGCTGGGACGTGGACGCCGAGCAGGCCCGGCTGCTCTCCAACGGCATGCGGCTGGACGCCCCCGGGCTGGGCGCGGCCGGGCCGGTCGCGGTCTTCGACCCGGACGGGCGGTTCCTGGCGCTGATCGAGGAGAGCGGCGGCAAGGCCAAGCCGGTGGCGGTGTTCGTCGGCTGAGCGGCACGCTCCGGCAGCGGCCCCGGCGGGATGCGTCCCGCCGGGGCCGCCGCCGTTCTCAGCGCAGCGGCAGGCGCCAGTCGTTGCTGCGCAGGAAGCGGCCCGAGCCCCGCGGGTACTCGAAGGCGCACGGGCCGGCGCAGGTGAGGCCCAGCCGGGCGCAGAGCGCGTTGGACGGGGCGTTGTCGACGGCCGGGAAGGCGTGCAGCACGCCCGGGGCGGCCGGGTCGGCGGCGACCAGCGCGCGCAGCGCGCCGAGCAGCGCGCGGCCGGCCGCGCGCGCGATGCCGCGCCCCTGGAACTCGGGCAGCACGTTCCAGCCGGCCTCGTGCACCTCGGCGCCCTGCCAGTCGCGCCGGTGGCGGGCGATCGAGCCGGCCGGGGCGCCGTCGGCCAGCACGGCGTACATCAGGCCGCCCCGGGACGGCAGTTCGAGGTAGCGGCGGTGGCGCAGGAGCAGCTGCTCCTCGTCCTCCGGGCCGCCGACGTGGCGGCGCATCTGCGGGGTGTTGACGCGGCGCAGCAGGTCGAGGTCGGAGTCGGACCAGGGGGTCAGGCGGACGTCCATGCCGGGCAGGGTGGCTCCCGGAGTGGGCGGGGCGCCAGCGGTTTTCCGGTTGCGGGGTCCGAAACGAGATGAGTGGCGCGGGCAAGTGGGCGGCGGGAGTCGGCAGTTGGCGGCGGGTGGGAGCGGGCCGGGTGGTCCGGAGCGGGGTGCGCGCCGGGCGGGGCGGTGGGGGGCGCGCGGAGTGAAGCGGTGTGGTGAGAGGGGCGTGCGGGGTGCCGTGGGGCTGGTGGGGGGCAGGCTCACCCGCGGTGTGCACGGCGGCCGGGCCCCGGCTCCGTGCGGGGCCGGGCGCGGCCCGGCACGGAGGACCGGCGGGAGGACTGGCGGGATGGGCGAGGGTGCGGGCGCCGGCTTCGCGGGGGATCCGGCACGGGCGCTGCTGCGGATCAGGGACCAGCAGGGCCGGCTGTGCGGCCTCGGCTTCGTCGCCGACCGGCACGGCACCGTGGTCACCGCGCACGAGGCGGTGGCCGGAGTGCCCCGGCTGGTGCTGCACACCCCCGGCGGGCAGTCCCGGGTGCTCGGCCCGGAGAGCGTCGACCTGCTGCCCGGCCACGGCCTGGCCCTGCTGCGCACCGCCGCGGTCGGCGGCCTGCCCGGCCCCGCGCTGCCGATCGGCCGCACCGCCGTCACCGGCCCCGTCGCGGTGCCGCACCAGCGCTGGGAGGACGGCGCGCCCGCGCTGGCCCGCGGCGGCCCGATCGGCCGGGAGAGCGGCCGCTGCGGCGACGGCGGGCTGGTGCGCACCGTCCCCGGCGTGCTGGTGCTCGACCTCCCGGTCACCCCGCCCGCCGGGTCGCCGGTGCTCGACCCGGAGACCGGCGCGGTGCTCGCCGTGGTCGCCCCCCGGGTGCGCGCCGTCGCCGGGCCCGGCGTGGCGGCCGTCCCGCTGGCGGCCGGCCCCGGCCCCGAGGACTCCCCGCTCGGCCGACTGCTGGCCCGCAACGGCGCCGACGCCCCCGCCTTCGGCCGGGCGCTCAACCTGGGCGGGGCGCTGCGCCTGACCGAGGCCCAGCTGGAGGCCGCCGCCGCCGGGTTCGGGCGGATCGCCGAACTCGCCGCCGACCGGGTCGACCGCCCCGACGGCCTCAGCGGCGAGGAACCGCAGGACGTCCTCACCGTGCTGCTCGGCGAGAGCGGCAGCGGCCGGAGCACCGAACTGGCGGCACTGGCGGTGCGCCGGGCCGGCGCCGCGCAGCCGCTGCCCACGCTCTGGCTGCGCGGCGCCGACCTGGCCGCCGGGGACCGCACCCTCGGCGACCCGCTGCGCCGCCGACTCGCTCTGGCCGCAAGGGAGTTCGGCGTACCGGAGGTCGACCCGGGGGAGCTGGCCGCGCTGTGCGCCGACGCCGGACGGCCGCTGCTGGTGGTGCTCGACGGCCCCGAGGAGGCACCGCTCGCCCTCTCCGCGCGCTGGCTGACGGCCGGGCTGGAGTGGCTGCGCGCGCACCGCGCCCGGGCCCTGGTCGCCTGCCGGCCCGACGGCTGGGAACAGCTCGGCCCCTGGCGCTCCACCGCCCGGGCGCTGTGGCTCGGCCCGCTCACCGACGACGCCGCGTCCCGGGCCGGCCGCCGCTACGGCCTGCCCGGGACGTTCCTGGCCCCGGCCGAGCGCGGCCACCCGCTGGCCCTGCGGCTGGCCGGCGAACTGCGCGGCGCGGGCGTGCACGGCCCGGTCGGCAGCCGGGCCGAACTCTTCGACGGCTGGCTCGACCTGGCCTGCCTCGCCCTCGCCCGCCGGGTCGCCCGCACTCCCGGCGGCCCGCGCCGCCACCGGCGCGGCGGCCCGGCCGCACCCGGCGAGGACGCCCGGCAGGTCCGGCGGCTCGCGGCCGTCGCGGCCGGACGGCTGCACGAGGCCGCCCGCCTGATGCTCGGCGCGGGGGACGGGGCGCTGCCCGCCGCGGACTTCGCCCGGCTGTTCCCGGACGCGGGCGGATGGGCCCGGGCCGTCCGCGAGGAGCGGCTGCTGGTGCCCGCGGGCGCGGGCTACCGGGCGGGCCACGAGGAGTGGGGGGAGTGGCTCCAGAGCCTGCACCTCGACCTGGACGCGGCGCTGCGGCTGCTGCTGGAGGAGCCGGAGGAGCGGGACGGGCCGGAGGAGGGGGACGCGGCCGGGGCCGGGGTGGACGGTGCCGACCTCGACGCCGGGGGCGCTGGCGGCGGCGGGGGCGGCGGGGGCGGCGCGGGGCGGGCACCGGGCAGCGGTGGGACGCTTCGCGCGCCCGCCGTCGGGGCCTCCGGCGGCGGCGAGCAGCGGGCCCGGGCGGACGCCGTGCCCACGCCCGCCGCCCCTCCCGCCACCGCCCCTACCTCCGCCGTCCTCGCGTCCGCCGTCCCCCGGGCCGTCGGCGAGGTCCGGGGCGGGGTGGGCCGGGGCCGGGTCGGGGTGGTGGCGGGAGCGCTGCGCCGGGTGGGGCAGGTGCGGGGCGCGGCGGTGCTGGACGGGTGGCTGCGCCGGGTGCGGGCGGCGCTGGAGCGGGCGGAGCGGGGCGGGGAGGCGGACTGGTGGGCGGCCCGGCTGCTGGTGGCGGGGATCGCGGCGAGCCCGGAGCCGTCCGCGCACCGGGAGTTGCTGGAGCTGCTGGCCGAACGGGCCGGCCGGGACGAGCGGTTCGGCCCCGCGTTCTGGACCGGGCTGCCGCTGCCGGTGGCCGAACGGGTCGCGCTGCTGGGCCGGCTGGCCGGGGACCCGGGCCGGGCGGAGGTGGCCCGGACGGCCGCCGCCGAGCTGCTGACGGCCGATCCGCGCGGCGTGCTGCCGCTGCTGTGCGCCTGGTACGGGCGGACCTCCAGGGGCGCCGAGCGCACCGAGCGCACCGAGAACGCCGAACGCACCGAGCGCGCCGGGGAGGCCGAACGCACCGAACGCGCCGCCGCGCTGGCCGACGAGCTGCTGTACGAGCACCGGGCGCTGGCGCTGGACGAGTTGACCGAGGCCCTGGTGGCCACCGCGCACCCGCGGGCGGACGCGCTGCTGGGCCGGCTGGCCGAGCGGGAGCCGTCCGCGCTGTGCCGGGCGGTCGACCGCTGGAGCCACGACCCGCGCCCCGAGCGGCACGTCGCGGCGGCCGTGCACGCGCTGCGCACCGCCCCGCACGCGGGCGGCTCGGGCGCGCAGCTGCTGCGGCTGGCGGCCCGGACGCTGCTCGCCCGGGAGGACGAACCCGCCCTGCACGGCGCGGCGTTGGCGCTGCTGGTGCGCGACCCGGCGCACCGGGCCGAGCACCTGCCGGCCGTGCTGGCCGGGTACCGGGCGGGCGACCCGTTCCTGACCGCGGAGGTGCTGGCCGGGCTGCTGGCGGAGCACCCGGCGCCGGTGCTGGCGGCGGTGCGCGAGCGGCTGCGGGTGCCGGGCGCCCGGGCGGGGGAGGGCCTGCGGGTGCTGGCCGGGGCGGCCGACCCGGCGGTGGCGCGCTCCGGCCTGCTGCTGGCCGCCGAGTTGCTGCGGGAGGACCCGGAGCGGGCCGAGGAGGTCGCCCGGCACCTGGACGCGGCCCTGGACGCCGGGTGGGACGGCCGTCCGCTGCTGGACGCGGTGCTGGCGGCCGGTCCGGCGGTGCGGGCCCGGTTCGCGCCGGTGCTGGCGGCGCCCGGCGGCGGGCGGGAGGAGCTGCTGGACGCCCTGCTGGCCGTCGAGCGGGACGGGCGGGTGCTGGCGGCGGTGGTGGAGGCGCTGGCGGCCCGGCACGCCGGGCATCCGGAGCGGCGGGTGCGCGAGCTGCTGCTGCTGGTCGCCGAGCGGTGGCCGGGCGCGGACGCCGCCCTGGTGCGCTGTGCGGGCCGCTGGGCGGGTTTCGCGCGGCTGCTGGCGTCCTGGCCCGAGGACGCCCCGCCGCCGCCCCTGGGGCCCCGGCTGGCCCGGCTGCGGGCCCTCGCCGCGTCCGGCCGGGACCCGCAGTACGCCGCCGCCGAGGCCGAGCGGCAGGTCGACCGCCCCGGCGGTCGTCTGACCGGTCACACCAAGGGCCTTCCGGTACCTGGGCAGGGCCGGGCGCATGGCACGCTATAGGGGTTCGGTTTCGGTCTTTCGCGTGCACGGCCCGTGCACCCCGTAGGAACAAGGAGCGGTCAGGTGCAGCGCTGGCACGGCCTGGAGGAGATCCCCGGGGACTGGGGGCGCAGCGTCGTCACCATCGGATCGTTCGACGGGGTCCACCGCGGACACCAGTTGATCATCAACCGGGTGGTGGAGCTGGCCGGCGAGCTGGGCGCGCGGTCGGTCGTGGTCACCTTCGACCCGCACCCCAGC
Organism: Kitasatospora sp. NPDC090308; assembly: GCF_044769485.1. NCBI lineage: Bacteria > Bacillati > Actinomycetota > Actinomycetes > Kitasatosporales > Streptomycetaceae > Kitasatospora > Kitasatospora sp. NPDC090308. The sequence continues at coordinate 27,170 of NZ_JBIVXY010000024.1, read as the reverse complement.
GAGGTGGTCCGCCCCGGCACCCACCCGCCGCTGCTGGCGCCGCAGCCGCGCCGGGCCGAGCTGGTCGAGCAGTTGGGCGTGGACGCCGTCCTGGTGCTGCCGTTCACCGCCGAGTTCTCCCAGGAGTCCCCGGAGTACTTCGTGCGGTCGGTGCTGGTCGAGGCGCTGCACGCGAAGGCGGTCGTCGAGGGCCCCAACTTCCGCTTCGGGCACCGCGCGGCGGGGAACGTCGAGCTGCTGGCCGAGCTCGGCCGGGCCGACGACTTCACCGTCGAGGTGGTCGACCTCCAGGTGCGCGGCGCGGCGGGCGACGGCGAGCCGTTCTCGTCCAGCCTCTGCCGCCGGCTGGTCGCGGCCGGCGACATGACCGGCGTCGCCGAGATCCTCGGCCGCCCGCACCGGGTCGAGGGCGAGGTGGTCCGCGGCGCCCAGCGCGGGCGCGAACTCGGCTACCCCACCGCCAACGTGGACACCGTCCCGCACTCGGCGATCCCCGCCGACGGCGTGTACGCGGGCTGGCTGACCGCCGACGGCGAGACCATGCCCGCCGCGATCTCGGTCGGCACCAACCCGACCTTCGACGGCACCGCCCGCACCGTCGAGGCGTACGCCATCGACCGGGTCGGCCTCGACCTGTACGGGCAGCACGTGGCCGTCGACTTCCTGGCCTGGCTGCGCGGCATGGAGAAGTTCGACTCCGTCGACGCCCTGCTGGAGCGGATGGCCGAGGACGTCAAGCGGGCCCGCGAGCTCACCGAGCGCCCCTGAGCGGACGTCAGGAGCCCCCGCGGACGGGTCGTCCGCGGGGGCTCCGGCGCGTGCGGGCCCGGCCCGGGTGCGCGGGCGGGCTCAGCCCTGGTGGGGCGGCGGGTAGCCGTACCCGTGCGGCGGCGGGTAGCCGTAGCCGGGCTGCGGGGGCTGCTGCTGCGGCTGGCCCTGCGGCGGGTAGCCGCCCTGCTGCGGGTAGGGCTGGCCGGGCGGCTGCTGCCACGGCTGGCCCTGCTGCGGGTAGCCCCCCTGCTGCGGGTACGGCTGGGGGTAGGGCTGCTGCTGCGGGTAACCGCCCTGCGGCGGGTACTGCTGCTGGCCCTGCCAGCCCGCCTGCTGCTGGGAGCGGGCGATGTCCTCGCCGACCAGCGCCGCCAGCTCGAAGTAGGCGTCCCGGACCTTGGGCCGCATCATCTGCAGGTTGACCTCGGCGCCGGCCGCCAGGCTCTCGTCGAACGGCACCACCACGACGCCGCGGCAGCGGGTCTGGAAGTGCGCCACGATGTCCTCGACCTTGATCATCTTGCTGGTCTCGCGCACCCCGGAGACCACCGTGATCGAGCGCTGCACCAGGTCCGCGTAGCCGTGCGCGGACAGCCAGTCCAGCGTGGTCGAGGCGCTGGAGGCGCCGTCCACGCTGGGCGTGGCCACCACGATCAACTGGTCCGCCAGGTCCAGCACGCCGCGCATCGCCGAGTACAGCAGGCCGGTGCCGGAGTCGGTCAGGATGATCGGGTAGTGCTGCCCGAGCACCTGGATCACCTGGCGGTAGTCCGAGTCGTCGAAGGTGGTGGAGACCGCCGGGTCCACGTCGTTGGCGACGATCTCCAGGCCCGAGTTCGGGTCCTGCGAGGTGTACTGGCGGATGTCCATGTAGCTGCGGATGTTCGGGATCGCCGTCACCAGGTCGCGGATGGTCGCCCCGGTCTGCCGCTTGATGCGGCGGCCCAGGGTGCCCGCGTCCGGGTTGGCGTCGATCGCGATGACCTTGTCCTGCCGCTCGCTGGCCAGGGTCGCGCCCAGCGAGGTGGTGGTCGTGGTCTTGCCGACACCGCCCTTGAGGCTGATCACCGCGATCCGGTAGCAGGTCATCACCGGGTGCCGGATCAGCTCCAGCTTCTGCTGCTTGCCAGCCTGCGCCGACTTGCCGCCGAACTGGAACCGGGACTGCTTCTGCACCTTCGGCTGACCGCGCAGCAGCCGGTCCGAGGACAGCTCCACCGCCGCCGTGTACCCGAGCGCCGCACCGTGCGCCGCGGCCTGCCCGGCCCCCTGCTGGAACTGCGCCGGAGCCGGCGGCGCGACCCCCGGACCCTGCTGCGGGTACGGCTGCGGCCCGCCCTGCCCCGCCTGCGGCCAGCCACCCGCCCGCGGGTCGACCGGCGGCTGCTGCTGCCACGGCTGGCCCTGCTGCGGGTACGGCGGCTGCTGCGCCTGCGCCTGCGGCGGCTGCGGCTGGGGCCACGGCTGGCCCTGCTGGGGGTAGGGCTGCTGCGGCTGCTGCACCTGCGGCGGGTACGGCTGCTGCTGCTGCTGGACGGGCGGCTGCTGGACGGGCTGCGGCTGCGGCGCCGGCTGCTGCTGCACCGGCGGCTGCGGCTGCTCCGGCTGCGCCGCCACCGGCGGAGCCGCGTCCGGCACCGGGGCCGGCGCGGCCTGGGCGTGCGGACCGGCCTCCGGCTGCGCCGCGACCTGCACCTGCGGGTCCGGCTGGGGAGCCGGCTGGGCGGCCTGCTGCTGCACCGGCGGCTGCGGCTGCTCCGGCTGCGCCGCCACCGGCGGCTGGACGGCCTGCTGCTGGACGGCCTGCTGCTGGACGGGCGGCTGCGGGGCCGGCTGCGGCTGCACCGGCGCCGGGCCGGGCACCTGCGGCGGCGGGTCCTGCTGCTGCACCGGTGGTGGCTGGACCAGCGGCGGCTGGGCCGCCGGCGGCACCTGCTGCTGGACGGGCGGCTGCTGGGCGGGCTGCGGCTGCGGCGCCGCGGTCGGAGCACCCGGCGCGGCGCTCTGGGTGTACCAGGACGGAGCGGTGTAGTCCGGGGCGTCGGACCAGTCATCGTCGTCCTCGGCCGCGTTGTCGCCGACGTAGACGCCGTCCCGATCGCTGCTCACTGGGGCTCCCTCGTTCTCGCCGAAGCTGCTTCGGCGGTTGCCGTCGGGCAACAAGACTAGGCCGTGCACGGGGCCGCTTTGAAGGCGGTGCCCGACCTGACGGCGGATCCGCCCGGCCCGGCCGGCCGGCCCGCCCCGGGGCCGCGGGAGCCGCCCCGGAGCGCGCCGACCGGCCGGTGGGCGGTCAGTCCATGCGGCGGGGACCGCCCAGCACCTGGGTCTCGGCCTCGCCCTGGTTGGTCATCACGTACTGGCGCCGCATCCGGGTCGCCCACAGCGTCACGTTGTCCGGCAGCGTCGGCAGCGCGCTGACGTCACCGGGGGCCAGCGACAGCAGCCGGCCCAGCAGATCGGCCTCCTGCGGCGAGACCCGCTGCAGGCCGACCAGGTCGGCGGCGTTCAGCACCCGGCTCGCGTTCGGGCCCAGGTACGGCAGCACGGTCAGCGTGGTCTGCCAGGGCGTCGCCGACAGCCGGCTCCGGTTGGGCCGCGCGCCCAGGTCGCGGACCACCAGAACGGGGGACGCCACCGACGCGCCCTGCGCGCCCAGCCGGCCCACCTGGTGGATCGTCACGCACGGCTGCCCGCCGCCCGCCGCCTGCGCCATCGGCGCCCACGCCTGCGGACGGCCGGTCTCCACCGCGATCCGGGCCCCGGTCGCGGCCGCCCGCAGCGCGATCAGCTGCGCCGTCCACATGCCGCCGACCAGCACCACGTCGAACGCGGACGGGCGGAACAGCCCGATCACCGCGGGCTGCTGCTGGTGGTCCAGGCCGATCACCACGCCGTCGTCACCGACCGGGAAGGCCACCGCCGCCAGGTCCTCGACCGTCAGCACGTGCTTCTCCCGGCGCGGGCCGCGCAGGCCGTAACCGGGGCGCACCCGCACCGGCCGCTGCTCGACCGGCTGCGGGGCCTGGCCGGAGTAGGTCTGGTAGGCCATCAGGACGTCCCTCCCAGGGGCAGCGTGGCGAGCAGGCCGGGGGCGTGCTCCAGGTCGAGGCGGGTCAGCGAGGCGCCGTTGTGCTGCGCCCGGGACTCCGCCTGGCGGCCCATCTGGTCGAGCCTGGCCTCGTTGTGCTCGGTCAGCCGCAGGTGGCCGCTGAGCGCCACCGCACCGCCCATCGCGCGGGTCGCGGTGACCGAGAAGGTCGAGGCGAACGCGGGGGTGCTGGTCAGCTGGTTGATCAGGTCGGGGGCGGTCACCCGGCCGCCGCCGATGCCCGGGCGGGACAGCACCGGCCACTTGGAGATCCAGTACGTGGCGTGCCAGCGGTCGTCGATCCGGCAGTACTTCGACGACTCCTGGGCCCGGCGCACGCCGACCCCGCCGCCGCCGGAGCCCTGCCGGCCCGCCACCGCCACCGGGTTGGCGCACACCGAGATGGCCAGCGCGGCGATCAGCTCCCGCTCGTCCAGCACGGTCGCGATGAACCCGGCGCTGTTCAGCCGCCCGGCCAGCTGGTCGGTGACGCGCTGCAGCGTCTTGCGGGCGCCCTCCTCGCCGCCGCCCCGGGCCAGCACGGCGGTGGCCGCGCGCTCCGGGTCGAGCTTGAGCGCGACCCAGGTCAGGCGCAGCGCCGGGGTGCTGACCCCGCCGGGGGTCTGCTGGTAGGCGCGGGCGGCCAGCGAGTGCTCGGGCAGGTGCGGCGCGGGGGCGGGCTGGGTGTGCTGGACCAACTGCACCGACTCCAGGCCGATGTCGTCGACCTGGAGGATCGAGCAGATCAGGTCCAGCGGCACCGAGGAGGTGGCCCGGCCGGGGCGCAGCGGCTGGTCCTTGGACTGCACCAGCAGCACCGAGGTGAAGAACGTGCCGTCGCCGACCATGCCGGTCTCGCGGCGCAGCGGACGGCCGTCGCCGAGGTCGGTCTCGATCGCGTGGGTGCAGGTCTTGAGCGCCGGGTCGAGCTCCATCACCGGGGCGATCGCCGGGTCGGTGCCGGGCGGCGGGACGTTGTACTTCGCCTCCTTGCGGCGGGCGTTGTACGCCGAGCGGACGCTCACCGCCTCGCCGGTGGTCCGGCCGCGCAGCCGCAGCAGCGCGATCGCGACCAGGACCAGCGCGGGCACCGCGAAGATCCCGGCCATCATCGTGTTGATCGACCAGCCGACCGCCACCAGGGCGGCGGCGACCTCCAGTTGGACGATCTGCTTGAGTTCCAGCCGGCGGCCCAGCAGCCCGGGCCTGGGCAGCAGCCGCAGGCCCACCGGGCCGACCGCGGCCGGGGCGGGCGGTGCGTTGCGGGCCCGGCGTCCGCCCGGGGCGTCCGGCCGCCGGTCCTGCGGAGTGGAGCGTCGTCGTGCTGGAGCGGACTGGCTTGGCATCCCCCGAATTGCCCTCTCTGCTTCAGATGTCCCGTCAGATCCCCCTGCGGGCCCGGACGAGTCTCGGGCGGGGGCCGGGTCGGCGGCCCGGATGGCGGACCGTCGGAGCCTACCCGTTACCGTACTCACCGTCTGCTGCCGCATCGTAGAGGAGTGGCCCCGGGGGCCGCCCGCCGGGTGGCAGACTCACGGACAGCACAAGCGCGTTGACACCCGCGCGGCGGGTCACACAGGGGAGACGGGGACGAGCATGGCATCACGCCGGGACGAGCTGAACGCCTACACCTTCGCCCGGAAGCGGATGGTGGGGGCCTTCCTGCAGCCGGGCGGTGGCGGCAACGACGAGGACGCGCCGCGCCCGCTCCGGGCGGTGCTGCCGAGCTTCGTGGTCGCCGCGGTGGTCGTCGCCGGCTTCGGCATGTGGGGCGTGCTCAAGCCCGCCGCGCCGCCGAACTGGGACAACGGGAAGTACATCCTCCAGGGCAAGTCCTCCACCACCCGCTACGTGATCCTGAACGACGGGAAGGACAAGGCACCCACCCTGCACCAGGTGCTGAACATGTCCTCGGCCCGCCTGGTGCTGCCCGCGGGCGCCACCGTGCTGTCCGTCGCCGACGACGTGCTGGACAAGTACCCGAGCCGCGGCGCCACCATCGGCATCCCCTACGCGCCCGACAAGCTGCCCAGCAAGGACGACGCGGGCAGGCAGAAGCTCTGGTCGGTCTGCGACACCCAGGGCAAGGACAAGACCCAGTCGAGCGTCGGCCAGTCGGTGTTCGTCGCCGCCGGCGACGAGGAGAAGAAGCTCAAGGAGCCGGCCCTGGTGCTCAACGAGGAGCAGGTGCTGTTCGTCCAGCAGCCGCCGGTGGACGCCAAGACCGACGGCTCGCTCTACCTGGTGGACTCCACCGGGATGAAGCACGCGATCGGCACGTACAACCAGACGCCGGAGCAGGTCAACTCCCTGAAGCTGGCCCTGTTCGGCCAGTCCCCCCTGCCGCAGCAGGTCACCCAGGCCTGGCTGGACACCCTGGGCAACGGCTCCCCGGTGCAGTTCCCGGTCATCCCCGGGATGGGCGACAAGGGCGCGGCCGGCTCCTCCCGCCTCGACATGTCCGACCCGAAGCAGAAGCGGATCGGCCACCTGCTGTCCTTCCAGGACGCCTTCTACGTGGTCGGCGCCGATCAGCTCTACCAGATCACCCCGTTCCAGTACCAGTTGATGCGGAACGACCCCGCCGTGGCGATGGCGTACGGTGCCGGGACCGACGAGGTCAAGGCCGAGCCGATCAACGCGAGCGACATCAACAAGCTCCAGCCCAAGATCGACAGCCACCTGATGACCGAGCACCCGGACATGCCCGCCCACGAGGTGAAGGCCGTCAACACCGGGGAGAAGCCCCGCACGGTGGTCTGCTCGACCTACGCCGGGGCCGAGGCGGACGGCCGGATCAAGCGCACGGTCTGGGCGGACGTCAAGTACCCGGCGTCCGTCACCACGGACTCGCTCAGCGCCCACGTGACGGCCGGGCACGGCCTGCTGTACCGCGCCGTGGACGGCGACACGCTCGACACGAACGGCCAGGCCAGCTCCGGCAGCTACTTCCTGATCACCGACGCGGGCCTGCGCTACTCGCTGCCCGCCAGCACCGCCGCCCCCGCGGCCGACGGCTCCTCCGCCGCGCCGGCCGCCCCGGCCGCCAAGTCGGACACCAACGAGGCCCAGGCCCGGCTCGACTACAAGGACGTCGTGCCGACCCAGGTCCCGGCCGCCTGGTCCAAGCTCGTCCCGGCCGGTCCGGTGCTCGACACCATGGCCGCGGTTCAGCCGCAGAACGCCTGACGGGGCGTCAACGCGGGTAGCGCGATCCAGTGTCATGGTCTGGTAACTACCCGCTACCCGGTGTTGGGCGGAGGGCAGTTGGCCGTTACAGTGCTTCAGAGCACCACACAAGTGGTGCCCGTACGGGCGTTCGCCACAGGGGCGTCCGGACGTAGTCTGTCTCATGGGGGACGGTGGATCATGGCAGGTCAGTTCACGACGACCGCGGAGGAAATGACCGCCTTCGCGAACCGCATCGGTGAGGTCAACCAGCAGGTCCAGGGCGAGATCGGTCGCCTCAACAACCTGGTCTCCGAGATCGCCTCGGGCTGGAAGGGCGCGGCCGCGTCCGCCTACCAGCAGATGCAGTCGCAGTTCAACGAGGACGCCAACGCGCTCAACCGGATCCTCGACGAGATCCGTCAGGCCATCGAGGCGACCACCAAGGCCTACTCGATGACCGAAGAGGAGCAGCGCGCTGCGGTCGGTGGCATCGGCTGACGCCGGTAGCTCAGTAACCACCACCACACTGCGTCTCCGCGGAGGCGCGCCGTGAATCCATCGAAGGGGAGAGATCAATGTCCGGCATTCTCGTCAATTTCCAGACCATCCAGAACGCCAGCTCCGAGGTCCGGCAGACCGCTTCGCGCATCCAGAACCAGCTGGACGACCTGAAGTCGGGCGTCCAGCGCATCGCCTCCAGCTGGGAGGGCGCCGCCCAGCAGGGCTACCAGGCCCGCCAGGCCGAGTGGGACGCCAAGGCCGCCGACCTGCAGGAGGTCCTCGGTCGGATCGCCGCCGCGCTGGACAACGCCGCGCAGAGCTACCAGCAGACCGAGAACGCGAACGCGGGCATCTGGGGCTGACCGTCTGCCGACGGCACGGGGGAACCGGCACGGCGAGTGCTTGACACGGGCGGGCGTCCTCAGGGGCGCCCGCCCTTCGTGTGCCGCACGGGGCGGGGCACGACCGGAACGGGTGGAACGCAGTGAGGGGTGGAGCAGAGGTGTCGTCAGGATCGTTGCGCCGAACGGGTGCGGTGCTGCTGGTGCTGGGCGCGATCGGCCCGATGGCGATCGGCCCCGCCTGGGCCGGACCGGCTCCGGCGGGCGGTGACACCCGCGGACAGCTGCGGCTCGCCGGGTCCGGCGACTGCGACTTCCCGATCAACGACGACGTCGCGGCCAAGCCGTGGTCGCTGCAGCGGGTGTTCCTCGACGAGCTGTGGGGCACGGACAAGGCGCGGGCGAGCGCGTCGCCGTCCGGCCAGGGCGTCTTCCCGAACCAGACCGGCAACGGCATCAAGGTCGCCGTCATCGACACCGGGGTGGACGACAGGAACCCGCAGCTGAAGGGCAAGGTCGACGCGGGGCCCGACCTGCTCACCGACACGCTGCGGAAGAAGGGCAAGCAGCTCCCCGCCACCAACTCCAGCACCGAGGACAACGTCGGCCACGGCACCAAGGTGGCCGGCATCATCGCGGCCGCCCCGGTGCAGGGCATCGGCTTCGTCGGCCTGGCCAAGGACGCCCGGATCTACGCGATCCGGCAGAACGACGCCGAGGGCAACGGCGACGTCTCCAGCCTGATCGACGCGGTCGACAAGGCGATCGAGGCGAAGGTCGACGTCATCAACATCTCGCAGGACGTCCGGGTCCAGATCGACCCGAACAAGTCCGAGAACCAGGACCGGTTCGACAACGACCAGGCGCTCAGGGCCGCCATGGAGCGGGCCGACAAGGCCGGCATCGTGGTGGTCGCCTCCTCGGGCAACGACGGCGTCGAGGGCCCGACCTTCCCGGCCGCCTACCCGACGGTGCTGTCCGTGGGCGCCTCCGACCGGAACAACGAGCGGGCCCCGTTCTCCCAGTACGGCGACTTCGTCAAGGTGGCCGCGCCCGGCGTCGACATGCTCTCCACGGTGCCCGGCCACGGCCAGTGCACCGACAACGGCACCAGCTTCTCCGCCCCGTACGTCTCCGGTCTGGCCGCCATCCTCAAGAGCCTGCACCACGACTGGAACCCGATGCAGATCCGCACCGTGATCGAGCAGACCGCGCAGCGCACCGAGCGGGGCCCCAACAAGTACATCGGCTGGGGCGTGGTCGACCCGGTGAAGGCCGTCGAGTACGCCAAGGTGCCCGGCCCGAGCGCGTCGCCCAGCATGGACCCGAAGGTCAAGCTCGACAACGTCGCGCTGCAGCCGCAGCCGCTCGGGCTGGAGGAGACCCAGGCCGACCGGGACCGCCGCACCGGCACCTTCGTGCTCGGCATCGGCGCCCTGGTGGTGGCGGGCCTGGCCGGCGGCGCGATCGTCACCCGGGACCTCAACCGGCGCCGCGGGCGGCACGGCTGATCCGCCGGAGCCGTTCCGTTCGAGCCGATCCGCCGGAGCGTGCGGGGCGGGCAGGACGCGCAGGACGCACCAGGGGCCGGTCCCGGAAAAGGGGCCGGCCCCGTCCGGTCTCGGGGACCGGGCGGGGCCGACGGGAGCGGGTCCGCGGGGGTCAGACGCGCTCGTCCTCGGGGAGGGTGATCACCCAGCGGGTCTCCGGGCGGGGGCGGAGGTAGAGCGCCCAGTAGAGGCTGGCCGCGGCGGTGATGCCGAGCGTCCACCACAGCGCGGTGTGGTCGAGCTGGGTCAGGGTGTAGGCCAGGGCCACGATCACCAGGACCGGCAGCGCGGGCCACAGCGGCTGGCGCCAGGCCGCGGCGTCCTTGTGGTGGGCGCGGCGGGAGAACAGCGCGCCGACGGCGACCAGCAGGTAGAGCGCGGCGACCGCGACGCCGGTGATGTTGATCAGCGTGCTCTGCGGCACGAAGCAGAGCACCGCGCCGGGGACGCCGACCGCCAGGGTGGAGATCCACGGGGCGCTGAACTTGTTGAGGTTGCCGAAGGCCCGGTTCACCGGCTCCGGCCAGGCCTTGTCGCGGCCGGAGGCGAACAGCACCCGGGAGTTCTGGATGACCATCACGATGCCGGCGTTGATGATCGCCAGCGCGATGCACAGGCTGATGAAGGTGCCGACGCCGCTGTTGCTCCAGCCGATCACCAGCTGCGAGACGTCGCCCGAGGTCAGCGCGGTCAGGTCGGGGGCGCCCAGGGTGATCGCGGCGACCGGGATCACGATGACGGCGGTCGACAGGCCCAGCGTCCACAGCACGGTGCGGGCGACGTTCTTGCGCGGGTTCTCCAGCTCCTCGGAGAGGTAGATGGCGGTGGAGAAGCCCTGGGTGACGAAGAGCGCGGTGCCCATCGCGGTCAGGACCGCCGCGAAGCCGACCCCGGTGGAGCCGCCGGCGCCGTTGGAGACCGCGCCGTGCAGCAGGCTGCTCACGCCGCGCTCGGAGTGGCCGAAGCCGAGGAAGGCGACCACGGCGCAGGCGATGACCTCCAGCACCAGGAAGACGCCGGTGATCCAGGCGTTGGCCCGCAGGTCCAGCAGACCGGCCACGGTGGCGGCCAGCATCACCGCGGCCCCGGCCCACTTGGGGTCGAGGTGGATGATCGGTTCCAGGTAGTCGGCGGTGCCCATGGCGATGATCGAGGGCACGATCATCACCACGATCAGTGACTGGATGAACACCAGCCAGCCGGTGAACTTGCCGGCCAGGGTGCCGACCATGGCGTACTCGCCGCCCGCGGAGGGCACCAGGGTGCCGAGCTCGGAGTAGCAGAACGCCACCGCGACGCAGATGACCGTGCCGATCACGATCGACATCAGGGTGAAGGTGCCCAGCGAGTTGAAGAGGTCCGGGACGATCACGAAGAGTGAGGATGCCGGTGTCACGCAGGAGAGCGTGAGCAGGGTTCCGCCCACGACGCCGAGCGATCGGGCGAGCTTCTTGGGGCTGCCCGCGGTGTCCTCCGCGACGGGGGAGGCTACCTGCGGGGGAAGCGTGTCGGTCATGGGGCATCCGATCCACTGAGCGGCGGTGTGGGGGTCGGGAGCGCTATCGCCTCCGAAGCACGGTCTCGCGGTCTGGTTCTGCTTCGCTCCCGGTTCGCCAGGTTGCCTGGGCGAGTTGGCCCAGTCAACGCGGGATCGGCTGCGGATTCCGTTGTCGTAAGGCCGTTCTGCCTGCGGAACGCAGCTCCGGAGCGCGCGGGACGTATGTTTCCGTAGTGTCAACTCCGGTGAACCGCGCTTGAATCGAAGGTGAAGTGAGCTGGGTAACGCCCGATTCCAAGGCGCTCCACCGTGCCGTGCTGCTGGGCCGAAAACCGCCCCTGACCGGCCCGGAGGGGTACGGGAACCGAAGGAAAACCGCGAAAAACGGAAGATAACGTTATGACACCGTTCCGGGGCGAGAGTGCCGAAAGGGCCGGACCCCTTCCGGAGTCCGGCCCTTTCGGTCACCGTGCGTGAACGGCGTCCCGACTAGATCTGCGTCGGCAGCCAGCCGGTCTGCACCGTCTGGCCCGCCTGGATCCGGCGGGAGACGAACACGCCGCGGCCCGGCGGCTGCGGCTGCGGCTTGACCGTGCCCAGCAGCGCGCCCTCGCCCTTGTCGCCGGAGAGCAGCAGGCCCTGGCCGCCCAGCTCGCGCATCCGCTGCATCACCGGCTCGAACAGCGAGCGGCCGGCGCCGCCCGCGTTGCGGGCGATGATCAGGCGCAGGCCGATGTCGCGCGCGAACGGCAGGAACTCCGCCAGCGGCGCCATCGGGTTGCCCGACTGGGTGGCGACCAGCTCGTAGTCGTCCACGATCACGAACATGTCCTTGCCGCTGTACCAGCTGCGGTTGCGCAGCTGCTCCGGCGTGACGTCCGGGCCGGGCAGCCGGCGCCCGCAGGCCCCGCGCAGCATTTCCACGATCGCCGACATGGCGGGCGCGGCGGCCGCGTACTCCACCAGGTACTCCGGCGGCACCACGCCGAGCAGCGAGCGGCGGAAGTCGCCGACCACGATGCCCGCCTGGTCCGGGGTGTACCGCTCGGTGATCTGCTTGATCAGCATCCGCAGCATCGCCGACTTGCCGGACTCGCTCTCGCCGAAGACGACGAACAGCGGGTCGGTCTCGAAGTTGACGAACACCGGCGCCAGCTCGACCTCGTCGACGCCGAACGCGACGCCCAGCTCCGGGTGCTCGAAGCCCTTGGGCAGCGAGTGCCCGTCCAGCACCGGCGGCAGCATGCGCACCTGCGGGGCCCGCGGGCCGGTCCAGGCCGCGTTGACCTGGGCGACCAGGTCGGCCACGCCGTCCACCAGGTTCGCGACCTCGCTGGAGCCGTCGATCCGCGGCAGGCCGGAGAGGAAGTGCAGCTGGTCGGCGGTCAGGCCGCGGCCGGGGATGGCCGGGACGTTCGCGGCGACCTTGCGGCCGATCTCGGACTCCATCGAGTCGCCGAGCTTGAGCTCGACCCGGTTCTGCAGCTGGTCCTTCAGCGCCGGGCGGACCTCGGCGTAGCGGGCCGCGGTGATCACCACGTGCACGCCGTAGCCGAGACCGCGCTGCACGATGTCGGCGATGACCGGCTCCAGGACCTCGAACTCCTGCTTGAAGGTCAGCCAGCCGTCGATGAACAGGAACACGTCGCCGAACTGCTCGTCGGGCAGCTGCCCGGCGGCCCGGCGGGACCGGTAGGTGGCGATGGTGTCGATGCCGGTGGAGCGGAACAGCTCCTCCCGGCGGTTGAGCACGCCGTGCACCTCGCTGATCATGCGGCGGACCTTCTCGACGTCCAGCCGGCCCGCGACGCCGCCGACGTGCGGCAGGTCGGCCAGCGAGCCGAAGCCGCCGCCGCCGAAGTCGAGCAGGTAGAACTGCGCCTCGACCGGCGTGTGGGTGACCGAGAAGCCGGCCACGATGGTGCGCACCATGGTGGACTTGCCCGAGCGCGGACCGCCCACGACCATGCCGTGGCCGGCGGCGCCGGAGTAGTCCAGGTACATCACGTCGCGGCGCTGGTCGCGCGGCTTGTCGACGATGCCGACCGGGACGACCAGGTTGCCCTGGCGGACGGCCGCCGGGGTCAGGCCGCGGTCCGGGCTGACCTGCAGCGGCTCCAGCAGGCTGTCCACCGACGGCGACTCGTCCAGCGGCGGCAGCCACACCTGGTGGGCCGGCGGGCCCTGGCCGATCATCCGCTGCACGAACACGTCGAGCATGGTGTCCAGCAGCGCCTCGTCGGTCTCCTCCTCCTCGGGGAGCTCGGGCAGCACCTCCACCTCGGGCTCGACCACCTCGACCTCGGCGGCGGTGAACAGCACCGGCTGGGCGGTGACCACCTGCCCGCCGACCGCGCGCTGGGCGCCCGGCGCCCGGTACTTGCCGGAGACGTACGCGGCGCGGAAGCGCTCCATCACGTCGGAGCCGAACTTGAGGTAGCCCACGCCGGGGATCGGCGGCAGGTGGTAGGCGTCCGGCACGCCGATCGCGGCCCGCGACTCGGCGGCCGAGAAGGTGCGCAGGCCCAGCCGGTAGGAGAGGAAGGTGTCCAGGCCGCGGAGCTTGCCCTCCTCCAGCCGCTGCGAGGCCAGCAGCATGTGCATGCCGAGCGAGCGGCCGATCCGGCCGATCTGGATGAACAGCTCGATGAAGTCCGGCTTGGCGGTGAGGAGTTCGGAGAACTCGTCGATGATCATCAGCAGCGAGGGCAGCGGGTCGAGCGGCGCTCCCGCCGCGCGGGCCCGCTCGTACTCGTTGATGTTCGCGTAGTTGCCCGCCGCGCGCAGCAGCTCCTGGCGGCGGTTCATCTCGCCCTCGATCGCGTCGCGCATGCGGTCGATCAGGGTCGCTTCGCCCTCGAGGTTGGTGATCACGGCCGCGGTGTGCGGCATCTCCGACATGCCGGCGAAGGTCGCACCGCCCTTGAAGTCCGCGAGGACCAGGTTCAGCACCTCGGAGGAGTGGGTGACCGCCAGCGCCAGCACGATGGTGCGCAGCACCTCGGACTTGCCGGAACCGGTCGCGCCGACGCACATGCCGTGCGGGCCCATGCCCTCCAGCGAGGCTTCCTTGATGTCCAGCCAGACGTACTCGCCGTTGCTGCCGACGCCCAGCGGGACGCGCAGCTTCTCGCGCATCGGCTTGGGACGCCAGTGCCGGGTCGGGTCGAAGGAGCCCGGGTCGCCGGTGTGCATCATCTCGGTGAAGTCCATCGACACCAGCGACGGGTCGCTGTCGTCGCCGCCCGCCGAGGCCCGGAACGGCGCCAACTGCCGCGCCAGCGCCTCCGACTGCCAGGCCGACAGGGTGTCCGGCTTGCCCGGGTAGCTCGCCCCGGAGGCCGCCTCCAGCAGCAGCTCGTCCTTGCCGACGGTGATCACCAGGTGGCCGTTCGGCTCGTCCAGGTCGCCCGGGACGACCTCGATCACGGTGACGCCCTGGACGCCCTCCGGACCGGCGATCACCGAGTCGACCGGCACCGAGGCGCCGTCCATGATGACCACCAGGTGCGGCTGGTCCGGGGACGGCGTGCTGTCCCGGGAGAAGCCCTTGCGGCCGGCCAGCTCGTTGGCCAGCAGCTCCTCCAGCTCGCCCAGCCCGGAGGCGATCAGGCGGCGCGAGCCGGCCCCGTCGCTCTCCTTGCGGTGCTGGGTGTGCGGCAGCCACTTCGCCCACTCCCACTCCTCCACCGCGCCGGGCGCGGCGGCCACCCCGATCATCAGGTCCTCGGGGGAGTGCAGGGTCGCCAGCTGGGCCACCATCGCCCGCACGTTGCCGTACACCGAGTCCGGGTCGCCGCACACCGTGATGTGGTAGAACGCCCGCAGCGAGACCGCCAGCGGCAGGTCCTGGAGGGTGCCGTGGGTCTTGATGAAGGTGCCCATCGCCTCCGCGGCGAGCGGCTCCAGCTCGTCCATCGGCGCGGTCTGCGGCGCCACCAGCGGCGTCGACAGCTGGAGCGGACCCAGGCCGACCCGGATCTGCGCGAAGTCGGTGTCCGTCGGCCGGCGCTCCCACAGCCGGCGGCCCTCGGCCACCACCGACCACAGCTGGTCCGGCTCCGGGTGGGTGAACAGCAGCGCGCCGCGCTGACGCTCGGCCGTGCGGCGCACCTCGCGCCGCTTCTGCTGCAGGTACTTCAGGTAGTCGCGGCGCTCGTCCGAGGTGGCCGCGCTGCCGCCCTTGCGGGCCCGGACGATCTGCGCCACCGCCATCGCGGCGGTGGAGGCGATCATCAGGACGCCCATCATCTTCATCGGGCCCTGGCCGCCCTGGAACAGGAAGGCCGCGCTGCCGCCCATGCCGAGCATCGGCATCAGCGTCATCAACCAGTCCTCGCCGCCGCCGCGCGGCAGCTCGGGCGGCGGAACCAGCTCGACCGGCTCCTCCGACACCGCGGGCGGGAACGCCCGCGGCGGGCGCTTCACCGTCACCGTACTCATGCGCCCACCCCGCCAGCGCTCGGCGCGCGCTTCGCACGCGCGCGCTCCTCGACGAGGAACTCGCTCCGCTCGTTCATACCGTCACCCCGTCCCGGGCGGCAGCCGCAGCGCGCGACCCGCCGTTCTCAACGGCGCGCCCTCCCAGGGCACTTGACAGGGGGCACCCCCATCGCTCGCTCACAATCCGCCCTCACGCATCTGGATACGTACGGTGAGGGCGCCCCGTGTGATGACGCCGCCCCCGCTCCGCCGAACCGCAGGCGCGCGGGGCTGCCGCGTCTTCGACCGCCGCCCCCGTACGCCGTGCGCAGGGGCCGATCCTACTGCGCACGCCAAGCGGTTCGTCCACGGGGTCGCACCGGTTCCCGCACGGCCCTGACCGCCCGTCAGCCGCGCCGCCCGGCCCGACCGGCGCGGAACCGCGCCGCACCCGGCGTACACCGCCCTTCCCGCGGAGGGTAAGGTGTCGCCGCGCCAACTCTCGTTCGGACCGTGACAGTTCCGGAGCCGTTGCGACGAGTGGTCAGCAGCCTTGCCGACACAGCCAACGAGGGGGAGAGGGCCGGTGAGCAACAACGCAACGACCGGTTTCTGCCGGGTCACCGTAGTGGCGCCCGACAGCCGGATCGACGTCGCCCTGCCGGAGGACGTCCCGCTCGCGGACATCTATCCGGAAGTGCTCAGGCTCTCCGGACAGACCCAGGTGGACGGAACGCCGACCGGCTTCCACCTGGTCCGGCGGGACGGCACCGTGCTGGACAGCGGACTGCCGCTCGCGGCCCAACAGGTCCGCGACGGCGACCTGCTGAGCCTGCGGCCGTTCGCCGAATCACTGCCGCCGGCCGTCTACGACGACGTCGCGGACGCCATCGCTTCCGCGGTCGAGGCCGACCGCCGGTTCTGGAGCCCCGACCTGATGCGGGCCTTCGGCCTGATCGCGGGCACCGTGCTGCTGGCGCTGCTGGCCTTCGCGCTCTGGTTCTCCGACCTGCGGCACAACATGTTCGGCCTGCCCGGCATCCTGTCCGGCGTCACCGCGATCGTCCTGGTGACCTTCGCCGGCGTGCGCGCCCGGGTCTACGCCGACCACACCGCCGCACTGGCCCTCGGCCTCGGCGCGCTGCCGCACGCCATGCTGGCCGGCTCCGGCATCATCGACGTCCCCGGCGCCGGCGACGGCCCCGGCCGGCTCCAGTTCCTGGTCGGCTGCGTCACCGTGCTGGTGGTCTCCGTCCTGCTGGTCGGCCTGCTCCCGGAGAAGGACTCGGTGTTCGTCGCCGCCGCCTTCCTGGCCGCCGCCGGCACCCTGGCCACCTTCGCCGCGGTCCTGATGTCCGGCACCGCGGTCACCGACATCGCCGCCGTCACCGGCGTCGCCGCGGTCGCCGTGATCGGCTTCCTGCCCGCGCTCTCGGCCCGCTTCGCCCGCCTGCCCGTCGGCTTCAGCGCCCCCGGCCAGACCCGCACCCGCGGCACCGCGTACGGCGAGGAGGCCAACAGCGCCGAGACCGTCCAGTACGAGCGGATCGCCGCCCAGGCCCGCCGCGGCCACGAGGTGCTGGTCGGCCTGGTCGGCGGCGCCTCCGCCACCATCGTCGGCGCCTGCACGGTGCTCGGCTTCAGCGACCGCACCTGGGCCGAGCTGCTGGCCCTGGCCATCGGCGTCTCCACCATGCTGCGGGCCCGGCTGTTCCGCTACACCGCGCAGGTCTTCGCGCTCACCATCTCCGGCCTGGTCGCGCTCTCCCTGCTGATCCTCGGCCTCGCCCTGCACACCCCGGTGCACCTGCTGCTCACCCAGCTGACCACCGGCTCCACCGGCGGCACCGACCTGCGCACCGTCTGGCTGGCCGCGTCCATCGCGGCGGGCGCGGCGGTGATGACCGCCATCGCGCTGATCGTCCCGCGCTCGGGGGTGTCCCCGTTCTGGGGCCGCATCCTGGACATGGTCGACAGCCTGATGCTGCTCTCGCTCGTCCCGCTCGCCCTCGCCGTGCTCAACGTCTACAACGTGGTGCGCGGCGCGACCAGCTGAGCCGGACTGCTAGGGTTTAGTGGACCGAGTCTTGTCAGGTCCTGTGCTTCCTACCAGGACCGCTCGGACACACCGAAGGAGATGCCCGTGGCCCTCGCCGCTGACGTCAAGAAGCAGATCATCGCCGAGTTCGGCCAGAAGGAGGGCGACACCGGCTCCCCCGAGGTGCAGGTGGCCATGCTCTCCCGCCGGATCTCGGACCTGACCGAGCACCTCAAGTTCCACAAGCACGACCACCACTCGCGCCGCGGCCTGCTGATCCTGGTCGGCCAGCGCCGCCGCCTGCTGCAGTACCTGGCCAAGAAGGACATCGAGCGCTTCCGTACCCTGGTGGACCGCCTCGGCATCCGCCGCGGTGCCGCCGGCGGCGCCCGCTGACACCGCTCGTAGGGGCGGCTCCCCTCTCCGGGGGAGCCGCCCTTCGGCGCATTCCGCGCCACCCCGCGACCACGCCCCGCGACGAACCCGTCCGCGTAAAGCCGCGCTCGGTAGGGTGTGAATTTGTAAGGTAAAGGGCATGCCCGCCCTTGCGGGCCGGAACAAGGCTTCAAACGGAAGCCGCCCGCACCCCGCAGGAGCGTCCACACGCCGACCGCCGCACGCCGAGAGGCGCCGGTCCTCGGTAGTGGCCGCCGGGAACCCCGCGAGAGGGTCCGACCCGGTGGCTTCGATCGAAGACCGGCCCAGTTGCCCGGGCCACGGCAGGCAAGCGCAGGGACGCTCCTGGGGAGACGTACAAAAGAGGAGATCTTCCAGGTGGAAGAGAACGTTTTCTACGCCGAAGCCGTCATCGACAACGGCAGCTTCGGTACCCGCACCATCCGCTTCGAGACCGGCCGCCTGGCCCGCCAGGCCGCCGGCTCCGCCGTGGCCTACCTGGACGACGACACCATGGTGCTGTCGGCCACCAGCGCCTCGAAGCAGCCCAAGGAGCACTTCGACTTCTTCCCGCTGACGGTCGACGTCGAGGAGCGGATGTACGCCGCCGGGCGCATCCCCGGCTCGTTCTTCCGTCGCGAGGGCCGCCCCTCCGAGGACGCGATCCTCACCTGTCGCCTGATCGACCGCCCGCTGCGCCCGTCCTTCGTCAAGGGCCTGCGCAACGAGATCCAGGTCGTCGTGACGGTCATGGCGCTCAACCCCGACCACCTGTACGACGTGGTGGCCATCAACGCGGCCTCCGCCTCCACCCAGCTGGCCGGCCTGCCGTTCTCCGGCCCGATCGGCGGCGTCCGCGTCGCGCTGATCAACGGCCAGTGGGTGGCCTTCCCGACCCACTCCGAGCTGGAGTCGGCCGTCTTCGACATGGTCGTCGCCGGCCGCGCCCTGCCCGACGGCGACGTCGCGATCATGATGGTCGAGGCCGAGGCCACCGACAAGACCATCAAGCTGGTCGAGGGCGGTGCCGAGGCCCCCACCGAGGAGGTCGTCGCCGCCGGCCTGGAGGCCGCGAAGCCGTTCATCAAGGTGCTGTGCGCCGCGCAGTCTCAGCTCGCCAAGCAGGCCGCCAAGCCGACCGGCGAGTTCCCGCGCTTCCTGGAGTACCAGGACGACGTGCTGGCCGCGCTGACCTCCGCCGTCAAGGACGAGCTCGCCAAGGCGCTCACCATCGCCGGCAAGCAGGAGCGCCAGAACGAGCTGGACCGGATCAAGGGCGTCGCCGCCGACAAGCTGCTCCCGGAGTTCGAGGGCCGCGAGAAGGAGATCAGCGCCGCCTACAACGCGCTGACCAAGAAGATCGTCCGCGAGCGCGTCATCAAGGACAAGGTCCGCATCGACGGCCGCGGCGTCACCGACATCCGCACCCTGGCCGCCGAGGTCGAGGCCATCCCGCGGGTGCACGGCTCGGCCCTGTTCGAGCGCGGCGAGACCCAGATCCTGGGCGTCACCACGCTGAACATGCTGCGCATGGAGCAGCAGCTCGACACGCTCTCCCCGGAGACCCGTCGCCGCTACATGCACAACTACAACTTCCCGCCGTACTCGGTTGGCGAGACCGGCCGGGTGGGCTCGCCCAAGCGCCGCGAGATCGGCCACGGCGCCCTCGCCGAGCGCGCGATCCTGCCGGTCCTGCCGTCCCGCGAGGAGTTCCCCTACGCGATCCGCCAGGTCTCCGAGGCGCTCGGCTCCAACGGCTCCACCTCGATGGGCTCGGTCTGCGCCTCCACCATGTCGCTGCTGAACGCCGGTGTGCCGCTCAAGGCCCCGGTCGCCGGCATCGCGATGGGCCTGATCTCCCAGGAGATCGAGGGCGAGACCCACTACGTGACCCTCACCGACATCCTCGGTGCCGAGGACGCGTACGGCGACATGGACTTCAAGGTCGCCGGCACCCGCAACTTCATCACCGCCCTCCAGCTCGACACCAAGCTCGACGGCATCCCGGCCTCCGTGCTGGCCGCCGCGCTGAAGCAGGCCAAGGACGCCCGCCTGCACATCCTCGACGTCATGAACGAGGCCATCGACGCGCCCGACGAGATGTCCCCGAACGCGCCGCGGATCATCACCATCAAGATCCCGGTGGACAAGATCGGCGAGGTCATCGGCCCCAAGGGCAAGATGATCAACCAGATCCAGGAGGACACCGGCGCGGACATCACCATCGAGGACGACGGCACCATCTACATCGGTGCGGTCGACGGCCCCTCGGCGGAGGCGGCCCGCTCGACGATCAACCAGATCGCCAACCCGACCATGCCGGAGGTCGGCGAGCGCTACCTGGGCACCGTGGTGAAGACCACCACCTTCGGCGCCTTCGTCTCGCTCATGCCGGGCAAGGACGGCCTGCTGCACATCTCGCAGATCCGCAAGCTGGCCGGCGGCAAGCGCGTCGAGAACGTCGAGGACGTGCTCGCCGTCGGTGCCAAGGTGCAGGTCGAGATCGCCGAGATCGACCCGCGCGGCAAGCTCTCGCTGATCCCGGTCATCGAGGGCGAGGAGGGCGGCGAGGCCGCCGCCTCCGAGTGACCTCCCGGTAGCACCCCGCGGCCCGCACGCCCCCACCGGCGCGTGCGGGCCGCACCCTGTTCGTGAAGTCCTGTTCGTGCAGCAGCAGTTGGAAGGAACACCCGTGGCCCAGGCCTCGGCGGCGAAGCAGCGCCCCGGAACCACCCGGACCCTGCTCAAGGGCACCGACGGCGCGGGCACCGTCCGCCGTACGGTGCTCCCCGGCGGCCTGCGGGTCGTCACCGAGACCCTCCCGACGGTGCGCAGCGCCACCTTCGGCATCTGGGTCGGCGTCGGCTCCCGCGACGAGACCCCGGTCCTCAACGGCGCCACCCACTACCTCGAACACCTGCTCTTCAAGGGCACCGCCCGGCGCGACGCGCTGGAGATCTCCGCCGCGCTCGACGCGGTCGGCGGCGAGATGAACGCCTTCACCGCCAAGGAGAACACCTGCTACTACGCGCGGGTCCTGGACACCGACCTGCCGCTCGCCATCGACGTGGTCTGCGACATGCTGACCGGCTCGCTGATCCGCCCCGAGGACGTGGAGTCCGAGCGCGGCGTCATCCTCGAGGAGATGGCGATGGCCGAGGACGACCCGGGCGACGTGGTGCACGACCTGTTCGCCAAGGTGATCTTCGGCGAGTCCCCGCTCGGCCGCCCCATCCTGGGCACCCAGGAGACCGTCACCGCGCTCACCCGCGACCAGATCGCCGGCTTCTACCGGCGCCGCTACAAGCCGGAGAACCTGGTGGTCGCCGCGGCCGGCCACCTCGACCACGCCGAGGTGGTCAAGCTGGTCGAGCGGGCCTTCGCACCCGTCCTGGCCAAGTCCAAGGGCCACCCCGCCGAGGTCCGCCGCGGCGTCAAGGCCGTCCGCACCGCGGGCCGGGCCGCCGTCCTCAACCGCCCCACCGAGCAGGCCCACCTGGTCCTCGGCGTCCCCGGCGTGCCGCGCCACGACGAGCGCCGCTGGGCGATCGGCGTGCTCAACGCGGCCCTCGGCGGCGGCATGAGCTCCCGGCTGTTCCAGGAGGTCCGGGAGAAGCGCGGCCTGGCCTACTCCGTCTACTCCTACTCCTCCTCGTACGCCGACACCGGCCTGTTCGGCATCTACGCCGGCTGCCAGCCCAAGCGGGTCGAGGAGGTGCTGAGGATCTGCCGCGCCGAACTCGCCCGGGTGGTCGACGAGGGCATCACCGAGGAGGAGCTGCGCCGCGCCATCGGCCAGATCTCCGGCTCCACCGTGCTCGGCATGGAGGACACCGGCTCGCTGATGAACCGGATCGGCAAGGCCGAACTCTCCTACGGCCACCACCTGTCGGTGGACGAGATGCTGGCGAAGATCGCCGCGGTGACCCTGGACGACGTGCACGCCGTCGCCCGTGATGTGCTGGGGGCGCACCGCCCCTCGCTCGCCCTGATCGGCCCGATCAACGACCGGCGGGCGGCCAAGCTCGCCGACCTGCTGGTCTGACCGACCGGCCTGAGAGGATGACTGACATGACGCTGCGCGTCGCCGTGATCGGCGCCGGGGGCCGGATCGGCTCCGAGGCCGTCAAGGCCGTCGAGGCCGCCGAGGACATGGAGCTGGTGGCCGCGCTGGGCCGCGGCTCCGACCTGACCGAACTCACCGCGTCCCGGGCCGACGTCGCCGTCGAACTCACCCACCCCGACGCGGTGATGGGCAACCTCGACTACTGCCTGCACCACGGCATCCACGTGGTCACCGGCACCACCGGCTGGAACGACGTCAGGCTCGCCGAGGTCGAGGGCTGGCTCGCCGCGAACCCGGCCGTCGGCCTGCTGATCGCCCCGAACTTCTCCATCGGCGCGATCCTCGGGATGAAGTTCGCGCAGACCGCCGCCCGGTACTTCGAGTCCGTCGAGGTGCTCGAACTGCATCACGACCGCAAGGCCGACGCCCCCTCCGGCACCGCCACCCGCACCGCCCAGCTGATCGCCGCCGCCCGCGCCGAGGCCGGCCTGCCCCCGCAGCACGACCCCACCACCCACGGCCTGCCCGGTGCCCGCGGCGCCGACGTGGACGGCGTCCCGGTGCACGCGGTGCGGCTGCGCGGCCTGCTGGCCCACCAGCAGGTGATGCTCGGCGGCGAGGGCGAGACCCTGACCCTCCGGCACGACTCGACGCACCACAGCAGCTTCATGCCCGGCATCCTGCTCGGTGCCCGGAAGATCGCCGACCACCCGGGCCTCACCTTCGGCCTGGAACACTTCCTGGACCTGTGACATGACCTCCCGCACCGGCTTCTTCGTCCTCTCCGGCGTCCTGCTGCTGGTCAGCCTGGTCTGCGTCGGCGAGGGCGTCCAACTGGTCGCCACCGGAAAGCCGCTGGGCATCGGCATCGGCCTCTGCGCCTTCGTCATCCCGGTGATCGGCATCTGGTTCCTCGCCCAGACCGTCCGCTTCGGCCGGGCCAGCGAGCGGCTCGCCCGCGAGCTGGAGGCCGAGGGCGGCCTGCCGGTCGACGAGCTCCGGCGCACCGGCGGCGGCCGGATCGACCGGGCCTCCGCCGACGCGGTGTTCACCCGCCGCAAGGCCGAGGCCGAGGCCGACCCGGCGGACTGGCGCAACTTCTTCCGCCTCGCCGTCGCCTACGCGGACGCGGGCGACGTGCCGCGCGCCCGCAAGGCGATGCAGCACGCCATCAAGCTGCACGACGCCCACGGTGCCGGGGCCCCGGCCGCCCGACCGTAGACTGAACCGGTCCCCCCTCCAGACTCCCCAGGACGTTCTCCATGCGCGCAGTCGAACCCCAGGTCCACCTCATCGCCCGCCCCGAACTCGACTACGACGAGGTCGCCGCCTACCTCCAGGACGTCGGCGGCGAGAGCTGGCTGGAGCGGGTCGACCGCGGCGACCTGGACGACGCCCAGAACCTGGCCGAGTTCGCCGGCCGGATCTGCTACCGCTCGTGGAAGCCGGGCCTCAACCCGAACGTCACCAAGGTCCGCACCGACCAGGACGTCTACCTCAAGAACATCCTGGCCAGCGCGCACGGCTCGGTGCTGGAGCACGTCTCCTTCACCTTCGTCCTGCACAACGTCAGCCGGGTGGTCACCCACGAGCTGGTCCGCCACCGGGCCGGCGTCGCGGTCTCCCAGGAGTCGCTGCGCTTCGTCCGCCTCGACGACATCCCGTTCTGGTTCCCCGAGTGGGCCCGGCAGGACGAGGCGCTGATGGCCCGGGCCACCGGCCTGATGAAGGAGATCGAGGAGTTCCAGCACTGGATGGCCGACCACTTCGGGCTGGACGAGGAGGGCGTGCCCTTCCACGAGAAGAAGGAGAAGACCTCCTTCATGCGCCGCTTCGCCCCCGAGGGCCTGGCCACCGGCCTGGTCTGGACGGCCAACGTCCGCACCCTGCGGCACGTGATCGAGAACCGCACCGCGCCGGGCGCCGAGGAGGAGATCCGGCTGCTGTTCGGCAAGATCGGCGAGCTGATGGTCAAGGAGGCCCCGTCGCTGTTCGGCGACTACACCGTCGAGGACGGCGCCTGGGTGCCGGGCTGGCGCAAGGTCTGACGGGCCGTCGGCGCACCGGCCCGGCCGCCCTCACCCGTGCGGCCTGCGGCCGGCGGCGGCGGTGCGCCCGCTGACCTGCGCCGACGGGCAGATGGGCGGACTGTCCGGCATGTCTGGATTGCGGCTTTCTCGGCCGCTCCATACGCTCAGGACACGGATTCCGGTGCTGCGTGAACCCCCGAGCGCGCAGCACCGGAATCCCATGTCCGGCCCGGGTTCCGCCGCCCAGACCACCGCCCCGCACTGTCCAAACCCTGGACCTGCGTGGCTACCGACCACCGCCCTACGAGTAGCTTTGGACCCATGGCTCCGACCTCCACACCGCAGACGCCCTTCGGCCGGGTCCTGACCGCGATGGTCACCCCGTTCACCCCCGAAGGGGACCTCGACCTCGACGGCGCCCAGCGCCTCGCCGCCCACCTGGTGGACTCCGGGAACGACGGCCTGGTCCTCAACGGCACCACCGGCGAGTCGCCCACCACCACCGACGCGGAGAAGTCCCGCCTGGTGCGGGCCGTGGTCGAGGCGGTCGGGGACCGCGCCCACGTCATCACCGGCGTCGGCACCAACGACACCCGGCACAGCGTGGAGCTCGCCCGCCAGGCCCTGGAGGCCGGCGCGCACGGCCTGCTCGCCGTCACCCCGTACTACAGCAAGCCCCCGCAGGAGGGCCTGTACCGGCACACCGTCGCCATCGCCGACGCCACCGACCTGCCGGTCATGCTCTACGACATCCCCGGCCGCTCCGGCGTCCCGCTCGACCTGGACACCCTGGTCCGGCTCGGCGAGCACCCCCGGATCGTCGCCAACAAGGACGCCAAGGGCGACGTCGCCGCGGCCTCCTGGGCCGTCGCCCGCGCCGACCTCGCCTGGTACTCCGGCGACGACAACCTGACCCTGCCGCTGCTCTCGGTCGGAGCCGTCGGCGTGGTCAGCGTGGTCGGCCACGTCGTCGCCGCCGAGATGCGTGCCATGATCGAGGCGTTCACGGCCGGCGACACCGCCAAGGCGCTCGCCGTCCACCAGTCCCTGCTCCCGGTCTTCAGCGGAATGTTCCGCACCCAGGGAGTGATCCTCGCCAAGGCGGCGTTGAACCTTCAGGGACACCCGGCCGGCCCGCTCCGGCTGCCCCTGGTCCCCGCCACGGACGCGGAGACCGCCCGGTTGAAGGAGGATCTCGCCGCCGGCGGGGTACACCTGTAACCAACAACAGACGTGCGCGTCCCCGGCTCGCCGGACCCACCCGGGTCCGCCGCTGGACCGGGACCGAAGGCGCGCGGCACTCGGCAGTCAGGTAACCACGATGGACGCGCGCCATATGCCACCGGGGGAGGAACCCCCCGGGCATGTGGCGTGCGTCGTGAGGAGAGTCTTTTGAGCCACCCGCACCCCGAACTCGGCGCGCCGCCCGCACTCAAGGAAGGCGCCCTCCGCATCACCCCGCTCGGCGGCCTCGGCGAGATCGGCCGCAACATGACGGTCCTCGAGTACGGCGACCGCATCCTGATCGTCGACTGCGGCGTCCTCTTCCCCGAGGACGAGCAGCCCGGCGTCGACCTGATCCTCCCCGACTTCAGCTACATCCGGGACCGCCTCGACAAGGTCGACGGCATCATCCTGACCCACGGCCACGAGGACCACATCGGCGCCGTGCCCTACCTGCTCCGGGAGAACCCGGACATCCCGCTGATCGGCTCGAAGCTCACCCTCGCCCTGATCGAGGCCAAGCTCGCCGAGCACCGCATCCACCCCTACGTTCTGGAGGTCGTGGAGGGCGACCGCGAGCGGATCGGCCCCTTCGACTGCCAGTTCATCGCGGTCAACCACTCCATCCCGGACGCCCTCGCCGTCGCCGTCCGCACCCCCGCGGGCATGGTGGTCGCCACCGGCGACTTCAAGATGGACCAGCTCCCGCTGGACGGCCGGCTGACCGACCTCCCGGCCTTCGCCAAGCTGGCCGAGGAGGGCATGGACCTGCTGCTGGTGGACTCCACCAACGCCGAGGTCCCCGGCTTCATCCCGCACGAGCGCGACATCTCCGCGGCCCTGCGAAACGTCTTCGCCAACGCGGACAAGCGCATCATCGTCGCCTCCTTCGCCAGCCACGTGCACCGCATCCAGCAGGTGCTGGACGCCGCGCACGAGTACAAGCGCAAGGTCGCCTTCGTCGGCCGCTCGATGGTCCGCAACATGGGCATCGCCCGCGAGCTCGGCTACCTGAAGGTCCCCGGCAACCTGCTCGTCGACGTCAAGACACTCGACGACCTCCCTGACAAGGAGGTGGTGCTGATCTGCACCGGCTCCCAGGGCGAGCCGATGGCCGCGCTCTCCCGGATGGCCAACCGCGACCACCAGATCCGCATCGTCGAGGGCGACACCGTCGTCCTCGCCTCCTCGCTGATCCCCGGCAACGAGAACGCCGTCTACCGCGTCATCAACGGCCTCACCCGCTGGGGCGCCAAGGTCGTCCACAAGGGCAACGCCAAGGTGCACGTCTCCGGCCACGCCTCGGCCGGCGAGCTCCTGTACTTCTTCAACATCTGCAAGCCCAAGAACCTGATGCCCGTCCACGGCGAATGGCGCCACCTGCGCGCCGCCGCCGACCTGGGCATCGCCACCGGCATCCCGCGCAACCGCGTGGTCATCGCCGAGGACGGCGTCTGCGTCGACCTGGAGAAGGGCGTCGCCCGGATCGTCGGCAAGGTCCAGGCCGGCTACGTCTACGTGGACGGCTCCTCGGTCGGCGACATCACCGAAGCCTCGCTCAAGGACCGCCGCATCCTCGGCGAGGAGGGCTTCATCTCGGTCTTCGTGGTGGTCGACTCCGCCAACGGCAAGATCGTCAGCGGCCCGACCATCCAGGCCCGCGGCTCCGGCATCGAGGACAACGCGTTCACCTCGATCGCCTCCAAGCTGGAGGAGGCCCTGACCCGCTCCGCCGGCGAGGGCGTCCTGGAGGTCCGCCAGATCCAGCAGCTGGTCCGCCGGACCGTCGGCAAGTGGGTCGCGGACAACTACCGCCGCCGCCCGATGATCCTCCCGGTCGTCGTCGAGGTCTGAGCCACGGCCTGATTTGACCTGGGGCAGCCCGGTGCGTAGTGTTCTCCGGGTTGCCCCACGGTCGTGCGGCTTCGCTCCGGATTCGAATTCGTTCGAATCAGGGCGGGGAAAACAGGCCGAGAAACTCTGGTAGAGTTCGGGAGCGCCGAAAGGCGAAAGCGAATCGGATCGAATGAAACTCCGGAAAACGGAGCGGAAAACGTCTGATAAGCTGGGA
>NZ_JBIVXY010000023.1:0-73919 GCF_044769485.1 Kitasatospora sp. NPDC090308 | reverse complement strand
TGGTGTCCGAGGGGGGACTTGAACCCCCACGCCCGATAAAGGGCACTAGCACCTCAAGCTAGCGCGTCTGCCATTCCGCCACCCGGACCGGGTGTTCACCTCAGGGCTTCCTCGCGGCTGCCCCCTGGCGACAGAGAGAACACTACCAGGCCCGGGGAGTGCTTCTCACCTGCGTTTTAGGGTGCCGGGACGGCCGCCGCGCGGCGAACGGGGCGGAACCGGACAAGCCGGGCGGCGAGGCGGTGGTCCGGCGGGTGATTGCGCTGGTGGGCGGGGGCGCGGGCGATTTCGGACGGGCGTTCTGGCGGCAACAGTGGGCCCGTGGCGGGACGGGACCGGCCAGGACGGCGCAGAACGCGTACCGAATCGGTCGGGAACCTTCACGACACGCGTAGTTCCAGTCCCGGTGCGGGTCGCCGGGGAGTGCTCTCCTAGCCTCTGTGCACCAGGGAGCCTTGAGCGGAACGCCCGATTCCCGACAGCCGCCGCCGGTCGGACCCCGGCGCGGGAGCCTCCCGTCACCGCGTGAAGGGCGGCATGCAGTGGAACAGACGGACAAGGCGGTCCCCGACGCCGCGAGCTGGTGGCCGGGCCGCGCGCCCGGTCCCCGGCCCGCGCCGGGCCCGGAGACCGGGGTGTGGCGCTTCTCGGCGCTCTCCCACGAGGCGTCGGTGCCGCGCACCCGGCACGCGGTGCGCGACCGGCTGCTGGCCCAGGGGATGGCGGGGGAGCGCTACCAGGAGCTGGTGGACGACCTGCTGCTGATCGTCTCCGAGCTGGTCTCCAACGCCGTCACGCACGCGGCGGTGCTCTCGCCCGAGGTGGTGTGCGAGCTGGCCATCGGCGCGGACCGGGTGCGGATCTCGGTGGTCGACCGCCACCCGTACCGCCCCAAGGCGCAGGAGAACGACCCGGCCCGGCCGGGCGGGCGCGGGCTGCTGCTGGTCAAGAGCATCACCCTGCAGGCGGGCGGGGAGTGCGACGTGGAGCGCACCGAGGACGGCGGCAAGGTGATCTGGGCCAGCCTGCCGCTGCCCGCCGCCGGGGCGGGCCCGGAGGCCGACCCCGACGACGACGACAACTGAGACGACCACCGGACCGGGCCGGGAGGGCCGCTCCTACCAGTCGTGCCCGGCGATCTCCCGGATGCCCGGCAGCGCGGCCTCGAAGACCGTCTCGAACCACACCGAGAACGGCTTCTCGGCCCGCAGCTCGCGCAGCTCCGCCGCGGTCACGAACCGGGTGTCCTCGATCTCCTCCGGGTCCGGCTCCAGCTCGGCGGTGACCAGCCCGACGAACAGGTGGTTCCACTCCCGCTCGATCAGCCCGGACGCCTCGTCGGGCAGGTCGTAGCGGACGGTGCCCGCCTCGCAGAGCAGGGCCGGCGCGGCGCCCAGCTCCTCCGCGGTGCGGCGGGCGGCGGCGGTGAAGGGCTGCTCGCCCGGGTAGGGGTGGCCGCAGCAGGTGTTCGACCAGACGCCGGGGGAGTGGTACTTGCCGAGGGCCCGGCGCTGGAGCAGCAGCCGGCCCTGGCGGTCGAAGAGGAAGACCGAGAACGCCCGGTGCAGCCGGCCCGGCTGCTGGTGCGCCCAGAGCTTCTCGCCGGTCCCGATGGTCGCGCCGTCGTCGTCGACCAGTTCCAGCAGGATCTCGCCGGGCGCGGCCGAGGGCGGGGGGGCCAGTTCCGGCGAGAGGGGCTCGGTCGGGCTGACGGCAGGGCTCATGGGCACAATGCCCCTTTCGGCACGTGGACCGGGGCCGCCGCCCGGGCCGTGCGGTCCGCGGCTGCCCGCCCCGGTCCTTGGGGTCGGCTGCACGCGCGTCGGCCCGGACCGGCCGGTCCGGGCGACGGCGTCGGGGCCCAAGTCTGCCGCATGCCCCACCCGTCGCGGGGCCGCGACGCACACCCCGGGGCGGGAGGACGGGACCACCGGCAGAAGTGTTCGACCGGCGGTCCACCCCGGTCACCGGACGTTCACCGACCTCCCCCGAACGATCACCGGCGCCGTGCGGGCCCGCGTTCTGGCAGGTCGCCGAGGTCGCCTACCATCAGTGACACCGGGCGGCCCGCAGCGGCCGCCCGCTCGGCGCGCCGCAGCCGCGGCCGCACCAGGCCCGCACGGCACCGACCGATCCGGAACGACCGGTCCGGATCGGCGCCCGCGGCACCCGAGAGAACGTGGAGTCCCGCATGATCGGCCTCGTCCTGGCCGCCGGCGCCGGCCGCCGGCTCCGCCCCTACACCGACACCCTGCCCAAGGCGCTGGTGCCGGTGGACGGGGAGCGGACGGTGCTCGACCTGACGCTGGGGAACTTCGCCGAGGTCGGCCTGCGCGAGGCGGCGATCGTGGTGGGCTACCGCCAGGAGGCGGTCCGCGAGCGCCGGGAGGCGCTGGAGCGCAGGTACGGCGTCAAGCTCACCCTGGTCGAGAACGACAAGGCCGAGGAGTGGAACAACGCCTACTCGCTCTGGTGCGCCCGCGAGCTGTTCGCCGAGGGCCTGCTGCTGGCCAACGGCGACACCGTGCACCCGGCCTCGGTGCAGCGCACCATGCTGGACGGCAACGACCGCCGGATCAAGGAGGGCCGGGCCCCCGGCATCCTGCTCGCGCTGGACACCGTGAAGAAGCTCGCCGACGAGGAGATGAAGGTCGTCGTCGACCCCGAGCTGGGGGTGCGCCGGATCACCAAGCTGATGGACCCGCTGGACGCCACCGGCGAGTACATCGGCGTCACCGTGATCAACCCGTCCGCCGCCGACGCCCTGGCCGACGCGCTGAAGGCGGTCTACGAGCGCGACCCGCAGCTGTACTACGAGGACGGCTACCAGGAGATGGTCGACCGCGGCCTGACCGTCGACGTGCAGCCGATCGGCGAGGTCTCCTGGGTCGAGGTCGACAACCACGAGGACCTCGCCAAGGCCCGGGAGATCGCGTGCCGGTACTGACCCGCCTGGTGCCCTCGCCGGTCTTCGTGGAGATCCGCGCGGGCGCCCTGGACTCGCTCGGCGGCATCCTCGCCGACCAGCGGCTGTCGGCCGGCGGCCGGATCGCGGTGGCGATCAGCGGCGGCTCCGGCGAGCTGCTGCGCGAGCGCCTGGAGCCGGCGCTGCCCGGCGCCGACTGGTACCGGGTCGCCGACGGCACCCTGGACAGCGCGGTGCGGCTGACCGACGAGATCCGCCGCGGCCACTACGACGCGCTGGTCGGCCTCGGCGGCGGCAAGATCATCGACGTGGCGAAGTACGCCGCGGCGCGGGTCGGCCTGCCGGTGGTCGCGGTCGCCACCAACCTGGCCCACGACGGCCTGTGCTCCCCGGTCTCCACCCTGGACAACGACGCCGGGCGCGGCTCCTACGGGGTGCCCAGCCCGATCGGCATCATCGTCGACCTGGACGTGATCGCCAAGGCCCCGAAGCGGTTCGTGGCGGGCGGGATCGGCGACGCGGTCTCCAACATCTCCGCCTGCGCGGACTGGGAGCTCTCGCACGCGGTCACCGGCGAACCGGTCGACGGACTGGCCGTGGCGATGGCCCGTTCGGCCGGCGAGAACCTGCTCCGGCACCCGGGCACCCTGGAGGACCCGGACCTGCTGACGACGCTGGCGGAAGCCCTGGTACTGTCCGGCATCGCGATGAACATCGCGGGCAGCACCCGGCCCAGCTCGGGCGCCTGCCACGAGATCTCGCACGCCCTGGTCGAGCTGCACCCCAAGCGACCCGGCCAGCACGGCGAACAGGTCGGCCTCGGCGCGGCCTTCGCCTGCCACCTGCGG
The DNA here is from genome assembly GCF_044769485.1 of Kitasatospora sp. NPDC090308. NCBI lineage: Bacteria > Bacillati > Actinomycetota > Actinomycetes > Kitasatosporales > Streptomycetaceae > Kitasatospora > Kitasatospora sp. NPDC090308. Next base: position 70,145 of record NZ_JBIVXY010000023.1, on the reverse strand, counting down.
GGCGAGCGGGACCTGTCCGGACTGATCGTGGAGCGCCTGCGCTTCCACGGCCTGCCGGTGACCGCCGATCAGCTCGGCTTCACCGAGGCGGAGTTCACCGAAGCGGTGCACTACGCTCCGAACACCAGACCGGGGCGCTTCACCATCCTCGAACACCTCGACCTCTCCGTCACAGACATCAGGGACGCGTACGCCGACTATGTCCAAGCCGTCAACAGCTGAACGCCCGCCGGTCGACCTCACCCGGCGCCCGTCGATCGAGGAACTGCGGGCGGTGATCCACCCCGAGGGCATGCTGCAGCGCCGCAGCGCGGAGCACTGGGCGGGCCGCCTCTACATGCGGCGGATCTCGCTGCGGATCACCCGGGTCCTGTCGACCTTCACGGTGATCACGCCCAACGGCCTGACCTACCTGATGATGCTCACCGGCATCCTGGCCGGCGTCGCCCTGCTGGTCCCGGGCCTGACCGGCGCGGTCCTCGGCGCCCTGCTGATCCAGGTCTACCTGCTGCTGGACTGCGTGGACGGCGAGGTGGCCCGCTGGCGCCGGCAGACCTCGCTGACCGGCGTCTACCTGGACCGGGTCGGCCACTACATGTCCGAGGCCGCGCTGCTCACCGGCCTGGGCCTGCGGGCCGCCGACCTGTTCCACCGCGAGGGCGCGCACGCCGCCTGGCAGTGGGCCTTCCTGGGCACGCTGGCCGCGCTCGGCGCGATCCTGATCAAGTCCGAGACCGACCTGGTGGACGTGGCCCGGGCCCGCTCCGGCCTGACCGCCGTCGAGGACAGCGCCTCGGTGCCGCGCTCGACCGCGGTCGCCAAGGCCCGCCGGGCCGCCTCGCTGCTCAAGTTCCACCGCTTGGTCGGCGCGGTCGAGGCGTCGCTGTTCATCCTGGCCGCCGGCATCGCCGACGCGGTCCGCGGCGACCTGTTCTTCACCCGGCTCGCCGTCGTGGTGCTGGCCGCCATCGCGGTGCTCCAGACCGTCCTGCACCTGCTGTCCATCGTGCTCTCCAGCAGGCTGCGGTGAGCGACGACTTCCGCCTCGGCGCGGTCATCATCACGATGGGCAACCGGCCCGCCGAGCTGAACGCCCTGATCGAGTCGGTGCGCGCCCAGCAGGGCCCGCCGGTGGAGCTCGCGGTGGTCGGCAACGGCGCCCCGCTGCCGGTCCTGCCCGAGGGCGTGCGCAGCGTCGAGCTGCCCGAGAACCTCGGCATCCCGGGCGGCCGCAACGTCGGCATCGAGCTGTTCGGCCCGGACGGCCGGGACGTCGACGCGGTGCTCTTCCTGGACGACGACGGCCTGCTGCCGAACACCGACTCGGCGAAGCTGCTGCGCGAGGCGTTCACCGCCGACCCGGCGCTGGGCATCGTCTCGTTCCGGATCGCCGACCCGGAGACCGGCACCACCCAGCGCCGCCACGTGCCCCGGCTGCGGGCCAGCGACCCGATGCACGGCTCCCGGGTGACCACCTTCCTGGGCGGCGCCAGCGCGGTGCGCAGCGCGGTCTTCCCGCAGGCCGGCCAGCTGCCCGCGGAGTTCTTCTACGCCCACGAGGAGACCGACCTGGCCTGGCGGGCGCTGGACGCCGGCTGGTCGATCGACTACCGCCCGGACGTGGTCCTGCACCACCCGGCGACCTCCCCGGCCCGGCACGCCGCGTACTTCCACAACGTGGCCCGCAACCGGGTCTGGCTGGCCCGGCGGAACCTTCCGGCCCCGCTGGTGCCTCTCTACTTGGGAACCTGGTTCCTGCTGACCGTGCTCAGGCGTCCCTCCGGGGCGGCGCTGAAGGCGTGGCTCGGCGGGTTCCGGGCCGGTTGGAGCGAGCCCTGCGGCCCGCGCCGGCCGATGAAGTGGTCCACCGTCTGGCGCTTGACCAGGCTCGGCAGACCGCCAATCATCTGATCGCAACCGGTCGGTCCGCCTTCCCCCGGTCCGGCCGCGAGCGCACCAGAGCTCCCGTGGTACACCCCGGTCCCCCGCCCCGCCCCCCTCGGCGGGGGATTTCGACCCCTGAAGGACGAATGTGTCGACACTGAGTGACCCGGTCAACCTCTCCGCACCAAGGGGTTCCGACACGGGTCTGACCCCGAAGCAGCTCGCGGACAAGTACGGGTTGTCCGTCAGCGGCAAGCGGCCGAGCCTGTCCCAGTACGTCCGCCAGCTCTGGGCCCGCCGCGCCTTCATCAGCGCGTTCGCCACCGCCCGGCTGGTCGCGCAGTACACCACGGCGAAGCTCGGCCAGGTCTGGCAGGTGCTCACCCCGCTGCTGAACTGCGCGGTGTTCTACCTGGTCTTCGGCCTGATCATGAGCAACCGGGACACCGTCCCGAACTACATCGCCTGGCTCTGCATCGGCGTCTTCATCTTCCAGTTCTCGCAGAGCGCGATCCAGGCCGGCACCCGGTCGATCTCCGACAACCTGGGCCTGATCCGGGCGCTGCACTTCCCGCGCGCCAGCCTGCCGATCGCCTTCACCATCATCCAGCTCCAGCAGTTGCTGATCTCGATGGTGGTGCTGGTCGTCATCGTGCTGCTGAACGGCATCACCCCGGGCACGACCTGGCTGCTGATCATCCCGGCGCTGGTGCTCCAGTCGATGTTCAACACCGGTCTGGCCCTGGTGATGGCCCGGATCGGCTCCAAGACCTCCGACATCTCGCAGCTGATGCCGTTCCTGCTGCGCACCTGGATGTACGTCTCCGGCGTGATGTACAGCGTGTCGAGCTTCATCGAGAAGTGGCCGCCGTTCTGGCAGACGCTCTACTCGTGGAACCCGGCCGTGGTCTACATGGACCTGATCCGCTACGCCTTCATGCCCGAGAGCTTCGACAAGAAGCTCTACCCGGGCGGCTGGGACGCCCACGGCAACGCGCTGCCGAAGGCGCTGATCCTGCCCGACCACATCTGGATCATGGCCACCACCTGGGCGGTCGTCGCCTTCGCCGTCGGTTTCCTGTTCTTCTGGAAGGCAGAGGAGGAGTACGGCCGTGGCTGACGCAGCTCTCGACACCGTCAAGGAGGCCACCGCGGTGGACACCGACAAGGCCCGGGTCCCCACCGTGGTGGTGGACGACGTGCACATCGTCTACAAGGTGCACGGCGCCGGTTCCGGCAAGGGCAGCGCCACCTCGGCGCTGAGCCGGATCATCACCCGCAAGAAGTCGCCCTCGATCCGCGAGGTGCACGCGGTGCGCGGCATCAGCTTCACCGCGTACAAGGGCGAGGCGATCGGCCTGATCGGCTCGAACGGCTCCGGCAAGTCGACCATGCTGGCGGCCATCGCCGGCCTGCTGCCGACCGAGCGGGGGGCCATCTACACCAACGGCCAGCCCTCGCTGCTGGGCGTCAACGCGGCGCTGATGAACGACCTGACCGGCGAGCGCAACGTGGTGCTGGGCTGCCTGGCGATGGGCATGTCCCCGGCCCAGGTGCGCAAGCGCTACCAGAACATCGTCGACTTCTCGGGCATCAACGAGAAGGGCGACTTCATCTCGCTGCCGATGCGCACGTACTCCTCCGGCATGGGCGCCCGCCTGCGGTTCTCCATCGCGGCGGCGAAGACCCACGACGTGCTGCTGATCGACGAGGCCCTCGCCACCGGCGACCAGGGCTTCCAGCAGCGCTCCAAGGCCCGGATCAACGAGCTGCGCAAGGAGGCCGGCACGGTCTTCCTGGTCAGCCACGACAACAACGCGATCCGCGAGGTCTGCGAGCGCACCATCTGGATCGAGCACGGCGAGCTGATCATGGACGGGCACACCGACGAGGTGGTCCGCCGGTACGAGAAGGGCGAGCGCCCCTGAGCGGGGGCGGGTCGCACGGCGCAGGGCCGGTGCGCGGGGAGCGGATCCCCGGGCACCGGCCCTGCGCCGTGCGGCGGGTGAAGGCGCGGTGGCGGAAGCGTGTCCGTGGCGCGGTGGCGGTGCGGCCCGGTGTAGAACGGGGGAGTGACGGCAGTGTCGGATGCAACTAAGTCAGATAACCGGACAATGGCGGTGACGCTGGACAAGGCCGACCTGGAGAACTTCCCGGTCGCCCCCGGCTTCCTGCCCGCCGCCTGGCGCGGCGACCTGATGGCGGTCTACGGCTTCGCCCGCCTGGTCGACGACGCGGGGGACGGCGACCTCGCCGACCCGGCCGCCGTCGCCCGGCTGCTGGACGTGCCGGGCACGCCCGCGGACGAGGGCTTCCGGCTCGCCCTGCTCGACGGCCTGGAGCGCGACCTCGACCGCGCCTTCGCCACCGCCCTCGGCGGCGACCGGTCCCCGCACGGCACCGTCCTGGGCGCCGACCCGGCCGAGCCCCGGCACCCGCTGATGCGCCGGCTGGTCCCGCTGATCGAGCGGCACGCCGTCACCCCCGAGCCGTTCCGCCGGCTGATCGAGGCCAACCGGGTGGACCAGACCACCACCCGCTACCCCGGCTACGCGGACCTGCGCCACTACTGCACGCTCTCCGCCGACCCGGTCGGCCGCCTGGTGCTGGCGCTGGCCGGCCGGGCCACCCCGGAGCGGACCGAGCTGTCCGACGCGATCTGCACCGCGCTGCAGATCGTCGAGCACCTCCAGGACGTCGCCGAGGACCTCGACCGCGGCCGGATCTACCTCCCGCTGGAGGACCTGGCGGCCTTCGGCGTCACCGAGCGCGACCTCGCCGCCGACACCGCCTCCCGCGGCGTGCGCCAGCTGGTCGCCTGGGAGGCGAGCCGGGCCCGGACCCTGCTCGACCGCGGCGCGCCCCTGGTGGGTACGGTTCACGGGAGGCTCCGACTGCTGCTGGCGGGATTCACCGCCGGCGGGTACGCGGCCCTGGACGCCATCGAGGCGGTCGGGTTCGACGTGCTCGCGCACCGGGCGAAGCCCGACAAGCGCCGCCTGGCCGGCCGGGCGGCGGCACTCTTCGTGAAGGGAAGGTGAGCGCCCGCGTGGGGGCATCACCACTGGCGTCCGCGCCGGTCATGGCGGCGTACCGGTACTGCGAGGCGGTCACCGCCCTGCAGGCCCGCAACTTCAGCTACGGCATCCGGCTGCTGCCCGAGGCCAAGCGGCTGGCGATGTCGGCGCTGTACGCGCTGGCCCGCCGGGTCGACGACATCGGCGACGGCGAACTGCCCGACGGGCAGAAGGCCGAGGCACTGGCCCGCACCCGCGCCCTGCTGGACGAGGTCCGGGCGGGCGTCGTCGCCGAGGAGGACACCGACCCGATCAAGGTCGCGCTGGCCGACGCGGCCCGCCGCTTCCCGATCCCGCTCGACGGCTTCGACGAGCTGATCGACGGCGTCGAGATGGACCTCAAGGGCGTCGAGTACCGCACCTACGACGAGCTCAAGGTCTACTGCCGCTGCGTGGCCGGCTCGATCGGCCGCCTCTCGCTGGGCGTCTACGGCTGCGACGAGTGGGAGCGCGGCGCCGAGTACGCCGACACCCTGGGCCTGGCCCTGCAGCTCACCAACATCCTGCGCGACCTGCGCGAGGACGCCCTGAACGGCCGCACCTACCTGCCCACCGAGGACCTGGACCGGTTCGGCTGCCGGGCGGGCTTCGCCCCGGCCGCCCTCCCGGCCGACGCCGACTTCACCGGCCTGGTCGCCTTCGAGGCCGAACGCGCCCAGCGCGCCTTCGAGGAGGGCCTGCGGCTGCTGCCGATGCTCGACCGCCGCAGCCGCGCCGCCACCGCCGCGATGGCCGGCATCTACCACCGCCTGCTCGGCCGGATCGCCGCCGACCCGCACTCGGTGCTCCGCGGCCGGGTCTCGCTGCCCGGCTGGGAGAAGGCGTACGTGGCACTGTCCGGGCTCGCCGGAGGGCGTTCTTGATTCTCGCGCCAGTTCTGTCACGCTGTGTCAACAGGGAATCACGACGCATGCGCACGTTGTTGTGCCCACCGTCCACTGCCGTCCGGGAGGGCCGATGAGCACGCCGACAGCGCCGCGCGGGCGCACCGCCGTGGTGGTCGGCGGCGGCCTGGCCGGGATCACCGCCGCCCTCCGCCTGGCCGACGCGGGCGTGCGCACCACCCTGCTGGAGGCCCGGCCCCGGCTCGGCGGCCTGGCCTTCTCCTTCAAGCGCGGCGAACTGACCGTGGACAACGGCCAGCACGTCTACCTGCGCTGCTGCACCGCCTACCGCGGCCTGGTCGACCGGCTCGGCGCCGGCCGGCTGGTCGAGATCCAGCCCCGGCTGGACGTCCCGGTGCTCGCCCTCGCCCCCGACGGCACCCGCACCCTGGGCCGGCTGCGCCGCGCCGACCTGCCCGTCCCGCTGCACCTGGCCGGCAGCCTGGCCACCTACCGCCACCTGAGCCCGGCCGACCGGCTGCGGGTGGTGCGCGGCGCGCTCGCCCTGCAGAAGCTCGACCTCACCGACCCGGCGCTGGACGACGTCTCCTTCGGCGACTGGCTGCGCCGGCACGGCCAGACCCCGGCCACCGTGGCCGCCGTCTGGGACCTGGTCGGCGTGGCCACCCTGAACGCCACCGCCGACCGCACCTCGATGGCGCTGGCCGCGACGGTGTTCCAGACCGGCCTGCTCTCCGACCCCGGCGCCGCCGACATCGGCACCGCCGCCGTCCCGCTCGGCGAGATCCACCACGACCGGGCGCTGGCCGAGCTGGAGCGGGCCGGCGTCCGGGTGCTGCTGCGCACCCGGGCCGCCGAGCTGAAGGCCGCCGAACCGCACGCCGTCCGGCTGGAGGGCGGCGAACTGCTCACCGCGGACACCGTGGTGCTGGCCGGCGCCCAGGACACCGCGGCCGCCCTGCTGCCGCCCGGCGCGATCCCCGACCAGCGGCGGCTGGCCGACTTCGGCACCGCCCCGATCCTCAACGTGCACGTGGTCTACGACCGGCCGCTGATCCGCCGCCCGTTCTTCGCGGCGCTCGGCTCCCCGGTGCAGTTCGTCTTCGACCGCACCCGGCACTCCGGCCTGGCCGTCCCCGGCGCCCAGTACCTGGCGCTCTCGCAGTCCGCCGCCGAGGACGAGATCGACCTGCCGGTCGCCGAGCTGCGCGCCCGCTACCTGCCGGAGCTGGAGCGGCTGCTGCCCGCGGCCCGCGGCGCCGGGGTGCTGGACTTCTTCGTCACCCGGGAGCGCACCGCCACCTTCGACCCGGCGCCCGGCACCGCCCGGCTGCGCCCCGGCGCGCGCACCGACCTGCCCGGCGTCCTGCTCGCCGGGTCCTGGACGGCCACCGGCTGGCCGGCCACCATGGAGGGCGCGGTGCGCAGCGGCCACGCCGCCGCCGACGCCGCCCTGTCCGGCCACGGCCGGCTCCCGGTCGACCGGGGGGACGGGCGGTGGCCCCGATGACGCCGAGCCCCCACTCCCCGACCACCGACACCACAACCGGACGGCCGCCCGCCGCGGCCGGGCGGACGCACCGAGAGGGAACGCACGTGGAGGCACGCACCGGCTCGACGGTCGAGGACACCCCGACCGTCCTGGACCTGCTGGCGCGCGGACGCACGCTCTGCACGCCGCCGATGCGCGCGGCCATCGCCCGTTTGGCGGCACCGATGGACACCGTCGCCGCCTACCACTTCGGCTGGATCGACCGGGACGGCCGGCCGGCCGCGGGCGACGGCGGCAAGGCCGTGCGCCCGGCGCTGGCCCTGCTGTCGGCCGAGGCGGTGGGCGCCGACGCGCGGGTGGGCGTACCGGGCGGCGTGTCGGTGGAGCTGGTGCACAACTTCTCGCTGCTCCATGATGATCTGATGGACGGTGACGAGACGCGCAGGCACCGGGCCACCGCCTGGACGGTGTTCGGCCCGGCCCAGGCCGTGCTGGCCGGCGACGCGCTGGCCACCCTCGGCACCGAGGTCCTGCTGGACGCCGCGGTGACCGGCGGGGCCGACCCGGCCGACGCCGCCCGCGCGGTCCGGCTGATCACCACCGCCACCCGGGGGCTGATCGACGGCCAGGCGCTGGACGTCTCGTTCGAGCAGCGCGACGTCGTGACGGTCGAGGAGTGCCTGGCCATGGAGGGCGGCAAGACCGGCGCCCTGCTGGCGGCCTCGGCCGCGATCGGCGCCGTGCTGGCCGGGGCCGACGACCGGGTCTCCGGCGCGCTCCAGCGGTACGGCCACCACCTGGGCCTGGCGTTCCAGGCGGTGGACGACCTGCTGGGCATCTGGGGCGCCACCGAAGTGACCGGCAAGCCGCACTGGAGCGACCTCCAGTCGCGCAAGAAGTCGCTGCCGGTGTGCGCCGCGCTGGCCGAGGGGGGCACCGCCTCCCGCGAGCTGGCCGCACAGCTGGCCGACCCGACCGGCCGCGGCGAGGAGAGCGAGCAGACGCTCGCCGCCCGCGCCGCGCTGATCGAGCAGGCCGGCGGACGGGCCTGGACCCAGGAAGAGGCCCGCCGCCAGTACGACACCGCCCTCGCCGCCCTCGGCGAGGTGTCGATGGCCGACGAGGTGCGCGAGCACTTCGTCGCACTCGCCGAATTCGTGGTGGTCAGAGAGAGGTGACGTAAGAGTGACAGCAACCGCGGGTGGAAGGCTCGGACCCCAAACCTCAGTTGCCTTAACACGATCTGACGATTCCTCACCCGCGGCGGCGCTCAGCCGTGCCACCGCACACCTGCTGTCACTCCAGCACGCCGACGGCTGGTGGAAGGGCGACCTGGAGACCAACGTCACCATGGACGCCGAAGACCTGCTGCTCAGGGAGTTCCTGGGCATCCGCACCGAGGAGCAGACCCGGGCCACCGCGGCCTGGATCCGCTCCCGCCAGCGGGAGGACGGCACCTGGGCCACCTTCCACGGCGGCCCGCCCGAACTCTCCACCACCGTCGAGGCGTACGTCGCCCTCCGGCTCGCCGGGGACGCGCCGGACGCCCCGCACATGCGGGCCGCCGCCGCCTTCGTCCGCGAGCGCGGCGGCATCGCCGCCAGCCGGGTGTTCACCCGGATCTGGCTCGCCCTGTTCGGCTGGTGGCCCTGGGAGAAGCTCCCCGAGCTGCCGCCCGAGGTGCTGTTCCTGCCCAGCTGGGCGCCGCTGAACATCTACTCCTTCGGCCAGTGGGCCCGGCAGACCATCGTCCCGCTCACCGTGGTCTCCGCGCACCGCCCGGTCCGCCCCGCCCCGTTCGACCTCACCGAGCTGCACACCGACCCGGCGAACCCGTACCCCGAGCGCCCGCTGGCCCCGCCGCACACCTGGGACGGCCTGTTCCAGCGGCTCGACCAGCTGATGCACCGCTACCACCGGCACGCCATCAAGCCGGTGCGCCGCCTGGCGCTGCGGCAGGCCGCCGCCTGGATCATCGAGCGGCAGGAGGCCGACGGCTGCTGGGGCGGCATCCAGCCGCCCGCCGTCTACTCGCTGATCGCCCTGCGGCTGCTCGGCTACCGGCTCGACCACCCGGTGATGAAGGCCGGACTCGCCGCCTTCGACTCCTTCACCGTCCACACCGAGGACGGCAAGCGCTGGCTGGAGGCCTGCCAGTCCCCGGTCTGGGACACCTGCCTGGCCGCCATCGCGCTGCGCGACGCCGGACTGCCCGGCGACCACCCCGCGCTGGTCCGGGCCGGCGGCTGGATGCTCGACGAGGAGATCACCACCCGCGGCGACTGGGCCGTCAAGCGCCCCCGGCTGGCCCCCGGCGGCTGGGCCTTCGAGTTCGAGAACGACACCTACCCGGACGTGGACGACACCGCCGAGGTGGTCCTCGCGCTGCGCCGGATCGACCACCCCGACGCCGCCCGGCTGGACGGCGCCGTCGAGCGGGCCGTCCGCTGGAACCTCGGCATGCAGTCCAAGGACGGCGCCTGGGGGGCCTTCGACGCCGACAACACCAGCAAGCTCCCCAACAAGCTCCCGTTCTGCGACTTCGGCGAGGTCATCGACCCGCCCTCGGCGGACGTCACCGCGCACGTGGTGGAGATGCTCGCCGAGACCGGCCGCGCCCGGGACCCGCGCACCCGGCGCGGCGTCGCCTGGCTGCTGCGCCACCAGGAGGCGGACGGCTCCTGGTTCGGCCGCTGGGGCACCAACTACATCTACGGCACCGGCTCGGTGGTGCCCGCGCTGATCGCCGCCGGGATCACCCCCGGCCACCCCGCCGTCCGGCGCGCCGTCGCCTGGCTGACCGACCGGCAGAACCCGGACGGCGGCTGGGGCGAGGACATGCGCTCCTACGAGGACCCGGCCACCTGGGCCGGCCGCGGCGAGTCCACCGCCTCGCAGACCGCCTGGGCGCTGATGGCGCTGCTCGCGGCCGGCGAGCGCGACTCCGAGCCGGTCGCCCGCGGCGTCGCCTGGCTCACCGCCACCCAGCGCGGCGACGGGACGTGGGACGAACCACAGTTCACCGGCACCGGCTTCCCCTGGGACTTCTCCATCAACTACCACCTGTACCGGCTGGTCTTCCCGGTCACCGCGCTCGGCCGCTACGTGCACGACGCCCCGCTCGGCCGAGCGGGTGAACGATGAGCGAACGGAGTGAGCCCATCATCGAAGGGACCGCGGGCGCGGAGCGCCCGCCCGACGAGACCGGGGCGGACGCGTGAGCGCCCCGCTGCTGGTGCTGTGCGCGCTCGGGCCCGAAGCCTGGGCGCTGCGCGGCGGTGACTGGTCCGGCGCGGTCGGCGGCCCCCCGGTGCTGGCCCGCACCGGCATGGGCCGCCGGACCGCCGGGCGCCGGGCCGCCGCCCTGCTCGACGCCGGCGGCTACGGCGCGCTGCTGGTCGCCGGGTTCGGCGCCGCGCTCGGGCCCGGGGTGCGCCCCGGCGAGGTGATCGTCGCCGACCGGGTCACCGACGCCGAGGGCGGCGACCACCCGCTGGCCTCCGCGCCCGCGCTGGCCACCGCCCTGGAGGAGGCCGGCCTGCGGGTCCACCTCGGCACCCACCGCACCGCCGACCACGTGGTGCGCGGCGCCGAACGGGCCCGGCTGCACCGCGAGGGCGCGCTCGCCGTCGACATGGAGGCCGCCGCCGTGCTGGCCGCCCGGGCCGCGCACGCCCCCGACCTGCCCGCGGCCGTGCTGCGGGTGGTGGTCGACACCCCCGAGCGGGAACTGATCCGCCCCGGCACCCTGCCCGCCGGGGTGCGGGCCTGGCGGACCCTGCGCGCCGCCGTCCCCGCCCTCACCGCGTGGCACCGGCAGGCCGTTGCCGCGCCCGCCCAGCCGACGAACCCACAGCCCTCGACGCTCCCCCAGGAGGCGAGCTAAGCCATGGCCATGCCGCTGCGCCAGACCGTCCGCGTGTCCACCTACCTCATGCAGCAGAAGATCAGGGGCCGGAAGAAGTTCCCGCTCATCGTCGAGCTGGAGCCGCTGTTCGCCTGCAACCTCAAGTGCGAGGGCTGCGGGAAGATCCAGCACCCCGCGGGCGTCCTCAAGCAGCGGATGCCGGTCGCCCAGGCGGTCGGCGCGGTCCTGGAGTGCGGGGCCCCGATGGTCTCCATCGCCGGCGGCGAGCCGCTGATGCACCCCCAGATCGACGAGATCGTCCGCCAGCTGGTGGCCCGCCGCAAGTACGTCTTCCTGTGCACCAACGCCCTGCTGCTGCGCAAGAAGCTCGAGAAGTTCACCCCTTCGCCGTACTTCACCTTCGCCGTCCACATCGACGGCCTGGAGGAGCGGCACGACGCCTCGGTGGCCAAGGAGGGGACGTTCGCGGAGGCGGTCGAGGCGATCAAGGAGGCCAAGCGGCGGGGCTTCCGGGTCACCACCAACTCGACCTTCTTCAACACCGACACCGCGCAGACCGTGGTCGAGGTGCTGGACTTCCTCAACGACGACCTCAAGGTCGACGAGATGATGATCTCCCCGGCCTACGCCTACGAGAAGGCCCCCGACCAGGAGCACTTCCTCGGCGTCGAGCAGACCCGCGAGCTGTTCCGCAAGGCGTTCGCCGGCGGCAACCGGCGGCGCTGGCGGCTCAACCACAGCCCGCTCTTCCTGGACTTCCTGGAGGGCAAGGTCGACTTCGAGTGCACCGCCTGGGGCATCCCCAACTACTCGCTGTTCGGCTGGCAGCGCCCCTGCTACCTGATGTCGGACGGCTACGTCCCCACCTACCGCGAACTGATCGAGAAGACCGACTGGGACAAGTACGGCCGCGGCCGCGACCCGCGCTGCGACAACTGCATGGCCCACTGCGGCTACGAGCCGACCGCGGTGCTCGCCACCATGGGCTCGCTCAAGGAGTCGATCCGCGCCGCCCGCGAGACGCTCGCCTCGCCCAAGGCGGTCTGACCGGCCGTCAGCCGGCCGCCCGCGCCCGCGCGGGCGGCCCACGCCGACAGGCGACCGCGACCGCCGGGCCGCAGGCTGGACACCGACAGTCCACGCACACCGAACCAGCCGTGAGGGGTACGCCATGCCACTGCTGAGCCGGATCACCGGGCCCGCCGACCTCCGACGCCTGCACCCCGAGCAGCTGCCGCTGCTCGCCGACGAGATCCGCGACTTCCTGATCGACGCCGTCACCCGCACCGGCGGCCACCTCGGCCCCAACCTCGGCGTGGTCGAGCTCAGCATCGCCCTGCACCGGGTCTTCGACTCCCCGCACGACCGCGTGCTGTGGGACACCGGCCACCAGGCGTACGTCCACAAGCTGCTCACCGGCCGGCAGGACTTCGGCCGGCTGCGCGCCAAGGACGGCCTGTCCGGCTACCCCTCGCGGGCCGAGTCCGAGCACGACCTGATCGAGAACTCGCACGCCTCCACCGCGCTCGGCTACGCCGACGGCATCGCCAAGGCCAACCAGCTGCTCGGCGTCGACCGCTGCACCGTCGCGGTGATCGGCGACGGCGCGCTCACCGGCGGCATGGCCTGGGAGGCGCTCAACAACATCGCCGAGGCCGAGGACCGCCCGCTGGTCATCGTCGTCAACGACAACGAGCGCTCCTACGCGCCGACCATCGGCGGCCTGGCCCACCACCTCGCCACCCTGCGCACCACCCGCGGCTACGAGCGCTTCCTCGCCTGGGGCAAGGACGCCCTCCAGCGCACCCCGGTGGTCGGACCGCCGCTGTTCGACGCGCTGCACGGCGCCAAGAAGGGCTTCAAGGACGCCTTCGCCCCGCAGGGCATGTTCGAGGACCTCGGCCTCAAGTACCTCGGCCCGATCGACGGCCACGACATCGCCGCCGTCGAGCAGGCGCTGCGCCAGGCCCGGCACTTCGGCGGGCCGGTCATCGTGCACTGCCTGACCGTCAAGGGCCGCGGCTACCGGCCCGCCGAGCAGGACGAGGCCGACCGCTTCCACGCGGTGGGCCCGATCGACCCGTACACCTGCCTGCCGGTCTCCCCGTCCGCCGGCGCCTCCTGGACGTCCGTGTTCGGGCAGGAGATGCTCGCGCTCGGCGCCGAGCGGCCCGACATCGTGGCGATCACCGCCGCGATGCTGCACCCGGTCGGGCTCGGCCCGTTCGCCGCGGCCCACCCCGGGCGCACCTACGACGTCGGGATCGCCGAGCAGCACGCGGTGGCCTCCGCCGCGGGCCTGGCCACCGGCGGGCTGCACCCGGTCGTCGCGGTCTACGCGACCTTCCTGAACCGGGCCTTCGACCAGGTCCTGATGGACGTCGCGCTGCACCGGCTGGGCGTCACCTTCGTGCTCGACCGGGCCGGGGTCACCGGCAACGACGGGGCCTCGCACAACGGCATGTGGGACATGTCGATCCTCCAGGTCGTCCCCGGGCTGCGGCTGGCCGCCCCGCGCGACGCCGACCGGCTGCGCGAACAGCTCCGCGAGGCCGTCGCCGTCGAGGACGCCCCCACCGTGGTGCGCTTCCCCAAGGGCGACCTCGGGCCCGCGATCCCGGCGGTCGAACGGATCGGCGGCGTCGACGTGCTGGCCCGCACCGGGCCCAGCCCCGACGTGCTGCTGGTCGCCGTCGGCCCGATGGCCGCCGCCTGCCTGGACGCCGCCGCGCTGCTGGCCGCCGACGGGATCACCGCCACCGTGGTCGACCCGCGCTGGGTCAAGCCGGTCGACCCCGCCCTCGTCGCGCTGGCCGCCGCGCACCGGATGGTGGTCACCGTCGAGGACAACGGCCGGGCCGGCGGCGTCGGCGCGGCCGTCGCCCAGGCCATGCGGGACGCCGAGGTCGACACCCCGCTGCGCGACCTGGGCGTCCCGCAGGAGTTCCTGGCGCACGCCTCGCGCGGTGAGATCCTCGAGGAGATCGGGCTCACCGGCACCGGCGTCGCCGCCCAGACCGCCGCCTACGCCCGCCGCCTGCTGCCCGGCACGCGGAGCGGCGCCCAGGAGTACCGGCCCAGGGTGCCGCGCAAGTGACCGATTGGAGCGAACCAGCGTGACCCAGGCCGAACCGCTCGACCTCGCCGCCCTGCTCGACGCCCGGGGCGGCGAGCGCTACGAGCTGCACGCCCGCTACCTCAACCCGCAGCTGCCCCGGATGCTGCACACCATCGGCTTCGACCGGTACTACGAACGCGCCAAAGGCCCGTACTTCTACGACGCCGAGGGCAACGAGTACCTCGACATGCTCGCCGGGTTCGGCATCTTCGCGCTCGGCCGGCACCACCCCGCCGTCCGGTCCGCGATCGAGCAGGTGATGGAGCTGGAGACGGCCGACCTGACCCGCTTCGACTGCTCCCCGCTGCCCGGCCTGCTCGCCGAGCAGCTGATCGCCCACGCGCCCGGCCTGGACCGGGTGTTCTTCGGCAACAGCGGCACCGAGGCGGTCGAGACGGCGCTCAAGTTCGCCCGGTACGCCACCGGGAAGCGCCGCGTCCTGTACTGCGACCACGCCTTCCACGGCCTGACCGCCGGCTCGCTGTCCGTCAACGGCGAGGGCGGCTTCCGCAAGGGCTTCGACCCGCTGCTGCCCGACACCCCGATCCCGCTCGGCGACCTGGCCGCGCTGACGAAGGAGCTCAGGAAGGGCGACGTCGCGGCGCTGATCGTCGAGCCGATCCAGGGCAAGGGCGTGCTCGCCCCGCCGCCCGGCTGGCTGGCCGCCGCCCAGGCGCTGCTGCACGAGCACAAGGCGCTGCTGATCTGCGACGAGGTGCAGACCGGCGTCGGCCGCACCGGCACCTTCTTCGCCTACCAGGCCGAGGAGGGCGTCCACCCCGACCTGGTGTGCGCCGCCAAGGCGCTCTCCGGCGGGTACGTGCCGATCGGGGCGACGCTCGGCAAGTCGTGGATCTTCGAGAAGGTGTACTCCTCGATGGACCGGGTGCTGGTCCACTCCGCCAGCTTCGGCTCCAACGCCCAGGCGATGGCGGCTGGCCTGGCCACCCTGCACGTGATGCGGCAGGAGGGCGTGGTGGAGAACGCCGCGAAGGTCGGCGAGCTGTTCCGGACCAGGCTCGCGGCGCTGACCGAGCGGTACGAGCTGCTCGCCGAGGTGCGCGGGCGCGGGCTGATGATCGGCATCGAGTTCGGCCGCCCCAAGTCGCTCAAGCTGCGCACCGGCTGGACGGCGCTGCAGGCCGCCCGCAAGGGCCTGTTCGCGCAGATGGTGGTCGTCCCGCTGCTCCAGCGGCACCGGATCCTCACCCAGGTCTCCGGCGACCACCTGGAGGTGATCAAGCTGATCCCGCCGCTGATCGTCACCGAGAAGGAGGTCGACCGCTTCGTCGACGCCTTCACCGAGGTGATGGACGACGCCCACCGCGGCAGCGGCCTGATGTGGGACTTCGGGCGGACCCTGGTCAAGCAGGCGGTCGGCTCGCGCTGACCGGGCCCCCGGCGCCGGCCTGACGGCGCCGGGGGCTCACAGCTCGGTGCGGCGGCGGCGCACCACGACCCACAGGTCCGCCGCCGCCACCAGGGTCAGCACCCCGCAGCCCCCCGCGAACACCACCAGCGTCCCGCTGCTGGGCGCGCCGTGCGGGGAGGCCAGCGCGGCCCACACCGCGAACCCGGCCGTGCACAGCGCGAAGAACGGCACGAACAGCACCGACAGCAGGAACCGCAGCTTCAGGTCACTGCGCGCGGTGACCGGCTCGCTCCCGCTCCGCCACACCTTCGGCGTCCTGGCCCGCCGCATACGCAACCGCCTCCCTCGTACCCTTCCAGGGTAGGACCCCTCGCGGGGCACCACCCTTTCGGGAACGGGGAGGCGGGACGATGGACGACCGGCTGGACGACTACCCGGGGCTGCCGGTGGAACCGGCCCGGGCGCTGGCCGCCGAACGCGGCTGGCGCACCGTGCGGGTGCTGGCGCCGGAGGTGCTGCTGACCATGGAGTACCGCTCGGACCGGCTCAACCTGACGGTGTGCGACGGCGTGGTGGAGCGCGCCTGGGCGGGCTGAGCGGAGGACGGCAGCGGGTGCGGCGGCCACGCCGGGCGGGCCGCCGCCGCCGGGCGGGGCCGGGGCGCGGCGGCCGGGCGGGCGAAGCGGCCCTCCCGGTGCCAGGCGGCCAGCACCCGCCGGTCCAGCGCGGCGACGGCCGGCTCGGCCAGCGGCAGCGAGAGCAGCACCAGTGCGCCCGCCGCCCAGCCCGCGAACACGTCCGAGATCCAGTGGGTGCCCAGGTAGACGGTGGTCAGCCCGATCGAGGCCGCGGTGAGCCCGGCCAGCACGGTGCCGGTGCGCCGCCAGCGGGTGGCCAGGTAGGCCAGCACGCCCCAGGTGACCACGGCGTTCGCGGTGTGGCCCGAGGGGAAGATGCTGCCGCCGGAGAACAGCTCGGGCGAGCCCACGTAGTGCGCGTAGTGCGGGCCCAGCCGGCCGGTCAGGATCTTCACCCCGCCGACCGTGACGTTCAGCAGGAGCAGCGCCATCCCCATCACCAGCAGCGGCCGGGCGGAGTGCGAGCGGTAGCAGCGCCAGCCCAGCCACAGGCAGGCCGCGATCGCGGTCGGGCCGCGCTGTCCGGCGATCACCCAGATGTCGAGGTACGGCAGTGCCCCGGGCCACTGCCGGTACGGCCGCAGCTGCTGGAGGGACCAGTCCAGGTCGACCAGCGGGGAGTCGTACAGGATGGCCAGGACCACCACCAGGTAGAGCACCCCGACCAGGCCGAAGAGCAGGGCGTGCCGCCGACTGATCGACGGGAGCGCGGAATCGGTCGTTCCGGTGAGGGAACCGTGTCCGGATCGGACCGGAACCGTGCGCGGTGCGGTCGATATCGGTTGCTCGGGGGATTCGGGCTTGGCTGGCACGGCCTCGACATTACCGGTCGGCCCGGAGAGACCCGGGCTATTCGGCCGATCTGTCACCCGGCGGTGACGTGTCGTCCCCGGTTTCTCCATAGCGGCAGTTCAACCCCCGGGGCCGCGGCGGGGGAAAGGGGCGGAGGGTGGGGGAAATCACGCTCCCCGGCGCTCCGGAGCGCCGCATTCCGGCAGTTTCTCCAATAGGCCAGAGGGTAGTGCGGGAACGAATGAGGCGGCCGATTTCCCGTGACCCAGGTCACTTCCGGGTCGCTTCCGGGAAATCGGCCGCCGATTCGAACGGGCGGCGCCGGGCTCAGGGCAGCAGCCGCTCGACGGCCGCCGCGCCCTGCTCCTCCAGCTGCTTCTTGGCCTTCGCGAGCAGCTCCGGGGTGGGGGTGCGCCCCGAGGCCATCACCAGGTCCTCGGGGTCGACCGGGTGCTCGGCCCCGGTGTGCAGCAGGTTGTCGGGCGTCGGCGTGGACTCGCTGTCCGTGGAATCGGTCATCAAGATCCTCCGTGGGTGGAGCGCCGGAGGGACCGGCCCGGCCCCTCCGGCGGGGCGCGCCCGCCGCCGGGCCGGCGGCGGGAGGTCTGCCATCGAGTCTGGACCCGGGCCCCGGACGGCGCACCACGAACGCGCCGCGGGCGTGTCGCACGCCGCCCGTCCGGCCGTCCGGCTAGTCGAGCGGGCCGCCCGCGACGTAGATGACCTGGCCGGAGACGAAGCCGGCGCCCTCGGAAGCCAGGAAGGAGATGGTGTGCGCGATGTCGTCCGGCACGCCGACCCGCTGGACCGGGATGGCGGAGGCGGCGGCCTGCTTGAACGCCTCGAACTCCATGCCGACCCGGGCCGCGGTGGCCGCGGTCATGTCGGTGGCGATGAAGCCGGGGGCGACCGCGTTGGCGGTGATGCCGAACTTGCCGAGCTCGATCGCCAGGGTCTTGGTGAAGCCCTGGAGGCCGGCCTTGGCGGCCGAGTAGTTGGCCTGGCCGCGGTTGCCCTGGGCGGAGGAGGAGGAGAGGTTGACGATCCGGCCGAAACCGGCCGCCACCATGTGCTTCTGCACCGCGCGGGTCATCAGGAAGGCGCCCTTGAGGTGGACGTTCATCACGGTGTCCCAGTCCGACTCGGACATCTTGAACAGCAGGTTGTCGCGGAGCACGCCCGCGTTGTTCACCAGCACCACCGGGGTGCCCAGCTCGGCGGCGATCCGGTCCACCGCGGCCTGCACCTGCTCCGCGTCCGAGACGTCCGCGCCGACGGCCAGCGCGCGGCCGCCCGCGGCCTCGATCGCCTCGACGGTGTCCTTGGCGGCGTCCTCCGCCAGGTCGACCACGGCGACGGCGTAACCGTCCGCTGCCAGTCGGAGCGCGGTGGCCGCTCCGATCCCACGGGCCGCACCCGTCACGACGGCCACCCGCACCGGAGCGTCGGCGGTCACGGACGTGCTCTGCTCGGTCATCTTCGTACTCGTCTCTCTCGAAGTCGGACGACGGGACCGGCGCGGGCCGGTGACCCGTGGATGAGAAATAAAGGAGGTGCGCACAGCGCAGCCCGGCAACCTTACCGACGGGTAGGGTTTCCGACCAGGGGCAGCGCCGCAGGTGACGGAGGGTGAGGGCGGAAAGCGGCCGAGCGGGTGAACCGGATTGGTCGTGGACCCGACATACGGGGGAAATATGCCAACTTCACCGAACCTGCGACTACTCTGCGCCCCTACCTGCCAGTCCAGGCCGACCGTTTGTATAGTGTGCGCCAGCAGCCACCGGCTGCACGGCCGGCGCGTCCTCACTCACAGCGGGATGCTCACTCGCCGTTACTGCCCCGCTCGGGTGTCCCACACACACCCGGGCGTGACACCGGGACGGATTTCATGGTGCTGGGGGAGATCCCGACAACCCGCGTGCCCGGCCGACTGCAGCAGTCGCCCGGTCACCTCATCCGCGTGGCCCAGCAGGTGCACACCCGCTTGTGGTCCGAATACGTCGGTACCGAGCTGACGGCCCCGCAGTTCGCGGTGCTGCTGGTACTGGCCCTGGAGCCCGGAGCCGACCAGCGCACGGTCGGCGAACGGGCCTCGCTCGACAAGGCGACCATGGCCGAGATGGTCGCCCGGCTGGTCCGGCGGGGCCTGGTGCTCCGCCGCCGGGACCCGGCCGACGGCCGGCGCAAGCTGCTGGCCCTCTCGCAGAACGGCGCTCAGGCCGTGCGCGAGGCGACCGGCGGCGTGGTCCGGGTCCAGCGGACCCTGTTCGAGCCGCTCAGCCCCGAGGAGCAGCTGGAGATCGTCCGGGTGATGGCCCGGATAGCCCGGCTGGAGCCCTCCGCGGTCGCCGTGATGGGGGACGCCCGGCCCACGCTGGACGCCCAGCGGGCCATCGGCTACCTGATCCGGGTCGCCCAGCAGGTGCACACCAAGCTCTGGTCGGAGAAGGTCGGCACCGAGCTGACGGCACCTCAGTACGCGGTGCTGGACGCGCTGGAGACCGAGCCGGGCGCCGACCAGCGCACGGTCGGCGAACTGGCCTCGCTGGACAAGGCGACGATGGCCGAGATGGTCAGCCGGCTGGTCCGGCGCGGCCTGGTGCTGCGCCGCCGCGACCCCTCGGACGGTCGGCGCAACCTGCTCTCGCTCTCCCCGACCGGCCAGGAGCTGCTGCACCGCTCCACCGCCGGGGTCCGCGAGGTCCAGGAGGCGCTGCTCTCCCCGCTGGAGCCGCAGGAGCACGCGCAGGCGCTCGCCCTGCTCGCGAAGGCGGCCCGGCTGTAACGATTCTGCAAAGCGTCGCCCGGTCGTTCGGGCGGCGACCGCGCCCCGGCCGGTAACGCGGCACCGCCCGGGACGTGTCGGAAGGGGCCGACACCCTCGGGTGTCGGCCCCTTCCGACGTTCACGGACCCGCTCCTTGCTGACTCTGCGTCAGCGGACGGGGCGTCAGTTCCAGTCGAAGGCGGCCGGGTCCGGGCCGATCCGCTGCCCGGTGGCGATCCCGTCGATCGCGGCCAGGTCCTCGGCGTCCAGCTCGAAGCCCGTGACGTCCAGGTTCTCCCGGATCCGGGCGGGGGTGACCGACTTCGGGATGGCGATCACGCCGGACTGCAGGTGCCAGCGCAGCACCACCTGGGCCGCGGTGCGGCCGTGCTTGGCGGCGACGGCCAGCAGGGCGGGCTCGGCCAGCAGGTCCTTGCCCTGGCCCAGCGGGCTCCACGCCTCGGTGGCGATGCCGTGCTCGGCGTGCAGGGCGCGCAGCTCGGCCTGCGGGAAGTAGGGGTGCAGCTCGATCTGGTTGAGCACCGGCTTCACCTCGGCCTCCTTGAGCAGCAGCTCCAAGTCCGCCACCCGGAAGTTCGAGACGCCGATCGCGCGGACCCGGCCCTCGGCGTGCAGCTGCTCGAAGGCGCGCCAGATGTTCAGGAAGGTGTTGCCGTGCATCGGGCGCGGCCAGTGGATCAGGTACAGGTCCAGCCGGTCGAGGCCGAGGCGGCCGAGCGACTCGTCGAAGGCGCGCAGCACCCGGCCCCGGCCCTGCTCGCCGGACCAGTCGACGGTGCCGGAGTTCCACAGCTTGGTGGTCACGAACAGCTCGTCGCGGGCCACGCCGGACTCGGCGATCGCCTGGCCGGTGCCCGTCTCGTTCTCGTAGATCGCGGCGGTGTCGATCGAGCGGTAGCCGGCCTCCAGCGCGGTGCGCACCGCCGGGACGGCCTCCTCGTCCGGCACCTGCCAGACGCCGAAGCCGAGCTGCGGGATGCGCACGCCGTTGTTCAGTGCGATCGAGGGGACCGCGGGGACCGCCTCGGCCGAGGGGGTCGAGGAGGTCGAGGTGGTCGGGGGTACTGCGGGGGTGCTGGTCACGGAAGGAGTGCCCTTCGGTTGCGGTTGGCTTCTGCTTCTCTGCTTCCGGAGCGGTGGCAACGGCGGTGAACTCCGGCTTATTCCCCGCACCGGAGAGTTCCCCGGAACGGATGAAAGTGGACGGGGCCGACGGCCGGATCGGGCCGATCCGCCGGAAAACCTGTTGCGTGCGTCACAGCGGGACGGCCAGGCTCACCGCATGTGACGAGCTGACCACGCCTTCCGCCGCGCACCTCCGACGCGCCGGAGCCCGCACCGGGCCCGGCCGACCGACGCCGCCCGCCCGTGTTCCCCCGGCCGGACGTCCTCCCTCCCTCCTGCTCCCCGCTTCTGGCCTGCTGTCCCGCCGCGTCCCGTCCGGGCGCTCCCCTGCCCGTCCCGTCCCCGTAACGGAGCGACCATGCCGCTCGTCCCCCTTCCGCTGCCCGATCCCGGCAGCCCGGACCTCAGCTCACCGCTCGGCTTCCTGCGCTGGCTCGGCCGGGCCCAGCGCCGGGGCCAGTTGCTCGCCACGCTGTGGTGCACCCTGGAGCTCGGCTCGATGGCCGCGCTGCCCGTCGCGGTCGGCCGCGGCGTCCAGGCCGTCGTCGACCGGGACACCCGCGCCCTGCTGACGGCCGGGCTGCTCGCCCTACTGCTGTCCGCCACGCAGACCGCGATGACGGTGCTGGTGCACCGCCAGGTGGTGTGGAACTGGATCCACGCCGCCTCCCAGGTCCGCCAGTTGGTGGCCCGCCAGGCCTCCGCGCTGGGCGGCGGCCTGAGCCGGCGGATCGCCACCGGCGAGATCGTCGCCGTCTCCAGCGGCGACGTCGAGAAGATCGGCTGGTACGTCGAACTCACCGCCCGGCTGCGCGGCGCGGTGCTGGCCTGGCTCGGCGTCAGCGCCGTGGTGCTGTGGCGCCAGCCCGGCCTCGGGCTGGCCGTGCTGCTCGGGGTGCCCGTGCTGGCCGTCGCAGTGTGGCCGCTGCTCGGGCCGTTCGAGCGGCGCTACACCGAGCAGCGGGCGCTCGGCGGCCGGGCCTCCGAGCTGGCCGCCGACACGGTGGCCGGGCTGCGGGTGCTGCGCGGCATCGGCGGCGAGGAGCTGTTCCTGCGCCGCTACCGGGCCGCCTCCCAGCGGGTCCGGGCCGCCGCCGTCCGCACCGCCCGGACCTGGGCGGTGATGCAGGCCCAGGAGGTGCTGCTGCCCGGCCTGTTCGTCATCGGCGTCACCTGGTACGGCGCCCGGCTGGCCCTCGACGGGTCGATCGGCGTCGGCGAGCTGATCGCCGTCTACGGGGCCACCGCCTTCCTCGCCGCCCCGCTGCGGGTGATCGGCGAGGCCGCGCACGCCTGGAGCGTCGCCCGGGTCTCCGCCGGGCGGGCGGTCAAGGTGCTCTCGCTGACCCGCGAGGGCGGGGCGGCCGGGGGTGAGGGTGGCGGATCGTCAGATCGGGTCTTCGCGGACGGCGTTGACGTTCCGGGTGGGGACGGCTCTGGCGGGGCGGCCGAGGGCAATGGTGACGAGACGTCAGATCCCGTCTTCGCGGACGGTGTTGAAGGCGCTGACGTGCCGGGTGCGGACGGTTCCGGCGGGGCAGTGGACGCGGACGGTGCGGGGGTGGCGGTCGGCTCGTCCGGGGTGGCGGAGCTGGTGCGCCGGGCCGCGCGGTCGGACCTGCACGACCCGGTCAGCGGGCTGACCGTCCGGGCCGGTCGGCTGACCGCCGTGGTCTGCGGGGACCCGGACGCGGCGGGGGAGTTGGCGGCCCGGCTCGGCGGGCGGCCGGTGCTCGCCGAGGGCGAGCGGGCCAAGCCCTCCGTCCGGCTCGGCGGGGTCGCCCTGGACGGGGTGCCGCTGGCCGCCGCCCGGGCGGCGGTGCTGGTCCACGACAAGGAGCCGGTGCTGCTCTCCGGCACCCTGGCCGACCTGTTCGACGTCCCCCGCTCCGGCCGGGTCGGACCCGCCGAGGCGCTGGCCGCCGCCCGCGCGCAGGACGCGCTGGAGGCACTGGTCGAGGGCTCGCCCGAATGCGCGGACGACCCGATGGCGGCCCGGATCACCGAGCGCGGCCGCTCGCTCTCCGGCGGCCAGCGCCAGCGCCTCGCGCTGGCCCGCGCGCTGGTGGCCGACCCGCCGGTGCTGGTGCTCGACGAGCCGACCAGCGCCGTCGACGCCCACACCGAGGCGCGGATCGCCGCGGGCCTGCGCGAACTGCGGGCCGGGCGCACCACGGTGGTCTTCGCCACCAGCCCGCTGCTGCTCGACCAGGCCGACACCGTCCTGCTGCTCCAGCGGGGTCGGGTCGCCGCCACCGGCACCCACCGCGAGCTGATGGCCGTCGAGCCGCGCTACCGGGCCGTCGTCACCCGGGACGAGAGCGCGCCGCCGGAGACCGGCGCGCCGGAGCCGGTGGGCGCATCGGAGCCGGTGGGGCCGGGCGGTCCGGCGGGGTCGGCCGAGGTGCCGGTGGGCTCGGTGCTGCCGGGGGGTGCGGAGTGAGCGGGCACCCGTCCGGCCCCCGGCCCGGCCCGGCCCGGCGGCCGGCCGCCGTCCGGACGTCCAGCCGATCCGCAGTCGTAGCTGTGGCCGCAGCCGTGGCCGTAGTCGTCGCCGCAGCCGCGGTCGAAACCGAAGGAGCACGCCGTGAAGCCCCCGAAGATCCACGAGCAGGGGCCGGCCACCACGCTGCCGGTCGGCTCCACCGCGGCCGTGCGGGCGTACGGGCGGATGCTGCTGCGGCGGCACCGCGGGGGCCTGGCGGCGGTGGTGGCGCTGCACGGGACGGCGACGGTGGCGGGGCTGGTCGGGCCGGCGGTGCTCGGGTCGCTGGTGCAGTCGCTGTCGGCGGGGAGCGGCGGCGGGCGGATCGCCGCCGCGATCGGGTGGTACCTAGCCGCGCTGGTGGTGCAGTCGGTGTTCACCGGGCTGTCGCTGCTGCGCGGCAGCGTGCTCGGCGAGGAGGCGTTGGCCGAACTGCGGGAGGACTTCCTGGTCCGCTCGGTGGCGCTGCCGCTCGGCGTGCTGGAGCGGGCCGGCACCGGGGACCTGGTCTCCCGGGGCACCACCGACATCGACCGGCTGGCCCGCTCGGTCCGCGACGCGGTGCCCGAACTGGTGGTCGCGGTGGTCTCGGTGGTGCTGGTGCTCGGCGCGCTGCTGGTCACCTCGCCGCTGCTGGCCGCCACCGCCGTGCTCGGCCTGCCGCTGCTGTTCTTCACCTCCCGGTGGTACTTCCGCCGGGCCCCGCAGTCGTACCGAAACGAGTCGGCCGGGTACGCGGCGGTCAACACCGTGCTCGCCGAGACGGTCGACGCCGGGCGGACGGTCGAGGCGCTGCGGCTCGGCGACCGCCGGGTGCAACTGACCGACCGGAAGATCCGCGAGTGGGTCTCCTGGGAGCGGTACACGCTGTGGCTGCGCAGCGTCTGGTTCCCCACCGTGGACGGCACCTACGCGCTGGCCGTGCTCGGCACCCTGGTGCTGGGCGGGCTGTTCGCCCTGCACGGCTGGGTCAGCCCGGGCCGGCTGACCACCGGCGTGCTGTACGCCCAGGCGCTGGTGCACCCGGTCTCCCGGATCCTGCGCTGGTACGACGAGTTGCAGGTCGGGCAGACCTCGCTGGCCCGGCTGGTCGGCGTCCACGAGGTCGCCGAGCCGGAGACCGACGCGGCGCTGCGCCCGGACGGCCGCCGGGTCGAGGCCCGGGAGGTCAGCTTCGGCTACCACGAGGGGGCGGACGTGCTGCGCGACATCACGCTGGACGTCGAGCCGGGCAGCCGGGTGGCCCTGGTCGGGCCGTCGGGGGCGGGCAAGTCGACGCTGGGCCGGCTGCTGGCGGGCATCTACGCGCCGGGCCGGGGCCTGGTCACGCTCGGCGGGGCCCAGCTGTCGCGGATGCCGGCCGAGCGGGTGCGCACCGAGGTCGCGCTGGTCAACCAGGAGCACCACGTCTTCGTCGGCACCCTGCGGGACAACCTGCACCTGGCCCGGGCGGAGGCCGACGACACCGAACTGCGGGCCGCGCTGGCCGCGGTCGACGCCGAGGAGTGGGTGGACGCGCTGCCGGACGGGCTGGACACCGAGGTCGGCTCCGGCGGCGCCGCGCTGACGCCCGCCCAGGCCCAGCAACTGGCGCTGGCCCGGCTGGTGCTGGCCGACCCGCACACCCTGGTGCTGGACGAGGCCACCTCGCTGCTCGACCCACGGGCGGCCCGGCACCTGGAGCGCTCGCTCTCCCGAGTGCTGGCCGGGCGCACCGTGGTGGCGATCGCCCACCGCCTGCACACCGCGCACGACGCCGACGTGATCGCGGTGGTCGAGCAGGGCCGGATCACCGAGTACGGGCCGCACCCGGAGCTGGTGGCCTCCGGCGGGCCGTACGCGGCGCTCTGGCGGTCCTGGCGCGACGAGAGGTAGCGGCCCGAGGAGACCCGAGGAGAGGTGACGGCCCGACGGGAGGGGCGGCGGTCCGGTGGGCGGGCCCCGCCGCCGCACCACCCGTCCGCCGCCCCGGAGGGGGTGTGGCGCGGACGGGTGAATGGGCGGGTGAATGGCGGCCGGCGGCGGGGTGGCGCGGTGGTCGGTGGGCGGGGCGGGCGCAGACTGCGGGGGTGACCAAGACATCAGGTGGTTCTCCGTCAGGCACCCAGCGCAACGAGATCGCGGGGATTCCGACCCGGTACATCGGGATCGGCGTCATCGTGGTGCTGGCGATCTGGTTCCTGTTCGCCAACCTGGAGAAGGTGAGGATCCAGTTCTGGGTGTTCACCGTCACCTGCCCGCTGTGGATCGCACTGCTGGCGACGCTGCTGGCCGGGACGGCGCTGGGCTGGCTGCTGAAGGGGCGGCGCGCCAGGTGACGGCCCCGGGGGAGGGCGCCGGGGCGGCACCGGGAGGAGTGCCGGCAGGGGGGCCGGGCGGCCTGGTGGGGGAGCCGCTGATCGAACTGCGCGGGGTGAACAAGCACTTCGGGCAGCTGCACGTGCTCCAGGACATCGACCTGGTGGTGGGCCGGGGCGAGGTCGTGGTGGTGATCGGCCCCTCCGGGTCGGGCAAGTCCACGCTGTGCCGGGCGATCAACCGGCTGGAGACGGTGGAGAGCGGCAGCATCCTGATCGAGGGGCAGCCGCTGCCCGCGGAGGGCAAGGGCCTGGCGAAGCTGCGCGCCGAGGTGGGGATGGTGTTCCAGTCCTTCAACCTGTTCGCGCACAAGACGGTGCTGCAGAACGTGACGCTGGCCCAGGTCAAGGTCCGCAAGCGCGGGAAGGCCGAGGCGGAGGCCAAGGGCCGCCAACTGCTGGAGCGGGTCGGGCTGGAGGCGCACGCGGCCAAGTACCCGGCGCAGCTGTCCGGCGGCCAGCAGCAGCGGGTGGCGATCGCCCGGGCGCTGGCGATGGACCCGAAGGCGCTGCTGTTCGACGAGCCGACCTCCGCGCTCGACCCCGAGATGATCAACGAGGTGCTGGAGGTGATGCGCTCGCTGGCCGCCGAGGGCATGACGATGGTGGTGGTGACCCACGAGATGGGCTTCGCCCGGTCGGCCGCCAACCGCGTGGTGTTCATGGCGGACGGCCGGATCGTCGAGGACCGCGTCCCCGAGGAGTTCTTCGCCGACCCGCGCAGCGAGCGGGCCCGGGACTTCCTCTCCAAGATCCTGAAGCACTGAGGTGGTCCGGGTGAGGAGACGCCTCGTGCCCCTGCTCGCGGTGCTCGCGGTGCTCGCGGTGCTGGCGGGCCTGTCCGGCTGCGGCAAGGAGGGCACCCCGCCGCCGAAGGGCCCGCAGGCCGGCGCGCTGCCCAGCTACCAGGTGCGCGGCGGCGACGCCGTCACCGGCTCGCCGACCCTGGACGCGGCCCGCGCCCGCGGCCACCTGGTGGTGGGCGCCAAGGAGGACCAGCCGTACCTGGGGCAGAAGAACCCGGCGACCGGCGCGTACTCCGGCTTCGACATCGAGATCGCCAAGATGGTCGGCGCCGACCTGGGCTTCGCCCCGGAGCAGATCGAGTTCCGCACCATCGCCTCCGCCAACCGCGAGACGGCGCTGCAGAACGGACAGGTCGACTACTACGTGGGCACCTACACCATCAACGACAACCGCAAGAAGCTGGTCGGCTTCGCCGGGCCGTACTTCACCGCCGGGCAGTCCCTGCTGGTCCGCAAGGACGAGACCGGGATCGACGGGCCGCAGGACCTGGCCGGGCGGAAGGTCTGCTCGGCCGCCGGGGCGACCCCGTACCAGCGGATCCAGCAGGACTACCCGAAGGCCAAGCTGATCGGCTACGACACCTACTCGGCCTGCGTGGACAACCTGATCACCGGCCAGGTCGACGCGGTGACCACCGACAACGCGATCCTGCAGGGCTACGCGGCGAAGGTCCCGGAGGAGTTGAAGATCGCCGGGCAGCCGTTCTCCACCGAGCCGTACGGCATCGGCGTGCCGAAGAACGACACCGCGCTGCGCCTGGCGCTGGACGACGCGCTGGAGCGGCACGAGCAGAACGGCGACTGGAAGAAGGCGTACGAGGCGACGCTCGGCCTGTCCGGGGTGCCCGCGCCCGAGCCGCCGGCCGTCGACCGGTACCAGTAGAGGGAGGAGGACAGGTGAACGTCCTGACCGACAACTGGTCCACGTACTGGCACGGGTTCCTCGGCACGCTGTGGCTGACCCTGGTGAGCGCGGCGCTGTCGCTGGTGCTCGGGGTGGTGGTCGCGGGCTTCCGGGTGTCGCCGGTCAAGCCGCTGCGGGCGTTCGGCACCGGGTGGGTGACGGTGCTGCGCAACACGCCGCTGACGCTGCTGTTCTTCATCGTGGTGCTGGGCCTGCCCCGGTTCGACATCACGCTGCCGTTCTTCACCTTCGCGGTGCTCGCGCTGGGCTGCTACACCTCGGCGTTCGTCTGCGAGACGCTGCGCTCCGGGGTGAACACGGTGCCGGTCGGGCAGGGCGAGGCGGCCCGCAGCCTGGGCCTGACCTTCACCCAGACGCTGGGCCTGGTGATCCTGCCGCAGGCGTACCGGGCGGTGGTCGCCCCGCTGGGCAGCGTGATGATCGCGCTGGCCAAGAACACCGCGATCGCCGGGTCGTTCAGCGTGGTCGAACTGCTCGGCACCTACCGGACCCTCAACGAGCTGGGCTACAGCATCGTCTGGACCTTCGTCTGGATCGCGCTCGGGTACCTGGTCCTGACGCTGGCGATCAGCGCCCTGTTCAACCTGCTGGAACGACGGGTGGCGGTGTCCCGATGACGGTGGAGTCCTCCGCGCTGTACGACGTCCCCGGCCCGAAGGCGCTGGCCCGGCACCGGCTGTACGGGTGGCTGGCGCTGCTGCTGATCGTCGCGGTGATCGGCTGGGTGGTCTACATGCTGTTCCACACCCAGCAGTTCACGTACCAGAAGTGGATGCCCTTCGAGTACAAGGGCGTTCAGGAACTGCTGCTGCGCGGCCTGGCCAACACCCTGAAGGCCTTCGGCTGGACGGCCCTGTTCGCGCTGCCCTTCGGCGCGCTGTTCGCCGCCGGCCGGCTCTCCGAGCACCGGGTGGTGCGCTGGGTCTCCACCGTGGTGGTGGAGTTCTTCCGGGCGATGCCGCTGCTGGTGATGATCTTCTTCATCTTCGTCGCGCTCAAGGCGCCGCCGATGTGGGCGCTGGTCGCCGGGCTGACGCTGTACAACGGCTCGGTGCTGGCCGAGGTGTTCCGGGCCGGGGTGCTCGCGGTGCCCAGGGGGCAGCGGGAGGCGGCGTACGCGCTGGGGCTGCGCAAGACCCAGGTGATGGCGTACGTGCTGGTGCCGCAGGCGAACCGGGCGATGCTGCCGACCATCGTCAGCCAGCTGGTGGTGGCGCTCAAGGACACCTCGCTCGGGTTCCTGATCACCTACGAGGAGTTCCTGCACGCCGGGAAGCTGATCGCCACCAACCTCGACTACGACCTGCCGTTCATCCCGGTGGTCATGGTGATCGCCCCGGTCTACATCGGGATGTGTCTGCTGCTCTCCTGGTTCGCCAAGTGGCTGGAGCGGCGCGGGCGGCGCAGCCCGAAGGTGAAGGGCGGTGCGCCGGTCGCGCCGGCCGGGTTCACGCCCGATCCGCAGGGGTAGCCCACGGTGACCGGCCGGGTCGGTTAGGGTCAGTGGGTCAACGACCGGTGCCGACCTTCCCAGGAGTTGCCGCATGTCCGTGCTGCCCAGCCGCCAGGGCCTGTCCGAGGCCGAAGTGCTCGACCGGCGGGAGAGCGCGAGCGGCGAGGTGGTGCTGCGGCGGCGCGGGGAGCACTGCGAGGTCATCGTGAACGGCTGCTTCCTGATGGACACCGTCGACGGCCGCTCCGAACGGCTGCTGGTGCGGGCCGCGTTGGACGGGCTGGCGGCGGTGGAGCGCCCCAGCGTGCTGATCGGCGGGCTGGGCGTCGGCTTCTCGCTGGCGCACGCCGCCGCCGAGCCGCGCTGGGCGCGGATCGCGGTGGTCGAGCGCGAGGCGGCGATCATCGACTGGCACCGCACCGGCCCGCTCGGCGCGTTCTCCGCCGGGGCGCTGGACGACCCCCGGGTGGAGGTGCTGCACACCGACCTGGTCGAGTACCTCGGGCGGGACGGGGAGCGCTACGACGCGCTCTGCCTCGACGTCGACAACGGCCCCGACTGGACGGTCGGCACCGAGAACGGCCGCCTGTACGCCCCGGCCGGGCTGGCCTCCGCCGCCGCCCGGCTCAACCCCGGCGGGGTGCTGGCGGTGTGGAGCGCCCAGCCGTCCGCCGCCTTCGAACGGGCGCTGCGGGAGGCCGGGTTCACCGGCGTACGGACCGAGGAGGTGCCGGTCGAGCGCGGCGTGCCCGATGTGGTGCACCTGGCATGCCGCGCCTGACTATCCGTCAATTGATGCGCTAGTTGAGCCCGTTGGCGATGGCGGTCATCAACTCGCTGTTGGCGGTGTCGCCGTCGAAGGGCCAGACCAGCGCCCCGGCGAGGCCCTACTCCTTGATCCAGTTGGCCTTCCGGGTGATCTCGGTCGGGTCGTCGTAGGTGTAGAGCACGGTGCCGTTGTGGGGGTAGGAGCGGCCGGCCACCGGGCCCCGGTAGAGGGTGTAACCACCTGTCGTGGCAAGCTACTTGAGCTTGTGTGGTAGTTCTCGTGGCTGCCTGGCGCGGGGCCGGTCGCGGGCTGGAGCAGGCCGTTGGTGCTGCCGCGCGGCACGCCCGTCCAGCCGCGGCCGTAGAACGGGACGCCCAGCGTCAGTTCCGACTTCGGGGCGCTGCCGTTCACGTACGCGTTGATGGCGATCTCGGAGCTGAAGCACCGGTCCGGGGCGGAGGGGTCGCCGGCGGCGAAGTCGAACGCCCCGAACGGGCCCGGGGCGTCGATGCCCGCGGTGCTCTTCGCCGGGTCGGTGGGCAGGAAGGCGCTCAGCGTGTAGTGCTTGCCGGTGCTCGCGCCGAGGGCGTCCAGCTGGCGGCGGAACTCCTGGGTTAGCAGGTGTAGTCGGCCTTGTCGGCGGGCCGGACGACGTTGCCGAGGTGGCCCTCCGAGTTCGGCCGCTCCCAGTCCAGGTCGATGCAGGAGGAGACCGGCGCCTTGCGCGAGGTGTCGGTGGCCGCCGCGTCGGAGAACCACTTGCTGTAGGACCAACCGCCCAACGAGATCCGCACCTTGAGGTGCGGGTGCTTGGCCTTGAGCTGCGGAGCTGGTTGAAGTTGCCGGCCAGCTGCTGGTCCCAGGTGTCGGTCGTGCCCGCCACCGAGGTGGCCGCGTCCCAGCCGCGCCCGAAGTCCGCCCAGGCGTCACCCGCGCCGTCGCCCGCGTTCGGGTCGGAGTCGTTGCCCGCCGCCTTGTTGGTGGGGAAGCACTGTTTGGTGGACGGGTGGATGTGGGCGAACGCGTAGTTCAGGTGGTCGAGTTTCGCGGCGCTGCCCGAGGTGTCCAGCTTCTTCAGGCTGTAGCCGCGCGCGTACACCGACCACTGGGTGAAGTAGCCGATGGTCAGGCCGGAGACCGTCGCCGCGGTGGCGGGGCGGGGACGGACGGGGCCACGGTGTCCGGCGGCGGGACGATGGTGAGCGTCACCGGGGCGGAGGCCGCCCAGCGGTTGGCCGAGGGGTCGAACGCGACCACCGTGCAGGTGTGCGGGCCGTCCGCCAGGCCGGTGAGCGTCACCGCCGTGCCGTCGCCCGTCGCCGTGGACAGCTTGGCCGCGCCCTCGTACACGTCGTACCCGGCGACCTTGACGTCGTCGGTGGACGCCGTCCAGGAGAGCGTGGCCCGGCCCGTGCCGGACTGGGACGCGGTGACGTCGGCCGGGATCGTCGGCGGCCGGGTGTCGCCGCCACCGCCGTCGCACGGGCCGGCCGTTCAGCTTGCAGTTCCGCAGCTCGGCGTACGGGCCCGAGTAGGCCACGTTGAAGCCGAAGTCGTAGGAGGTACCGGGGGCGATCTGCAGCTGCCAGCTCGGGTTCTTCACCGTGACGTGCGAGGCCGCGCCGGTGTACGTGGCGTTCCACCGCGCGCCGAGGGTGCGGTTCGCGGGGAGGTCGAACTCCGGCGTCCAGCCGTTGATGGCGGCGCTGCCAGCGGTGGTGACGGTGTAGCCGCCGCCGTAACCCGTGCCTCGGTTCTGGTCCTGGTCCTGGTGGAAGACCGCGGTGGGCTCGGCCGCGTGCGCGGCCCCGGCCGGTAGGGACACCGTCGGCAGCGGGGCGAGGAGGCTGTCGGCGGCGAGGAGGGGGAGGCGGTACCGACGTCTGCGCATGAAGGGGCTCCTGCCCGGGAGCGGCGCCGCGCGGGGCGCGCGCGGCACCGCTCCACTGCCGGTGGGGGAGGAGAGGTGCGCGTGCAGGTGCGGACGGCAGGCCGCGACCCGGCCGGAGCCCCGGCGGGCGGGCGCGGGAGGGGACTCCTCGGCCGTCGGGGAGCCCGGGAGGTCCTGTGTCATTGGAGGGTAGGGATCAGGTAATGGAATGGCAATGGGTCTGTACCATGCCGAAGTTTCCGCAAGGGGACGGGAGTCGGGGGTTTGAGCGGCGGGTCCTCCGGCGGCGCGGTCGCGGGGGAGGACGGGCAGGACGCGGGCGGGGGCGGGGAGTGCGTGAGGGTGATGTGTGTGACACGCGTTCCCATCGAGCCGGTGGGTGCGGCATGATCATTGGCATGCTCGAACGTGAGATCGAACTGTTGGCACAACTCCTGGCGGAGTTCGAGGCCCTGCGGTTCCCCCCGGGCTGGCACGACCGGGAACCCGGCGGCACGTGCCTCCTCACCCTCGCCACCACCCTCACCGCCTGCACCGCCGCCGCCCTCGACGGCCCGCTCGCCCCCCGCCACCGTGAGCACCTGAGCCAGCGCCTCGCCCTCCTCTCCGACCTGCTGCCCGCCGTCGCCGCCGACTCGTACGCCACCGGCTACTTCGTCGCGCTCTACCGGATGGCCTCGCTCGCCGAGGAAGTCGACGACCGGCGGGCGGTGGAGACCGGCTGACGGGTTGGCAGGCTGACCGGCTGACGGGGCGGCGGGTCGGCGGGTCGGCGGAAAGGCGAACGGCGAGCCGGGGACCGGCTCGCCGTTCGGTGGGGCGGGTGCGGGATCAGCCGAAGGGGCTGCTCGCGGGCGGGGGCGGCGGGGTCTGGGCCGGCGGCTGGGCCGGGGCGTTGGCGCGCGGAGCCGCTGCGGCGAAGGGGTTGAAGTCCGGCGGCGGGACCTTGACCAGGCGGCCCTTGGTCGGGTCGGCCTCCTCCGGCTCCTCGGCGGGGGCTTCGGCGGCGGTGGTGCTGCCGGGAGCAGCTGCGGCGAAGGGGTTGAAGTCCGGCGGCGGGACGTTGACCAGCCGCCCCTTGGTCGGGTCCGCCGGCTCCGCCGGGGCGGCCGGGGCCGGGACCACGGGCGGGGCGCTCGGACGCGGCGGGATGTTCGCGGCCGGGGCACTCGGAGACGGCGTGGCCACGGTGCCGAACGGGTCGGACGGCTCGGAGGAGAGCGTCGTCCCGAACGGGTCGGCGCTGGCCGGACGCGGGGCGGGCGCCACCGGGGCAGGGGCGGGAGCCGGAGCCGCAGGGGCGGCCGGGGCGCTGGGGGCTGCGGAGGCGAAGGGGTTGAAGTCGGCCGGGGGGACCTTGACGAGGCGGCCCTTGGTCGGGTCGGCTTCCTCCCGCTCTTCGGTGGCGGGGGCCGGTGTGGCGGGGGCGGTGGTTGCGGCGAAGGGGTTGAAGTCGGGCGGCGGGACGTTGACGAGTCGGCCCTTGGTGGGGTCGGCCTGTTCCGGTTCGGGGGTCGGTTCCGGTGCGGCGGGTGCGGGGGTCGGGGCGCCGAAGGGGTCGCTGCCCGCGAACGGGTCGGCGGCGGGAGCCGGAGCCGCGGGGGCGGCCGGGGCGGCGGGGGCCGCGGAGGCGAAGGGGTTGAAGTCCGGGGGCGGGACGTTGACCAGGCGGCCCTTGGTCGGGTCGGCTTCCTCCGGCTCCTCGGCGGCCGGGGCCTGGGTCGCGGGGGCGGTGGTTGCAGCGAAGGGGTTGAAGTCGGGCGGCGGGACGTTGACGAGTCGGCCCTTGGTGGGGTCGGCTTGTTCCGGTTCGGGGGTCGGTTCCGGTGCGGCGGGTGCGGGGGCCGGGGCGCCGAAGGGGTCGCTGCCCGCGAACGGGTCGGAGGTGGCAGCCGGAGCCGCGGGGGCGGCCGGGGCGCTGGGGGCCGCGGAAGCGAAGGGGTTGAAGTCCGGGGGCGGGACGTTGACCAGGCGTCCCTTGGTCGGGTCCGCCTCCTCCCGCTCCTCGGCGGCCGGGGCGGCGGCGGGCGCGGCGAACGCGTCCGTGGAGGCCAGCACCGGGGAGGCGGTGGTCTGGGCGGGCAGGTCGCCCGGGGCCGGCGTGCCGAACGGGTTGAAGTCGGAGGGCGGTACCCGTACCGCCGTCCCCGACGGGCTGTCGGGCTGTTCGGGCGCGGCGACCGGCGTCGGGGCCTGCACCGGAGGGGACACCGGCGGGGCCGTCGGCGCGGTCGGGGCGGGGGTCGGGGCGGCGGCCTGCGCGGGCACCGTCGCGGGTGCGGGCGTGGCCGGCGGCTGGGCCGGGACGGTCCGGCCCACCGGGACCGGCGTCGGGGCCACCGCCACGCCGTCCCAGGCGAGTTGGACCGTGCAGAGCAGGTCCGCGAAGACCTCGGTGTACACGTCCCAGTCCTCGGTGTCCGAGGTGGTCAGCTGGACGGTCAGCACGGTGGCCCCGTCCGGCATCGGCAGGAACGCCTCGACCGCGGTGCTCACCACCCGGCCGCTCGGGCTCCCGTCCCGCAGCTCCTTCAGCGCGGGGACGGCCCGGGTCTCCACCAGCAGCGCGGCCGGGCCGGACGGCAGCAGCACCGTCCACACCTCGGCGTACGGGCGCTCGGTGGACAGGTCCACCGCCAGGTCCTGGATCGGCTGGGCGCACTGGACGGTCGACACCACCAGCGACACCCGGGAGCGCCGGCCGTTCACCAGCAGGGCGCCGACACCCGCGTACGCGACGTCCGCCGCCGCGAACCGCTCGGCCAGCATCGCCGCGACCACCGCGAAGTCGTTGCGCTCGGCCGGGGTGCCGCCCGAGAACACCTCCTCGGCGGTCTCCGCCAGGTGCGCGGAGAGCGCGTTGCCCGAGCCGCGGACGGTCAGGGTGTGGAACGCGGGCGGCACCACCAGCCGGGCCTCCACCCCCGAGCCGGTCGGCAGCTCGTCGGGCGCCACCGTCGTCCTCGGCTCCGCGAGCGCGGCGAGCGCCCGGGTGAACCCGGCCACGCCCTCCTCGTCCAGCCCGACCGGCTCGGCGGACAGCCGCAGCGCCGAGGCCGCCGACACGTCGGTCAGCCCGAGCGCCGACGCCCCGTAGCGCTGGGCCAGCACCGGGACGGCCTCGCGGCCGGCGGCGGCGTTCGGACGGCGGTTGCCGGACACCTCGACGACGGTGCCGAGCCGGGGCACGGCGAGCAGGCCGGGGCCGATCTGGCTGATCCGCAGGCCGAACAGGGCCTTGGCGGCGGGGTGTTCGGAGCGGCGGAACGCGGTGAGCGCGTCGGCCTGGTAGTGGGTGGCGCGGCTGCCGAGAAGTGCGGCGCACGCCGCGTCCAGCGTGGCCGTGATCCGGTCTGCGGCGGCGAAGCCGTCCTGCGTCATTCGCCGAGCCCCCTCGTTCTCGGGTGTGGACAGTTCAGCCAATTCTTATCAGACCGCGACGGCGCGGACGGTGGGTTGGCCGGGGGCGACGGGAGGTCAGGGGGCGGGCGGGGCGGCGAGCCGGAACAGGGACTCGGTGAGGGCGGGGGCGGCGAAGGTCGCGGCGAGGTCGCGGAGCAGCCGGGCGGTCGGGCCGTCGGGGCGTTCGGTGGCGAAGAACTCGCCGAGCAGGGCGGCCAGTTCCGGGTCGCGGGTGGCGGTGACGGCGAGCGCCGCGACCAGCTCCTGGACCAGCTGGAGCTGGAGCGTCTCGACCGGGACGGGCCTGTCGGAGAGCCAGTCCAGCGAGCTGATCTCGGCGTTGGCGATCCAGGCCCGGACGGTCCGGCGCAGGGCCGGGCTGGGCGCCGGGACGCCGAGGTGCAGCAGGATCTGCTCCTGCGCGGCCCGCCGGACCTGGTCGATGACGGCGTCCGCGTCCGGGCTGGCGGCGACCGAGCCGCCGCGCAGCAGGGCGGTGAAACCGGCCGCGTGGGACTGCACGAAGTCGAGGTAGCGGCCCATGACGCGGTACAGCCGCTCGGAGAGCGGGCCCTCGCCGGGCTCCTCGAACCGCCCGGCCAGCTCGCGCCCGGCCCGGCGCAGCGCCTCCTCGTACAGGGCCTGCTTGCCCGGGAAGTAGTGGTACACCAGCGGGCGGGAGGCGCCCGCGGCGGCGGCGATGTCGTCGATCGAGACGTCCTCGGGCGCGCGGTCCGAGAACAGTTGGAGCGCCACCGCGATCAGCTGCTCGCGGCGCTCGTCGACGCTCAGCCGCCGCCGGGGCGCGCGGGCGGCGGGACGCTGTTCCTCCGCGAGGGGGGCCGCGGGCGGCGTACGGGAAGCCATGCGGCCCACCCTAGTTCTTCGGGCCCGGCGGGTGGGCGACGAGGGCCCGGGGAGCGGCCGGAGCGTCGGCAGCGCCACCGGGGCGGCGGGCCGGGACGGGCGGCGGTCAAGCGGTGGCGCGCCGCTCCAGGTAGCGGCGGTACGCCTCGCGGCCGTCCGGGACGAACTCCCAGCCGGTGAGCCGTTCGGCGAGCTGCTCCTCGGTGAGCCAGTCGTACCAGGCGACCTCGGACTCCTGGGGGTGCACCGGGCCGTCCCACTCGGCCTCGTGGACGTCGGACCACCAGCTGTAGCGGTCGCCGTCGGTGTAGAGGAAGCGGAACAGCGGGCGGGTGCGGATGCCGGTGACGCCGAGCTCCTCCTCGGCCTCCCGGACGGCGGCCTCGGGGTAGCTCTCGCCGGCGCCGACCACGCCGCCGACGAAGCAGTCGTGGGCGCCGGGGGCGAACGCCTTGGTGTCGGTGCGGCGGTGGGTGAAGATCCGGCCCCGCGGGTCGCGGACCAGGACGAAGACGCAGCGGTGGATCAGGCCGTCGCGGTAGACCTCGGAACGGGGGGCGGTGCGCAGCACCCGGTCCTGTTCGTCGACCACGTCGAGGATCTCGTCGGGGTGGGTGGCGGGGCCGGTGAAGGGGCCGGCGTCGGAGTCGGTGGCCGGACCGGTGGCGGGAGTGTCCATGTCCGCCATTGTGGCGTGCTCCGGCGGTCCGCGGCGGTGTCACCCGAAAGAGTTGGTATGCGCAGTGATCGGCCCGGGAATGACCCGGTCGGAACGTCAGGAACCCCTCCGAGGAGCAGAGTTGAAGAACCGCGCCGCCGCCCTGTCCGTCGCCGCCGCCCTGGTCGCGCTCGGCACCGCGCTGCCCGCCTCGGCCGCCCCGGCCCCGGCCCCGGCCCGGGTCGGGGCCGCCGTCGAGTCGGTCCGTTCGGGCCTGGACTGCACCACCTGGATCCACCACAACGACCCGCTGTACGGAGGCGTCGACTGCACCAACAACACCGGCTCCCCGGTCACCTTCCACGCCGACATCGTCTGCGGCTGGGCGCCGGACGTGACGGGCAACTCGGTGACGGCCCTGCCGGGCCGGACCGAGGAGTCCTCCGGCCACTGCGCCGTCTACTCCTCGGGCATCGGGCACATCGGGTGGACGGTGGAGTGACGCGGGAGCGACCCGGAGGAGCCCGGAGGACCGCGAAGTGATCGCGGGGGAGCGCGGTTGTCTAGGGTGGGAGGGTGGAGAACCAGCAGATCCAGGGGTTCGCGGCGGCCGGGTTCGAGCCGGTCCGGGAGGCTTTCGCGGGCAACTTCCGGGAGTACGGGGAGTTGGGCGCGGCCTTCGCGCTGTACCTCGACGGGCGGAAGGTGGTCGACCTGTGGGGCGGGGACGCCCGGCCGGAGGTCGGGGCCCGGCCGGCCCCGGCGGTCGGCTGGGGGGAGGGGACGGCGCAGGTGCTGCGGTCCGTCACCAAGGGGCTGACCGCCTCCGCCGCGCTGCACCTCGCGCAGCGCGGGCTGCTCGACCTGGACGCGCCGGTGGCCTCGTACTGGCCGGAGTTCGCGCAGGCCGGGAAGGGGCGGGTGCCGGTGCGCTGGCTGCTCTCGCACCAGGCCGGGCTGCCCGCGCTGGACGTGCCGCTGCGGGTCGAGGACGTGCTGGCCTGGGAGCCGGCCGCCGCGGCCGTCGCCGCCCAGGCCCCCGCCTGGGAGCCCGGCACCGCGCACGGGTACCACCCGCTGACCTTCGGCTGGCTGGTCGGCGAGGTGGTCCGGCGGGCCGGGGGCCGCAGCGTGGGCCGGTACTTCGCGGAGGAGATCGCCGCCCCGCTCGGCCTGGACCTGTGGATCGGCCTGCCCCCCGCCGCGGCCGGCCGGGTCGGCCGGCTGGTCGACCTGCCCGCGCCGGAGGCGGCCCGGCTCGCGCCCGGCGGGATGCGGATGCGCCCCAAGCAGTCCGTACTGGACGCCTACCGGGACCCGCACTCGCTGACCGCCCGCTCGTTCGGCGCGGTGCGCAGCAGCGTGGACCTGAACGACCCGGCGGTGCAGGCGGTCGAGGTGCCGGGCGCGGGCGGGATCGGCACCGCCCGTTCGCTGGCCCGGTTCTACGCGGCGCTGATCGGCGCCGCCGACCGGGCCGACGCGCCCGGGCAGCGGCTGCCCGCGCTGTTCGAGCCCGGCACGCTGGCCGAGGCGGCCGGTCCCTCGGTGCAGGGCCCGGACCGGGTGCTGATCGTCAACACCGCCTTCGGCCAGGGCTTCTTCCGGCACGGCGGCACCTCGCCGATGGCCTCCCCGGCGAGCTTCGGCCACCCGGGCCGGGGCGGTTCGCTGGGCTTCGCCGACCCGGAGCTGGGCATCGGCTTCGGCTACGTCACCAACGGCATGCAGCCGGGCGTCACCGGGGACGTCCGCTCCCGGGCGCTGATCGCCGCCGTCCGGCGGTGCCTGGCGGAGCGGGGCTGAGACCGGCGCCCGGGAGCGGACGAAACGGACGGCGCGGGGCCGGGTCGGGCGTCAGGCCTGGCCGGTCTCGAAGCGGCTGACCCGGCCGTCCGGGGCGACGGTGAAGCGCCAGGCGGTGCGCATCTCGCCCCAGGTGTCGTTGCGGTAGTCGGCGACCACGGCGCGTCCGCCGGACTTCTCGGTCTGCACCTCGATGTGCCCGTGCGAGGAGAAGATCTCCCGGTCCACCCAGTCCGCCAGGTCGCGCTCCGAGCCGTCGTCGGACATCGTGGCGTCCTCGGTCAGGGCGGCGAAGAAGGCGTCCCGGTCACCGGAGTTGACGGCGCCGAGCAGGCGGCGGACGGCCGGGTCGGAGAGTTTGTCGACGGCGATGGTCATGGCGGATGGCTCCTTGACGGTGGATCTGGTCCTGCCTCGACGGGACCACGGCGGGCCGCCGTCCGCCAGCCGCCTTGGGCCACCCGGAGCCCGGGCCGGTCCGCCGACCGCGTGGCGTGCCGCGCCCCTCCGGCATCCGTGTGGTCTGATCCCGACATGCGCGACACGAGGGACACCGGGAATTCGCCCACCGAAGGAGGCCCCTGATGGGACCGGCCGAACTGCTCGTCCTGACCTTCCCGGAGGCGGCTGTCGGCGCCGAGGCGGCCGACGTGCTGGCCCGGCTGCGGGACGCGGCCGGGGTCCGGGTGATCGACTCGCTGGCGGTCGTCCGGGACGCCGAGGGCGAGGCCACCTACGGGGAGCTGACCGACTTCGAACACCTGCGGGGCGTCGCGGGCCCGGACGGGGCGGAACTGCCGCTGATCGGGCCGGAGGACGCCCAGGAGGCGGCCGAACTGCTGGAGCCCGGCAGCGCGGCGCTGATCGTGCTGGTCGAGCACCTGTGGGCCGAGGAGGCCGCCGCGGCGCTGCGCGCGGTCGGCGGCCGGATCGCCTCCGGGGTGCGCATCCCGCCGGAGAACATCGAAGAGGCCGTCCGCGCCGCCGAGGCGCGCGTCGCGGCGGGAGAGTGAGGACGGCGTGTTCCGACCGATGAGGCCGATCCGGCCGGTCCGGGTGGTCCGCCCGGTGGGCCGTCCGCTGGCCCGCGGGCTGGTGGTGGGCGGCGCCGCGTACGCCGCGGGCCGGGCCGGGGCCCGGCGGGCCGCCGACGAGCGGGGCCAGGACGAGGCGATCGCCGAGCTGCGGGCCGAGCAGGACCGGGCCCCGCAGCAGCAGGCCGCGCCGGCACCCGTGCCCGCCGCTCCCGCCGCTGCCGCTCCCGCCCCCGGCGGCGAGGACGTGGCGGACCAGCTGACCCGGTTGGCGCAGCTGGTGCAGCAGGGGCTGCTCACCCCGGAGGAGTTCGCCGCGGCGAAGGCCAGGCTGCTGGCCTGAGCGGCGCGTCACGGCTTGCACGGTGCCCGGAGCGCCGGGAGCGCCCGGAGCGGTCCGTCGGGGCCGGCCGTCACCACAGCTGGTCCCACCACCAGGCGATCTCGGGGTAGGGCGGCGGGGTGAGCCGGCCGTCGGCGGGCCGTTCGGCGCGTTCGGCGGTCGGGAGCGTCCCGGGGGCGCGCTCGGTGTAGCGGGCGGAGGTGAAGCCCCACTCCAGGTTCCCGCTCACCAGGTTGGACAACTGCTGGATGTAGCGCCGCAGTTCGGCCCCGGCCCGGCGGGAGGTGCGGTCGGCGAGGCGGAGGAACAGGCACATGGTGCGGTCGTGCAGGGCGGCGGCCTCCAGCAGGGCCTGCTCCCGGCCGCAGCCCAGGTGCCGCTGGAGCGCGTCCACGATGTTGCTCTCCAGCGCGCCGTGATCGTCCTCGCGGCGGAAGGAGTAGACGTCGGCCGAGACCAGCACCAGGAACTTGGCGGCCTCGGTCAGCGCGTGCACCCGGGGCGAGTCCAGCTGGGACTGCGGGACGGCGGTGCGCTCGCAGACCTCGATGATCTCGATGCAGGAGCGGCTGCCGCGGTCCAGCGGGCCGATGGTCAGGTACTCGGAGAGCGTCATCGGCCGGCGCTCGGTGCGGTAGGCGACGATGGCGGCGGCGCCCATGAAGGACTCCAGCTGGCTGTCCGCCCAGCGCTTGACCGACAGCGCGGGGGCCCAGTCGCGGGCCCGGGCGAACACGTCGCGCACCGAGGCGACGTAGAGGTCGGTCTCGTCCGGGTGGGAATTCGGCGAATTGATAACAGCCAGTAGTGTGGCTGCTATGGTGAGTACACGGGAGGGGTCCCGGCTGAGCCTGCCGGTGTCCCACTCGTCGTCCAGCGTGAGCATGCTGCACAGCCACTGCGAGACCAGTTCCAGCCCGGTGGTGCCGTCCGCGTCCTTGGCTATCCGGCAGACGAACTCGTGCGCGCCGATGGCGAGGAGACGGCGCCGCCGTTCCGCGTCCGCGGCGAAGCCCATCGTTTCGAGCCAGAGTTCGGTGCTCTTGCCGACGGCTTCGTGATCGGGGTGCAGGCCGGACGGGATGGGGCAGAAGAGCGGGGGTATTGCAGCCAACGTGTCTCCAGTGCAGCCTGTTTCCGGTGCGCCGCCGATCAGGGTGCGCGGTCCCGGCGATGGCCTTCCCCGGCGAAGATCGACTACACCTTTGTGGTCTGAAAGTTATCCGATCGGATCGTCAGATGTCATGGCTGGTAAGGGATTTGCCCCGGGCATCGCCGTCTAACCCTGCGTCAGGTACCCCTGCCTGCGCGAACGCCGCCCGCGCGGCCCGCGACGGCGCTAAGGTCGGGAACGGAGTGCCGGACGGCGAGGCGGAGGGACGGACGTGGCCGAAGAGCAGAACGGGCCGCAGGAGTGGGAGGCCGCCGCGGACGCGGTCGGTCAGCGGCTTTGGGAGCGCGATCAGGAACTGCGTTCCGTCGATCAGGCCGTGGACAGGTTGTGCCGCGAATTCGCCGCGGGCGGACTGAAGATCGGCGAGCTGCTGGTCTTCTCCGGCTCGCCCGGCATCGGCAAGACCTCGATGCTGGAGCAGGTCCGCCGGATCGCCGGTGCCCGCCAGGAC
Source organism: Kitasatospora sp. NPDC090308 (assembly GCF_044769485.1). Taxonomy (NCBI): domain Bacteria; kingdom Bacillati; phylum Actinomycetota; class Actinomycetes; order Kitasatosporales; family Streptomycetaceae; genus Kitasatospora; species Kitasatospora sp. NPDC090308. Next base: position 28,726 of record NZ_JBIVXY010000023.1, on the reverse strand, counting down.
TCGACCGTGCTGTTCGCCCGGGGCAGCGAGCGCCAGCGCCGGGAGCCGTTCCGGGTGCTGCGGCAACTGCTCCTGCCGGTGCTCAGCGACCTGGACGAGGCCGAGGTCGAGGAGGTGTTCGGCAGCTGGCACAACATCGTGGCCCCGGCCATCGGGCTGGCCCCGCCGTCCGACGAGGTCGAGCGGATCGACCCGCAGAGCGTCCGCGACGGACTGGACTTCGTCATCACCCAGCTCGCGCCCCGGCGCGCCCCGCTGGTGGTGATCGTCGACGACCTGCACGCCGTCGACCAGGAGTCGCTGACCTGGCTGGCGTCCTTCGCGGTGCGCGCCCGCGAACTGCCCGTGCTGCTGGTCTTCGCCTACCGGCACGAGTTCGAGGACGAGGCCCGCGCGCTGGCCCAGCAGATCCACGAACGGGCCGCCCGCAAGCACGAGTTGCTGCCGCTCAACCCGGTCTCGGTGGCCGCCATCGTGCACGGCGAGTTCGCCGAGGCCGACGACGCGTTCTGCCGCCAGGTCTGGGCGGTCACCGCCGGCGCCCCGTACGACACGGTGGCGCTGCTGCGCGAGGTCCGCGACCAGAACCTCGAACCGGTCGAGGAGAACTCGCCCCGGCTGCGCGACCTGGCCGCGGCCGCCCGCGGCGAGGGCCGGGACTACTGGCTCGACAAGCTCGGCACCACCGTGCTGCGCTTCGCCTGGGCCGCCGCGCTGCTCGGCACCGAGATCAAGGAGGAGCTGGCCGCCACGATCTGCGGGCAGGGCCCCGCGCAGGCCGCCGAGTCGATCCAGGTGCTGCGCCGGATGCGGGTCCTCACCAGCCAGCCCAACGGCAGGCTGGAGTTCGTCCACCCGCTGATCGCCACCTCGATCTACCAGTCGATCCCGCCCGCCGTCCGCACCGGCATGCACGGCATGGCCGCCACCGCGATCGAGAACAGCGGCGGCTCGCTGCTCTCCTCCTCCCGCCACCTGCTGGAGACCCACCCCGGCGAGGGCGACGACGTCATCGTGCGCAAACTGCGCCGGGCCGCCGCCGAGAACCTGGCCATCGGCGCCCCCGAGGCCGCCCGCCGCTGTCTGGAGCGCGCCCTGAACGAGCCGCCGGACGAGGAGGACCAGGCCGAGGTGCTGTACGAGCTGGCCTGCGCCAGCCTGCTCACCGACCCCGGCGCCACCGCCAACCAACTGCGCCGCGCCATCGACATGGAGGACGGCCTCAGCCCCGACCTGCGGGTCGAGGCGGTGTTCCGGCTCTCCGAGGTGATCGCCCACGGCGGCGACCTGAGCGCGGCCGCCGCGCTCTGCCTGGACGAGTCGGAGCGCGCCCCCGAGGGCCCCGGCCGGGTCCGGCTGCTGGTCGCCCACCTGCTCTACACCGCCCTGCAACGCGACGAGGAGGACGGGCCCGGGCGCGCCGCGCGGGTCCGCCGGCTGGTCGCCGAGGTCGACCCGGACAGCGAGGTGGCCCGCCCGGTCCGCGCGCTGTACGCCTGGGACCTCACGCTCCAGGGCGGCAGCGCCACCGAGGCGCTGCGGGCCGCCGAGGACGCCCTGGTCGACGGCCGGCTGCCGCGCGGCCTCGGCTGGACCAACACCACCTGGAACTTCGAACTGCCCGCGCTGCTCGGCCTGTGCTTCGCCTACAACGACGAACTCGCCCGCGCCGAGAAGCTGTTCAGCTCCGCCATCCTGGAGTTCGAGATCGCCGGGTGGAGCGGCGCGCACCGCGGGTTCGCCTACTTCCTGATGGGCTACGCCCGGCTGCGCCGCGGCTTCCTCCCGGAGGCCGAGGACTTCCTGCGCCGGGGCCTGCGGATCGCCGACCGGATGGGCGCCGGCCTGCCGCTGACCTGGAACCTGGTCGGCGCGCTGATCGACACCCTGCTGGCCCGCGGCCGCGACCACGAGGCGTGGGAGATCGCGGTCAAGTACCGCTTCCTGCCGCCCTACCACCAGACCGCGCTGCTGCTGCCCGACGTGGCCACCATCTACGGCAAGCTGCTGATCTCCCGCGGCGACTACGGGATGGCCGTCGAGGTGCTCGCCGAGACCGGCACCCGGCTGGACAAGCGCGGCTGGCGCTCCACCGTGCACGCCCCGTGGGCCGGCTACCTGGCGGTGGCGATGGCGCACCAGGACCTGCCGTCCGCCCGCAAGAACGGCGAGGACGCGGTGGAGCGGGCCAAGGTGTCCGGTTCGCCGTCCGCGATCGGCACCGCGCTGCGGCTGGCCGCCAGCGTCTGGGAGGGCGCGCACGCCGTCGAGCTGCTCCAGGAGGCGGTCGGCTGGCTGGGCCGCTCCCCGGCCAGCTACGAGCACGCGCACGCCCTGGTCGACCTGGGCGCGGCGCTGGTGCAGGTCGGCCGCAGCCTGGAGGCCGCGGAACACCTGTACCAGGGCATGGAGCTGGCCAAGCACTGCGGCGCGGACGGGCTGGAGGTGCGGGCCCGCAACGTGCTCTCCTCGGCCGGGCTGCAGCCGAGCCGCCCGCTGGCCCCGGCCAAGGACACCCTCAACCCGCACGAGCTGGAGGTGGCCCGGCTCGCGGTCCGGCCGCTGCCGCCGCAGCGGATCGCCGAGGAGCTGGGCATCCCGCTGGGGATCGTCAAGCAGCGGCTGGCCGCCGTGCACCGCAAGCTCGGCACCGGCCCGGAGGGGCTCGCGGACGCCCTCGGGCTGCCCGCCGACGGCCCCGGGCAGCCCGACTGACGGTTCGGCCGATCCTGTCGGCGCGCGGGGCGGGTCGCCGGTCCGCGCGCCGGGTCGGGCTACGCTGACCGGGCAGGGTGATCACGAACTGAGGAGCAGTCCCATGACCGCGTCGGCCGCGCCCACCGAGGTGCACCGGGCACCGTACGACCACTCCGGCGCCGGGATGGGGCTGGAGCGCTGGACGCTGCGGTCCGGCCCGGTCGAGGCGACCGTGATCACCCTCGGCGCCGCGCTGCACACCCTGACCGCCCCGGACCGCTCCGGCAACCCGGCCCAACTGCTGCTCACCAGCCGGGACGTGGGCACCCTGCTCGGCCCGGCCAAGCACTACGGGGCCACCGTCGGCCGGTACGCCAACCGGATCGCGGACAGCCGGATCACCGTCGACGGCGAGGACCACCCGCTGCTGCCCACCGGCGGCGGCGTGACCCTGCACGGCGGCCCCGACTCCTTCGCGCACCGGGTGTGGGACGCCGAGGAGATCCCCGGCGGGGTGCGGATGCACCTGCACTCGCCCGACGGCGACCAGGGCTTCCCGGGCGCGCTGGACGTCTGGGTCGACTTCACGCTCGCCGGCTCCGAGCTGACCGTCTCCTACCGGGCGGTGACCACCAAGCCGACGGTGGTCAACCTGACCAACCACGCCTACGTCAACCTGGCCGGCGAGGGCCGCGGCGACGTGCTGGGCCACCTGCTGACCCTCGACGCGGACGCGTACACGCCGGTGGACGAGCGGCAGATCCCGTACGGCCCGTACGAGCCGGTGGCGGGCACCCCGTTCGACTTCACCACCGCCCGGCCGATCGGCGCGGGCATCGCCGAGGAGCACCCGCAGCTGAAGTCCTCCCGCGGCTACGACCACAACTGGGTGCTGCGCGAGCGCCCCGCGGACGGGCCGCCGGTGCGGGCCGCGCTGCTGGCGGACCCGGGCAGCGGGCGCACCCTGGAGGTGCTGACCACCGAGCCGGGCCTCCAGGTGTACACCGCGAACGGCTTCGACGGCTCGGTCACCGGCCCGTCCGGCACGGCCTACGGCCCGTACGCCGGGGTGGCGCTGGAGACCCAGCACCACCCGGACTCGCCGCACCAGCCGTCCTACCCGTCGACCGAGCTGCGGCCGGGGCAGGAGTTCCGCTCGACCACCGTGCTGCGGCTGGGCACCGACGGCTGACCGTCCGAGCCTCGAGAAGGCCCCCGGGAGCGCTGCTCCCGGGGGCCTTCTCCGTACGTCCGGGGGCCGGCCGACTGCAAGGAGTTTCCGCAAGGCGACGGATGGTCAAGACGCGCGGCGGCAACTCTAAGGACACGTGGACGTAACGATCCCCGTCGCCTTGCAGAAACTTGCTGCAAGGACTTTCAGTCCCGGTTGCCGCGCTGTTACGTTCCTGCTCAAGCCCGACGGCCGCAACGGCGCAGTCGGCTCGGGACAGCCATTATGCGCGGTCCTCCTCCCTCTCGGGCACCCCCACCTTTCAAGGAGTTTCCATGCGGCGTGGCATCGCGGCCTCCGCTCTCGTTGCGGCTCTCGCAGTCACCATGGCGGCTTGCAGCAGCAGCGGCTCCGGCTCGGACGCCAAGGGCGACGGCGGACCGGTCACCATCACCTACTGGGATACCTCGAACGCCACCAACGAGGCGCCCAACTACCAGGAACTGGTCAAGAAGTTCGAGGCCGCGAACCCGAACGTCAAGGTCAACTTCGTCAACGTGCCGTTCGACACCGCGCAGAACAAGCTGCAGACCGCGATGGGCGCCAAGGGCGCCCCGGACGTCTTCCGCTCCGAGGTCGGCTGGACCTCCGCCTTCGCCAAGGCCGGCTACCTGGAGCCGCTGGACGGCACCCCCGCGCTGACCGACGCCTCCGTCTTCCAGCCCTCGCTGATCCAGCAGGCCAAGTACGCCGGCAAGACCTACGGCGTCCCGCTGGTCACCGACACCCTGGCCCTGATGTACAACAAGGAGCTCTTCGCCAAGGCCGGCATCACCGCCGCCCCCGCCACCTGGGACGAGCTCAAGGCCGACGCCGCCCAGCTGAAGGAGAAGGCCGGCGTCGACGGCTTCTGGCTGAAGGCCGCGGACGGCTACTACGCGATGCCGTTCCTGTACGGCGAGGGCACCAACATGGTGGACGCCGCCGGCAAGAAGATCACCGTCAACTCGGCCGAGGCCGTCAAGGCGGTCGACACCTACAAGTCGATGTTCACCTCGCCCGGCACGGTCAAGGCCGACGTCACCACCGACGCCTACGCGCACATGATGGACGCCTTCAACAGCGGCAAGGTCGCGGCGATCATCCAGGGCCCGTGGGAGGTCACCAACGTCTACAAGGGCGCCGCGTTCGCCGACCCGAAGAACCTCGGCATCGCCGCCGTCCCGAACGGCTCCACCGGCAAGGGCGGCGCCCCCACCGGCGGCCACAACGTCTCCGTCTACGCCGGCTCCGACGCCGCCCACAAGGCCGCCGCCGAGAAGCTCGCCGCGTTCCTCACCTCCGCCGAGAGCCAGACCTTCCTCGCGCTGAAGAACGGCACCCTGCCCACCCGCAGCGACGCCTACACCGCCGAGGTCAAGGCCAACCCCGGCATCGCGGACTTCCAGGCGATCCTGACCTCCGCCCAGCCGCGCCCCGAACTGCCCGAGTACGCCTCGCTGTTCGGCTCCTTCGGCACCAACCTCGGCAAGATCGTCCAGGACCAGAGCGACACCAAGGCCGGCCTGGACGCCACCGCCACCGACTACGCGAAGCTCCTCCCGGACTTCACCAAGTAGGAGATCGGCCGCCCGGCCCACACCTGACGGTGGGCCGGGCGGACCCGTCCAGACCCCCAGCCGTCGCCGAGGCAGGCGGCGGACCTCCCGGAGAAGGTGTCAACCCATGGCAGTTGCGGTCGTACAGCGCATCAGGCTGTCGTACTCGAAGTACTGGTACGCGTACGCGATGATCGCGCCGGTCGTGATCGTCCTGGGGGTGCTGGTCGGCTACCCGCTGGTGCGCGGCATCTACCTGACCCTGACCAACGCCACCAGCCTCAACGTCGGCCGGCAGATCGGCGTCAACCACATCCCCGACAGCTTCGACTTCGTCGGGCTGGACAACTACGCGGACGTGCTGTGGGGGCCGACCGCGTACGATCGCTTCTGGTCGCACTTCATCTGGACGGTGGCCTGGACCGCGATCTGCGTCGTCCTGCACTACACCATCGGCCTGGCCCTGGCGATGCTGCTCAACCGGAAGATGCGCGGCCGCGGCCTGTACCGGCTGGTGCTGATCCTGCCCTGGGCGGTGCCGACCTTCGTCACCGTCTTCTCCTGGCGGCTGATGCTCGCCGACGGCGGCGCCGTCAACGGACTGCTGTCCTTCCTGCACCTGCCCGAACCCGCCTGGCTCTCCGACCCGCTGGCGCAGAAGGCCGCCGCGATCATGGTCAACACCTGGGTCGGCGTGCCGTTCATGATGATCTCGCTGCTCGGCGGGCTCCAGTCGATCCCCGGCGAGCTGTACGAGGCCGCCGAGATGGACGGCGCCAGCCCCTGGCAGCGCTTCCGCCACGTCACCCTGCCCGGCCTGCGGACCGTCTCCTCCACCGTCGTGCTGCTCGGCGTGATCTGGACCTTCAACCAGTTCGCGGTCATCTTCCTGCTGTTCGGCTCCGGCGCCCCCGACGCGCAGATCCTGGTCACCTGGGCCTACCGCCTCGGCTTCGGCCAACAGCCCTCCGACTACGCGCAGTCCGCGACCTACGGGATCCTGCTGCTGTCGATCCTGGTCGTCTTCACCAGCTTCTACCGCCGCTGGCTGGCCCGGAACGAGAAGGCCAACGGATGAGCACCGAGACCGCCCACCAGACCGAGGAACCCGACCAGGCAGGCAGCCCCATGACACTCACCGCCGACCGCCCCGCCGCCGACGCGGCCCCCGCGAAGCGCCCCGCCAAGGTCCGGCGGCGCGGCCAGTCCTCCCCGCTGGCCGCCGCGCTCGCGCACGGCGCCCTGACCGTCGCCAGCCTGATCGCGCTCTTCCCGGTGCTGTACATCGCGTACATCTCGCTCGGGCCGGACGACAACGACTACCTGCACCCGGCGAAGATCTTCGACAAGATGACCTTCGCCAACTACGGCAAGGTGATCGACGACACCGGGTTCTTCACCTGGTTCGGCAACTCGGCGATCGTGGCCGCCGGCACCACCGTGATCGGCGTGCTGATCGCCGCCTCCACCGGCTACGCGGTCTCCCGGATGCGCTTCCCCGGCTACCGCCAGCTGATGTGGACCCTGCTGGTCACCCAGATGTTCCCGATCGCGGTGCTGATCGTGCCGATGTACTACATCCTGTCGAACCTCGGCATGCTGGACAGCTACACCGGCCTGATCCTGGTCTACTCGGCCACCACCGTGCCCTACTGCGCCTGGCTGCTGAAGGGCTACTTCGACACCATCCCGGTGGAGATCGACGAGGCCGGCCGGGTCGACGGGCTCTCCCCGATCGGCACCTTCTGGCGGCTGATCCTGCCGCTGGCCCGCCCGGGCCTGGCGGTGGCGGCGTTCTACTCCTTCCTCACCGCCTGGGGCGAGGTCGCCTACGCCTCGACCTTCATGCTCTCGTCCGACAAGTACACCCTGGCGGTCGGCCTGTCCTCGTTCGTCAGCGAGCACGACCACCAGTGGCAGCTGATGGCCGCCACCTCGGTGCTCATCGCCATCCCCGCCGCGGTCGTCTTCTACCTGGTGCAGCGCCACCTGGTCACCGGCCTGACGGCCGGCGCCGCGAAGTCCTGAGCACCGCCACCTCCCACGCCACTTCCACCGCCTCCAAGGGATGACCGTCCAATGACCCAGAACCTGGCCGACGCCTCCGGGCCCGCCGTTCCCGCCGCCGTTCCCGCCGCCCGGACGACTGCCGCGAACGACGCCGCCAGAGACGGCTGGTGGCGGGACGCGGTCATCTACCAGGTGTACCCGCGCAGCTTCGCCGACGGCAACGGCGACGGCATGGGCGACCTGCCCGGCATCCGCGCCCGGCTGCCCTACCTGCGCGACCTGGGCGTGGACGCGGTCTGGCTCTCGCCGTTCTACGCCTCCCCGCAGGCCGACGCCGGCTACGACGTGGCCGACTACCGGGCCGTCGACCCGATGTTCGGCACCCTGCTGGACGCCGACGCGCTGATCCGCGACGCCCACGAGCTGGGCCTGCGGATCATCGTCGACCTCGTCCCCAACCACTCCTCGGACCAGCACGAGTGGTTCCAGCGCGCGCTGCGCGAGGGCCCCGGCTCCCCGCTGCGCGAGCGCTACCACTTCCGCCCCGGCCAGGGCGCGGACGGCGAACTGCCGCCCAACGACTGGGAGTCCATCTTCGGCGGCCCGGCCTGGACCCGCACCGCGAACCCGGACGGCACCCCCGGCGACTGGTACCTGCACCTGTTCGCCCCCGAGCAGCCCGACTTCAACTGGGACAGCCCGGCGGTCGCCGACGAGTTCCGCTCCATCCTGCGGTTCTGGCTCGACATGGGCGTCGACGGCTTCCGGATCGACGTCGCCCACGGCCTGGTCAAGGCCCCCGGCCTGCCCGACCTCGGCAGCCACGACCAGCTCAAGCTGCTCGGCAACGACGTCATGCCGTTCTTCGACCAGGACGGCGTGCACGCCATCTACCGCAGCTGGCGGCAGATCCTCGACGAGTACCCCGGCGACCGGATCGGCGTCGCCGAGGCCTGGACCCCGACCGTCCAGCGCACCGCCAACTACGTCCGCCCCGACGAGCTGCACCAGGCGTTCAACTTCCAGTACCTGGGCACCGGTTGGGACGCCGCCGCGCTGCGCGAGGTGATCGACGTCTCGCTCGACTCGATGCGCCCGGTGCAGGCCCCCACCACCTGGGTGCTCTCCAACCACGACGTCACCCGGCACGCCACCCGGTTCGCCAACCCGCCCGGCCTGGGCACCCAGATCCGCACCCCCGGCGACCGCGCCCTCGGCCTGCGCCGGGCCCGCGCCGCCACCCTGCTGATGCTCGCGCTGCCCGGCTCCGCCTACCTCTACCAGGGCGAGGAACTCGGCCTGCCCGACGTCACCGACCTGCCCGACGAGGTCCGCCAGGACCCGTCCTTCTTCCGGCAGGCCGGCCAGGACGGCTACCGCGACGGCTGCCGCGTCCCGATCCCGTGGTCCGGCACCGAGGCCCCCTACGGCTTCGGCCCCAACCCCGGCGGCCCCAGCTGGCTGCCGCAGCCCGCCGAGTGGGCCGGCCTGTCGGTCGAGGTCCAGACCGGCGACCCGACCTCGACCCTGGAGCTGTACCGCTCCGCGCTCGCCGTCCGCCGCGCCCAGCCCGCGCTCGGCGCCGGCGACCAGGTCGGCTGGCTGCCCGCCCCCGAGGGCGTGCTGGCCTTCCGGCGCGACTCGGCCCGGGGCTCCTTCGTGTGCACGGTGAACACCACCGGCGAGGGCGTCCGGATCCCCGCCCCCGGCCGCCTGCTGCTCGCCTCCGCCGAGACCGGCCCTGCGGAGAACGGCGTAGAACTCCCGGCCGACAGCACCGCGTGGTGGGCGGTCTGACGTGGTTGCAATAGGCTCTGGGATCGTGACTACGGCGCGACTCTCCGACATCGCGGCGCAGGCGGGGGTCAGCGAAGCCACCGTCAGCCGCGTACTCAACGGCAAGGCGGGCGTCTCCGCGACCACCAGGCAGACCGTGCTGGCCGCGCTCGACGTCCTCGGCTACGAGCGGCCCACCCGGCTGCGCCAGCGCAGCGCCGGGCTGATCGGCCTGATCACCCCGGAGCTCAGCAACCCGATCTTCCCGGCCCTGGCCCAGGTCATCGAACAGGTGCTCAGCCGGCACGGCTACACGCCGGTGCTCTGCACCCAGACCCCGGGCGGCTCCACCGAGGACGAACTCGTCGAGATGCTGGTGGAGCGCGGCGTCGCCGGCATCGTCTTCGTCTCCGGCCTCCACGCCGACACCACCGCCGACCACGACCGGTACGCCAAACTCACCGGCCGCCAGGTCCCGTTCGTGCTGATCAACGGCTACAGCGACAAGATCGCCGCGCCGTTCATCTCCCCGGACGACCGGGCCGCCATGTGGATGGCCGTCCAGCACCTGGTCGAACTCGGCCACGAGAAGATCGGCCTCGCGGTCGGCCAGCAGCGGTACGTGCCGGTGCTCCGCAAGATCGAGGGCTTCACGGCCGCCGTCCGGCAGCTCACCGGGCGCACCGAGGCACAGGCCGGGGAACTCGTCCACCACACCCTGTTCAGCGTGGAGGGCGGGCACGCCGCCGCCCAGGCGCTGCTCGACAAGGGCTGCACCGCGATCGTCTGCGGCTCCGACATGATGGCGCTCGGCGCGATCCGGGCGGTGCGCCAACGCGGGCTGTCGGTGCCGCAGGACGTCTCGGTGGTCGGCTTCGACGACTCCCCGTTGATAGCGTTCACCGAACCGCCGCTCACCACCGTCCGGCAGCCGGTCGAGGCGATGGCCACCGCCGCCGTCGACGCCCTGCTGGAGGAGGTCGGCGGGAACCCGGCGCAGCGCTCCGAGTTCATGTTCCAGCCCGAGCTGGTGATGCGCGGCTCCACCGGGTCGGGCCCGCGCAACGGCTGAGGCGCCCCGCACGGCTGGAGGCGCCCCGCACGGCGCGGCCCCCGGGAGGACCACCTCCCGGGGGCCGTCCGCTACGCGTAGAGCTGCTCGACGTCGCGGCGGTAGGCGGCGCCGACGGCCTGGCGGCGCACCTTCAGCGAGGGCGTCAGCAGGCCGCGCTCCTCGGTGAAGTCGCCCGCCACCACCCGCGCCCGCCGGATCGACTCGGCGCGCGAGACCGTCGCGTTGACGCCCCGCACCGCCTCGGCGAGCGCCGCCAGCACCGCCGGGTGCACCGGGACGGCGCTGCCGACGTCCACGCCGCCCGACGCGGCGGGCGCGGCGGGTGCGGCGGGCGGGTCGAGCGCGAGGAAGCGCTCCACCGCCTCGGCGTCCAGGGTGAGCAGCGCGCCCACGTACGGGCGGCCGTTGCCGACCACCAGGGCCTGGCTGATCAGCGGGTGGCCGCGCAGCCGGTCCTCCAGCGGGCCGGGGGAGACGTTCTTGCCGCCGGAGGTCACCAGGACCTCCTTCTTGCGGCCGGTGACGGTCAGGTAGCCGTCCTCGTCCAGCCGGCCCAGGTCGCCGGTGGCGAACCACTGCGGCCGTCGGGGCCGCGGCGCGCCCAACTCGTAGTAGCCGTCGAAGAGCTGACCGCCGGACAGGAACACCTCGCCGTCCTCGGCGATCCGCACCGCGCTGCCCGGCACCGGCTGCCCGACCGTGCCCGGACGCGGCCGCAGCGGCGGGTTCACCGTGGACGGGCCGCTGCTCTCGGTCAGCCCGTAGCCCTCGTGCACCAGCACGCCCGCGCCCGCGAAGAACAGCAGCAGCTCCGGGTCGATCGAGGAGCCGCCGCTGATCGCGTACCGCACCCGGCCGCCCATCGCCGCCCGCACCCGCCGGTACACCAGCGCGTCGTACAGGCCGTGCGCCAGGCGCAGCGGGAGCGGCACCGGGCGGCCGCCGGCCAGCGCGTCCAGCTCGGCCCGGGCGTGGCGCACCGCCACCGCGGCCGCCCGGTCGAACACCTTCACCGCGCCCTTCGCCTGCGCCTCGGCCCGGCCCAACTGGTGGATCTTCTCGAACAGGTAGGGGACGCCGACCAGGAAGGTCGCGCCGAAGGAGGCCAGGTCCGGTCGCAGGTCGGCCGGTTTCAGGGAGGGGCTGTGGCCGATCCGGACCCGGCCGTACACGCAGGTCACCTGGATCATCCGGCCCAGCACGTGCGCCAGCGGCAGGAACAGCAGGGTGCACGGCGCCCGGCCGGTCGCCTCCTCGAAGACCGGCCCCAGCAGGGCGTGGCAGTTCGCCGCCTCGGTGAGGAAGTTGGCGTGGGTGAGCAGGCAGCCCTTGGGGCGGCCAGTGGTGCCCGAGGTGTAGATCAGCGTCGCCTCGTCCGCCGGGCCCCGGGCCCTCCGGCGGCGGTCCAGCTCCTCGGCGGGGACGGGGCGGCCGAGGGCGGTGAGCTCGCCGACGGCGTCCTCGTCCAGCCGCCACAGCGGGACCGTGCCGCCGGTGCGGGCGATCGCGACGGTCAGCACCTCGGCGGTTCCGGCGTCCTCCGCGAGCGCCAGCACCGCCCCCGAGTCCCGGACGATCCACTCCGCCTGCTCCACCGAGGAGGTCGGGTACACCGGCACCACGCACGCGCCGGCCGCCCAGGCGGCGAAGTCCAGCAGCGTCCACTCGTACCTGGTCCGCGACATCAGCACGATCCGCGCGCCGGGGCCCACCCCGACCGCGACCAGGCCGCGGGCCACCGCCGCGACCCGGTCCGCGAACTCCCGCGCCGTCACGTCCCGCCAGGAGCCGTCCGGTTGACGGCGCGTCAGCACCACCGCCTCCGGTGCGGCCTCCGCGTTGCGGAACGGCAGGTCGCCCAGGCTCCCGTCCTCGGGCGGTGGCACCAGGTACGGGGACCGGGCCTCGACGACCCGCCCGCCGGTGCGGAGCACCTCGACGGATGGGCGGGCGGCGCGGGCGGCCCGGGCGAGGGGGTGTGCCATGAGCGAACTCCCTTGGGTGGGGTGGGGGTTCGCCCAGGGTAGGTACTCGCCGGTAAACTTACTAGACGGTAAGTTACTTGACAGTCACGGAGGTTGCGGGCTCCGGGGCGCCCCGGTCGCCCGCCGGGGGGTCAGCCCTCTGCCGCGGCGGGGGCCCGGGGAGGAGGCGCTCGCCGTCCCGGCGGCCGGCGGCGCCGACGCGCACCATCACCTCCAGGGCCGGGTCCGCGTCCGGCGTGATCGTCGTCTTCGCCACGGTGCTGCTCCCCGGGCGTCGGTCGTCGGTCGTCGGGCCTTCTCGGGCCGAGGACAGGCCGCTGCCCCCGGGGCCGACCAGGGTCCCCGGGGGCAGCGGCGGTCGTGCCCGCGATCAGACGCGGCCCGCGAAGTCGGGGGCCCAGTTGGCGACGGTCTCGGTGCGGACGCCGGCGCTCGGGTTCGCGGCCTCGACGTACTTGCCGTCGCCGACGTACAGGGCGACGTGGTAGACGCCCGAGTTCGAGCCGTTGTTCGACCAGAACAGCAGGTCGCCCGGCTGCAGGCTGTCCAGCGAGACGCGGGTCGAGTAGTCCGCCTGGTCGGCGGCGACGCGCGGCAGGCTGATGCCGGCCTGGCGGAACGCGGCCTGGGTCAGGCCAGAGCAGTCCCAGCCGCCGTTGCCGGTGCCGCCGTAGACGTACGCCTGGCCGACCTTGGACAGCGCGAAGTCGATCGCGGCGGCCTTGGAACCGGTCGCCTTGGCGGCGGTGGTGGTGGTGCCGGCGGTCGTGGTCGCCGCGGTGGTGGCGGTCGACGCGGTGGCGGTCTGCGTCGAGCCGGTCGACGACTTCGCCGGGGCGCCGGACGGCTTGGCGGAGGAGCGGTTGTTCGTCCAGGACGAGCCCTGGGCGGCGGAGGACTTGGTGGCGGACTTGGTGGCGGAGGGCTTGGTGGCCGGCGCCGACTGCTGCGCGGTGGCGGACCCGCCGAGGGAGAGCTGCTGACCCGGGTAGATCATGTCCGGACCCTCGGTGAGGACCGAGCGGTTCAGGTCGTACAGCTTCTGCCAGCCGCCGTCGACGTGCTGGTTCTGCGCGATCGCGGACAGCCAGTCGCCCGCCGCGACGGTGTAGGTGCCGGCGGCCCGGTCGGTGGTGGCGGCCGGGGCGCTCTGCTCGGCCTGCGGCTGGGCCTGCGACGTGCCCTGCGACGTGCCCTGCGACCAGCCGTGCTGGGACTTGCCCTTGCCGCCGGACTGCGGCTGCGACTGCTGGGCCTGCGGCTGCTGGGTCTGCGACTGCTGGGTCTGGGCCGGGGCCTGGGTCTGCGCGGAGCCGGAGGTGTTCACCTCGGGGGCGGCGCCGCCCTTGGTGAGGCCGGCCTGGATCGAGCACACCGGCCAGGCGCCGGGGCCCTGCGAGGCCAGCACCTTCTCGGCGACGGAGATCTGCTGGTCCTTGGTGGCCAGGTCGGCGCGCGAGGCGTACGCGGTGCCGCCGAACTCCGCCCAGGTGGAGGCGGTGAACTGGAGGCCGCCGTAGAAGCCGTTGCCGGTGTTGATCGACCAGTTGCCGCTGGACTCGCACTGCGCGACCTTGTCCCAGGTCGAGACGGTGGCCGCGGAGGCGACGCCACCGGTCAGGCAGGGGATCGTGAGTCCGATGCCGACGACACCGGTGGTGGCGATCAGGCGGCGGGCGCGCTTGGCGCTGATGGGCAGCATGAAGAAGCGTTCCTCTCCCACGCCTGCGAGGTGAGCTGTCGGATTCGGGCTGGAGTTGCCCGGCCGCGCGCACCGTGTGGTGCGCCCGGCTTCACCCCAAGCCCCGTGCGGTCCTTCGACCGCCCGGGGCGACTTACCTGGTTCCCCCGCCCCTGCCGTGGTGCGTTGTGCATGAGCCGGCCCACCCGGCGGCAGGACTCGGCGTCCCGGGTGAGCTGGGTCCGTGTGTCCACGAACGTGGGCAGGAGATTAAGCGGAATTCAGCGGAATCCGCAAATGCCGGTGACGGGCGTCACAGGGCTCGGAATGGGCGATCAAGGAATGTCCGGCGAACTCCCGGACGGGTGGCGGAACCTGGCCGGGCGTCAGCCGATAAGCGATCTTGTGTCCGTTTTATGGCTCTATGTCGAGTTGTGGGTGAATATTCATGTTTGGCGGCATTCGGCGTGGGTCATTTGCCTGGTTGGGGCGGTATGTCCATCCGGTGGGTGCCGTGCGGGGCGCCCCGACGTGGGCGTCGAACAGGTGGCTGACCGTACGTCAGAATGCTTAAGCGAAAGGGAACCGGCCGCTTTCCGGCGGTCGTTCCGCCTATGCTTCCCCCGACGAATCTGGGTCGCGGGCCCCGGAAAGGCGGTCGTGGTGGAACAGCAGCGGAACGGCGAGCAACCCCCGGCGCGGCACCGGCGCCCGCCGGTCGGGCGGCGCAGGATGCTGACCTGGCTGGCGGTCGGGACGGCGACGGCGCTCGGCGGGGGAGTGGTCCTGCGGCAGTCCCTGGCGGGGGCCGACGAGCCCGCCGCCCGGCCCGGGCCGCTCGGCGTCGGCACCGGCGCGCCGCCCGGCCACCAGCACGGCACCGCCGCCCCGCCGCCCGCGTCCGGCAGCCCGCAGCCCTCCGTGCCGCCCCCGGTGCTGGACGGCGGCGGCCGCAAGTGGTCGGACGCCAAGGGCTGGGGCGGCAAGCCGCCGGGCCCCGGCAGCGCGGTGCGGATCACCGACAAGGTGGTGCTGGACGCCGACGCCGAGGTCGGCTCGCTGCTGGTGGAGCGGAGCGGCTCGCTGGTCTTCGCCGCGGACCGGACGCTGACCCTGGCCAGCGCGGGCAACGTCGAGGTGCGCGGCGTCCTGGCGCTGGCCCCCGACGCCGCGCACACCCACACCCTGCGCTTCCCGCACGTCGACGAGCGCCGCTTCGCGGGCGGCGGCATGACCGTCGTCGACAGCGACACCGGCCTGTGGGTCACCGGCCAGGGCTACCTGCGCCTGGACGGCGCCCCCCGCACCGCCTGGACCCGGGCCGCCACCGACCTCGGGCCCGGCGACACCGCGCTGAAGCTGGCCGCCGCCCCCGAGGGCTGGCAGCCCGGCGACGAACTGGCCGTCACCCCCACCGCGCCGCCCGACACCGAGGACTTCTCCACCGCGTACGACCTGGTGACCGTCGCGCGGGTCGACGGCGCCACCGTCACCCTGACCGCCCCGCTGCGGCACGCCCACCCCCGGGTGGCGCTCGGCGGCGGCGCGACCTTCGGCGCGGAGGTGCTCAACCTCAGCCGCAACGTCCGGGTCGAGGGCACCGCGCAGGGCCGGGCGCACGTCCACCTCACCTCCAGCCGCCCGCCCGACGTCCGGCACGCCGCGCTGCGCTGGCTCGGCCCGCGCGCCGACGGCAAGGACACCTGGGAGGGGAAGCCGGTCACCGAAGCGGTGCTGGGCCGGTACGGGCTGCACTTCCACATGCTGCTGGACACCTCGCGCGGCACCGTGGTCGAGGGCGTGGTGGTCCGCGACACCGGCAGCCACGCCTTCGTGCCGCACGCCAGCCACGGCATCACCTTCCGCGGCTGCATCTCCCACGAGACCTGGGAGGACGCCTACTGGTGGGACGGCCCGATCGACACCCGCACCCCGCAGGGCCCGTCCGACGACATCGCCTACGAGGGCTGCGTCGCCTCCCGCACCGTCTTCGAGCCCGACCCGCGCGGCTACCGGCTCACCGGGTTCAGCCTCGGCGCCGGGACGGGCTCCTCGGCCCGGGACTGCGTGGCCGTCGGCGTCCAGGGCGCCACCGGCGCGTCCGGCTACGAGTGGCCGGAGACCAGCGAGGGCGTCTGGACCTTCGAACGCTGCCTGGCGCACAACAACCTGGAGAACGGCGTCTTCGTCTGGCTGAACGCCGAGCACCACCACACCGTCACCCAGTACGCGGCCTACCACAACGGCGGCTGGGGCATCGAGCACGGCGCCTACCTGAACGACTTCGACTACACCGCCTCGGTGCTGTACGGCAACGCCGCGGGCGGCGTCGCGGTGCACGCGCTGGGCCGCGACCGGGGCACCGTCCTCGACGGGCTGCTGATCGACGCCGCCGGGCAGTCCGACTACGCGGTGACCACACTCAAGCACCAACTCGCCGGGGAGCCGGTCACCCTGAGCCGCAGCCGGCTGACCGGCTACCGCAAGGCCGGGGTGGCGTTCCGGGCCACCGACGACGGGAAGCCCGACGACATCGCGGTGCTGGACTGCGAGTTCGGCGGCCCGGCGGGCAGCGAGCTGTGGCTCGACCCGGAGTCGCCCGACCCGACCCGCATCCTGTTCCGCCCGGCCGGGCAGGCGCAGACCGTCGCGCTCGGCAAGGGCGGGGGAGGCGGGGGCAGCGGTGGTGGCGGCGGGAGCGGGGGGCAGGGAGCGGCGGGCGGCCGGTGGAACGCCGTCACCGCGCCGGCCGAGGCGCCCGTCCCGCCGCGCCCGGTGGCCCTGCCCGCGCTCGCCTTCACCGACAGCGCGCCGCGGACCGGGCGGATCACGGCGGGCTGAACCGGCGCGCGGGCCGGGCGCCGCGGGCACCGCCGCAGGCTGCCGACGGCTCGGCCCGCAGGTCGGTGCTGTGCCGGGGCCGCCGTCCCGGTCGCGGAGCGGGGGAGTGGCGGGCCGCAGGCCGGTGGCGGGGAAGCGCGACGGGCGGGAGCGCGTCGATTCGCTGCTCCCGCCCGTCGCGGTCCGTGGGCCGGGGTCAGCGCGCGGCGTGCGCCCCCGAGCTGGTGCGCTGCTGCTCGGCCGCGGCCTCGGCCGCCTCCAGCTGCTCCTGGGTCGGCTCGGGGAGCGCGGCCAGGTAGGCGGAGGCGATCAGCTGGCCCACCGTCGGGTAGGCGCCGATCGGGGCGGCGCTCGCGCAGCCGGTCTCCTCGGCGGCGGTGGCCAGCAGTTCGGGGTCGGCCTCCGGGCCGATCACCAGCGGGGCCAGCGCCGGGCGCTCGGAGCCGGTGGCCCGCAGGTGCGCGACGGCCGCGGCGACCGAACCCGGCACGTCCAGCGCGGCCGGGACCACGGGGACCGCCAGCCGGGAGGCCAGCAGCACGCCGGTGATGCCGGCCGAGGCCGCCGCCTCCTCGCCGCCGACCGTGGTCAGCACCACGCCGTCGGCGGCGGTGGCGATGGCGAACAGCCGGGCCCGGTCGGCCCGGGCCAGCCCGGCCTCGGACAGCCGCACGTGCACGGCCTCGGCCAGCAGCGGGTGCGGGCCCAGCGGGTCCAGCACCCGGGCGCCGGTCTCGGCGGCCAGCTTGTGCAGTTCGGGCAGGAAGTCGTGCGGCCCGGGCACCAGCGGGACCACCAGCGGTGCGGGCAGGCCCGCCTCGGCGGCGGCCGCCAGCAGGTCGGCGACCGTCGGCGCGCCCTCACCGCCCAGGTAGGCCGCCGTCACCTCGATGCCCGACTGCTCGGTGCGGACGATGGACAGCAGCTCCTCGACGACCGGGCGGCTCTCCGGCCCGGCGGCGGCCGGGACCGCCAGCACCAGGGCGGGCGAACCGGGCATGATCTCGGGGCGCTCGGGACGGCGGTGGCGCCCCCGCGCACGGGAGCCTGGCGTACGGACGGGCAGTGGCGCGCCCGGGATGGCTGCGGTGCTCATGCGCCAGATCGTAGGACATGTGCCCGCGCGCGTTGCAGCCGGATGCCGACAGCGGGCGGCTTTCCGTCCGGAAGTGACAGTGATCACAGGGTGAATCGTGACTGCCTGTGAACCGCGTGAAAGGTGGTGATGATCGACAACGCGCTGGCGAGTGTGTGCGGACGGTCATGGAGTGACTGGCGTTTCGCCCGGCTGTGTCCGCTTACGCACCGTCAATTACGCTGCTGTGAAGGGATGGTGTCGGCATCGGCACGTTCCTTTGCACAGGAAATTTCCCATGCTGATGCACGTGCAGGAGAGCTATCATCACGTCAAGTGAGGCGTTCGCCGGGCTATGGGGAGAAAACAATGCGTGAGGCGTACAACGGCATGGCGGCGACGGACCTGGACGGGGTGGTCTGGCAGAAGAGCCGTCACAGCAACTCGAAGGGCAACTGCGTGGAATTCGCCGCGCTGCCGAACGGCGACGTGGCGATGCGCAACTCGCGCTTCCCGCAGGGGCCGGCGCTGGTCTACACCCGGGACGAGATCACCGCGATGCTGCTCGGCGTCAAGGACGGGGAGTTCGACCACCTGGGCGGCACGCCCTGACCGAGGGCCGACCCCCGTGTGTCCGGGCCGTCGTGGGGCTTCCCACGACGGCCTTCGTGCTTCTCCGGTCCCTTCCGGTTCCCGGTCCCTTGCGGTCCCTTCCGTTCTCCCCGGGCGCGACCGGCCCCGGGCGTGCCGCCGTCACCGCGCCGCGGGCGGGTGCGGGGCGGGTGGTGGCGGCGGTTGCTGAACGCGGGGCCGCGAGACTCGCGGGCGGACGGGTGGGAGCGTCAGGCGGAGCGGCGGTGCCGGCCGGCGTTCGACAGCTGCTCCGGGCCCGGCAGCTCCGTGCGGGCGTCGAACAGCGCCCAGACCACCTTCCCAGCGCCGGCCAGCGGGTGCCAGCCCCAGGAGCGGGAGAAGGAGTCCACCAGGTGCAGGCCGCGGCCGGACTCGGCCACGAAGTCGGCCTCCCGGGCGATCGGTCCGGTACTGGACGGGTCGCTGACCGCGCAGACCACCTGCGGCGCGCGGTGCACCAGGCTGATCCGGATCGGCAGCGACCCGGCCGCCGGCTGCGGAGCGCCCTGCGCGGGCACCAGGGAGGGCTCGCTCTGGCCGAGCGCGTGCCGCAGCGCGTTGGTCACCAACTCCGAGGCCACCAGGGCCACGTCGTCGAAGATGTCCCCGAGCCCCCACGCGTCCAGCGACCGTCTGGTGAACTCCCGCGCGGTGCGCACGGCTTCGAAGCGGGGAGCGAGGGTGCAGCTGACCACATGAGGGTCGGTCGCCAGGACCGTACCGGTGCTCATGAAGAGCTCCTCCCATAAGGGGGCGGACACGGCGGGACCCACCGGGGTCATGCCGGTCACCTCCGACTCGCTCGGCCGCCGGACCGTCGGCCGACCGGTCCGCACACGCAAGTACCCAGCGACGCACGGGCGTTGCCGGGAAGGTGTGCGGATTCGCGCATGGGGTCGACGCGGTGCCCGCGGGATTGCCAGGGCGTGCAAGTGCACGTGCACCATGGTCCTCTGCGCTCACGGCAGATGCAAGAGTCGATTCACGTGCAGTCGTGCGATTGGCATATGCATGGCCCGGATGCACGTGCAAGATGGACCCCGGAGTGGCCGAAGCGACAACCTGCTGTGCCACTACCGGCACTCAGTGCGCCCGACTGATGGCAGACTGTGCAACTGGTCCGTCCACGTGGAGGTTTGGTCAGATGACCACAGTTCAGCCCGGCGGGGGCTCGATGGTGCGCCGCATCCTCCTCGGCTCGCAGCTGCGTCGGCTCCGCGAGGGATGCGCCATCACCCGGGAGGACGCCGGCTACGCGATCCGCGCCTCGGAGTCCAAGATCAGCCGGATGGAACTCGGCCGGGTCTCCTTCAAGGAGCGCGACGTCGCCGACCTGCTCAGCCTCTACGGGCTCGCCGCCGGCCCCGACCGGGAAGCCCTGCTGGCGCTGGTCCGCGAGGCCAACAAGTCCGGCTGGTGGCACAGTTACAACGACGTGCTGCCCAACTGGTTCCAGACCTACATCGGTCTGGAGGAGGCCGCCGCCCTCATCCGCACCTACGAGGTGCAGTTCGTCCCCGGCCTGCTCCAGTGCGAGGAGTACGCCCGGGCGATCTTCGCCCAGAACCGGCCCACCCTGGACGAGGCCGAGATCGGCCGCCGGGTCACCCTGCGCGCCCGCCGCCAGAAGCTGATCACCGACGGGCGCGGCCCCAAGTTCTGGGCCGTCATCGACGAGGCCGCGCTGCGCCGCCCGGTCGGCGGCCCCGAGGTGATGCGGGCCCAGCTGGAGCACCTGGTGGAACTGGCCCAACTCCCCAGCGTGGTGGTCCAGGTGATGCCGTTCCGGTTCGGCGCGCACGCCGGTGAGAGCGGCGCCTTCTCGGTGCTGCGCTTCCCCGAGCAGGACCTGCCCGACGTGGTCTACCTGGAGCAGCTCACCAGCGCCCTCTACCTGGACAAGCGCGACGACGTCGACGAGTACCTCCAGGTGATGGAGCGGCTGTGCGTGGACAGCCTCACCCCGCAGCAGACCCTCGACCTGCTGCAGTCCATCCTCAAGAACCAGTAGGGGCCGCCGGTCCGTCTGCCGTTCCGCCCGTGGGTCCGCCTGCTCGTCCCGCCTGCCGGGGCCCGGGTGGTGCGCGGGTGGCGCCGACGGCGCGCGGATGGCGCGGGCGCGGGCCAACCCCCTTGAGCAGTGCGTCGGTTGGGTCTCGGAGCGGCTGGGTGCATTGACCGTGGCCCGGCCAACTGCCATGGTGTCTGCTCCGAAGCCCGCGCCGCCCGCCCGAACCGTTCGGGCCCGGCCGGGGGCGGACCGCGCGCACCGGCTCCACCAACACGGGGGTTTGGTGGAGCCGGCTCCCGAGGACGATCCGACGGGCGGCGGCCGGAGTGCTCGGGGCGGCGAGGGGTCGACCGCCCGGCGCCTCCTCAGCGCTCCGACAGCAGCGCCTCCGACGCGGAGGTCTCCGCCGGGCGCGCCGCCTGTGCCGCGGGGTAGACGTAGTCGGGCACCGGGGCCGGATCGGCGGCCGGGCCGCGGCGACCGGCCCGGACCGCGCCCGTCAGCGCGATCAGCAGGCCGAGCGCCGTGGTGCCCGTCACCAGCAGCAACGCGGGTCGGTAGCCGGCCAGTTGGGCGTGCGCGTCGGTGCCGCCGGCGCTGCCCGCGGTGAGCACCGCGGTGGTGACGGCCAGCACGATCGCGCCGCCGACCTGGAGCGCGGTGTTCACCAGGCCCGAGGCCAGGCCCTGTTCGTCGTCCGCCACGCCCGAGGTGGCCGCCACGTTGATCGAGGGGAAGGCCAGCGCGAAGCCCGCGCCGATCAGCAGCATGCTCGGCAGCACCAGGCCGAGGAAGCCGCTGTGCTCGTCCAGCCGGAGGAACAGCGCGTACCCGAGGGCCATCGAGGCCACGCCGACCGGCAGCACCCGGGCCGGGCCGTACCTGTCCAGCAGCCGGCCGACGGCGCCCGCCGAGAAGGCCACCACCGCGCCGCCGGGCAGCAGCCCGAGCGCCGTCTCCAGCGCGGACCAGCTCAGCAACCGCTGGAGGTACAGCGTGGCCACGAACTGGAAGCCCGCGTAACTGCCCATCAGCGTCAGCGCCGTGAGGTTCGCCCGGCGGACGCCCGCGTCGCGGAAGATGCCGAGCCGGACCAGCGGGTGGGCGGTGCGCGCCTCGATGGCCAGGAAGGCCGCGGCCAGCGCCGCCACCAGCAGCAGCGACCCGATCGTGCGCACCGACAGCCAACCCGCGCCCTGGGCCTCCGTCACCGTGAAGACCAGCAGCAGCACGGCCGCGGTGCCGGTGACCGCACCCGCCAGGTCGTACCCGCCGGAGGCGCGGTGCCCGTCGTGCCGCCGGGGCAGCAGCTTGACGCCGGCGACCAGCGCGATCAGGGCGACCGGGACGGGCATCAGGAACGTCAGCCGCCAGCCCGCCGACGTCAGCAGGCCGCTGATCACCAGGCCGAGCGAGAAGCCGGCGGCCGAGCAGGTGGTGTAGATGGACAGCGCGCGGTTGCGGGCCGGGCCCTCCGGGAACGTGGTCGTGATGATGGACAGGCCGGCCGGGGCGGTGAACGCGGCGCTGACGCCCTTGAGGAAGCGGGCGCCGATCAGCAGCGGCCCGCTGTCCACCAGGCCGCCGAGCAGCGAGGCGGCGGCGAAGACGGCCAGGGCCACCAGGAACACCCGGCGGCGGCCGAGCAGGTCGGCCGCGCGGCCGCCGAGCAGCAGCAGCCCGCCGTAGCCGAGGACGTAGCCGCTCACCACCCACTGCAGGGCGGAGTCGGACAGGTGCAGGTCGGCGCCGATGGAGGGCAGGGCGACGCCGACCATCGAGACGTCGAGCGCGTCGAGGAACATCGCGGCGCACAGCACCACCAGGGCGCCCCAGAGGCGCGGGCTCCAGTGGGTCTGGTCGGTCGCGGGCGGATGGTCGGCCGCAGGCGTGCGGGTCACCGTCGTGTCGGTCATGGCACAGAACGGTACATGCATGTGCATGAGATGCAAGCGCATTTAATGTGGCCGCAACAGATGCGCGTGCATGTGCTACCCTGGCGGCGTGACCGACTTCGACCCAGACCACGATCCGTCCGCGGAGACGGCGCTCAGCGAGCAGTGGCGCGCCCTGCTGGCCCGGCACGCGGCCACCTCCTGCGCCATCGACCGCGAGCTGGGCGAGGCGTACGGGCTCGGCGTCAGCGAGTTCGAACTGCTGGAGCGGCTGCGGGAGTTCGAGCGGGAGAAGCCCGGCCTCGGCGAGCGCGCGCAGACCCTGGCCGGCACCGTCCACCTCAGCCAGAGCGCGTTCTCCCGGCTGGTCGCCCGGATGGAGAAGGCCGGCCTGGTCCAGCGCACGCACTGCGTCGACGACCGGCGCGGCATCTACATCGCGCTCACCGACGAGGGCCGCGAGCGCTACCGCCTGGCCCGCCCGGTGCACCGCCGGATCCTCGCCGAGACGCTCGCCCCCGAGGACTGACGGCCCGTCGGCGGCGTCCGGCGGGCTTCAAGGCGCCGGGCTTCAAGGCGCCGGGCGTCGGGGCGGCGCCGATGAGCCGTCAACGGCCGTGCCGCGCGAGGGGGCCGGGCCGCGGCCCGGTCAGAGCAGCGCCGACAGCCCCGGCGCCACCGCCAGTGCCGCCGCGCCCAGCGGGGCGGCCAGCGCCGCCAGCGTCCAGCCCAGCCGGGCCGGCACCGGCAGCCGGGGCTCGCCCAGCAGCAGCCGGTCCACCCGGGCGGGGGACTGCGCGAGCTGGGCCGGCGGGCAGGAGGCGAACACCTCGCTGTTCAGCTCCGCCAGCGCCAGCGCCGTGGTCACCCGCCCGTGCCGCCGGGCCGCCCGGTCGTCCGCCGCCAGCTCCACCAGCACCGCCACCTGGTCCCGGAACGCGGAGAACACCCCCACCCCCGGGAACCCCGTCGCCAGCGCCTGCGCGCACTGCCCCAGCCAGTGGTGCCGGGCCCGGACGTGACCGCGCTCGTGGCTCAGCACCGCCGCCAGCTCCCGGTCCGACAACTGCTGCAGCGCCCCCGTCGTCACCACCAGCCGGGCCCGCGGCCCCGGCAGCGACCAGGCCTGCGGCCGGACGTTCTCCAGCACCACCAGCGGCTCCCGCCCCCGCCCCCGGCGTCGACGCGGCAGCAGCGAAATCGGCAACTCCGGCGCGCGCCGCACCAGTTGGGCGTGCCGGTGACCGCGCTCCGCCCGCGCCGACCGGACCTCCCGGGCCAGCGACACCGCCGTCCACAGCCCGCCCGCCGCCAGCACCGCCGCGGACAGCCGCCCCCACCCCTCGCGGCCCGCCAGCTCGTACGCGCCCTCCACCCCGGCCGGGGCGCCGGAGAACACCACGTCCCGCCAGGCCGGCAGCGCCGCCGCGCTCGCCAGCAGCAGGCTCAGCACGCAGCACAGCAGCACCGCGACCACCAGCATCTGCCACACCAGCAGGGCCAGCACCGGTTCGCGCTCCGGCCAGCGGGCCCGGGCCAGGCGGCTGGGCGCCACGGTGGCGAGCAGCAGTCCGAGCAGCAGCAGGCTCAGCAGTGCCGTCATGGCAAGGTCTCCCCGAGGGAGGGGTTCGAGGCGCGGCGGTGCGCTTCCCCCCAACCTATGCCGCCGCACGCCCGGGCGGAACGGCCGGGTCGGTCCAGTGACCAAGGCCACGCCCCGCCACCGCCCCGGCCCCGCCCGACGCCCCGTCAGTCGCGCACCTGTACGGCAGGGGAACGCGCGGAGGGGAAGACGGAGGCGGAACCGCAGGGGAGCCGGCGGAGGAACGCGCGGAGGGGCCGGACCGCCCGGGCGCCCGTGCTCACATCGACAGCAGCATCGCGAACATCCCGATCCCCATCGCCGCCCGGCAGGCCCGCGGCAGCGGCGCCGCCACCGCCACCGCCGGGCCGCCCGCCACCGCCACCGCGCCGCCCGCGGTCAGCACCCGGCTGCCCTCCCACAGCGCGTAGAGCCCGAAGTACACCAGCAGCGCCCCCGTGAGCAGGGGCAGACCGCCCGGCTGCCCGTGGTGCCCGGCGTGCCCGCCCGCCGACCCGCCGCCGCCCGCCATCGCCAGCGCCATGTACGCCATCGCCAGCGCCCCGATCCCGTGGTGCAGCCGGTGCACCCGCAGCCCCGCGCCGCGCCCGGCCAGCGCGCCGACCAGCAGCACCGCCGCCAGCAGCGCGTACGGCCAGCCCCAGAACACCCCCGGCAGCAGCGCCATCCCGGCCATGCCCAGACCCATCGCGGCCTCCAGCACGTCCGACTCCCGGCGGGCCAGGTGGTGCCGCCCGCCGCAGGCCGGACCGGTGCTCCAGCGGCGCACCCGCCACCCGCAGTAACCGCCGCTGCTCGCGGCCAGTGCCGCCAGCAGCCAGCTCACCAGCGCCGGACCGTGCATCGCGTCCCCCTCCGTGCCGGACCCGCCGGACGTCCCGGCGCCCTCCACTCCACCAGCGCCGGACGGTGCGCCGCTTCCTCTCCCGTGCCGGATCCGCCGGATGCCGCCGCCCCCCACGATCACCGACCCCGCCCGGGTGCAGCAGGGCGTGAACGGGGGCGCACCGAGGCGCGAGCGGGCCCGTGACCGGCGTGGGTGCCCCGGTGGCGGGCCGGTGGGGGCCGGGGCATGGTCGGGGCAGGTCGGCCGCCCCGGTCCGGCCGGCGTCGCATCTGTCCGTTTTCATCCACCGCGGCGGGAACGGCGGGCGGCGGTACTACGAACTGGAGCGTCTACCGTCAGACCGGTCTTGAGCCGGAGAACCTTTCGCATTTAACGTGGTCCTGTCGAAATAACTCCTGTCGAAGTGAGCCTGTGATGCAGAATCTTTCGTCGACGCTCGCGCTCGCGGGCGACGCCCACGCCGCGGACCCGGTCGCCCACCCGGCCTGGACCCGCCTCAAGAACGCCGTCGAGGCCCTCCGACCGCTGCAGTCCAAGGACGGCTCGATCGACCTCTCCGCCGTGCCGCGCCCCACGGTCGACCCGCTGGTCGAGACCGTCCGCGCGGCCGTCGCCGAGCTCGCCCCGCTCTTCCCGCACGACGCCGCCTACCTGGACGCCGTCCGGACCGACCTCGCCAAGTGGGCCGACACCGGCTACCGCGAGCCCGACTTCCTCGACTCGCTGCTGGCCTTCCGCCCGAACGAGCACCGCGTCGACGGCACCGGCCACCTGGTCGTCTTCCCGATGTACACCCAGAACGGCAACCCGGACCGCAACCTGGAAGCCGTCCTGCTCAAGGTCGTCTGGCCCGACTGGATCGCCGAACTGGAGCGCACCCGCTTCGACAACCCCGGCTACCTCGGCATCGCCTTCGAGGACTTCACCGCCGGCTACGACACCAACTCCGCCGTGCTCTTCCCCGAGACCGTGGCCGTCCGCGAAGCGCCGGAACGTTTCACCTGGGGCGGCATCTTCTGCGACCGCGAAGCCGCCCGCTTCCGCGCCGTCACCACCAGCGCCGTCCGCCAGCTCGACCTCGACATCCCCGCCGACGCCGCCGAGCTGCTCCGGGACCAGGACCGCACCCAGCAGACCTTCGTCCTGTGGGACCTGGTCCACGACCGCACCCACAGCCACGGCGACCTGCCGTTCGACCCCTTCATGATCAAGCAGCGCAGCCCGTTCTGGATGTACGGCCTCGAAGAGCTCCGCTGCGACCTCAACACCTTCAAGGAGTCGGTCGAACTGGAGGCCGAGGGCCACCCCCAGGGCCGCGACGTCCAGTACGCGATCCTCTTCGACCGCCTGTTCCGCTTCCCGGTCACCGGCGACCGGGTCCGCAACTACGACGGCATGGGCGGCCAGCTGCTCTTCGCCTACCTGCACAAGCACGACGCCCTGCGCTGGCGCGACAACCGCCTCACCATCGACTGGGACCGGGTCGCCGCCACCACCAACGCGCTCTGCGCCGAGATCGAGACGCTCTACCGGGACGGCATCGACCGTCCCAAGACCGCCCACTGGATCGCCGCCTACCAGCTGGTCTCCCGCTACCTCACCCCGCACCCCGCCTCCACCTGGGCCAAGGGCCCCGAGGCGCTCCCGCTCGACCTCGCCGACGACAAAGCCCTGCGCAAGGCGCTGTGCGACGCCGTCCACCCCGACGAGTTCCCGCTCAGCATGTTCTACGAGGCCCTGTCCAAGAAACTCCGCCGCGTGATCGCCGACACCAAGGGCATCACCGGCACCAGCACCCAGGAGGTCGCCGCATGAGCACCCGCCCCCTCGACGGCAAGGTGATCGCCGTCGCCGGAGCCAGCGGCCCGGCCGGCCAGGCCGCCCTGCGCCGCCTCGCCGCCGACGGCGCCACCGTCATCGGCGCCGACATCGACCAGCACCGCCTGGACGCCGCCCTCGCCGCCGTCCGCACCGCCGTCCCCGACGCCAAGGCGCACAGCCAGGTCATCGACCTGCTCGACCCGCAGGAGGTCCACGACTGGGCCGACCACCTGGAGGCCGAGCACGGCCACGTCGACGGCCTGCTCCACCTGGTCGGCGGCTGGCGCGGCAGCAAGACCTTCTTCGAGTCCCGGATCGACGACTGGGACTTCCTGCACGACACCGTCGTCCGCACCCTCCAGCACACCTCGCTGGCCTTCCAGCCCGCCCTGCTCCGCAGCCCCGCCGGCCGCTACGCCATGGTCTCCGCCGCCGCCGCGCACAAGCCCACCGCGGGCGGCGCCGCGTACGCCGCCGCCAAGGCCGCCACCGAGGCGTGGACCCTGGCGATGGCCGACTCCTTCCGCAAGGAGACCACCGCCCCCGACGGCGACCCCACCGCGGCGGCCGTCATCCTGGTCATCAAGGCCCTGGTCAGCCCCGAGATGCGGGCCGAGAAGCCGGACGCCAAGTTCGCCGGCTTCACCGACACCGCCGACCTGGCCACCACCCTGGCGTCCCTCTGGGACCGCCCCGCAGCAGAACTGAACGGACAGCACCTGTGGCTGACAGCCCGATGACCACCTCCAACCCCGGTGTCCCTGGCACCCCCGACACCCCCGGCACCACCGACGCAGTGCGGCACCACGACCCCGCCGTCCGCGGCTTCGCCAGCGACAACTACGCCGGCGTCCACCCCGAGGTGCTCGCCGCGATCGCCCTGGCCAACGACGGCCACCAGGTCGCCTACGGGGAGGACGCCTACACCGAGCACCTCCAGACCGTCTTCCGCCGCCACTTCGGCGACCGCGCCGAGGCGTACCCCGTCTTCAACGGCACCGGCGCCAACGTCGTCGCCCTCCAGGCGCTGCTCCCGCGCTGGGGCGCGGTGATCGCCGCCGAGAGCGCGCACATCAACGTCGACGAGGGCGGCGCCCCCGAGAAGCTCGCCGGCATCAAGATCCACACCGTCCCCACCCCCGACGGTAAGCTCACCCCCGCCCTGATCGACCAGCAGGCCTGGGGCTGGGGCGACGAGCACCGCGCCCAACCGCTCGCCGTCTCGATCACCCAGTCCACCGAACTCGGCACCCTCTACACGGTCGACGAGATCCGGGCGATCTGCGAGCACGCCCACGAACGCGGCATGCTCGTCCACCTCGACGGCTCCCGGCTCGCCAACGCCGCCGCCTCGCTCGGCGTTCCGTTCCGCGAGTTCACCACCGACGCCGGGGTCGACGTCCTCTCCTTCGGCGGCACCAAGAACGGCCTGCTGCTCGGCGAGGTCGTGGTCGTCCTCGACCCCGAGAAGGTCCGCAACCTCAAGTACCTGCGCAAGACCTCGATGCAGCTCGCCTCGAAGATGCGCTTCGTCTCCGTCCAGTTCGAGGCACTCCTCACCGGCGACCTCTGGCTCCGCAACGCCGGCCACGCCAACGCGATGGCTCGCCGCCTCGAAGCCGCCGTCCGCGAGATCCCCGGCGTCACCGTGGTCCGCCCCGTCCAGGCCAATGCCGTCTTCGCGCTCCTCCCGCGCGAGGTCAGCGAGCGCCTCCAGAAGCGCTACCGCTTCTACTTCTGGGACGAGCACACCGGTGAAGTCCGCTGGATGGCCGCCTTCGACACCACCGAACAGGACATCGACTCCTTCGCCGCCGCGATCGCCGAGGAGATGGCCCGCCAGGTCTGACCCCCTGGAACCCCGCCCCAACTCCGCCCGCGGCCG
Source organism: Kitasatospora sp. NPDC090308 (assembly GCF_044769485.1). Classification (NCBI taxonomy): domain Bacteria; kingdom Bacillati; phylum Actinomycetota; class Actinomycetes; order Kitasatosporales; family Streptomycetaceae; genus Kitasatospora; species Kitasatospora sp. NPDC090308. The sequence goes on along the minus strand of NZ_JBIVXY010000023.1, from coordinate 122 downwards.
GCCCGGGAGACACCTCCAGGGCCGGCCGCGGGCGGTTGTTTGCACCGGGCCCGGATCCGGCGTAGTGTTCACTGGTCGCTCGGCAGGGAGCACCGGACACGTGTCTGCGTGGACGGTCCCGG